>NZ_JASGFH010000009.1:0-161206 GCF_047605665.1 Lacrimispora sp. | reverse complement strand
CATATCGCTATACTAAAGGGCGGGGAGTGATACCTGCCCGGAAAGACAGACCGCTACTCCCGTTGCGATACCCGAAAACGGTGCAAGAAGCGGAGTGTAGATGCAATCAAAAAAATGGGTGGTTTTCGCATTCGTTATTGAGACTAGCGAATCTAAGTAGATTTTAGAATGTAGTTATGCTATGATATTGTCATTGACATTTTTCAACACAAAGAATCATTTATAATTCGGTAAATTCACCAATGGTAACTTTCAACGCTAATTATTGAGTCATTGAGTATATAACAGTTCTAGGAATTATAGACCTATTCTGACCTTAGGAGGATAAATAAGTGAAGATTAAAGACGGACAAGAGATATTTAAAGAAAAAGGATTAGCAAATGTTGAAGTAATCGAATATAGCGAAAAAAAGAATTTGATTATTGGAGCTAATGGATGCGGTAAAACCAGATTTTTACTTGGGATAAGAGATTATTACTCACATGTATTAAAATATCAATCTAATCAAATCATTTATGCTAACTTCCCAGCTTTATCATATAAGTATAAAGCAAAAGAAAACATTGAATTGGAAGATTCGCTATTTGATACGTGTGTTAACAATTTAGACTGCTCATTTGATCAATTTTTAATTCTTATTGAAAACGATTGTATGAATATGATTGCAGAATTACTTCAATTTAAGCATTTTCCGTCGAGGCATATTAGAAGAGGTCAAAGAATAGAGACTGTATATGAAACTATCAATAGGTTTTTAAAATCACTGTTGGATATCGAAATCCAATATTACGATAATGAGATATATCTGCATTTACATGAAAAGGGTAAAAGAGAAATATTATCTGAATATCTAAAAATAATGTCACCAGGAGAATTGAACCTATTTTACTTTTGCTTTTTTCTTTGCACATTGGCCATGAGACGAAATTCAAAATTAGTAGTAATTTTAGATGAGCCGGAATTACATTTGCATTCGAAAAAGATTATTGAGCTTATCACTTTGCTTGAGAGCGAGTTGCCGCAAGCAACTTTATGGATTGCTACCCATTCATTGCACTTAATACCCTTCTTTGAGTTTTCAGAGATTACATACATTAAAAATGGTAATTTCATTAAGCGCACTTCTAAAATATATCATCAAGTTTTCAATGAGATTATTGGCCAATCTTATGATAATCTTAAAATGTTTTTGTATTCCATAGACCTTTGGCAATATTACGAATTTATTGCAGAATGTTTTTGTGATCCAGAATCAATAACTGATGATAATAAAGCAGATGAACAATTCTTAAAACTTATAACCATCTTAAAAAAGAAGCATTCGAATAATGAGCAAATTAATATTCTTGACTACGGTTCAGGAAAGGGACGCTTTGGAAATTATATTGATTTAATTGAAGAGGAACAAAATTCAACTCTGGTCAACTATTATTATTATACATTTGATGCTTATGAAAAGGCACCTGAAAATATTAAGTGTCTTAAAAAACATTTTACAACACATGAAGAATTATTGTCTATAAATACAACTACTAAGTTTGATTTTGTTTTACTTGTTAATACTCTCCATGAAATAGACAGCAAGTCTTGGCTAGAAATGTTTGAACTTATATCAAAAATATTAAAAAAAGAGGGATACCTATTTATTTGCGAGGCAATAACCTTAACAAGTGGTGAAATGCCATTTGGAGATGATGGATATTTAGTATTGGGCGACCATCAATTGAAGCTTTTATTTGGCAGTAATAATGTCTATCAGATATCTTTAACAGACTATATTTCGTCTTTTGAAAAAAGAAGCCCTGAAAAAACCTATGCAGCTATTGTAAACCAAAATGGTTTACAGCAAGTAACGCCTGACAGTATTCGCCAAGCCATTGAATCATTAAAAGAGGAATCATTTAGTATCACAAAAACCATATTTGAAGAAAAACAGAAACGTAAATTGGAAGTGACTGGAGACATGCAAGAAGTGAACCGAAACATACGCAAGTATGCTTTCTATTCTCAACAATACATAAATGCGATTATGGCATTAGAGTCTTTCCGTAATTTAAATCATTTATCTTTAAATATTAATTTTATGGAATGGGGCAAAAGCGATAGTAATAACGAGACCTTTGATAGCGAATACCTCTTTAGACAAGCAATTAAGTTGCAGGCGAAACATGGCGACAAGGATGAAATTATACGTTTGTTGGAGCAGTGTGCCTCCGAAGGGCACGAAAAAAGCAAAAACGTATTAATGAATAGTTATGGTAAATACATAAGAAGAAGGGATCGTAATATTCAAAAGGAGTAACGTACAGACAACTATGATTACCATGAAACATAAGGTCATGATAAGAGTATAGATATGATAAATCAGCTAATAAAAGCTTCTTCTTTATCCAAAAATGATCTTGATAGGATTAATTTTAAGATAAGAAATGGAGCAATAAAGAAAAATTGAATATGACAAGGTGAAGTCCACCTTGTCATATAGTAGTATGATTTGAAGCCTTTCAATTTACTTTTTTGCTGATCAGGGCTATTTTATTGAAAGAATTAACGATAACTTTTAATATATTATATTTTGTTTTGATGCTGTTAAGCGTTTCTTTATTTATTATTTTTTATAATAGATACGTACGTTTTACTAAAATGAAGTTTGCAGATGTATTAAGAGAATATTATCTTAATTATAACAAATAAAGTGTTAGAAGAGCAAATTGAAGTTGCTAATTTGGAGGATAATTAAATAAAAAAGTTAACTGCTTATATTATCACTCAAAGTAGTACAGATAATTATATAAAATTGAGGATATAATTTGGCTATTTGAAAACAACGATCTAAATAACGCCATGGAGTGCGGTTGGTTAAGAAAAGACGAATGAAATACACTAGAAACAAATGATTTTGAGTATAAATTATGTATGACTTATTGTGTTGAACTTGTTTTACGCTGATAAATCATATATGCTTTGCATCGGAAAGACATACACAAAAGCTGATAAAGGAAAATACCGTAATAGAGCTGCTGAAAAGAAACACCAAAGACGCAGGAAATAACACAAGGGTATTTTTTGCTTGTCATAAAGCCAGAGAGTAAGTCAGAACAATAAAAAATATATAGTTAGGAGAACGTGATGGGAAACTATATCTTGGAAGTCTGTGTGGATTCTGTGGAATCTGCCAAAGCAGCAGTACGGGGAGGAGCGGACAGGCTGGAGCTTTGTGCCAATCTGGTGATCGGAGGAACCACTCCCGGCATAAGCCAGTTCAAACAGGTCCGCAAAGCCTGCGATGTTCCCATCAATGTGCTGGTGCGGCCCAGGTACGGAGATTTTTTGTATACAGATCATGAGTTTCAGATGATCATGGAAGATGTGGAAATGTTCCGGAAATTAGGGGCCGATGGATTTGTAGTGGGATGCTTAAGACCTGACGGAAATCTTGATACAGACCGGATGAAGGCGCTGAGAGAAAAGGCCGGAAAGGGAAGAATGACTCTGCACCGGGCATTTGACGTGTGCAGGGACCCTTACAGAAGCCTTAAAGAAGTTAAGGAGATCGGTGTGGATACCATACTGACTTCCGGGCAGCAGGATACCTGTATGAAGGGAAAGGCTCTTTTGGGAGAATTGATCAGGGAAGCAGGAGATGAAACCGATATTTTGGTGGGAAGCGGGGTCAATGCAGAGGCCATTGCCTGCCTGATGGAAGAAATTGATGCCAGATGTTTTCACATGTCAGGAAAGGTCATTGCAGACAGCGGCATGATCTACCGAAAAGAAGATGTGAATATGGGAATTCCGGGAATCGGAGAATACGATATTTTCCGCACTGACGAGAATCTGGTGTCCCAGGCGAAGAAATTGCTGGAGGCAAAAACCTGTTTACATAAGAGCATTAAGACCGGATAAACGCCTGCATAATTTTAAAAGCAAAAAAACATTTTGCAAAATTTAAGAAGATGTTATATACTGTAAGATGAGCGTTACCAGAAATAACAGACAAAAGGATGGTTTTTAACATGGCTATTTTAGAAAATTGGAGAAATCTGGCATACGGCGACGGGCTGGATGATAAAGCGAGAGAAGAACTGTGGACTGAATATTTTAGGGTGGAAAAAGGAATTTATGAGCATATCCTTTCCAAGCCTGCTGAAGTTGTAGAGGGAACGGTAGAGGAACTGGCTAAGAGATATGGCACAGATATCCAGACTATGACCGGATTTTTAGATGGAATCAACGAGAGCTTAAAGGGATATGAAAATCCTATTGAGACCATGGACGAGCAGACAGTGGTAAAAATAGAGATCGACCCGGAAAAGCTGTACTATAACATGGTAGAAGCGAAAGCAGAGTGGCTTTACAGCCTTCCCCAGTGGGATGAAATCCTGACAGAAGAGAAGAAAAAAGAACTCTACAAGAAGCAGAAATCTTCCGGAACCGTTGTAAAGGAAACAAAAGTCGGAAGAAATGATCCATGTCCCTGCGGAAGCGGCAAGAAGTATAAAAAGTGCTGCGGAAGCAACCTGTAATCAAACCGGACACAGGCAGCAGGTATCTCTTAAGGAGCTACCTGCTTTGTTATTCCCGCGGGCAATGAGCCATGTGCAGGAATGGTTGCATTCCTGAATCTGGCGAATGCTGCGAGGGACGCTATATGTGTGACGAAAGGACATCAGAGAGGAGAATTGCAATGGAAGCATATACCAGCTTTGCCCAGGTGTATGATCTGTTCATGGACAACATACCCTACAGAGAGTGGTGTGAATATGTAACCGGTCTTTTGCAGGAATACGGAATAAAGGATGGCCTGGTACTGGACCTGGGATGCGGAACCGGAAGCCTGACAGAGCTTTTGGCTGAAAAGGGCTACGATATGATCGGAGTGGACAACTCCGAAGATATGCTGCAGACTGCCATGGAAAAGCGGGGAGAGTCGGGCAGAGACATCCTTTATCTCATGCAGGACATGAGAGAATTTGAATTATACGGAACCGTAAAAGCCGTGGTGAGCATCTGCGACTGCATGAACTACATCCTGGATTACGAGGACATGGTCCAGGTATTCCGGCTGGTCAACAATTATCTGGACCCCAAGGGTATATTTATATTTGATTTAAATTCCATTTATAAGTACGAACACATTTTGGGAGACTCCACCATTGCTGAGGACCGGGAGGACTGCAGCTTTATCTGGGATAATTACTACGATCAGGAAACGGGAATCAATGAATACTGCCTCTCCCTGTTCATCCGCCAGGAAGAGGACTTATACCGGAAATACACGGAAAATCATTATCAAAGGGCCTATTCCCTGGAACAGGTGAAGGCGGCCATTGAGGCGGCAGGAATGGAATTTATCACCGCTTACGATGCATTTACCAAATCTCCGGCAAAGGGTGACAGCGAGAGAATCTATGTGATAGCGAGAGAACAGGGAAAGGAATAATAATATGTCTGATTATATTATAAGGGCAACGGCAGGCGATCACCAGATCCGTGCCTTTGCAGCTACAACCAGGGATTTAGTGGAGCAGGCAAGACAGGCTCACAACACAAGCCCTGTGGCAACTGCCGCACTGGGCAGGCTTCTGACAGCAGGGGCCATGATGGGAATTATGATGAAGGGGGAAGACGATCTTCTCACCATCAAGATTCAGGGAAGCGGACCCATTGAGGGTCTGACAGTGACAGCCGACTCCAAAGGAGACGTAAAGGGATATGTTTACAACCCTTCTGTGATGCTGCCTCCAAGCCCGGCCGGAAAGCTGGATGTGGGCGGCGCTGTAGGAGAGGGAGTCTTAACAGTCATCAGTGACATCGGCTTAAAAGAGCCTTACGTGGGACAGACCATACTGGTGGGCGGCGAGATCGCCGAAGACCTGACGTATTATTACGCCACCTCAGAGCAGGTGCCTTCTTCCGTAGCCTTGGGAGTGCTGATGAACAAGGACAATACAGTGAAGCAGGCAGGCGGATTTATTATCCAGCTTCTTCCCGGCGCAACGGATGAGATGATTGACAAGCTGGAAAAACGGCTGAGTGAGATCACCTCCATCACCGCTCTCTTAGACCAGGGAAATACGCCGGAAATGATTCTGGAGCACATTCTGGGAGACCTGGGTCTGGACATGATGGAACAGGTTCCCACCCGCTTTTTCTGCAACTGCGATAAGGCGCGGGTGGAAAAGGCCCTGGTCAGCATCGGACGGAAGGAACTTCAGGAGATGATTGAAGAAGGGGAACCGATTGAAGTCAACTGCCATTTTTGCAGCAGGAACTATGAGTTTACCTCAGAAGATTTAAAAGAGCTGTATGAGAAAGCGCAGGCGTGACCTCACTGAGAAACAAATATCAAAAAGAGCCATCCATTCGGATGGCTCTGATCGTAATCATGTGAAACAATATAACTTCTTCCTGTATATTGAAAAAGGTACACTGATAAGTCAATGATTATAATTTGATAACGTTGGTAGCCTGCGGGCCCTTGGAACCGTCTACTACATCGAACTCTACGGCAGCGCCTTCTTCTAAGGACTTGAAGCCGTCCATGCTAAGGCCTGAGTAGTGAACAAATACATCGTTACCCTGTTCGTCGGAAATGAATCCGTAACCTTTTTGGTTGTTAAACCACTTAACTGTACCTTTCATTAATGATACCTCCAAAATGAATAAAAGTGAATAAAAACGCCTCAGTTACAGGCATTCTGTAACTGCCCTAAGAATAGCATAAAAAGGTAAAAGTGTCAAATATTTTCGCCCGAAAAGAAGAAAAATATCAAAAACTTTATGGAAGAAAAAATCAGTGGCAAAACCGGTGGGAATTGTGGTAGAATGTAGAAAGATTTCTGCCGGAAAAAAGAAGGGAAAGACAATGAAATTTACAAACCTGTGGGGGCATTTTTATACCATTACCATACATAAACTCAGGGTTATGAAAAACTGCTTTCGTGTAGGCCTTTTCAAACAGGGACTGCTGCACGATTTATCAAAATACAGCCCGGAAGAATTCTGGCTTGGAGTTCTTTATTATCAGGGAAACAGAAGTCCCAATGCTGCGGAGCGGGAGGATAAGGGTTTTTCCAGGGCGTGGCTCCATCATAAAGGCCGCAATAAGCATCATCATGAATACTGGATCGACTTTACCACCGACCTTTCCGAGGGCTTATCAGGGCATAGAATTCCTTTAAATTACGTCATTGAGATGATGATGGACCGGATCGCCGCTGCCAAAACCTACAGGGGAAAGGCCTATACAGACAGCTCTCCCTGGGAATACCATGAATACACCAGCCCTTATATGGTCATCCATCCGGAGACAAAGGCGCTGCTGGAAAAACTTCTGCTGATGTTAAAGGAAGAAGGGGAAAAGCGTACCTTTGCCTATATCAGACACCTTTTAAAAAAGGGGACCTATTAGATAAAATCCCCTTTCCATGCCTTACCGGCATAAGATATCAACCAGATGGCGGGTGTAGAGACGGACATTTTCCTGACTCTCAAAAAGCTGTTCTTCATATGGAATATAACTGACTTTATCCCTTAACTCCATTTGAAAAGATGGGGTCCAAAGGGAAGAAAACTGGGGAAGGTAACAGCCGTTTTTTCGGGTATAGCACGTTTTTGCCGTAGCCTTTACCCTGGCTTCTCTGTCAACGTATTCCGCCACGCTTTTGTGGATGGCATTGTCCTCATAGAGCAGGTAATAGTAATTTCTATAATCCGAATAAAAATACTTAAGCTCCCCTTCAAATAAGTCAATAGCAGCGGTGAGAAGATTTTCTTCTGCCTCTAAAAGCACCAGGGAATTGGATTTGGAAAAGCCAATGGGGATGGAAATTCCGGCTTTAAAGGTCAGCTTAAGAATGGGCTGGGGACGGCCAAAAAGGTCTGTCTGGTACGAGATTTCCTGTTTATCCAGCGAAAAATCCTGTTCCAGAAAGTCCGGGTAACTCAAAATAGGAAGTATGAGAGGCATTCCCTTCAAATCATCCTCATTGTGAAGAATCAAAAGATCAAACAAATACCGGTCCTGTGAAAATAAGTAATCCTTATAGACTTCAATCAACTGGCCGCCGGAGTAAAGATCCTTTCGCTCTACCTGCAAAAACTCTTCAATGGCTTTCTGCTTCATGCTGGAAAGCCCCAAAAGATTGCGGTAAGGGCGGATTTTTTTATAAATGTCCAGACTTTCCACGCCGGAAAAGTCATAGGCCAGACAGTGGGCACGGCACCGTTTTAAAAGATAAGGGATGTCAAATCCGTCCCCGTTAAAATGTATGACCTTGGTAAAATTCTTTAAAAATTCAAAGAAGGTTTTCAGCACTTCTCCTTCCGAATCCAGTGTGTCAGCAAACCACTGGACCAGATTCCAGCTTCCCTCTCTATAATAAACACATCCGATCAGATAAAGGGTGGAGTATTCTCCCGAAAATCCGGTGGTTTCAATATCAAAGAACAGAAGTTCTTCCCGTTTTCCAAGCCTTTCAAGGGGATATGTTTCGCAAAATGAAATAGTTTTCTCCAGAGTGATCATACACAGCTACGTCCTTTCTATTCTCCTTATTATAGCTTAAGGGGACAGATTCGTCAATTTTCCAAACAGAATATTTGTTCGACTATCTGCTTGCATAACAACAGGCAGTATGCTATGATAAATGGCATAGAAATACAGCCAAAAGGAGACAGAACGAGTGATTTCTTTTGTAAAAGGACCGTTGTCCGAAATCTTGGAGGACATGGTTGTAATAGAATGTGGAAGTGTGGGCTATGAACTGCACGTTCCCGTATCCGTGCTTCAAAAGCTGCCGGATATCGGCGTGGAAGTAAAGCTTTATACATATTTTCAGGTGAGAGAGGATGCCATGTGCCTTTATGGCTTTTTAAGCCGTCAGGACCTCCAGATGTTTAAACAGCTCATCAGTGTGAACGGAATCGGCCCCAAGGTGGCTTTGGGCGTTCTTTCTGCCATGGAGCCGGACGAACTGAGGAGAGCCATTGTCTCAGGTGATGCCAAGGCCATATCAAGGGCTCCGGGAATCGGTGCCAAGACCGCCCAGCGTATGATTTTAGACTTAAAGGATAAGATCGAAACATCGGATATCCTGCCCCCTGAATTCTTACAGGAAAAAAAGGGACAGGGTTCCGGTTTAAGCGGCGCGGCAGGGGAAGCGGTGGATGCTCTGACAGCCTTGGGCTATTCTGCCTCCGAGGCAGGACGGGCAGTGGGAAGAGTGGAAGTGACGGATTCCATGACCGCCGAGGATGTGCTTAAGGCTTCCTTAAAGCATCTGGCATTTATATAAAGACCCCTTGGGTAAGGAGAAGCTATGGAGCGTAAGATCATAACAACGGAAATAACAGAAGAGGACAGAAGGATTGAGCCTAACTTACGTCCGTCCTGTCTGGCAGAATACATTGGCCAGGAAAAGATCCGGTCCAATTTAAAGGTATATATTGATGCGGCCAGGGCCAGAGGGGAATCTCTGGACCATGTGCTGTTTTACGGCCCTCCGGGACTTGGAAAAACCACCCTTTCCGGGATTATCGCCAATGAGATGGGGGTCAACATAAAGGTCACTTCCGGGCCGGCCATTGAAAAGCCGGGGGAAATGGCGGCTATTTTAAACAATCTCCAGGAAGGCGATGTGCTGTTTGTGGATGAGATTCACAGGCTGAACCGTCAGGTGGAGGAAGTTCTTTATCCGGCTATGGAGGACTTTGCCATTGATATCATGCTGGGAAAGGATTCAGGTGCCCGGTCCATAAGGCTGGATTTGCCGAAATTCACTTTAGTAGGAGCCACTACCAGGGCGGGCCTTTTGACTGCACCCTTGCGGGACAGGTTCGGTGTGGTGCAGAAGCTGGAATTTTATACCCCTCAGGAGCTTAAGATCATCGTCTGCCGCTCCGCCAGGGTTTTAGATGTGGAAATAGAGGAAGAAGGGGCTGCAGAGATCGCCAAGCGCTCCAGAGGGACCCCAAGACTGGCAAACCGCCTGTTAAAGCGTGTCAGGGATTTTGCACAGGTAAAATACAACGGCGTCATCACAAAAGAAGTGGCGGATTTTGCCCTGGATATCCTGGATGTGGATAAGTTTGGCTTAGATTACAATGACCGCGCTATTTTAACCACAATGATCGAGAAATTCTCCGGCGGCCCCGTAGGCCTGGATACCCTGGCGGCGGCTTTAGGAGAAGATGCAGGCACCCTGGAAGACGTTTACGAACCGTATCTTTTGATGAACGGATTTTTAAACCGCACCTCCAGAGGCCGCGTAGCGACAGAACGGGCTTATGAACATCTGGGGCTTTCTCTGGAATAGGAAATAAGCGCAGATAAGGTGTATTTTAACCTTTCCTATTGAGGGAAAGTGTGGTATATTCATAAGCAAAGCACATTTACCATTAACAGGGAGAGAGAAAAACATGGATTCCAAACGCTACACGGAAGTTTTAATAGATGGCAAGATCTACACCTTAGCCGGAAACGAGGATGAAGGTTACATCCACCGCCTTGCCGGATATGTAAATGAAATGATTCTGACTTTAAAGCGGCAGGAAGGCTTTTCCAAGCAGAGCGCAGAATACCAGAATGTTATGATAGAACTGAATATGGCCGATGATTATTTTAAGGCCAGAGAACGGATCAACCTGCTGGAACAGCAGAAAGCGGAGATGGAAAAGGAAACATACAGCTTAAAGCATGAGCTGGTGGCGACCCAGATGAAACTTGAAGCTGCAAAAGAAGCGGCAGAGGGGAAGAAGTCTGCTAAGGCCCATATGACAGAATGAATCAGGAGGGGATGTCCAGGAGCGGCTGAGGCATCCTCTCTTTTCCCATTACCATAAACAGTACAACAGGAGGCACACGTGAAGAAAAAGGTTGAAATCCTCGCTCCGGCAGGATCATTTGAAAGTATGAAGGCAGCGGTTGCGGCAGGAGCCGACGCAGTCTATATGGGCGGAAGCAAGTTTGGAGCCAGGGCCTTTGCAGATAACCCGGACCAGGACAGGCTTTTAGAGGCCATTGATTACGTTCACCTCCATGGGCGCAAACTGTATCTGACGGTCAATACTCTGGTAAAGGAACAGGAGATGAAGGAGCTTTACGATTATCTGGCCCCTTATTATGAGAGAGGACTTGATGCGGCCATTGTTCAGGACATGGGAGTCCTGTCATTTCTCAAGGAGCAGTTTCCCGGCCTTCCCCTCCATGCGAGCACCCAGATGACCATTACCGGTGTTTACGGTGCTGCCCTTTTAAAAGAGCTGGGAGCGGAGCGGGTGGTTACGGCAAGGGAACTGTCCTTAAAGGAAATTGAACAGATTCATGACAAGACAGGCGTGGAGATTGAAAGTTTTGTTCACGGCGCTTTGTGCTACTGTTACTCCGGCCAGTGCTTATTCAGCAGCCTCATCGGAGGGCGCAGCGGAAACAGGGGAAGGTGCGCCCAGCCCTGCCGTCTGCCCTATGAGGTGAAGCAGGATGGACAGAATTCGGGGAAAAAGGGAGAGTCATACTGTCTCAGCCTGAAGGATTTATCCACTTTGGATTTTATGCCGGACATGATTGAAGCCGGCATCTATTCCATGAAAATCGAAGGAAGGATGAAAAGCCCCAGGTACACGGCGGGAGTAACCTCCATTTACCGCAAGTATGCAGACCTCTATCTGGAAAAAGGAAGAGAGGGTTACCGGGTTGACGAACAGGACCGGAAGACTCTTTTAGACCTTTTTGACCGGGGCGGCCAGACTGACGGATACTATAAACGCCACAATGGACGTGACATGGTGGTATGGAAAGAAAAACCGGCTTTCCGGGAAGGCAACCAGCCGCTGTTTGACTATCTGGATCAGAACTTTGTGGAAAAACAGCTTCAGGAGCCGGTTGCAGGAACTGCATTTCTGGAAGAGGGGCAGGAAGCCTGCTTTACATTAGAAGGTATGGGAAAAACCGTCACTGTTTCCGGTGAAAGAGTGCAGACGGCCCAGAATCAGCCCCTGACGGAAGAAAAGATTAAAAAGCAGCTTGATAAAACCGGAAACACTCCCTTTTATTTTGAAAGCCTGGACATTCACACAAAGGGAAGCATATTCCTCCCGGTTCAGGTTCTCAATGACTTGCGAAGAAGAGGGCTGGAAGCGCTTGAAAAGGCAATTTTAGATGACTTCACCCGCCCGGCGCAGGAGAAAAAGGAGCTGGTAAAAGACAGCAGACAGCAAGGGGAAAACGAAGCCCCCCGTAAGGTCAGGCTCACAGTTTCCCTGGAGCGTCCGGACTGTCTGGGAGCTGCCGCAGAAGACCCGGATGTGGACAGAATTTATATAGACGGAGGTTCATTTCCTCCCGCAGACTGGAAATCCTCTGTGGATTTATGCCATACCAACGGGAAAGAGTGCATGATCACCATGCCTCACATTTTCCGCAGTCTGGCAGAGAACTTTTTTGACAGGCATTTAAACCAGTTGAAATCAGCCGGATTTGACGGTTTTCTGATCCGTTCCCTGGAGGAACCGGAGTATTTGAAGGCAAAAGGAATCAGAGGTCCTTTTATCTTTGATTTCGGAGTGTACGGCATGAACCGGCAGGCTCAGGATGCCCTTCTTAAGCTGGGAGCAGAGGAACTGACATGGCCGGTGGAATTAAATAGCAGGGAATTGGGAAAACTAAGGGTTCCGGGAGAGCTTCTGGCATACGGACGCCTTCCCATGATGGTGACGGCGCAGTGCCTTCATCAGGGAACCGCACAATGCGACGGGACTCCCATGGTTCTTTCCTTAAAGGACAGGCTTGGAAAGGAATTTCCAGTGAAAAACCACTGTGTTTTCTGTTATAACACCATCTATAATTCAGCTCCCTTATCCCTTTTAGGACTTGGGGAAGAGGTGGGAAGACTTTCTCCTTCCTCCCTCCGCCTGCAGTTTACCATAGAAGGCAGGGAGGAGACGAAGGCGGTGATCCGGTGCTTTGCAAAGGAAATGCTTTACAGACAGAAGGCAGAGCTTCCCTATAAGGAATTTACAAGAGGTCATTTCAAACGAGGCGTAGAGTAGGTATTGTATGATTAATTTGCTGATTGATGCATCCAGGTATCTGATGATACTGCTGATCGCATTCTACACATATTTAAATTTCCGTTTTTTTTCATTTCATGATGAGATGAAACAGAAAAAGGTCTGTAAACGTCAGAATAAGGTCATGTTTCTCATTCACGCTCTGGCTTATGTGATTATCTGGCTGGAAACGGGGGATGAGCGGACTCTGGTCTTTTATCTGGCCCAGGCTGTATTTTTCCTCGCCTATCTTCTGCTTTACAAGCTGTTTTACCGGAATCTCTCCAGGCTTTTGGTCAACAATATGTGTATGCTTCTCACCGTGGGTTTTATCATGCTCACCAGACTTTCCTTTGAACGGGCTACCAGACAGTTTCTTGTGGTCGTGGCGGCGGCTCTGATCACATGGATCATCCCCTTCATCATTGACCGGGTGTGGCAGCTCAGCAAAATTCCCTGGGTTTACGGGGCAGGAGGAATCCTCCTTTTGGGGGCGGTCTGCGTGGTCGGAACCAACAGCTATGGGGCCCAGCTTTCCCTTGATATAGGCGGATACTCCTTTCAGCCATCGGAATTTGTGAAGATCAGCTACGTGTTTTTTATTGCAACCATGTTTTACCGCTCTGTCAGCTTTTCCACAGTCATGAAGGTCAGCGGGGTTGCAGCCGTTCACGTGCTCATTTTGGTGGCCTCCAGAGACCTTGGAAGCGCCTTTATCTTCTTCCTGGCCTACGTTTTTATGCTGTTTGTGGCTACGGGAAAATGGCGTTATCTCATGACAGGCTTAGGAGCCGGTGTGCTGGCCTCTTTGCTGGCTTACCCCCTGTTCGGACACGTGAGGACCAGAGTGCAGGCCTGGAGAAATCCATGGGCTGACATTGCCGGAAAAGGGTATCAGATTACCCAGTCCCTCTTTGCCATTGGAACGGGAGGCTGGTTTGGAATGGGCCTTTACCGGGGAATGCCGGGAAAAATCCCGGTGGTGGAAAAGGATTTCATCTTCTCGGCGGTATCGGAGGAGCTGGGAGGCATCTTTGCCTTGTGCGTCCTTCTCATCTGTCTGGGATGCTTTTTGCAGTTCATGATGATCGCCAGCCAGATGCAGGCCGTTTTTTACAAGCTGATCGCATTTGGTCTGGGAATGATTTATATTATCCAGGTGTTTTTAACCGTAGGAGGGGTGACGAAATTCATCCCTTCCACTGGAGTGACCCTTCCTTTTGTCAGTTATGGGGGAAGCTCGATTTTAAGCACGTTTATTATTTTTGCCATACTACAGGGACTCTATATACTCAAGCGCAATGAAGAGGAAGACGACGAATATGAAGGCTAATCAGAATCCCAAGGCAAACCGCCATATCCTGCTGCTGACCTATGGCGTTGTAGGACTTTTTATAGGGCTGGCAGCGTATTTTGGATATTTTCTTTCCGTCAAAAGCGAGAATGTGATCAACAACTCCTATAATGCCAGGCTGGACAGTTTTGCAGAGCGGGTGGTGCGGGGAGAAATCCGCAGCAGCGACGGCAGAGTGCTGGCCCGCACAGAAGTGGATGGAGAAGGAAAGGAAACGAGAGTCTATCCCTATGATTCCCTGTTTGCCCATGTGGTAGGATATTCAGCCAATGGAAAGACGGGTCTGGAGGCCTTGTCCAATTTTTACCTCCTCACCAGCCACGTCAATCTGGTGGAGCAGGCGGTCAATGAAGTGTCAGACATAAAAAATCAGGGTGATCATGTGATTTCCACCCTTGATGTGGATCTCCAGAAAGCGGCCTATGATGCCCTTGGAAACCGAAAGGGGGCCGTGGTTGTCATGGAGCCGGGGACGGGAAAGATTCTTGCCATGGTATCAAAGCCTGATTATAACCCCAACACCCTGCAGGCGGACTGGGCTGGGCTGGTATCGGAGGAGAACACATCGGGACAGTTGTTAAACCGGGCTGCCCAGGGGCTTTATCCTCCTGGCTCCACCTTTAAGATGGTGACGGCCCTGGAATATATGAGAGAAAATCCGGAGCATTATAAGGATTATACCTTTGACTGTGACGGAATTTATGAAAATGGAGAGTATGCCATTAAATGCTACCATGAAACAGCTCACGGCCATCAAAACCTGCAGCAGGCATTTGCCAATTCCTGCAACGGAGCCTTTGCAAGCCTGGGCCTTTTGTTAAATCCCTCAGGTTTGAGAACCACGGCAGACCAGCTTCTCTTTAATTCAGACCTCCCCTTATCCATCGCCTACAGCAAAAGCTCCTATATCATGGGTGCAGGGGCCGATACGTGGCAGGTTTTACAGACCTCCATCGGACAGGGACAGACCCAGATCACGCCTCTTCACAATGCCATGATTACAGCGGCCATTGCCAACGGAGGAACCTTGATGAGGCCCTACCTGATCGACCATGTGGAAAATTCAGGAGGCAATATGATCAAAAAATTCATGCCCCATTCCTATGGGAACTTAATCACTGCCGAAGAATCCGCCGCTCTGACAGAGCTGATGCGGTCTGTGGTGACGGAAGGGACGGGTTCTGCCCTGCGCACAGACGCTTATACTGCGGCGGGAAAAACCGGTTCAGCGGAATTTGACAAAGAAAAAGAAACCCATGCCTGGTTTGTGGGCTTTGCCCCGGCAGAAGCGCCTCAGATCGTGGTCAGCGTGATTGTGGAAGAAGGAGGCGCAGGAGGCCAGACAGCGGCTCCCATTGCCAGAACACTTTTTGATTTGTATTTTTCCAGATAAGAAAAGAGAATAATATTGCATATGAGTTCAAAAAGAGGTATACTAAAGCCAGTCTGTGAGACACACCAAAACCGGACTCCTTACCGGGAGAAACGGTTACACTCTGGAGGAATTGCAATGATAGAAGCAACGAGCTGTGGCGGTGTGGTTATTTTTCGAGGTAAAATTCTGGTTTTGTATAAGAATTACAAGAACAAGTATGAAGGTTGGGTTTTGCCGAAGGGAACAGTAGAAGCGGGTGAAGAGTATAAAGAAACGGCGCTCCGGGAAGTGAAAGAGGAGACGGGAGTCAGTGCGTCCATTATCAAGTACATTGGTAAAAGCCAGTACTCTTTTAATACACCCCAGGATATGGTCGAAAAGGATGTGCACTGGTATCTCATGATGGCCGACAGCTATTACAGTAAACCACAACGGGAAGAATATTTTATTGATTCGGGATACTACAAGTTCCATGAAGCGTATCACCTTTTGAAGTTTTCCAATGAAAAGCAGATATTGGAAAAAGCGTACAATGAGTACCTGGATTTAAAGAAGAGCAATTTGTGGGGCAATAAAAAGTATTTCTAATGCATAGGAAAGGGGCCGGGTCAGGCTCCTTTTGTGCATGGATGGGAAAAAATCTTAAAACTTCATAAACATGCTAGGAATAACAGGAAATTCAGGTTATAATGAACAGGTAAACGGTACCTGTTCATTGGGACAGATATATTTGGAGGGGTGGATTATGCTGAAATATTACAACGGGGATATGTTTACCTCTGATGCGGACATCATCTGCCATCAGGTAAACTGCAAAGGGGTATTTGAAAAGGGACTTGATGGGCAGATCCGGAGGCTGTTTCCGGAGGTGGAAAAGACCTACAAGCTGCTGACAAAGCAGTGGCAGGAGCAGGCGGATGGAAGGACCTGGGAGCTTTTGGGACGTGTTTCCGCACAGCCTGTCCAAAAAGATGGACGGTGGTTTTTGATTGCCAATTTATATGGCCAGGACGATTATGGAAAAGATAAGGTTTATACTGATTATAGGGCCCTGGAACAGGCTGTTCAGGAAATCCGTGATTTTGCCGATGCGCGGGATAAGCAGGAAAAGATCGCTTTCCCATATATGATCGGATGCAGCAATGCAGGCGGAGACTGGGGAGTCGTACAGGGGATTTTAGAGAGAGTTTTTAAGGGCTATCAGGGAGAAGTCCAGATCTGGAATAATAAACGCAGCGCAGACGAAACCTCGGCTGTTCGGTGAGCCAGAGGCGAAAGGGAGGAATTGACATGGCAAAGGGAAGCTCTTTGAGCCGCAGCATCAATGCGTTTTATGTGGAATGGAGCGCCATCAATCACTATTTATCATCTTATGAATGCGAGAAAAACGGAATTCCCTATGCGGGCTTTGGAGATCCAAGGGTCCAGAAGCTGTGGAAGGGATTATCCGGCCAGGAAAAAAGAGAGATCATGAAGCGCCTGGGCGCAAAAAATGAGGCAGAATTGCAGAATTACTTCACTTGAAGAATGGAGAGACACATGTCGGAAAGAAAATTTATCATCGTTGACGGTTCTTCCATGCTGTCAACCTGCTATTACGCTATTTTACCAAGGGAAATCATGTTTGCAAAGACAGAGGAAGAAAAACAGAAGCATTACGACAAAATCCTCCATGCTCCGGACGGCACTTATACGAATGCCATCTATGGTATGCTGAAAACAGTGGTTTCTCTGATGAAAAAGCAGAAGCCGGACTACATCGCTTTTGTGTTTGATAAAACCAGAGACACTTTCCGAAGGGGGCTGTATTCGGAATACAAAGGAACGAGAGGAGTGACTCCGGTGCCTCTCATCGATCAGTTCATATTAATAGAAGAAATCCTTAAAAGTGCAGGCTTTAAAGTGCTCTTAAGCGAGGAATATGAAGCCGATGATTACGCCGGAAGCCTGGTCATGAAATTCAGGGAAGAGACTTCTATCATTCTGCTGACAAAGGACCATGACTATCTCCAACTGGTAAACGATGAACATAATGTCCGTGTCTGGATGGTTCAGACCAAGCAGGAGAAGGCCGATGATTTCTATAAGAAATACTACTCCTTTTACGGCGTGAATAAAAAGGATGTCAATCTTCCTGAAAAGGTTTTTGAATATACAGCAGCCACTGTGCTTCGGGAGGAAGGCGTCATGCCGGAGCAGATTGCAGACTTAAAAGGAATCCAGGGAGATTCTTCTGATAACATTCCGGGAGTCAAGGGCGTCAGCAGTGCGGCACCTCTCCTTTTAAGGGAATACGGAACTGTGGAGGAGATTTACCGTTCCATACACGAGGCGGAAGCGGATAAAAAGTCCTTAAAGGACTTACAGGACTTCTGGAAAAATGAGCTGGGAATCAGCCGCTCTCCTTATAAAGCCATGACAAAGGAAAGTGAAGAGGAGCTTTGCGGTGAAAAGGCGGCCTTGCTTTCCAAAATTCTGGCGACTATGAAAACAGACATTTCCATTGACATGAGTCTGGAGGATTTTTCCTCAGAATCGTATGAGGAAGAAAAGATCAGGGAATGGCTGAAAAAACTGGAGATTAAAGAGGCTTCTATTTTTGGTTCTGATAAATAAGGGGACTTTCTTCAAAAGTATTTTTTTACCGGGTTTGGGGACACTCTGTATGAGCGTCCCTTTCCGATTGAGAAAAAGGAGAAACAGATTATGAATCAATCATATGAAACATTATCAGCTTTGCTGGAAAAAACCATGGCCCTTCAAACAGCTCTCATCCTGTTTGAGTGGGATAATGAAACCCTGGCGCCGGAAGGTGCCGGTTCTTATACGTCAAGAGTGGTGGGAGTTCTCTCCCAGGAGTATTATAACGCCATGACGGGAGATGAGATGGGAGAGGCCATCGCTGCCTGCGAAAAAGAGGAAGGACTGACTGCCACAGAGCAGGCCATTGTCCGGGAGGAACGGGAATCCAGAGAAGAACTGGTGTGCGTTCCCGCAAAAGAATACCGGGAAAATGCCCAGTTGACAGCCGAATCCGCCAGAATCTGGGCCAAGGCAAGAAAGGATGGGAAGTTTGAGGATTTTGCCCCCACCCTTGAAAAGGTAATCGGTTTTAAGAAAAAGTTTGCTTCTTACCGCAAAAAAGAGGGTCAGAAGCTGTATGATGTTATGCTGGATGAAAATGAAAAAGGCTTTAATACAGAGCTTCTGGATGAGTTTTTCGGCAAGTTGAAAGAAGAAATCGTACCTTTATTAAAGGAGATTATGGAAAAGGGAAGAGAGATTGACGCTTCTTTTTTAAAGGGTGATTATCGGCCAGAAAAACAGAGGGAGCTTGCCAGATATCTTGCGGAATACGTTGGCTTTGATTTTGAAAGAGGTGTGCTGGCCGAGAGCGCCCATCCGTTTACCACCAACCTTCACAACCACGATGTGAGAATCACCACACATTACGGCGATCATGTGGAAAGCTCTATCTTTTCCGTCATTCACGAAGCCGGTCACGGAATTTATGAATTGGGAGTTTCCGATGAGCTGACCCAGACGACCGTAGGGCAGGGCTCCTCTATGGGTGTCCATGAATCCCAGTCCCGCTTTTTTGAAAATATCATCGGGCGCAGTCCGGCCTTTTGGATTCCCCTCTATGGGAAATTGCAGGAGCTCTTTCCAGATCAGCTTGGAGCGGTTTCCATGGAACAGTTTGTGGAAGCAATCAACAAGGTGGGACCGGGCCTGATTCGGATTGAGGCTGATGAGCTGACCTACAGCCTTCACATCATGATTCGCTATGAAATCGAAAAGATGATTGTGGAGGAAGATGTTGAACTGGAAAAGCTTCCGGAAATATGGGCGGATAAATACGAGGAATACTTGGGAATCCGTCCCCAGAATCCTTCTGAAGGAGTGCTTCAGGATATTCACTGGTCACAGGGCCTGTTCGGATATTTCCCATCCTATGCTTTGGGAAATGCCTTTGGAGCCCAGATATACAACCACATGAAAAAAGATATGGATTTTGATGACCTTCTTAAAAACGGAAAGATGGAAGTGATCTGCGAATTCCTTCGGGAAAACATCCACAAGTTCGGAAAGCTGAAAACCAGCCGTCAGATATTAAAGGATATTACAGGAGAGGATTTTACGCCGGATTATTTCATACAGTATTTAAAGGAAAAATACGGGAAGCTGTATGAGTTGTCATAGGAATATAGGTATTCAGAGGAGAGGATAAGTATGGAGAATATTAAAAAAAGCGCCCTGGAACTGATCGGCAATACTCCCATGATGGAGCTGGGAAATTATGCAGGGAAATACGGCCTGTCAGCGACCATCATCGCAAAGCTGGAATGCTTTAATCCGGCAGGAAGCGTAAAGGACAGAGCAGCTCTTTTCATGATTCAGGAAGCGGAAGAAGCCGGAATCTTAAAGCCGGGGGCCACCATCATAGAGCCTACATCGGGAAATACGGGCATCGGAATTGCCAGTATTGCCGCTGTAAAGGGATACCGGGCCATTCTCATTATGCCGGAAACCATGAGCGTGGAACGGCGCAGCCTTTTAAAGGCATATGGTGCTGAAATCGTTCTGACAGAAGGTTTTAAAGGAATGAAAGGCGCCATCGCAAAAGCGGAAGAGCTGAATCAGGAGATCGAAGGTTCTGTTATTCTGGGCCAGTTTGACAATGCTTCCAATCCCAAAGCCCACCGTGAAACCACAGGACCTGAAATCTGGAGAGATACGGATGGAAATATTGATGTATTTATCGCAGGTGTGGGCACCGGCGGAACTATAACCGGAGTTGGAGAGTACTTAAAGGAAAAGAACCCTGACATCAAGGTGATTGCAGTGGAACCGTCAGGTTCCCCCATCCTCTCAGGAGGCAAGCCCGGCCCTCACGGAATACAGGGAATCGGAGCCGGATTTGTTCCTTCTATCTTAAATACCGGTATTTACGATGAGATCATCACCGTTGAAAATGGGGATGCTTACGAAACCGGAAGAGAAATTGCCCAGACAGAAGGCATTCTGGTGGGAATCTCTTCTTCCGCAGCCGTATGGGCTGCCAGGGAAGTCGCAAAAAGGCCGGAGTATGCAGGAAAAAGGATTGTGGTTCTGCTTCCTGACACAGGAGACCGGTATTTGTCCACTCCGCTGTTTTCTTAATTCTTAAAGAAAAAAGCCAGAGGTATCAGGGTTCTAAACCCGTTTAGCCTCTGGCTCTTTTTATGTGTGATCATGTTCCTTCCAACCTTCGGAATAATAATGGTTTATCTCAGCTCCTAAAAAGAGGATGCAGATGCAGGCATACAGCCAGAGCATCATCAGCACGATGGCAGTAAGGCTTCCGTACATGACGGAAAAATTACTGAAATGAGTGAAGTAAATGGAAAATCCAAAGGAGAAGCAAATCCAGCCCAGAGTTGAAAACCCGGCGCCTGGAAGCTGTTTCCGGAAGGACTGTTTCTTTGACGGAACGTAGGTGTAAAGGACGGCAAAGCACATGGTCATGATGAAAATAAACATGGTGCGAAAAGCCAGAACGTACTGGGTGATCTCCGCCAGAATGGGGAAGTGGCGGTTCATAAAGCTTTGAATGGTGCTTCCCAAAACCAGGAGGATCAGCGTCAGAATAGAAATCACCATGAACACGATGGTGTAACCGGCACAGATCATCCGGGTCACGAAGTAATTGCGCCTTTTTTCCTGCCCGAATACCCGGTTTAAGCCCCGTTCAATGCTTAACATCCCCTTGGAAGCAGACCATAGGGCCGTAATCGCAGTCACGGAAAGCATGGTCACAGGGGAGTTGGTGTAGAGATTGTCAACCACCGTCACAATGATGCTGTCCATCTTTAAATTGGTGGGAATGATGGCGATCAGGAGCTGAAGCAGGCTGGCTTTGGTAATATGCGGGGTGAGCTGGATTAAGGTCATTAAGAGCATGATAAACGGAAATGCCGCAATAATGATAAAAAAAGACGCCTGCGCCGCATACACGGTCATCTCATCCCTGGCAAACTTTCTGCATACCTGCCCGCATCTTAGTATCAACCGAATCATAATACCTCCTTTCTCCTATCCCGGAACATCCGTTTCCCAGGACAAGGCTATGGAATCAGCCCATATTATGAAAACAGGTTTTCATAATCGGATAGACGGCGCCAAATGCAGCGCCTTTTATGAGAAGCTGAAAAGAAGCTTCCTATAAACTATATTAAGTAGCATATTACCATGGGACAAAAAAAATATCAAGGTATTGTATATCAGGATAAGATTGACAAAACAGGATATAACTTTTAGAATAAATGAAGCATACTATTCAAAAGCGGAGGAATTTGGAATAATGAAAAAGCTTCTGAAGCATCTGAAAAACTATAAACTGGAAAGCATACTGGGTCCCCTGTTTAAGCTTTTGGAAGCCGGATTTGAGCTGATGGTTCCCCTTGTTATGGCCCAGGTCATTGACGTGGGAATCAGGACAAATGACCTTCCTTTTATTTTAAAAATGGGCGGCATTCTGGTACTGCTTGGCATCATAGGGCTTGTGTGTTCCATCACAGCCCAGTATTTTGCGGCCAAAGCGGCAGCCGGGTTTGGCGCTTCCTTAAGAAATGATTTATTTGCCCATATTAACCGGCTTTCTTACCGGGAAATTGACACCATTGGAACCGCGACTCTGATCACCCGCATGACCAGTGATGCCAATCAGGTTCAATCAGGAGTGAACTTATTCCTGCGTCTGTTTCTCCGTTCCCCCTTCGTTGTCTTTGGTGCCATGATCATGGCTTTTACCATCAACGTCAGGGCGGCTGTGATATTTGCTGTTGTCATTCCCGTTCTTTCTGCCGTGGTATTTGGAATCATGCTCATCAGCATGCCCTTGTATAAGAAAGTGCAGAAGCAGTTGGAAGAGGTTCTTTTAACGGTCAGGGAAAATCTGGCCGGAGTCCGGGTGATCCGTGCATTTAACCGCCAGGATGATGAAATCCGCCGTTTTGACCAGGAAAACGGCCTTTTAGTGAGGCTCCAGGTCTTTGTCGGAAAGATTTCCGCCCTGATGAATCCTGTAACTTACGTGATCGTCAACCTGGGGCTCATCGTTCTCATTCATACCGGAGCGGTTAAAGTGGAAACCGGAATTATCACCCAGGGAGAAGTTGTAGCTCTCGTCAATTACATGTCCCAGATTCTGGTGGAACTGATCAAGCTGGCAAACCTGATTATTACGGTTTCCAAGGCACTGGCCTGTGCCAACCGGATCAGCTCCGTGTTTGATGTGGAACCCGGAATCACCGAACGTGTTCATGGATTGGCAGAAGAAAATTCTGCGGCACCCAAGGTGGAGTTTGACCGCATGGATTTCACTTATGAAGGAGCCAAGGCTCCGGCTCTCCAGGGAATTTCCTTTCAGGCCATGAAGGGACAGACCATAGGAATCATAGGCGGAACAGGCTCCGGTAAATCCACCCTGGTGAACTTAATTCCCCGTTTTTATGATGCAACAGCAGGGGTTGTTAAAGTGGGGGGAAATGATGTGAAAAATTATCCCTTTAAACAGCTCAGGGAACAGATCGGTGTGGTTCCCCAAAAGGCGGTGCTCTTTAAAGGAAGCCTGCGGGAAAACATGCGCTGGGGCAAAAAGGATGCCACGGATGAAGAAATTTTCCGTGCCCTTGACATCGCCCAGGCCAGGGATTTTGTGGAGGAAAAAGGAGAGGGTCTGGAGCTTTTGATTCAGGCGGGAGGAAAGAACCTTTCCGGCGGACAGCGGCAAAGGCTGACCATAGCCAGAGCTCTGGTGAGAAATCCCCGGATACTGATTATGGATGACAGCGCTTCTGCCCTGGATTTTGCCACAGATGCCAGACTGAGAAAGGCCATCAGGGAAAGCACCAAAGATATGACGGTATTTCTCGTATCACAAAGGGCTTCCACCATTAAAAATGCGGATTCCATCGTGGTTTTGGAAGACGGACAGATGGCGGGGCTTGGAACCCACAAAGAGCTTTTTGATTCCTGCGAAGTGTATCGGGAAATATGCCTTTCCCAGTTGTCAGAAAAGGAGGCTCAGTAGCATGGATATGAGAAAGCAAAAATCCACGGTAAAGCGAATCCTTGGAGCGATAGGCAGGTACAAATGGGGCGTTTCCGCTTCTTTGGCATGTGCCTTTATTACTGTGCTTCTGACTTTGTATATCCCCATTCTGACCGGACGGGCCATCGACTGTATTTTGGGGCCTGGAGAGGTGGATTTTACAGGGATGTGGAAAATCCTGGTGCAGATCGGAGTGATTATCGCGATCACAGCCGCATCTCAGTGGCTCATGAGCCATATCAACAACCAGATCACCTATCAGGTGGTAAAGGATATCAGAACCCAGGCGTTTGATAAACTGGAGGTTCTTCCTCTTAAATATATCGACTCCCATAGCCACGGGGATATGATCAGCCGGATCATTGCGGATATTGATCAGTTTTCTGACGGGATATTATTGGGCTTTACCCAGCTTTTCACCGGGGTCTTAACCATTGTGGGAACTTTATTCTTCATGTTTTATATCAATCCGGCCATAGCGGTTGTGGTGGTTCTCGTGACACCGGTGTCCTTATTTGTAGCCAGCTTTGTGGCAAAAAGAACCTACCGCATGTTCCAGAAGCAGTCTCAGGCAAGGGGCCAGATGACCTCTCTCGTAGAGGAAATGCTGGGCAACCAGAAGGTAGTCCAGGCGTTTGGCTATGAAGATGAGGCTCAGGAAGAGTTTGGAAAGATCAATGAGGAGCTTCGTATATGGGGGCTGAAGGCCACCTTCTTTTCCTCCATCACAAATCCGGCTACCCGGTTTGTAAACAGCCTGGTCTATGCAAGCGTAGGGATTGCAGGTGCCGTCGGGGCTGTTCACGGAGTTTTGACTGTGGGCCAGCTTTCCGGGTTTTTAAGCTATGCGAATCAGTATACAAAGCCTTTTAATGAGATATCGGGAGTAATCACAGAACTGCAAAATGCCCTGGCTTCCGCGGCCCGTGTGTTTGAACTGATCGACGAAAATGCCCAGGTTCCCGATGCTCCTGACGCCAGAATCCTGACTGATGCAGAGGGAGAGGTGGTTTTAGAGAATGTGAGCTTTTCCTATGATCCTGCGGTAAGCTTAATTGAAAACATGAATCTGAAGGTAAGGCCGGGACAAAGAGTTGCTATCGTAGGCCCTACGGGATGCGGAAAGAGTACGGTAATCAACCTTCTCATGCGGTTTTATGATGTGGATTCCGGCAGCATTCAGGTGGAAGGAAGTGATATCCGCCGCATAACAAGGGAAAGCTTGCGGGCATCTTACGGCATGGTTTTACAGGAAACATGGCTGAAATCAGGGACCATACGGGAAAATATTGCCTATGGAAAACCTGATGCTTCGGAAGAAGAAATCATTTTGGCTGCTAAAGGGGCGTATGCCCACAGCTTTATTGAACGTATGCCCAATGGGTACGATACGGTTATATCAGAGGATGGCGGTAATTTATCCCAGGGACAGAAACAGCTTTTATGCATTGCCAGGGTCATGCTCTGCACCCCTCCCATGCTGATTCTTGACGAAGCCACTTCTTCCATCGATACCAGAACTGAAATAAGGATACAGAAGGCATTTACAAAGATGATGGAAGGGCGGACCAGCTTTATTGTGGCTCACAGGCTTTCTACCATCAAGGAGGCGGATGTGATTCTGGTTATGCGGGATGGGAATATTGTTGAACAGGGAACTCATGAAAGTCTGCTTTTAAAGAACGGTTTTTATGCACAGTTGTATAACAGCCAGTTTGCTGTTTAAAATACATTTTACTTACTAAAGATAATGCACAAAAGGGCGGTGGAATTATGTTTGAAATTGCTGTTTGCGATGATAATGCTCTAGACAGAAAATCATTAATTGAACGAATTGAAAAGAACATGCCGGAGCCGGAATCTATGAGAATCCATGAATACGACTCCGGTAAGAGTCTGCTGAATTCCATTAAAGGCATCCGGTTCTCCATTATTTTTCTGGATATTCAGATGGGGGAATTAAGTGGGGAAGAAACTGCAATCCGGATTCGTGAGATGGATAATAATGTGATTCTGGTGTTTAATACCGGATTTGTAGAACCATCCCCACGCAGCTTTGAGGTTCAGCCCTATCGGTATATTATGAAAAATATGGCGGCTGATGTGATGGACCGCTATATAAAGGATGCTTTAAAACGGATGATAGAATTCAGCCAGGCGCCCCTGATGAAAGCCAGTGTGAACAGAGAAATGCTGTTTTTAAAGGCTGACGATATCGTGTATATTGAGAAATATAAGAAGAGTACGAGAGTATATATTTCGGAAAACGCCATTAAGATTTACGGAATCAAGGCCGATCACAACGGCCAGCTTCCGGACATACGCATTCAGGAGAAACTGGAATCCATTTATGAGAAGTTGATGGTTTATGGATTCGGCTATCCTCATGACAGCTTTCTGATTAACTTTAAATACCTTATTTACTGTACGGGCAAGGCTTTAAAGCTAAAAGATGTGGATTGTATGTTCCCCATTACGCGGAGTAAGGCAGTGGAATTTAATAAACTGAAACAGGAGTTTATGTTATCCAAATACAAGGAAGGCGAATTATAATGGAAAATGATTTGTTGTCGGTAAGCCGTTTGTTCTTTTGTGGGATAGATGTTTATATGCTGTATCGTTTTCTTGTTGCTATATTTCCGGAAAAATGGAAAGGGAAAAAACGTATTATATTCAGCATAGTTATAGGGCTTATGATATTTTTGATAAACAGTGCAAGAAACCCATTATTGAATTTATTTACTGTGCCGCTGGTATTATATATGTATACGGTTTTATCATTCCGAATTTCGCTAAGTAATGGGGTGGCATATACAATTATTTATTTTTCTATATTTGGTGCAGGAAAAGAAGTGTTTTTTGAACTTTTATATCATATGCTATCAAATATTTTGCCTTTTTACATTCCACCATGGTTTACTGCCGGAGGAATATATTTTCTGTTGATTGAATATTTAGTTGGCTTTTTGTTTCTTCTGTACATAGAGAAATTTATTAAAAAAATAAAAATAAGCAATAGTAATAGTTTTTCGTGGTATTTGCTTATGGTTCCTGTTTTGTCTTTACTGATTTGTATTACATTTTTGTATATCGACTTTCCGGATTCCCTCATTGTACAGATAGTTATGTGCATAGGAGTATTCTTGCTTTTCTTTACGAATGCTATGGTATTCATTATTTTGGAAAGATACACGAATGTAATGAACAAAATAAAATATGCAGAGCTCTACAATGTCAAAAGGGATATGGAGAATGAGCATTTTCAGAATATCTTAAAAGTCAATGAACACTATCAGCATTATATACATGATATGAATGTTTATTTTAACAGTTTTCGAATGCTTGCAGTAAAGGGGGAGGATAAAAAAATAGTTGAAATCATTGATGAATTGAAGGGAAAGATTCAAGAAGAAATAAGTGGTGTAATATATAGTGGGAATCCTGTTTTAAATGCAATTTTATCTGAGCGTGTATCGATTGCTAAGGAAAAAGGAATCCAATTATCACTTTTTATTGAAAGTTTTTTAAAAGTTGATTTTATTTCGGATGCTGATATGATTTCTATGTTTGGTAATCTTTTAGACAATGCGATTGAAGCGGCAGAAAAGTGTGATTTAGAAAGTCGAAAAGTGGATGTTAGATTATTTATGGGCAATAATTATTTTTTAGTTCTTCACATAGAAAATAGTTATGCTGTGTCTGCTAAACGGACAGGTTCACGTTTATTATCAACAAAGAGGGATTCTAAGCATCACGGTTTGGGAGTAGGAATAGTAATGAATCTTGCGGAGAAATATGGAGGGACTTTAAGTTTAGAAGAGAGAACAGATTTATTTATCACAACTCTTACGATTTCGGCTTGTGTTAGACAGGAAAATGCAAATTTTGGCATTTGAAGTGTATAATTTTGGAACTTCGGTTGAAAGATGTAAAATTTAAGTATATAATGTAATAAAAAAAGGAGGTAATATGATGAAAAAAATGTTAAATGACTTAAGAGGTAAAATGTCAGTAGTAAAGGCAATGAATCTGTGTGCATTACTAGTTGCTGCCTATACGATTAATGTTACTTGTTTATGGGTACATCATCAGCCAGAAGTTCCAGAAGATGCTAAAATGCTCAGGAAATTCTAATGATTAAATGGTTATCAAGAAACATTGTTAACTGGCAGATTCAAAGGAATATTTTAGACAGTGGACAGAGGGCATTATACCAGTATGGTTATGAAGTTTTGCTTAATCAAGTTGTAAATATTCTTGCGGCAATTATCATAGCAATCTTAATGCGTGCACCAGTAACTGTTTTTCTATTTCTTGTCAGTTATATTCCTTTACGGTCTTTTTGCGGTGGTTATCATGCGAGGACAAATGGTGGTTGTACTCTTGTATCAATTTTATTGACAATTGCCGTTTGTATTATTGTTAAAGTGGCGGAAGGAAGCCGAATTTTCAGCATTCTGCCCGTCGGCTTTATAATTTCTGGTCTGTTGATTCTTTGGCTTGCGCCGGTTGCGGATAAGAATAAACCTTTGGATGAAAAAGAAACTGTCCGGTATCGTAAAATGAGTCGGTATATATGGCTGGCAGAAGCAGTGATAGGTATGGTTTTCTGGTTTTTTAAACCGGAGATTACTTTGGTCATTGTCATTTGCCATGTTGTATTGTCTATTATGTTGGTTTATGGTGAACAAAAGAACCGTCAAGGAAAAAACAGCAATGCATACAAAATTGAAGTCAGACAGTAGGCATCCTTGCAGGAGAGCGGACAAGCTTTTCTTATGGGATGCTTTTTTATTCGAAACAAATATTTTCAAAATCACAGAAATTTGATGAAAAATATCATTGAATATCTGTGATTTTTGTTTTATGCACGATAGCTTTTAATCATTTTCCTTATCTGTTTTCTGCTAAGATATAAAAAATTGTATAGAGGATGCAAATTTTGGAACCTAACATGTACAATTTTGGCACTTGTGTTGAAATTAAATTTGAAAGATGTAGAATGTAACTATAGACATCAGGGGAAAATTCGAGAGTGAAAGGATGATAGAAAGTGAAGAGAAAGAGACGAAATGAAAGCTATTATCAATATAGGGCCACTTGCAGCATCCGCAGGGAAGATGGCTTTGAGGACATTAGGAATTATGAACTTGACACAGATATTCTTCACAAAAGCCTGCACTTTTGGAATAAATCCAGTCATTTGAAGCAATGCCAGGACATGCTCAGCGCTCTGATATTCCAGGAGGATGACCGGGTTGTGAAATATGGGATATTGCAGGAGAAGCTGGTTCTTGTGCCAAGGTTTACCTATGAGGAGGAAAAAAAGCCTCCCGGAAAGCACATTGTTCTTCCGAAACTTCTCCTTGCCATAGAGGCACTGATCCTTATGATTATTCAAAGCAGAATGTGAATTAGGTAGAAATTAAGAAACACACGGCAGCTAGGTTACTTATTATAAAGCAGGTGAAAGTATGATTAATGATGAAAAAATAATGGGGTCGGAACGTATTGAAAAGCTCAATCGTTTTACAAGTATTGAAACAGGCATCTATGTAGAAGGAGAATTAGTACAGTTTCAAGAGGCGCTGCTGTTTGATGATGAAATCGGAATCATGCTTCCTGTTGAATTTGAAGATATGGAACCGGAGGAAGCAAAGCGGAAATATTTTTCTGAGCAGCGTCCAAGCATTATAAAGACCAACAAGGAAGGAACGGTGGATTTTTCTTTCAATATGATAGATCAGAAGATTGCTGCTGAGGATTTGGAGGCCGTTATCAATGATTTCCATCATGTTTTAAAGCGCTTCCAGCCTATGAGTGTTTGTCTGGAAATAGGATCTGAGCCTAAGGCTTCTATTCCTTGTGCGTGGTTGGAATTTATAAGCAGTGCCCTGGATGAAAATCTTTATAATGTACTTACCCTTTATCTTGTTGGAGACAAATTGTTAATGCTCATGTTCAACTGTCCGTTCCACAGGCGGATGGACTGGCTCAACTGTCTGACGCAGATCAGAAAGACTGTCGTTTTATATGGAAAAGGAGAGCAGAAAACCAGACCGGTATATGAAAGAAAAAAGGAGATTTGCTGATGAGCACGAAAAAAGAAAAAAAGGCGTTTCCTGATTTGTACAGGTATTTTTGCGGAATGCTCACCAAAGGAAAAATGGACGATCTCTACGGTCAGATGATGGGAGCTATTCCGGATTTATCTGCTGCAAAGAGAACCATCAATCTGCCGGAGAAATGAAATTTCCATAGTATTGTAAATGCAAGGTGTTTTGTTGTAGAATGTTGAGGCTCCGTCTTTTGGCGGGGCCTTTAGCTTATTGAAGGTGGATCTGTTTATATATAACTAATTGGAAAATCACCAGCATATGTGATATAATGAAGTATAAGATAAAAGGAGTTGATAAGGTGCCAGAAATAGCAAGATTTTATGGGATTATTATTAAAATGTTCTTTAAGCCAAAAGAACATGAACCAAGTCACTTGCATGCTTTGTATGGTGAGCACATCGGAATTTTTGACTTAAGGACTATGGAAATGACTGAAGGAGATTTGCCTTGAAAAGCACAAGAACTTGTTAAAGAATGGATGGCCCAGAATCAAAAGGAATTATTGGAGATGTGGGATAGCCAGAATTTAAAAAAATTACCGCCATTATAAATCGTTTTTCACCCGCCTGGAGGTGTTAGTATGATACCAAGAATAAAAGAAATAAAGCCACTGGATGACTATATATTACACGTATGTTTTGATGATGGAAAAGTGATATTGTACGATGTTAAAGATGATATTAACAATATAGCGCAGTTTGGAGATTTAAAAAGTGTTTACGGACTATTTCATCAGGTACAGCTTGATGAAAGCCGTACGTGTGTATACTGGAATGATGAAATTGATTTACCGAGTGATACAATTTATGAATATGGGATTGAACCCAGATCACTTGAAACCCATGTCGAATTATAGTATAATATACTTGATTCAGGAAGGGAGGAAAAGGGAACTGCCCAGGCACAGTACCGGACAAATTATGAGAACATGCCCACACTGCGGGAAGCAGATTTTGGAAGGCAATAATACTATTTATTGCCCTAGTTGCAATCAGATAGTGGATGAAGAAGTACTTCTTCGCATGAGGATTGAAAAGAAACTGCAGAAATCAGATGATCAGCCTTTCAGAGGATTTAATACAGGAAAAGAAGAGCAGGAAAAACAAAAAAAGCACTATCATTATGATGACGATTATAGATCCATAAAAATCCAGAACAATGAGAAATCCTATACTTCCACTATTGTCTCTATTATTGTAGTGATAGCGGTTATTGCAGCAGTTTATTTCCTTTTAAAATGAGATCAGGCAAATTAACCCTTGACATTTTGGGTTTCCATTATTACAATGATAACGAATATTACAATAAAAAATATGAAATGCGATGAAGGTGTCAGTAGATCCTTATTTTCTTCCAGAGAGAAGGGGCCGCCGGCTGTAAGCCCTTTTAAGTTCAGTTAAGAGATTGAATTTCCCACCGAAGCAGCATGATTGAAACCGGAAAAGTCCTTTTGGCATTTTTTCGGCGTGTAGATGATGACGTCCATACACGTTACGTATACCGAGTGCCTGTGTATAACACAGGAATCAGGGTGGTACCGCGAATATTGCTTCGTCCCTTTATGGGGCGGAGCTTTTTTGTGAAAACAGAAATGTAAGAAAAAGAAGGAGAGCATGATGAAAGACCAATTAGAGAAAATCAAACAGGAAGCATTAAGCAGAATCGAAGCGACTGATGCCTTGGAAAAGCTCAATGATATCAAGGTTGCTTATCTTGGAAAAAAAGGCGAGCTGACCACTGTATTAAAGAGCCTTAAGGATGTCAGCCCGGAGGACAGACCAAAGATCGGCCAGATGGTAAATGATGTCCGTGCCCTTTTGGAAGAGAAGTTAGAAGAAACCATGACTTCCTTCATGAGAAAAGCCAGAGAAGAGCAGATGAAAAAAGAGGTTATTGACGTGACTCTTCCGGCAAAAAGAAATCATGGAGGCCACACCCATCCAAACACCATTGCTTTGGAAGAGGTGGAGCGGATTTTCGTGGGCATGGGTTATGAAGTGATGGAAGGCCCGGAAGTGGAGTACGATGCCTATAACTTTGAGAAGCTGAATATTCCTAAAAATCATCCGGCAAGAGATGAGCAGGATACTTTTTACATCAGCGAAAATATCGTTTTAAGAAGCCAGACCTCCCCGGTTCAGATCAGGGCCATGGAAACGGGCAAGCTGCCGATCAGAATGCTGGCTCCAGGCCGTGTATTCCGCTCCGATGAAGTGGATGCCACCCATTCCCCGTCATTCCATCAGATCGAGGGACTGGTCATTGATAAGAACATCACCTTTGCAGACTTAAAGGGAACCTTAGCTGAGTTTGCCAGAGAGTTATTCGGACCGGAGACAAAGGTAAAATTCCGCCCCCATCATTTCCCATTCACAGAGCCAAGTGCAGAGGTGGATGTGACCTGCTTTAAATGCGGCGGAAACGGCTGCCGTTTCTGTAAGGGTTCAGGCTGGATTGAGATTCTGGGCTGCGGTATGGTTCACCCCAACGTACTGTCCATGAGTGGAATTGATCCCAACGAATACTCCGGCTTTGCTTTCGGCGTTGGACTGGAGCGAATTGCCTTGTTGAAATATGAGATTGATGACATGAGATTATTATACGAAAATGACATCAGATTCTTAAAGCAGTTCTAAGAACAGAAAGGGAGAGAAATCAATGAATACACCATTATCATGGATTAAAGCATACGTTCCGGAACTGGACGTAACAGCTCAGGAATATACAGATGCCATGACTCTTGCCGGGTCAAAGGTAGAGGGCTATGAATGCCTGGACAAAAATTTGGAAAAAATCGTGGTCGGACACATCCTGTCAATTGAAGGCCATCCGGACGCAGATAAATTGATCGTATGTCAGGTTGATGTGGGCACAGAAACTGTTCAGATCGTGACAGGAGCACCCAACGTAAAGGTTGGAGATAAAGTTCCGGTTGTTTTAGATGGAGGAAAGGTGGCAGGCGGCCATGACGGCGGTCCCCTTCCGGAAAATGGAATCAAGATCAAAAAGGGTAAATTAAGAGGAATTGAGTCCTGCGGTATGATGTGCTCCATCGAAGAGCTGGGCTGCTCTGCAGAAATGTACCCCGATGCTCCGGAAAGCGGAATTTACATTCTGCCTGAAGATGCACAGCCGGGAGCTGATGCCATTGAGCTGCTGGGCCTTCGTGATACGGTATTTGAGTACGAAATCACTTCCAACCGTGTGGACTGCTACAGCGTTATCGGCCTTGCAAGAGAAGCAGCAGCAACCTTCCGCAAGCCATTTCTGCCTCCCGTTGTCACAGCGACAGGCAATGGAGAGAACGTTTGTGATTATTTAAAGGTGACAGTGGAAGACAGCCGCCTCTGCCCCCGTTACTGCGCCAGAATGGTAAAGAACATTAAGCTGGCTCCTTCTCCTGTATGGATGCAAAGACGTCTTGCTGCCTGCGGAATCCGCCCGATTAACAACATCGTAGACATTACCAACTATGTGATGGAAGAGTATGGACAGCCCATGCATGCCTTTGATTATGAGCTGCTGGCAAACCATGAAATCGTTGTGAAATGCGCGAAAGAGGGAGATTCCTTCCAGACCTTAGACGGACAGGAAAGAAAGCTGGACAGCACCATTCTCATGATCAATGACGGTGAAAAAGCGGTGGGAATCGCAGGAATCATGGGCGGAGAGAACTCCAAGATCACAGACGATGTGACCACCATGGTATTTGAAAGCGCCTGCTTTGACGGAACCAATATCCGCCTTTCTGCAAAGAAAGTGGGATTGAGAACCGATGCTTCCGGAAAATTTGAAAAAGGCCTTGATCCCAACAATGCAGAGGCAGCCATCAACCGTGCCTGCCAGTTAATTGAAGAGCTGGGCGCAGGAGAAGTGGTGGGAGGCATCATTGATGTTTACCCGGAAAAGAGAGAGGGAAAAAGAGTTCCTTTTGAGCCGGAGAAGATGAACCGTCTTCTGGGAACCGATATCGCTCCTGAAACCATGCTGGAATATTTCAAGGCGCTGGAACTGGAATACGATCAGGCTTCCGGAGACCTCCTCATTCCTACGTTCCGTCAGGATTTGGAATGCATGGCTGATATAGCGGAAGAGGTTGCCAGATTCTACGGCTATGACAAGATTCCCGTATCCCTTCCAGCCGGAGAGGCGACCACTGGAAAATTATCTTATAAATTGAGAGTGGAGCAGCTTGCCAGAAGAGTTGCGGAGTTTAACGGATTTTCTCAGGGAATGACTTATTCCTTTGAAAGCCCCAAGGTGTTTGACCGCCTTCTTCTTCCTGAGGACAGCCCGCTCCGTGTGACAGTGAACATTTTAAATCCATTGGGAGAGGATTTCAGCGTGATGAGAACTTCTCCGCTTCATGGAATGCTAAACTCCCTGTCCACCAACTACAACCGCCGCAATAAGAATGCCCGCCTTTACGAGCTGGCTAATATTTACCTTCCAAAGGCGCTTCCATTGACAGAGCTTCCTGATGAGAGAATGCAGTTTACCTTGGGAATGTACGGAGAAGGTGATTTCTTCGATATGAAGGGAGTTGTGGAAGAGTTCTTCGGCCAGGCAGGAATGAGCAAAAGGCCACAGTACGATCCGAACAGCAAAAAGACATTCCTTCATCCGGGAAGACAGGCAGATATTCTGTATGATGGTGTAAAAGTGGGATATCTGGGTGAGGTGCATCCGGATGTGGCAGATAATTATAAGATTGGGGAAAAGGCTTATGTGGCAGTCATTGATATGCCATCCATGATCCCATTCACCAGCTTTGACCGGAAATACACCGGAATCGCCAAGTATCCGGCTGTTACCAGAGATATCAGCATGGTGGTTCCAAAGGAAATCCTGGCTGGACAGATTGAGGAAGTCATCGGACAGAGAGGCGGAAAGCTGCTGGAAAGCTATCAGCTTTTCGACATCTATGAAGGCTCCCAGATTGTAGCAGGATATAAGTCCATGGCTTATTCCATCACATTCAGAGCCGGTGATCACACCCTCGAAGAACAGGAAGTTCTTGCAGTGATGAAGAAGATTTTAGATGGATTACAGAAGCTTGGAATTGAATTGAGAGCATAAAAGATTTATAGTAGTGAAAAGCAGAGGCCGCTGCTGCGGCCTCTGTCCACGCCATCGGCATTCTGTGTGTTGATGGCTTTTTCATATCTATGATCGGAAAAGGGGAAGTATATGCCGGAATTACTAAAAAACAGGTATCATTACGGGGCACTTCACGAGTTGGCTTTGAGTATCAGAGCCGTATATGGTTCGTTTCAGGCTGATGATTTTGTCAATGATGTTATGGATAAAACGTGGGATGAGTTAGAGCTGAAAGCCCGTATGCGGAAAATTGCTATAAATTTAGGAAGGTATCTGCCAGCCGATTATGAACGGGCTCTTGGCATCATTGATGAGGTCGTTGCCGGTTATCCTGAAGGGTTTAATGACTTTACTCTAATGTACTTCCCTGATTTTGTTGAAGTCTATGGGCAGGATGAATGCCATTGGGATTTGTCAATAGCTGCCTTAGAAAGATATACCCCGTCTTCATCTTCTGAATTTGCCGTGAGGCCGTTTATCATAAACCATGAAGAGCGTATGATGCAGCAGATGGCTGTCTGGGCCAGGCATGACAATGAGCATGTGCGGCGGCTTGCCAGCGAGGGCTGCCGTCCCAGTCTGCCATGGGGACAGGCTTTGGTCAGCTTCAAAAAGAATCCGTTGCCGGTTCTTGGTATTTTAGAGCAATTGAAAGCCGACCCGTCGCTGTATGTCCGTAAAAGCGTGGCCAATAACTTAAACGACATTTCCAAAACACATCCCGATCTGGCCGTAAAGATTGCAAGGGATTGGTACGGTCAAAACGAGCATACGGATTGGATTGTAAAGCACGGGTGCAGAACACTTCTTAAAAAGGGTAACAGGGATGTGCTGGGCATCTTTGGATTTTCAGATGACGATTGTGTGGATGTCGACGGATTCGCCCTGGGGGCTGCGTCTGTTTCCATTGGGGAGGATATGACCTTTTCGTTTGAAATTGAGACAAAAAAAGAAGCCAAAGTACGGCTGGAATACGGCATTGATTATGTGAAAGCAAACGGCAGGCGAAACCGTAAGATATTTCAAATATCCGAGCTTTCTTTAAAGGAAAACGGCAGGAAGTCCTACACAAAAAAACATTCCTTTGCAGATGCAAGTACAAGGAAGCATTACCCCGGCACCCATTCGGTCACACTCATTGTGAGCGGAACTGAGCGGGGAACGCTGGATTTTGAGGTATTGGCTGCAAAATAGTCTGGTGTAACATCTCCGCCGTATACGAGCGACATATGAGCAAAAAAAGGAGTGCTGTTTTGCAGCGCCCCTTTTTTCTGGCTTATAGGAATATTTATATTTAGAAATAAATGAAAAGACCGCCGTCAATATTGATGTTCTGTCCGGTTACATAATGGCCGTCATCTGATGCCAGGAAAAGGATTCCTGGAGCGACATCCTTTTCGCCATCTCCGGTATAACCCAGAGGAGGAAGGTATCCGGCAGCTTTTTCTTCTTCCGTCATTTTTGCATATGTAGCATCGGGAAGTTCTCCGTTGTTGAGAGGAGCAATGCTGTTAACTGTAATTTCAGGTCCCCATTCCCTTGCAGCGACCATTGTAAGGGCGCGGATACCGGCTTTTGCGGCAGCGTAAGCTCCGTAAAATTTCAATCCCTGAGAGCCGGCGGCAGAGGAAACGTTAATGATCCGGCCAAATTTCTGCTTCATCATAATGGGCTGGCATAAACGCATCATGTGCCAGGTTCCTTCTAAAGAGGTTTTCATTACCGTATCCCACATTTCCTGGGTGTGATCCATAATCGGTATGTACTGCTCGGCAGCATTGGCATTGTTGACCAAAATGTCAATTTTGCCATACGTTTCCATGGTAACGGAAATCAGGTTTTCCATATCTTCCATTTTCTGAAGGTCGCATTTTACAGCAAGAGCTTCTGCGCCGTTTGCCTTGCAGACATCAACTGTCTGCTGGAGCTTTTCCAGGCGCCGTCCGCAGAGCACTACCGTGGCCCCTTCCTTTGCAAATAAAATCGCTGTGCCCCTTCCAAGGCCTGTTCCTGCGCCAGTGATGATTGCTACTTTTCCATCTAATCTACCCATAATTTTCTTCTCCTTTTTATACGTTCTTTTACTGGTAAATATCAAATACTTCTACAATTTTATCCGTCCAGAACTCAGCCGGTTTAGGATTTCTGTCATAGCGCTCGTAGTTAAAATCATTTAATACGGCCTGGCCGTGTTCGAGATGGCCTTCCAGGTCTTCCCTTTTTACTCCCATCTCTTTTAAGGACTTCACGCCGATTTCCCGGTTGAATTCGATCACTCTCTGTGAGACTGCTTCTCCCAATTCGCGGGGAGATACGTCTTTATCCAGATTGAGTCCCAGGGCATCTGCCAGAATCATCACTTTTTCCGGGCATTCCTCAGCCCTGATTTTGATGTAAACGGGAAATGCGAGTGCGCATAAGTTACCGTGGGCCGCCTCTACAACGGTTGCAGCCATAGCGTGTGCCATACAGTGGCCATAGGAGGTCCAGCCCTCATTGATGGCTATGCCTGCAAAATTGCTGGCCAGAGCTACCTGAGTTCTTGCCTCTAAATTCTTTCCATCCTTTACTGCGACCGGCAGCCATTCCAGAAGAAGCTTTACGGCGTGAGAGGCCAGAACAGTGGATTTGGGATTGTCACGGACATTGGTGATGTTTTCTGCCGCATGGCAAAAGGCATCCATGCCGGTCTGTGCCGTAACACTGGGAGGGGCAGTTACGGTCAGTTCCGGATCAAGGATTGCAAAATGGCCGGTTGCCAGAACAGAGCGTTTTCCTCCTGCTTTATTGCTGGTGATGACCCCTGCAAAGGTCACTTCAGAGCCCGTACCGGATGTGGTTGGGATGGAAATGAGCGGTAAAATGGGATTAGGCGGCATGGACGGAAATGGATGTCCGAAATAATCGTCGATTTTCCCCGGATTGGTGAGGAGAATGTCGATTGCCTTTGCAGTATCTATGGTGCTGCCTCCTCCGATTGCAATAACACCATCCACTTTTTCCTTTCTCCCCAGTTCAGCCCCTTCATCGCATATTTCCTCAGGCGGGTCCGGCAAAACCTTATCAAATGATACGACTTCGATTCCCTCATCCGTTAAGCAGCCGATTACCCTGTCCGCTGTACCGGTATTTTTCATTGTGTTGTCGTAGACGCATAATGCTTTTGTAATCTTGAGTTTTTTCGCCTCCACGCCTATCTGGTTGACAGTTCCGCAGCCAAACAGTACGGGACAGCCCTGCTGCATGAGATTGTTCATAACAAGTTCGCCTTTGTTCACGGTCGTTCTCCCTTTCTAATATGTTTTGTTTTTCTCGCCGCACTTGTGCTATAATATGGATACTGAGTGATGAGCTTTCAATAAATGACCGCTTTTTCACCCTTAATCATGTTATAACAAATGCAGTTTTGTTAAAAAGCTATAATAAAACGTGTATCGATACATGTATTATAGTGCTTTTTATACTTAATGTCAATGTTGTGCTGCATAAATACAATAAAAATACACTTACATGAAGAGAGGCTATTTAAATGAAAGAGGAAACAAATGTGAAACAGGACATTAATATGGAGGAGCGGTTATTGGATGCTGCCAGAAAGCTTTTAAAAGAGGGCGGATATGCCAGGCTGACCATACGGAGAGTCTGCATGGAAGCAGACTGTTCTACCTCCACTTTTTATCAATACTTTGACAGCAAGGATGATTTGCTCGCATCATTTATTCAGCGCAATTCATTCAAAAAGAGCAGCCAGGATGATTATCTGAACTTTACGCACCCGGAAGCGATTATTGAAATATATTTGCAGACCGCCAGATATTTGTCCTCTTTGCCTTCCGATGTCCTTCACAATTACTTGACGCCTGGCAATCTCGCTTTAAATGCAAGGACTATATCCCAAACGAAAGGCAATGGCTGGGTCATGGACCTTGTCTGGGAACATTTCCGAAAAGCACAGAGTGAATCCATGTTCCTGCCCGGCCATGATTATATGGATATCTACAGTGAAATGGATGTGATTCTTTTCGGTTATCTGTTTCACTGGGCAGTTTATGCGGGGGAATACGATCTCATCCCGCCTATGCGTAAAATGATGATTGAGCGTTTGAACATTTATCTGATGCCGGAACACAGGCTTTCGCTTTAAAGAATTTATGCCCGCCCATCTTTTTTTGACTCAATTGCATGAACATGACATATCCCGTCAATCCTTAAAGCAGAAATGTTTGAAATGACGGGAGGTAAAAATGTTTGGCGGACATGATATTATAAAAGTAACAGGCAGAATGGTGTGGGATTCACGGGCCAATCCTGCAGTTGAGGCGGAAGTCATATTGGAAAACGGTGCCCACGGAAAGGCCATGGTTTCCCTGGGAAGCCAGGGAAATGGCCAGTGGGAGTCAGAATATATCAATGACCGGCTTTCAGAGGCCGTGCTGTTTGAAGAGGCGCTGGACCAGGAGAAGATTGACAGGATTCTTTTAGAGGCACTGGAAGATGAAAGAAAGGGAAAGAAGAGCGTTCAGGCCATATCCATGGCTGCGGCAAGGGCAGCCGGTGCAGGTCTTGGACTTCCTCTTTACCGGTATTTGGGAGGAACTACTTTACCGGTCATGCCGGTTCCGGTTATGACCATGATGAGCGGAAGAGACGGGGAAATGGGAATGGATTTTCCTGAACTGATGATCGTTCCCCAAACCGCTAAAAGCTATTCCCGCGGACTGCGCATGGGAGCAGAAATTTATCATTGCTTAAAACGGCTTTTATCGATAAGCGGATACAGCACTTCGGTGGGAGAGGATGGCGGCTTTGTGCCGGGCATGAAAGACGCCGAAGAAGGGCTGGGATACTTAATGGATGCATTTCAATTGAGCGGCCATAAGCCGGGAGTTGATGTGTCGGTCATGATTTCTGTAAATAAAGAACAAAAGAATATGATTTCTCATTATCTGAGGCTGACAGATGAATTTCCCATCTGCGGAATTTTTAACGGGCTTTGGAGGGAAGACTCAGAAGGGCAGAGCCAGATGATGAAAATGCTGAAGGACCGGTTCTTAATGGCTTCCCATGATTATTCCCACGCCAACGGGGCGGTGATCAGTCTGGAAGCGGCTGGAACGGTTTCCAATGCTCTTACCATGGTGGAAGAGGCCAGAAAGGCCGGATGCAAGGTGATTATATCCGGTGACTCCGGAGAAACGGAAGAAGACTTTCTTGCAGATATGGCGGTTGCAGTTGGGGCTGACTATGTGAAGTTCGGCGCTCCCTGCAGAGGGGAATGGACGGCAAAATATAATGAGATGCTTCGTATCGAAGAATTTTATAATAAGAAAAAAGATTAAAAGACTTTATATAAAAATATAAAAAATTAGTTGTATTTGCTGAAAATTTATGGTACAATCATCTTTGTTTGACTATAGGAGGTGGAAACGTGATCAGGATTATATTATCAATCATATTTGTTATCATATGCATTGCTTTATCAGCAATTGTTCTGCTACAGGAAGGAAAGAGCCAGGGACTAGGTTCAATCGGCGGTATGGCAGATACTTACTGGGGCAAAAACAAAGGCCGTTCCATGGAAGGAAATCTGGAAAAGTTTACTAAATACGGAGCAATTCTGTTTTTCATTCTGGCATTGGTACTGAATCTGAATATACTGTAAAGATTAAACACTCTTGTGGGATGACAACAAGGGTGTTTTTTGTATTGTGGAAAAGTTTCGTCATATATGACAGAAATTTGAAGATAATAGAAAAAGATAAAAAAATGATAAGAGAGGGAAGCCATGACAGAAGAACAGTTAATACAGCGCAAAACCATGCTTCTTGCATTGTTTGAGGACCCGGCCTATGTTCCTATGAAATTAAAGGAGCTGGCTATGTTTCTCGATATTCCAAAGGAGCAGAGAGAAGATTTAAAAAAAGTTCTGGATATCCTTCTGGCCGAGGGAAAGATCGGTGTTTCACAAAAAGGAAAGTATGGAAAGCAGGACATTGGCTCCATAGCCGGAGTGTTTTTCGGGCATGCCAAGGGATTTGGCTTTGTGTCCGTAGAAGGGCTGGACCAGGATATTTTTATTCCGGAAGAAAAAACAGGGGGAGCTCTCCATGGAGACACTGTGCTCATTTCCACTGAATCAAAGCCGGAAAACGGAAGGCGGGCAGAAGGCCGTGTTATTAAGGTTTTAGACCACGCCAATAAAGAAATTATAGGATACTACCAGAAAAATAAGAATTTCGGATTCGTCATTCCCGACAACCAGAAAATCGCAAAGGACGTGTTCATACCTCAGGGCAAGGACATGGGAGCGGTAACGGGCCATAAGGTAGTTGTGAGGGTGACCGATTTTGGCGGCCCGGAAAAGAAGCCGGAGGGAATTGTTACAGAGATCATCGGACACGTCAATGATCCCGGCACAGACATTCTTTCTATTGTAAGGGCCTACGGGCTTCCGGAAGAATTTCCGGACAGCGTGATGAAACAGGTGGAAGCAGTTTCCGACCGTGTTTCAGATGAGGAGAGGCAGGGACGTCTGGACTTAAGGGATTTGCAGACGGTTACCATTGACGGCGAGGATGCCAAGGATCTGGACGATGCCATTACCATATCGAAAAAGGATGGGGTTTATACCCTTGGAGTTCACATTGCGGATGTGACCAATTATGTGACAGAATACAGTCCCTTGGATGAAGAGGCTTTGAGGAGGGGAACCAGCGTTTACCTTGTGGACCGGGTGATTCCCATGCTGCCTCATAAGCTGTCCAACGGAATCTGCTCTTTGAATCAGGGCGAGGACCGGCTGTCCTTAAGCTGTATCATGGAAATTGACGGTACGGGCAATGTCATGGGACACAGGATTGCGGAAACCGTCATCAATGTGGACCGCCGGATGACGTATACGGCTGTCAATGCCATCATTACCGATCGTGATGAAGCGGTTATGAAGGAATACGAAGATTTTATCCCCATGTTTGAACAGATGAAAGAGCTGGCTGACATTCTTCGGGAGAAGAGGAAAAAAAGAGGTTCCATTGACTTTGATTTCCCGGAGACAAAGGTGATTTTAGATGAACGGGGAAAACCGTTAGAGATCAAACCCTATGAGCGGAACGCGGCTACAAAGATCATTGAAGATTTTATGCTGATGGCAAATGAAACCGTTGCAGAGGACTATTTCTGGCAGGAGATTCCCTTCCTTTACCGGACCCATGACAATCCGGACCCGGAGCGGATGAAGAGTCTTGCCACTCTGATCAACAACTTTGGCCATTCCATCCGTTTTCACAATGGAGAGGTTTATCCCAAAGACGTGCAGAAGCTTCTTGCCAATGTCGAGGATACGCCGGAAGAGGCTTTAATCAGCCGTCTTGCCCTGCGCTCCATGAAACAGGCCAGATACACGGCAGCCAATACAGGCCACTTTGGTCTGGCGGCCAAGTATTATACACATTTCACCTCCCCTATCAGGCGGTATCCTGATCTCCAGATTCACCGGATCATCAAGGAGAACTTGAGGGCAGGATTAAGTGAGAAGAGGATCACCCATTATGATAAGATTCTTCCTCAGGTAGCCTCCCAGTCTTCCACTATGGAACGGAGAGCGGAAGAAGCGGAGAGGGAGACTGTTAAGCTTAAGAAGTGCGAATATATGGAAAAACACATTGGCGAGGCCTTTGACGGCGTTGTTTCCGGTGTGACAAACTGGGGGCTTTATGTGGAGCTTCCCAATACAGTGGAAGGATTGATTCATGTCAATCAGCTTCAGGATGATTATTATCATTTTGATGAGGAGCATTATGAACTGGTGGGAGAAACGACCAAAAGGGTTTATAAGCTGGGTCAGGCCATCAGGGTCGTAGTGGCAGGTACGGATAAGCTTTTGCGTACCATCGACTTTATTCCCGCAAGAGAATTTGACGGGGAATAACAGGAGGAAAGAAAATGGGGAAAGAAAGTTTTCGCTTGATTGCCAATAATAAAAAGGCATATCATGATTATTTTATTGATGAAAAGTATGAGGCGGGCATTGAACTGGCAGGGACAGAGGTGAAGTCCCTGCGCATGGGAAAATGCAGCGTTAAGGAATCCTTTGTAAAGATTGAAAAAGGAGAGATTTTCGTCTACGGCATGAACATCAGCCCTTATGAAAAGGGAAATATTTTTAACAAGGACCCTTTGAGGGTGAGAAAGCTGCTGCTTCACAAAATTGAGATCAAAAAGCTGGAGGCCAAGATCACCCAGAAGGGCTATACCCTGGTTCCCCTTCAGGTTTATTTAAAAGGCAGTCTGGTGAAGGTGGAAATCGGCCTTGCCAGAGGTAAGAAGCTTTATGATAAGCGGGATGATATTGCCAAGAAGGATCAAAAAAGAGAGCTGGAGAGAGACTTTAAGGTCAGAAATCTTTAGAAGGGGGGAAATCCTGTGGCACTTTATGATTATGCAGGGGCACTCAGGCGGGGGCGCAGGCAGTATCAGGCTTCTGTTTTAAAGGGGGAATACCCCTATCTGCCTGTTCTCGATAAGATACTGTCCCATACGGATATTGTTTCAGAGGTGGGCCTGGGAATCCGGGACATACCGCTGGATAAGATTGTGGGAACGAAAACCGAAGGCCGGACAACGGCCTTCGCCAGCAATTTCATGCCTCTTTTATCGGAAAAATCAGAGTTCGGGGCAAAGTGGGCTTATCTTTATGACCACCAGATCAAGGATGGAATCAGAGACCCTATTGTTGTCTACGAATTTATGAACCAGTATTATGTGGAAGAGGGGAATAAGAGAGTCAGCGTTTTAAAGTATGTGGGAGCGTTCAGCATCACGGCTTCTGTGACCCGCCTGATTCCCAAGAGGACCGATGACCTGGACAACAGGCTCTACTATGAATTCCTGGACTTTTATCAGGTGTCCTTTAACTGCGATGTCTGGTTCAGCAAGGAAGGCAGTTATGACAGGCTCATAAGGGCCATGGACAAGGTTCCCGGCGAGGTGTGGGGGGAAGAGGAGAGAGCTGTTTTCAAATCCACCCATGACCGTTTTTCCAAGGCATTCAGCGCTTTTCGGGGCGATGATTACGATATGACCTGCTCGGATGCATTTCTCGTGTATGCGGAACTGTTCGGATACGAAACCGTGCAGAACCGGCTGGAAAGCGAGATACGCAAGGACCTTGTGAAGATTAAGGATGAGCTTCTTTTAGCTTCCGGCGGCAACAAGATCGCTCTGGTGGAACAGCCGGAAGAAGTGAAGGAACAGGAGGAAAGCGCTCCTCTTAAACTGATCAACTGGCTCCTTCCCTTCCAGTCCAATGAGCCCCAGACTTTAAAAATCGCCTTCATCCATGCAAAGACGGAGGAAACCTCCAGTTGGACGTATGGGCATGAGCTGGGAAGGATGTACTTGGAGCAGGTGTTTGGCGATTCCGTCCAGACCATGTCCTTTTTCCTTGCGGACACGGAAGCTGAGATATCCCTTTCCCTCGATCAGGCCATTGCTGCCGGGTGTGATGTGATATTTACCACGGCTTCCCAGATGATCAGCTTAAGCGTCAAGGCGGCCATCGAGCATCCGGAGGTGAAGATATTCAACTGCTCTGTCAATATGTCCTATTCCTCGGTATGCACCTATTATGGCAGGATGTATGAATCAAAGTTTCTCATGGGAGCTCTGGCAGCGTCCATGGCCCGTGAGAATAAGCTCGGATATGTGGCGGATTATCCCATTTACGGGACGGTTGCCAACATCAACGCATTTGCTCTGGGGGCCAGAATGATCAATCCCTATGCGAAGGTCTATCTGGAATGGACCAGGGTGAACCACAGGGACGCCCATACTGAGCTGGAAAAAGAGGGGATTTCCTTTATTTCAGGAGATGACATGATCACCCCTCAGTCTCCTACCAGGGAATACGGGCTTTATCAGAAGCTCGCAGACGGAAGCTTAAAGAATCTGGCTACTCCCATCTGGCACTGGGGAAAGTTTTACGAAAAGATCATCAACAACATGTTCCGGGGCGGTTCGGGGAAAAAGCAGTTAAAAGGAAAGCAGGCCATCAATTACTGGTGGGGGATGTCTGCGGATGTGATCGATGTGATCTGTTCCCAGAACCTGCCTGACAGCACCAACCGGCTTATGGGATTTTTAAAAAGCTCGATCCGGTCAGGAAGCTTCCTCCCTTTTTCCGACATCATCTATTCCCAGGATGGCCAGCTTCGGTGTGAGGAGGGTACGAGTCTGACCTCTGAGGAGATCACCACCATGAACTGGCTGGCAGAAAATGTGGTGGGCAGCATCCCTTCCTTTGACCAGCTTACACAAGAGGCCAGGGTGCTGGTGCACCTTCAGGGCCAGACAATATACGAAGCAACAGATATGGAGGAAGAGAACCGTGAAAATCCTGGTACTATCTGACCATGAGTCAAAATCTCTCTATGATTATTACACACCGGAAAAGCTAAAGGACATTGACCTGATTATTTCCTGCGGAGATTTAAAGGCCAGTTATCTCACCTTTTTTGCCACCTTTTCTAAGGCTCCGGTGTTCTATGTCATGGGAAATCACGATTCCCGTTACCTGGAGCAGCCGCCGGAAGGGTGTACCTGCATTGAAGATGACATTGTGACCTTCCGGGGAGTCCGCATTCTGGGACTTGGCGGCTCTATGGAATACATACCTGATGCACAGAACCAGTATACGGAAAAAAAGATGGCCAGGAGAGTGCGCCGCTTGTGGTGGAAGCTTTGGAGGCACAAGGGCTTTGACATCCTGGTGACCCATGCTCCGGCCCGCAAAGTCAATGATCTTCCGGATCTGCCTCACCAGGGTTTTTCCTGCTTCCGGGATTTGATGGACAAGTATTCCCCAAAATACTTTCTTCACGGACACATTCATTCCAATTATGGAAATGCGTTTAAAAGAGAAGACAAGTACGGCAATACGGTGGTGGTCAATGGATATGAATACTGCATCATTGACTATCCGGAAATACCGTAGAACCCTGATCGGGTTCAGGCATAACCTCAGATTATGATACACATTCCTATTATTTAGTTGACAAATATAAGTTAGGTTGCTATCATTTAAATTACTATACAAAAAGGCAGGGATATGGATGGAAAGAATCGTATTATCATTGCTGGTTGATAACACCGCCGGTGTGCTCAGCCGTGTGGCAGGGCTGTTCAGCCGCCGCGGTTATAATATCGAAAGTCTTACGGTTGGCGTGACTGCGGATGAGAGATATTCCAGAATGACAGTGGTGTCTACCGGCGAACCGGAGATTTTAGACCAGATTGAAAAGCAGCTTAGAAAACTTGAAGATGTAAGAGACATCAAGGAGTTAAAACCGGGAAGTTCGGTATACAGAGAGCTTATTCTGGTTAAGGTCCGGGCGAATGCCAGTGAACGCCAGGCGGTCAGTGCCATAGCAGACATTTTCCGGGCCACTGTTGTAGATGTAGGAAAAGATTCTTTGACAGTCATGCTGACCGGTGACCAGTCAAAGCTTGACGCACTGATCAATTTGCTTGAAGATTACGACATTTTAGAGCTTGCGAGAACAGGTGTGACCGGGCTTTCCAGAGGTGCGGATGATATCCGCCACCTTCCCTAAGCAGCGGGTGTTTATGAGCAGAAGGAATTGCCTGTACTATGAACCAATTATGAGGAGGAAATAAAAAATGGCAAAGATTTACTATCAGGAGGACTGCAACTTATCTTTATTGGAAGGTAAGACTATTGCAATCATTGGGTACGGAAGCCAGGGCCATGCCCATGCGCTGAACTTAAAAGAATCAGGATGTGACGTTATTGTAGGCCTTTATGAAGGAAGCAAATCCTGGGCAAAGGCTGAGTCACAGGGATTAACAGTTTATACAGCAGCAGAGGCAACAAAGAGAGCTGATGTCATCATGATTCTGATCAATGATGAGACTCAGGGCATCATGTACAAGGAATCCATAGAGCCAAACTTAAAGGAAGGCGCTATGCTGATGTTCGCTCACGGCTTTGCAATCCATTTCGGACAGATCGTTCCTCCGAAGAATGTAGATGTTACCATGATCGCACCAAAGGCTCCAGGCCACACTGTAAGAAACGAATATCTCTTAGGCAGAGGAACCCCATGTCTCGTAGCTGTACACCAGGATTACACTGGTAAGGCAAAGGACAAGGCACTGGCTTACGCACAGGCTTTAGGCGGCGCAAGAGCAGGTGTTTTGGAGACAACCTTCCGTGTTGAGACTGAGACAGACCTTTTCGGTGAGCAGGCAGTTCTTTGCGGCGGTGTAACTGCGCTGATGAAGGCAGGCTTTGAAACTCTGGTGGAAGCAGGATACGCTCCTGAGAATGCATACTTTGAATGTATTCATGAGATGAAGCTGATCGTAGACTTGATTTTCGAAAGCGGTTTTGCAGGCATGAGATATTCCATCTCCAACACTGCTGAATACGGCGATTACATCACAGGACCGAAGATCATCACTGATGATACCAAGAAGGCCATGAAGAAAGTTCTTTCTGATATCCAGGACGGCACCTTTGCAAAAGACTGGCTGTTAGAGAACCGGGTAGGAGGCACACACTTCCATGCCATGAGAAATCATGAAGCAGAGCATGATTTAGAGAAAGTGGGCGCTAACCTTCGTAAGCTTTATAGCTGGAATGACGGCGGCAAAATGATCGACAACTAAAAATACTAGGGCGGCTGGAATGAGACATATTCCAACCGCCTTTTACATTATTCGTCAGCAGACATGGTCTTCATGACCTCAAAAAAGCTCTCCATGGCAGTTGACACGCTGCCTGAGTTGTAGGCAAAGCCTACGGTCCTCATTTTAATGTCGTTTTCTAAAGGAATCTGGACCAAATCGCCCCGGTCCAGCTCCTCCTGGACAAACTCCTTGATGACACAGCCGATTCCCAGACCGATTTTGGCAAATTCAATGATCAGGTCCATGGTGGTGACCTCCAAAAGCTGGTTGGGCACGATGTGGTTTTCGCTCATGTATTCGTCGATATACCTTCGCGTCATGTTGTTTTTATCCAGAAGGAGGATGTTTCCGGTCTGGAATAAATCTGCCTCTGTTCCTTCTCTTAAATAGAGGTTGTCCAGATACGATTTGGTGGTCACGAATACATCCTGGATATCCATCACCGGCTGAAACAGAAGGGGTCTGCGGTTGGAAGGCTCTGCCACCAGCCCCAAATCGATCTGGTGCTGTTCCAGCATGGTGACCGTGTGGGAAGTGGACTGGCTCTCTATGGTGATCTTGATATGAGGGTATTTTTCAATGAACTTTTTTAAATAAGGAAGAAGGATGTATTTGCAGAGGGTGTTGCTGACTCCGATTTTCAAATGTCCGATGTGAAAATCCTTGACTCGCTTCAGTTCCTGCTCTCCCCGTCCCAACTCCTCAAAGGCGGCCTTGGTGTGGTGGAAGAGAAGGTGTCCTTCTTCTGTTAACTGTACGCCTCTGGAGTTTCTGGTGAACAGGGCCACATCCAGGCTGTCCTCCAGCTTGCTTATGGACTTGCTGATAGCTGGCTGGCTGATATAAAGCTCCTTTGCGGCCTTGGAAATATTTCCGGCTTTTGCCACTTCATAAAATATTTTATACTGAGAAAGATTCTGCTCCATATTGTCCCCCCATTTCTTCCATAACTACCTATTATATTAAATATTCATATTATGTATATCTATTATATCAAGAAGTGTGCTAAAATGTAAAGCAAGTTTTGACAGCAGAAGAGTTGTTTCCTTATATAAAAGAAAAAATAAATTTCCTTAAGATGAGTCCGTAAGCGCCGGAGACTGAATCCGGCATTTGCGGGCTTTTATCTCAGGGAATTACAGGCCAGGGGAAGCGGCAGAAGGGATGATGTGATTCGTATGATAAAGACAAATGCAATGCGGATGCTTGATAAAGCGAAAATTGAATATGAGGTGAGGGAGTATGCGGTGGATGAACAGGACCTCTCCGGCAGTCACGTTGCGGATGTGATGGGTGTAAATCATGACAGCGTTTTTAAAACCCTTGTATTAAAAGGGGAGAAAATGGGATATTTAGTCTGCTGCATCCCTGTGGATCAGGAACTGGATTTGAAAAAAACGGCGAAAGCTGCCGGAGATAAAAAGGTTGAGATGATTCCCATGAAGGATTTACAGGCCATTACCGGCTATATCAGAGGCGGCTGTTCCCCTGTCGGCATGAAGAAACAATTTCCGACTTTTGTGGAAGAATCGGCTGTTTTACAGGAGAAAATTGCGGTCAGCGGCGGTTTAAGGGGAGTGCAGATTCTCATTTCTCCCCAGGTCCTGATCGCTTTTACAAGGGGCAGTTTTGCGTCACTCGTGTGACATTAGTTTACATAACACAAAAAACTTTTGGACAGGCTGTTTTTTGGAGGTAGAATAATTAACAGAAATGTAACAATATCGTAAAAAGTAAATAGGCAGATAATACAAAATAAAGAGGAAAAACAAGGCAAAAATAGTATCATACATACAAAAAATGAAAAACGATAAAAAGATTAGGGTTAAAATATCACAAAAATGTTAAATAACCATTGACTTTTTTAACAACCTTCTTCTATAATTACCAGCGTCACATGGAAACGGCTGTGAAATATGCTTGCAGCCCAGAAAGTGGAATTAGAGAAAAAGGAGTATGTATGCTTAGACTACGCTCAATCCTTCAGCAGATTTGTCAGTTTTTTGCAGGTATGTACCGGTCCTTCGCCGTGTTCATGGCTGGGGCGGCTGTCATTACCATTGCCACATTTCTTTCAGCAGGCTTTGGAAGCGGCAGCAGAAATATGCTGACAGTATTTGCGGAGACACCGGCACTTGAGGAATTGACCTCTGAAGCCGCCGTGAAAAAAGAGGGAACCGTTACGCAGGCAAAAGTACAGATTAAAATATCTGAGGCCAGAATGCAGGCCCAGCAGTTGGCCGGCAATCTTCTGGAAAAAGAGGTAATACAAAAACAGGAGCTGGCGGAACAGTCCCAGGCCCATATTGAACAGGTTAACCAGCAGATCGCCATAGAGGAAGAGGCTAAACGGCAGGCTGAGGAAGCGGCCAGAATAGCGGCGGAAGAAGCCAAAAGGGCAGAAGAGGAACGGGCCAGCCGCGCCATGGCTGTATCGTCAGAGGATTATCAGGTCTTGTTAAAAATCGTACAGGCGGAAGCCGGCATCTGCGATGACAAGGGGAAAATCCTTGTGGCTAATGTGATTTTAAACCGAGTGAGAAGCGGAAAGTTTGCCAACACCGTCAAAGGGGTGGTCTATGCGCCTTCCCAGTTTTCGCCGGTATCCAACGGAAGCATTAATTCCGTAAAGGTGACCAGTGAGACGATAGCCTGTGTGGACCGGGCTTTGGCAGGAGAGGATTATTCCAACGGTGCCTTATACTTCATGTACCGGAGAGGTTCCAGAAGCAGGGCAGTCAGTTGGTTTGACTCTCACTTAACTTATTTGTTCAAGCATGAAAACCATGAATTTTTTAAATAATATATTGTGAAATGTTCTGCTTTCGTTGTATACTATAGGAGTTCTGGAAAACTATATTATACACAAAAGGAGAGTACGAATATGATATTTGACTCAGCAAAACACCTTGATTTTTACAGAAACCTTGGAGTGGAAGGAAGATATGCAAAGGCAGTCGACTTCCTTAAAAATAATGACCTGGAAAACCTGGCGCCAGGAAAATATGAAATTGACGGCAAAAATGTGTTTGCCAATGTGACCGAATATACTACAATTTTGTGGGAAGAAGCGAAATACGAAGCGCATCATGATTATACTGATATCCAGTATGTCATATCCGGTTCTGAGACCATGACTTACGCACCGATTGAAGAGTTGGCAGAAAAAGTACCTTATAACGCAGAAAAAGATGTTGTATTTTACGACAATGAGAATCCTGGCCTGAGGGTGGTTGTAAAGGCCGGAGAATATATGATCTTTAATCCATGGGATGGACATAAGCCAAAGGCTGCCGCCGGAGAACCGGCTCCCATCAAGAAAGTTATTGTTAAAATCAAAGAAAATTAAAAAAATGGATTCGGCTCTTTTTCAGTGTGCCGAATCCGTTTTCATTTACGGTCTCCAGTTATCGGTGCCGCCTAAGACGGCTTCCTTTTCATACAGGGGCAGATCGCTTTCTGTCAGGCGGCGTACCCAGTCCGGGCGCTTTTCCATGGCTGCGCCGGGGCCAAAGCTTTTGTACTCTCCGTAAAAAGCGCTGGTATGGGCGGATTCTTTTCCCCAGTCATGCCAGCCTTCTTTGCAGATGTGGCTGCCCATATAGCAGTTGATCAGCACGGTCTTTGCGTACTCCCTCCAGGGGCGGCCCAGATACGCATTTTCAGGGGGACAGTTGCTTTCAAAGCGGCAGTCCTTCATGACGTAACCGTATTCCTGGTCCTTGGGGGTGGAGGCGGCAGTCACATAGCTGCTGATTTCCCTGCCGGTGTATTTGGAAAAAAAGGTGCAGTTTTCAAAGTAAGCCGTGGCGCTTCCGAAGATGAAATCAATGTCGCCCTCTAAGTAGCAGCCCTTGTAAAAGTGGCGTCCGTTGATTCTTGGAGCGAACTGCTTTGGCCCTGTAAAACCTCCCGGCTCCACTTCCTTTGGAGGAAGAGGTCCTGTAAAAAGAGTATCCTGCCCGCCTAAGAAGCGGCAGTTTTCAAAGAGGAGCCTGTCGCCGTCGGCGTAAAGGGCAAGAGCCTGGCCTGCGTCGGTTCCCTTTCCTGCGCAGTTTTCAAAGGTGATGTTTTTTGCGGTAAAATCGTGGGTATCAACCAGACAGGTGTAGGTGCGGAAGGTGCCCCTTTTGCTGCCATCCTCCATCTTCATAGAGGCGTGAAGGCTGCCGGAAATCACGGTGTTTTCTGCATCCTCCCCTATAAAGGCCACATAGGGAACTGTTACGGAAACCCGTTCCCGGTAAATGCCTTTGCGGATATAAAAAGTCTGCTGGGCGGAACTGTCTTTTGGAAGGGAAGCCAGAGCCTCTGTGATGGTTCTGAAATCGCCCGTTCCATCCTGGGAAATATAAATCATGTCATTTCTTCTTTCTGTGTTTTGTATACATAATCGGGAACATATCCTAAATATATCTATTTTATCCGGAATTTGCAAGGGAAATTTACTGCAATTGGTTTCTGAAAAAGAAATTTTTATTGATCAGAAAAATCTGTATTGACAAATTTTTTATATGGTGGTATATTCATAACACTATATGAGGGAGTAATTAGCGCCGTAAAAAGCGTGGTAAGTCAACATCCCTGGTTGTCAATCAGCCTGGCTTATCTTAAAGTATGAGACTCATGTACAGCTAACACTGTACTTGAGTCTTTTTTTTGTTGTTAAAAAGGTCAAGTACAGACTTGACTTTTTTTATTTTAAGGAGGGTACTTATGAAGGAGTATCTACAAGCATCAGAAGAGATTCTGGAAGGTTTAAGGACAAACAAAGAAGGTCTTTCAGAAGCAGAAGCCGCCTCAAGGCTGGAGAAAAACGGCAAGAACAAGCTGAAGGAGGCGCAAAAGGACTCTTTGCTGGTCCGGTTTTTAAATCAGCTTAAGGACCCCATGGTCCTGATCCTGATTGCGGCGGCAGCCATTTCCGGCGTCACGGCTGTGTATGCCCACGAGTCTTTTGCAGACGTCATCATCATCCTGGCGGTGGTTGTGATCAACTCTCTCCTTGGAGTTTATCAGGAGAGCAAGGCGGAAAAGGCGATTGAAGCTTTGCAGGCCATTTCAGCGGCCACTTCAAAGGTGAGGCGAGGCGGAAAGATTCAGACTGTAAAAAGCGAGAATCTGGTAGTCGGTGATATCATTCTTTTGGAGGCCGGTGATTCCATTCCCGCAGATGCCCGGCTGCTGGACAGCGCAAGCCTTAAGGTGGAGGAAGCTGCTCTGACAGGAGAGAGCGTTCCGGTGGATAAGATCATCAGCGTTTTAAACCTTGGCAGCCAGAAGGATGTTCCCTTGGGAGACCGTAAAAACATGGTGTACATGGGCAGTGCGGTTGTTTACGGACGGGGAAGTGCAGTTGTTACTGCAACGGGTATGGATACGGAAATGGGCAAAATTGCCGATGCCATTACCCAGGCACAGGAAAATGCCACACCTTTGCAGATGAGGCTGAATCAGTTGAGCAAAACCTTAAGCACACTGGTTCTGGGCATCAGCGTTTTCATCTTTTTGTTTGACCTGCTTCGCCTTTATCCCAATATTACGGGAGAGGGAATTCTGGAAACCTTCATGATTGCAGTATCCCTGGCAGTAGCAGCTATTCCTGAGGGTCTGGCAGCGGTGGTCACCATCGTGCTTTCCATCGGTGTCACCAACATGTCCAAAAGAAATGCGGTAATCAGAAAGCTGACTGCAGTTGAAACCCTGGGATGTACCAATGTGATCTGTTCTGATAAGACGGGAACCCTGACTCAGAACAAGATGACTGTCGTGGACAGCTTTTGTAAGGATGAACGGCTTTTGGGCCGCACCATGACCCTTTGCAATGACGCTCATTTAAATGAGTCCAATGCAGCAGAGGGAGAGCCGACTGAGGCCGCTCTCGTCAACTATGCTTACAAAATGGGCATTGCAAAGAATGCTGCCGAAGCCCTGACTCCCCGTGTGGGAGAGGCCCCCTTTGATTCCGGAAGAAAGCTGATGAGCACCGTACACCGGATGGAGGATGGAAGCTTTGAGCAGTACACGAAGGGAGCTCCCGACGTGCTGCTTTCACGATGCAGCTTTTACTGGGATGGAACTGACCGGCAGCCTATGACAGAGGCGCTGAGGGAAGAGATCACAAAGGCCAATAAAGACCTTGCTGACCAGGCCCTGCGCGTTCTGGCGGGTGCTTGGAAGCGCCTGGAGAAGCTGCCGGAGGATATGAGTCCTGAGGCCCTGGAAAAAGACCTCTGCTTTGTGGGTCTGACCGGAATGATTGACCCTATCCGTCCGGAGGTAAAACCGGCCATTGCAGAATGCAAGTCCGCGGGTATCCGCACTGTGATGATCACCGGCGACCATAAGGATACGGCAGTTGCCATTGCAAAGCAGCTTGGAATCATTAAAGACGGGTCAGAGGCTCTGACAGGAGCGGAATTAAACGAATTAAGCGATGAGCAGTTGGATGCAGAGATTGTGAAATATTCCGTCTATGCCAGGGTGCAGCCGGAGCATAAGGTGCGCATCGTAAAGGCATGGCAGAACAAAGGCATGATCGCCGCCATGACGGGAGACGGGGTCAACGATGCTCCCTCCATCAAAACAGCCAACATCGGAATCGGTATGGGAATTACAGGAACCGACGTTACAAAGAATGTGGCTGATATGGTTCTGGCTGATGACAACTTTGCCACCATCGTCAATGCGGTGGGAGAGGGACGGAGGATTTATGACAACATACGAAAGGCCATTCAGTTTTTGCTGTCCTCCAACCTTTCTGAGGTGCTTTCCATCTTCATTTCCACTGTTTTAGGATTTACGATCTTAAAGCCGGTTCATCTGCTTTGGATCAACTTGATCACCGACACCTTCCCGGCTGTTGCCCTCGGCATGGAGCGGGAGGAGTCTGACACCATGAGCTGCCCGCCAAGAAGTTCCAAGGAAGGGATTTTCTCCAAAGGCCTGGGCTTTGACGTGATCTGGCAGGGTGTGATGATCACCGGAGTGACGGTTCTCGCTTACTTTGTGGGACACTATATCGAGTCCGGAGTGTTTGAGGTTGCGGAAAGCCCTGACGGCATGACTATGGCCTTCCTGACCCTTTCCATGGCAGAGATGTTCCATTCTCTGAACATGAGAAGCAGAAGGCATTCCATTTTCCAGGTGAAGCATCACAACAAATATTTGTATGCAGCAATGATCGCCTCCTTCCTGCTGACGACTGCGGTCATATTCATTCCCCCTATGGCGCAGGCGTTCCAGTTTGAACACATTTCCCTGACGGAATATTTCGTTTCCATGGGTCTGGGTGCCATTGTGATTCCCATTGTGGAGATCATCAAATTCTTCCAGAGGCTTTCAGACAAGAGATCACAGGCTTCCTGATTGAGAATGTTGTATTAAAAGTATCCGGCATGAGGACAGAAAACTCATGCCGGTTATTTTTTTGTGCAAAATGCGGGTGCAATGGAAGTGGGGTGATTAAAAATATGATACAAATTCAGGCATAAAAAGAGTATATTATTTGGCGGTTATGAATAAGAATTATTGACATTTGAATGACATGATGAGATAATGACTAAAAAGTCAGATGCCGCATAAGGAGGGTTTTATATGTCAACAAAAGCTTATTACCCAATTCATGAAATTGGAAAGGACAAACCGGGCTTTTCAGCAACCAGATCCATCATTGAAACGCCTTTTTACGGGAATAATGTGGTTAAAGTCAATACGCTTAGAGAGGCATATGAATTGGCCTTAAATTCACCGGGAACCATTGTCACGGACATGCCTGTTTACAGGGGCGAGGAATTCGGCCTTGACCGGGAGGCAAAGGTTCTCTTATTCAACGACGGAGCTATTTCCGGACGTTATGCTGCTGCGAGAAGGATTGCAGGAGAACCGGGAGTTGACTGCAAGGCTCTTGACAGGGTCATTATGGATGCCGTTTATGAAACACGCTGGAAGACCATGTACCATGCAGAGGTTTATGTAGGGCTCGATTCGGAATTCATGGCAAAAGCTCATTTACTCATTCCGGAAGGAGAAGAAAATATTCTCTATAACTGGATGCTGAATTTCCAGTATATGTCCGATGAATACGTCCGGATGTATCATGGCTCCAAACCAATAGGCGAAGGAAAGGAACCGGATATCTACCTGTTTTCTGATCCGCAGTGGAACGGGTCTGACCGTCCGGGTGTTGACTTATCCTGCTTAAGCGATCCAAAATGCCTGTGCTATTTCAATACCGAACAAAACTGCGCTGCAATCCTGGGCATGAGATACTTTGGAGAGCATAAAAAAGGCACTCTTACCATGGCCTGGGCTCTTGCCAACCGCAACGGCTATGCTTCCTGCCATGGAGGTCAGAAGAAATACACCTTAAATGACGGCACCAGCTATGTTGCCTCTGTGTTCGGATTGTCCGGATCGGGAAAATCCACACTCACCCATGCAAAGCACGGCGGAAAATATGGTGTTACAGTGCTTCACGACGATGCCTTTGTCATCAACACAGATACGTGTGCGTCAGTTGCCCTGGAGCCTACATATTTTGACAAGACCCAGGACTACCCCACAGGATGTGAAGATAACAAATACCTTCTGACTGTCCAAAACTGCGCCTGCACATTAGATGAACACGGAAAAATCCAGTTGGTGACAGAGGATATCAGAAACGGAAACGGACGTGCCATCAAGTCTAAGATATGGTCTCCCAACCGTGTGGATAAGATCGAAGAACCGGTCAATGCCATTTTCTGGATTATGAAGGACCCGACCCTTCCACCGGTGGTGAAATTAAAAGGGGCTTCCCTGGCTTCTGTTATGGGTGCGACCCTCGCTACCAAGAGAAGCTCTGCGGAAAGGCTTGCAGCGGGAGCGGACCCCAATGCCCTGGTGGTGGTGCCTTACGCCAATTCCTTCAGGACCTATCCTCTGGCAAATGATTATGAGAAATTTAAGAAATTAGTGGAAGAAAAGAACGTAGACTGTTATATCGTCAACACCGGCGAGTTCATGGGGAAAAAAGTTCAGCCAAAGGACACTCTGGGCATCCTGGAAGCCATTGTGGATGGGACAGGAGAGTTTAAGCAGTGGGGACCTTTCTCTGATATTGAAATTCTGGAGTGGGAAGGGTTTGTTCCCGATCTTGATGACGAATATTACAGAGAGCAGTTAAAAGCCCGCATGAAGGAGAGAGTCAGCTTTGTTGAAAAAACTGCTGTCTTAAAAGAAGGGTATGATAAGCTTCCGGAGGACGCTTTGGCAGCCATTCAGAAGGTTGTTTTCGAATTAAAATAATAAGACCTGCGAAGATGAAAGGGAATTTTTTTACATGAAAAAAGAATATCTGCTGTTTGATTTAGACGGAACTCTGACGGATTCCAAGGAGGGGATCACCAAATCGGTTCAATACGCTCTTAAGGCTTTTGGAATTGAGGAGGAGGATTTAGACCGGCTCTGCTCTTTTATCGGTCCGCCGTTAAAGGACAGCTTCATGAAGTATTACGGTTTCAGCGAGGAGGATGCGAAGAGGGCAGTGATTGTTTACCGGGAATATTTTTCAGCCAGAGGCCTGTATGAAAACAGGGTTTATGAAGGGGCGGAAAAAGTGCTGCAATCCCTTTTGGATTCCGGGAAAAAGCTGTATGTGGCTTCCTCCAAGCCGGAGTATTTTGTCCGTAAGATTTTAGAGCATTTTCACATGGACTCCTATTTCCGTTTTATGGGAGGCTCGGATATGGAGGAAGTGAGAGGGCAGAAGGCCGATGTGATCCGGTATGTGCTGGAGGAATGCGAAATCATTGACTGGGATAAGGCGGTCATGATCGGTGACAGGGAGCACGATATTCTGGGAGCAAAGGAAGTGGGAATCGATTCGGTGGGAGTGCTTTACGGCTTTGGAAGCAGACAGGAGCTGGAGGAGGCGGGAGCAGGAGCGATTGCCGAAACGATCTATGATTTAGAGCTTCTTTTCTGATACTTGTATCCTTTTGATTTCAAAAAAATAAAAACTGACAGGAAAAGGAACTTGAAAAATAGGCTGAAGTGTTGTATACTAAAAACCATAGAAACAGCGTGAAAGTAATTCCTGGAATGTGCGACACTCTTACCTTTTTGAACCTACATTATGACATCAGGGATTCCAATATTTTCAGGTGGATGCCAGGCCTCCTTAGCAGTGGAAGGCAAATACCTGAGTGAGGTTACCCACCTAGCAAAGCTAGGCGTCAATAAGTAAGAACCGGCATTTTGGGGTTACAAAAGAAAAAAGCAGCGAGAAATCGCTGCTTTAACTTTTCTGTACAAAATATAACTAAAATTAAGAGGGTTCATGAACAGAAAAAACTTTATTGGATTTGTGGCTGGAATTCCTCTTCTGGTGATCATTCTCATCATCATCATTTTGATCAGTGAACGGGAACCGGAAGGAATATCGAGAGGTGCTGCTTATAAGTCGGCTGCGCTTCTTCTTTCTGACAGGGAAAGCTGCGAAAAGCTGCTGGCTGACCAGGAACAGGAATACTTTTCGGAAAAGGAAAAGAACCACTGGTATGTAAAATATATGAATTATCTCTATGCAGGCGGTTATCTGGATATAGAGAAAACGCCGGCGGCAAAGGAGATTGCCGAAGGCTTTTTGACGTATGAGGATGCAGAAAGCCTGGCGGAAGCCCTGGTTCCCGGATCAGGAGAGGCTGTACATAAGGGCGGTAAAAAGCAAAAGGAACAGATTCCTGCCGATCAGTGGTGGGACTTATATGAGGGGCTGAGAAAAGAACTGGATGGAGACGGCAAGATCAGGGAGGTTGAGGTTCTGCTTTACGGCACTCCTGCCAACATAAAGACAGCACCGGCCTGGACGGCTTATACGAGCGGAGGAAGCTTTGGATTTGAAGGCGTCAGCCTGGATTCCTACATAGACTGGGAGGTGAAGCTTCTGGTAAAAGGGAGTGAGATCATCGCCTTAAAAGAAGGGGTGACAGATTCTGTTACATATAAAAACGTGTGGCTGACTTCGGGAGAGGGAGACACTTTCCGCATTTACGTGGGATCGGTGATGCGCAGCTTCCCCCTGGAGGCTTCTTTGGGGCAGCAGTCGGAATTTGCCAACAACATCGCTGATATCAGTTTAAAAAGAGGGCGCCTTCAGAAGGTCACCTTAAAGAAAAAGAAGGTAACCGGCAAGGTGCTGGCTGTGAAGGAGGACTCCATCGAGGTGGAGGGTTACGGCAGTTTAAAGCTGGATAAGGATTTTAAGGTTTACCGGCTGTACGGCCAGCTTGAGGAAAAGTCCATATCAGATATTCTCGTTGGATACGACATCCAGGAGTTTGTGGTGGCCCACGGCAGAATAAGCGCAGCCCTTTTGGTGAGGGAATTTGACGCAAAGAGCCTGAGGGTTCTTTTGATGAATACGAATTATCAGTCCATTTTTCATCCGGAGGTGACTTTGTCCGCTCAGAGCGGACTGTCCTTAAGTTATGGTGAGGAGAGGGTTGAGATTCCGCCCGGAGCAGAGGTGATTATCAATGCTTCTGATGAGCGGTTAAAGGATGGAAGAATCGTGGTGTCGCCTTTGGATTCAGGTGATTCCATATCCGTCAATTCCATCAAGCGGTCTTACGGCACGCCGTATTACGATGGGGCCATTGAGATCAGAAAAGAGCCTGAGGGCCTGCTTCTGATCAATGAGCTTTATCTGGAAAACTATCTGACAAAGGTGGTTCCCAGTGAAATGCCTGATAATTACGAAAAGGAAGCTCTAAAAGCCCAGGCAGTCTGTGCCAGAACGTATGCTTATCGCCAGATTCAGGGCAACACCTACAGCCAGTACGGCGCTCATGTGGATGACAGCACCAGATTCCAGGTTTACAACAATTTAAAACCGGGAGTAAAGACTGAGGATGCTGTGCGGGAGACTTACGGAAAGCTTTTGTTTTATCAGGAGACACCCATTGAAGCATTTTATTTTTCCACCTCCTGCGGACATACAACGGATGGCAGCCTGTGGGGAAGCGACCCGGCCCTGTATCCTTACCTGGATGGAAGCCTGCTTCAGGAGAGCAGGGGAGTTTTGAATCTGTCCACCAATTCGGATTTTGATGAATTTATAAAAAATAAGGATTATCCCTCCTATGATTCCTCTTTTCCCATGTACCGCTGGGAAACCACGGTTACCAACCGCCAGTTGGAGGAGGAGATTACAGAGGTGGGTTCTATCTTAAATATCACTGTGACGGAACGCGGCGTGGGAGGAATCGTCAAAAAGCTGAGAGTGGAAGGTTCTGACGGCATCATGACCATTAACGGCGAAAGCCAGGCCAGGGCAAAGCTGGGAAATAAGTACATGACCATAACGAAAAAAGACGGGGGCCTGATGAAGGATTTCGATTCTCTTCCCAGCGCCTATCTTTCCATTGAAAATGCAGGCGTGGATGACAATAATATCACCACCTTCCGCATATACGGCGGCGGATACGGCCACGGGGCCGGAATGAGCCAGAACGGGGCTCAGGCTATGGCAAAGGAAGGAAAGGGATATGAGGATATCTTAAAATTCTTCTACCACGGGTCAGAAGTCCGGGAAGCTGAAATCAGCAAGGAATGAGAATGGCTTTTTCTGCGTAAGATGGTAAAAAATGCAGGAGCAGCATATGCAGGATCAAAAGCTGGAAAATCTGCTCAATCTGGCTCTCAGCGTTTCTCCGGAGGAGAGGGAGCGGTCCCTGAACTTAAATGTGGGCTATAATCCGGAGGAAAAGTCCTGGGTTGTGATCGTAAAGCATTCCGGGGATATCGGCGGCCTTTCCCTGGTTGGAATACGGGTGGAGCCCATGGTAAATGAATACGCCATTTTAACAGTCCCGGAGTCTCTCATTGACTCTTTGAGCGAACTGCCGCAAATTGAATATGTAGAGAAACCAAAGAGGCTGTTTTTTGCTGTGAATCAGGCAAAGGCGGCCTCTTGTGTCAACCTTGTCCAGCAGGGGAGCAGCACTCTCACCGGGCGGGGGGTTTTGGTGGCTGTCATTGACTCAGGAATTGACTATTATCATGAGGATTTTCGCAATCCCGACGGGACCACCAGAATACTGTCTTTATGGGACCAGACTCTGGAACGGGTCTTTACCAAGGAAGAGATTGACGAGGCCTTAAGTACGGGAAGCAGGGCGGAGGCGAGGCGTCTCGTTCCTTCTGTGGATAACAGCGGACACGGGACCGCGGTGGCATCTATCGCTGCGGGAAACGGAAGGGAAAACAGGGGACAGTACAGAGGGGTTGCTTTTGAAAGCCCTCTTCTGGTGGTAAAGCTTGGGGTCCCCCAGGAAGCGGGCTTTCCAAGGACAACGGAGCTGATGCGGGCGGTGAATTTTGTCGTCAGGGAAGCGGTAGCCCTCCAGATGCCCATTGTCATAAACTTAAGCTTTGGGAATACTTACGGCTCCCATGACGGAACCAGCCTTCTGGAGACATTTTTAGACGATATCTCCAACTACGGAAAGACCGTGATTGTGGTTGGGACGGGAAATGAAGGCGTCAGCGGCGGCCATATATCCGGGGTCCTCACCATGGCAAGCCCTCAGGAGGTGGAGCTGAGCGTGGGCGGTTATCAGACAGGTTTCAGCGTCCAGCTTTGGAAGTCCTATGCGGATTTGTTTGACATCAGCATCATAACGCCTTCCGGTGAAGTCATAGGCCCCATAAGCAGCAGACTCGGCCCTCAGACCATTAATTACGGAAATACCCAGATACTGCTTTACTACGGTAAGCCGGGGCCTTACAGCGTGGCTCAGGAAATTTATCTGGAGTTTCTTCCGGCAGGCGCATTTATTGACAGCGGAATCTGGCGGTTTCGTCTCACACCGAGGCAGATCGTGGAAGGCAAGTATGATTTCTGGCTTCCCTCCGCAGGGGTTTTGAATCAGTCCACCAGATTTTTAAGGCCCACACCGGAAACCACTCTGACCATCCCTTCCACAGCTACCAAGGTCATATCGGTGGGAGCGTATGACGATACATATCAGTCCTATGCGGATTTTTCCGGAAGGGGATTTACAAGAAGAACCAACCAGGTAAAGCCGGATCTGGCGGCGCCGGGAGTGGGAATCATTGCAGCCAGGACGGGAGGGGGCTATGAGTCGGTGACAGGAACCTCTTTTGCAACGCCTTTTGTAACCGGAGGAGCAGCGCTTTTGATGCAGTGGGGAATTGTGGATGGAAGGGACCCCTTTCTGTTCGGGGAAAAGGTGAAAGCCTATCTGATCCGGGGCGCAAGACACCTTCCCGGCATCAATTCCTACCCCAACCCTGAAGTGGGATATGGGGCTCTCTGTGTCAGCGACAGCCTGCCGGTATAATGCCTGATGAGGTGTGTTTTATTTATCCCTGGCTTTTCCGTATTTCCGTTTTTTCTTCCGGTCCGGAAATGCGGAAAAAGCCAGGAAACAGGGCGGTGACGGAAATTGCTAATATTTCAATAGGGGCTGTTATAATTACTGAAAATATGGTATAATGTACATTAACTTTGGGCAAAGGATGTGATTGTATGAATATCAGGGAATCCACGGAACAATGGGAAGAAGAATATTTAAGCCCCTATGCCTCTTTCAGTAAGAACAGCAGGGGGAGAGAACGGGAAGAAGCTCCCTGTGATATCAGGACTGCTTATCAGCGGGATCGGGACCGGATTATCCACTGTAAGGCATTTCGGAGGCTGAAACATAAGACACAGGTTTTTCTGGCTCCTGAGGGAGATCACTACCGGACCAGACTGACACATACTCTGGAGGTATCCCAGATTGCCAGAACCATAGCCAAATCCCTGCGCATGAATGAGGATTTGACAGAAGCCATTGCATTGAGCCATGATCTGGGTCACACTCCTTTCGGCCATTCGGGAGAAGCCGTTTTAGACCGGATATGTTCTGAGGGTTTTGCCCACTATAAGCAAAGTGTCCGGGTGGTGGAGATTCTGGAAAAGGAAGGCAAGGGCTTAAATCTCACATGGGAGGTGAGAGACGGCATATTAAATCACCGCACCAGCGGCCATCCTTCCACTCTGGAGGGCAGCATCGTCCGCCTTTCGGATAAGATCGCCTATATCAACCATGACATTGACGATGCCATCAGGGCCAGGATGTTTGTGGAGGAAGACCTTCCGGAATGCTATACCGGTGTCCTTGGGCACAGCGTCCGGGAAAGGCTTAACAACATGATTCACGATATCATAAACAACAGCTACGGGAAGAAGGAAATCCTCATGTCTCCGGGCATGGAGGAGGCCATGAAGGGGCTGCGCACCTGGATGTTTGAGCATGTGTATAAAAGCGATATTCCAAAGGCAGAAGAGGGAAAGGCCCAGCACCTGATCGTTATGCTGTTTCGCTTTTACATGGAGAACCCGGACAGGCTTCCGGCGGAATACCGGCTGCTGACAGAGGGCCGTGAGGAGAGTCTGGAACGGGCGGTATGCGATTATATAGCCGGCATGAGCGACAGCTATGCCATTGATAAATTTGAAAAACTGTTCGTTCCGAAGGCGTGGAAAAGCGTTTAAGGATTTGAAAATATAAGGAAGGAGGAGTGAGGCTTCATGCGGTATTCGGAAGATGTGATTGAAGAGGTCCGCAACAGGAATGACATTGTGGACCTGGTTTCGGGATATGTAAAGCTTCAGAAAAAAGGGAGCAATTATTTCGGCCTCTGCCCTTTTCACAATGAAAAATCGCCTTCCTTTTCCGTATCCCCATCCAAGCAGATGTATTACTGCTTTGGCTGCGGAGCGGGCGGCAATGTGATCACCTTTGTCATGGAATATGAAAACTATTCCTTTTCGGAGGCTCTTAAGGTGCTGGCTGACCGGTCAGGAGTGACTCTTCCTGCGGCAGAATACAGCAAAGAGGCCAGAGAACAGGAGGACCTTAAGTCTTCTCTTTTGGAGGTCAATAAGCTGGCGGCCAGTTACTTTTACTATCAGCTTAAAAATCCCCAGGGTGAGGCCGGTTACCGGTATTTGAGGGAACGCCAGTTAAGTGATGAAACCATCACCCATTTCGGCCTTGGGTATTCCAATAAGACCAGCGATGATCTTTACCGGTACTTAAGGGGCAAGGGCTATGATGATGAGCTTTTAAAGCAGTCCGGCCTTGTGACCGTGGAGGAGCGGGGAAGCCGGGATAAATTCTGGAACCGGGTCATGTTTCCCATTATGGATGTGAACAACCGGGTCATCGGCTTCGGAGGCCGGGTCATGGGAGCGGGAGAACCGAAATACTTAAACTCCCCGGAAACAAAGCTGTTTGATAAGAGCAGGCATTTGTACGGTCTTAACTATGCCAGGCTTTCCAGGGAAAAATACATATTGATCTGTGAGGGTTATATCGATGTGATTTCCCTTCATCAGGCAGGCTTCACCAATGCGGTGGCGTCTTTGGGAACAGCCTTTACCTCCCAGCAGGGGCAGCTTTTAAAGCGTTATGCGGATAAGGTGGTGCTCACCTACGACAGTGACGGGGCAGGTGTCAAGGCGGCTCTCAGGGCCATTCCTATTTTGAAGGAAGTGGGGATGTCCATTCAGGTGCTCAACATGGAACCGTATAAAGACCCGGATGAGTTCATCAAGAATATGGGAGCAGAGGCTTTCCGCGAGAGAATTAAGGAAGCCCGTAACAGCTTTCTGTTTGAAATCGATGTGCTGAAAAAGGATTATAAGATGGATGATCCGGAACAGAAGACGGCGTTTTATAACCAGGTCGCCAGAAAGCTTCTGGAGTTTCCGGAGGCGCTGGAACGGGATAATTACCTGGAGGCAGTTTCAAGGGAATATTTTATCAGTTATGAGGATTTAAGGAATCTGGTCAACCGGCTGGGCGCTTCTTTGGGGCCGGTGAAAACCGGGGCTTCACGGGAGCAGGGGGAGTATGGAAAAGGGCAGCGGAAAAAGGAAAAAGAAGACGGCGTAAAACAGTCTCAAAGGCTGCTTCTCACCTGGCTGATTGAAAATCCCGGTTTATTTGATAAGATCAAGGGAGTGATCACTCCTGATGACTTTATAGAAGAACTGTATCACAAGGCGGCAGAAATGGTTTTTGAGGGACATGCTGCAGGAAATTTAAATCCAGCCGAGATTTTAAATCATTTTATCAATGATGAAGATCAATACCGGGCAGTCGCAGGGCTCTTCCATGCGAGCCTCAATGAGTCCCTGAACAATGAAGAACAGAAAAAAGCGTTTTCGGAAACCATTATGAAAGTGAAAAAAAACAGTCTGGATTATGCCAGCCGCCATGCGACAGGAATAGAAGAACTGCAAAAAATCATAAAGGAACAGGCTGGACTGAAGGATCTGCATATTTCGCTGGATTAGGGTATACACTATAGGCAGGCTGTGGAAGGATGGAAGAACATGGACGAGATTGTGAAGAAGACGGCAGATAAGATGACGGGGTCAAAAAAGACAGAGGTGGAGCAGGCTGAGGACTTTAGGGCAGAAGAAACAGCCGCGTTTGAGGAAAAATTAAACCAGCTTCTCCTTCTGGCAAAAAAGAAACGGAATGTGCTGGAAAATCAGGAAATCCTGGATTTCTTCGCCGGAGAGGAACTGAATTCGGATAAACTGGACCATATCTTTGATTTTCTGGAGAACAACAAGGTGGATGTGCTTCAGATTGACGGCCCGGATATGGAGCTGGATGAAGATCTTTTTATAGAAGAGGACATTGAGGAAGAGGAAGAAATCGATGTGGAAAACATTGATTTGTCCGTTCCCGAAGGCATCAGTGTGGAAGACCCTGTCCGTATGTATTTAAAAGAAATCGGAAAGGTCCCCCTTCTTTCCAGTGAAGATGAGATCGAGTTTGCCAAGAACATAGAGCTGGGAGATGAATATGCAAAACAGAGCCTGACGGAGGCCAATCTCCGCCTTGTAGTCAGCATTGCCAAGCGCTATGTGGGCCGGGGAATGCAGTTTTTAGACTTGATTCAGGAAGGAAACTTGGGCCTTATTAAGGCTGTTGAAAAGTTTGACTACAGAAAAGGGTATAAGTTCAGCACCTATGCTACCTGGTGGATCAGGCAGGCCATTACCAGAGCGATCGCCGATCAGGCCAGGACCATACGGATTCCGGTTCATATGGTGGAAACCATCAACCGCCTGGTCCGTGTATCCAGACAGCTTTTACAGGAGCTGGGACGGGAGCCGGTGCCGGAGGAAATCGCTGCAAGGGCCAATATGCCTGTGGAGCGGGTCCGGGAGATCATGAAGGTGTCTCAGGAGCCGGTATCCTTAGAAACGCCCATCGGTGAGGAAGAGGACAGCCATTTGGGAGATTTTATCCAGGATGAGCAGGTCATGGTTCCGGCTGATGCAGCCACTTTCACCATGCTTCATGAGCAGCTTATGGAGGTTTTGGATACTCTTACGGAGCGGGAGCAGAAGGTGTTGAAGCTCCGGTTCGGCCTTGATGACGGGCGTCCGAGGACTCTGGAGGAAGTGGGAAAAGAATTTAATGTTACAAGAGAACGAATCAGACAGATTGAAGCCAAGGCTCTGCGTAAACTGCGCCATCCCAGCAGAAGCAAGAAGCTGAAGGACTATCTCGATGATTGATGCTGCAAAAGGTCGTATAAAATGAAACTATCAAAACGTTTGGACACAATCGCTTCTTTCGTACCTGAGGGAAGCAGGGTTGCTGATATAGGAACAGACCACGGATATATCCCCATCCATCTGGTTCAGGAAGGGAAAGCAAAACATGCCATTGCCATGGATGTGAGGGAGGGCCCTCTTTTGCGGGCCCATGCCCATATCCGGGAGGCGGGTCTGGAGGGCAGGATTGAAGTCCGTCTCAGTGACGGGCTTTTGAAATTGGAGGAACAGGAAGCCGACTGCGTGGTCATAGCAGGTATGGGCGGAGAATTGATGATACATATTCTGGAAGAAGGAAAAAGGCTGTGGAACCGGATTCCCTTCTGGGTTCTTTCTCCTCATTCAGAAATTGACAAGGTGCGCAAATTCCTGCTGGAGCAGGAATTTTTCCCGGAACAGGAGACTATGATAGAGGAGGAAGGGAAATACTACACTGTCATGGGAGTTTCCAGAAGGGGCGCAGGTGAAGCGGTTTATGACCGGGAAATCTTTTACCGTTACGGAAAACAACTGTTGGAATCTAAATCCCCTGTTTTAATGGAATATCTGACTAAAGAAGAGGAACAGCTTCAGAAAATCCTTGACAGCCTGTCGGAAAGCAGAACCCAGGCAGGAGAAAAACGAGTCGGGGAACTGAAACAGGAACTGATCTGGAATAAGGAGGCACAAGATGAAATGCGAGGAACTGACGGTCAGGCTGGAACGGCTGGCACCCCTTAGCTGCGCCTGTGACTGGGATAATGTAGGGCTTTTGGCGGGCCGGAGTGGTAAAGAGGTGAAAAAGATTTTTATTGCCCTGGATGCCACGGATGAAGTGATAGAAGAGGCTGTTTTGTGGGAAGCGGATATGCTGATCACTCACCATCCTCTGATTTTTAAGCCGTTAAAGCAGATTAATGATAAGGATTTTATCGGGCGGAGGCTGATTAAGCTGATCCGGCATGACATTGCCTATTATGCCATGCACACCAACTTCGATGCCGCACCGGGCTGCATGGCAGATACGGCTGCCTTAAGGCTTGGACTTACGGATATGGGAATACTGGAGCAGGAAGGCCTTATGGATGGCGGAGAAACGCCTTATGGAATCGGAAAGACCGGATACTTAAAAGAGGAAATGACGGTCAGAGAGGTAGCTGGACTTGTAAAAGAGCGGTTTAAGCTGCCCTTTTTGACTTTGTACGGAGAGGAAGCCATAGACGGTCCTCTGCGGTTTATCGGGATCAGTCCCGGCTCCGGCGGAAGTATGATAAAAGCAGCTTTAAAAGCCGGAGTAAAAGTTCTGGTGACCGGGGATATCGGACACCACAATGGAATCGATGCGGCTGCAAACGGAATGGCGGTTATTGATGCAGGGCATTACGGATTGGAGTATCTGTTCCTGGATTTTGTGGAAGAGTACTTAAGAAAAGAAGCGGGAGAAGCTTTGGAAATACGCAAGGCAGAAGTGGTATTCCCCGAAACGCTGATATAAGGAGGAACAGAATGGCTTTTGTAACGATCAACGGAGAGAGAAAGGAATATCCGATAGGGACTTCCTATCAGGAAATTGCCAGAGAATACCAGGATCAGTACGAGGATGAGATTTTGCTGGTCAGCATCAACGGAAAGTTAAGAGAGCTTCATAAATCAGTCGAGTTTGACTGCACCATAGAATTTTTGACGGGAAGAGAACAGCCTGGAATTCAGACTTATCACAGAAGCGCTATCTTTCTCACGATGAAGGCTTTTTATGACGTGGTAGGGGCGGAAAAAATTGAAAAAGTGACTGTGGATTTTTCCCTGGGAAAAGGATATTATATTGAACCCCATGGAGATTTTGTCCTTACAGAGGATTTGCTCCTCCGGGTCAGGGACCGCATGCGTGAGTATGTCAGGCAGGAAATCCCTATTATGAAGCGCCATGTGAGCACAGATGAGGCCATTGAGCTGTTTCATAAGCACCGCATGTATGACAAGGAAAGGCTGTTCCGCTACCGCCGGGTTTCTCATGTGAATATTTACAGCATCGGCGGATTTGAAGATTATTACTATGGATATATGGTTCAGAATACGGGATACATCAAATATTTTGACCTGGCTTTATATGATGAGGGTTTTGTGCTCATGCTTCCCCAGAAGGAAGACCCGAAAGAAGTTCCGGTATTTGATGCTGAGAAAAAGAAAAAGCTGTTTTCTGTCTTAAAGGAAAGTGTGAGATGGGGAGAACGCCTCAATGTATCTCACGTAGGCGCCCTCAATGAGGAAATTTCCAAAGGTGATATCAACCAGCTGATCATGATTCAGGAGGCTCTTCAGGAAAAGAAGATCGCTGAAATCGCTGAGCGGATTGCCAGTGAGCGGACCAAAAAGGTCGTCATGATCGCCGGCCCTTCCTCTTCCGGAAAAACCACCTTTTCCCATCGTCTGTCCATACAGTTGAAGGCCCAGGGGATGATTCCCCATCCCATTGCAGTTGACGATTATTTCGTAAACCGGGTGGACAGTCCCAAAAATCCTGATGGAACCTATAATTACGAGTCGCTGGAGAGTCTGGATATCGAGCAGTTTAATAAGGATATGACGGCTCTTCTGGCCGGGGAGACGGTGGAAATGCCCCGGTATCAGTTTAAGACAGGGGAAAGGGAATACAGGGGAGATTATTTGAAATTGGGACCAGAGGACATCCTGGTCATTGAGGGGATTCACTGCTTAAATGACAAGCTGTCTTATTCCCTTCCCAAGGAAAGCAAGTTCCGGGTGTATGTGAGCGCTCTGACCCAGTTAAATATTGATGAGCACAACCGGATTCCCACGACAGACTGCCGTTTAATCCGCCGGATGGTCCGGGACGCCAGAACCAGAGGCGCATCAGCCCAGGATACCTTCCGCATGTGGCCGTCAGTGAGGCGGGGAGAAGAGCAGTATATCTTCCCCTTCCAGGAATCTGCGGATATGATGTTTAATTCCGCCACAGTCTATGAGCTGGCGGTGCTAAAGCAGTACGCAGAGCCTTTGCTCTTTGGCATTCCAAGAGATTCTGCGGAGTATGTGGAGGCGAAAAGGGTGCTGAAATTCCTGGATTATTTTCTGGGGGTCAACAGCGAAGACATTCCTCATAATTCCATTGTCCGGGAATTTATCGGAGGAAGCTGCTTTAAAGTCTGATGTGATGACTGCTTTACAAATGAAAGAATTTATGATAAGCTAGTAGAGTTTTGAGTAAGACAAATGGCCGCAGCTGCAAAGCCGAAAGGCTGCAGGTGAGGAAAGTCCGGGCTTCGCAGGGCAGGATGCCAGATAACGTCTGGCGGAGGCGACTCCAGGGAAAGTGCAACAGAAATATACCGCCGCGTTTGCGGTAAGGGTGGAAAGGTGGTGTAAGAGACCACCGCCCTTCTGGTAACAGGAGGGGTCCATGTAAACCCCATCCGAAGCAAGACCGAACAGGAGGCATAAGGCGGCCCGTCTGCCTCCGGGTAGGTCGCTTGAGCCTGTCGGTGACGGCAGGCCTAGATAGATGGCCATTCAATGACATAACCCGGCTTATCGTCTTACTCAAAACTTTAAAATAACCGGCCTTAAGAGAAATCAGGCTGAAAACAAAGATGCAAAGACCATGGAAGAACATTCCAGAGGTCTTTTTTTGTGAAGTTACGCGGGGGTAAGCAGTGCAGCCGGGAGCCTGGCATTGCGGTTGGAAAGAGGGTGCAATGCCAGGCTCCCAGGGCTGTATTTACTGGATAGGGCAGTGTCTTGCAGGGGCGTTCCGGTTATTCGATGATATATGCCCGGAGAATCTCTCCATAATAAGCCGTGTGGTAATCTTTGTTCGCTCCGTGAAAAGAGCTGTCCACATCCTGCGGGTAACACTTTTCCCGGTTTTCCCTTGTGATTGCATCGGGGTCCTGCTTTTGCTTGTATATGACTCTGCATTCTAGAGTCAGGGGAAGTTCTTTGATGGCCGGTACGGAGACGGTATCAGCATCTTCCAGGGTTAAGTTCAGCTCTTTGATCTTATCAACGTGATGGCCGGATTTGCTTCCGCAGAAGCCGAGAATTTTTTTGTCAAATTCTCCGTAGGGGATGTTGACCGTAAACTCAGGGTTTTTATCTAACTGGTGTTTTGTGAAACGGTTTTCTCTCACAAATGTGGTGAAAATCGGTTTTCCCCATTCAATTCCCAGGGTTCCCCAGGAAATCGTCATGGAATTTATCTTATCTCCGTCCTTTGTAGTCAGCAGAACTCCTTTTTGCAGTTCCTTCATAATGTGGTTGGTATAATCAAACAGTTCAATTTCCGTTTTCATTGGGTCAGCCTCCTGATGTTTTTATTTTTATATACTATATTAGTATCAAAAGTAATTTATTGCAAGAATGCATTTTCATCAAAATAATTCCGTGCTTAACAGGAGTTTCAGCAATAATTTCCGGTGCATAAGGTTTTCTGATTATCTCCGGAAAAATCCAGGAAGGATACGCTGTAGGAGGAATCCTCTTCTTCCGCATGGATTGCCCGGTTGTATATTCTCAGTGCGTGTTCAACGGTGATCTCAACGCCGTGATAATAATATAAAGTAGCCTGCGTATGGGAAACTACGCTTTCTATCAGCAGCCTTGCATCATGGTTTTCAAATAATACTTCATTTAGGTTGTTTCTTGTGATCATCATACGCCGGTCTCCTTTCGTTTAAGAACAAATGTTCGTCTGATGGTTAAAAATTAAAACCACGTCCAGTGGTTCTGATTGGGTATTCTATTGTTATTATAACATAGATTTTCTATAAATGCAAACATATGTTCTGATTTTGAAAAAGAATTATTTTCCTGCAACTTTTTGATTTCCCGGAGCATCTATAATAATAGAAAGGGAAAAGCATCTGTTAAAGAACGGATACAGAAAGGGTAATAAATGAGACAAGATGTTTATGATCAGATGACAAGGTATATCATTGAAAATCAAAACAGTTTTTACCGGCTGGCTTTCAGCTATGCCCGCAATAAGGAGGATGCCCTGGATATTGTTCAAAATGCGGTCTGCAAAGCCCTGGACCACTGTGAATCCTTGAGAAATGCGGATGCCGTTAAAACCTGGTTCTATAAGATTCTGGTAAATGAAAGCAATTATTTTCTCAGAAAGAGCAAAAGGGAAATTCCGGTAGAGGAAGAGGCTTATATGGATATTCCCTATTATGAACGGAAGTATGAACCTGCGGATGACCTTTATGATGAGATCGGCCATTTGGAGCCGGAGATGCAGCATGTCATCAGGCTGCGTTTTTTTGAAGAGCTTTCACTGAAGGAAATTGCAGAAGTCACGGATACCAATTTAAACACGGTAAAAGCCAGATTGTACCGGGGATTAAAATTGCTGAGGGAGAATATTGAGGAGGTAAGCCTATGAGCCGTTTAGAGGATGCGAAGAAAAAATACGATGAAATTCCGGTTCCTGAGGAGTTGGGGATTCGCATACAGGGCCTTATTGAACAGTCGAAGAAGAGAGAGGAGAAAAATATGAGAGATACGAGAGGAAAAGGAAACCACAGATTTTATAAATGGGGGCTGGGGACAGCCGCTGCGGTTTTAGTCGTATTTACGGGGGCTTTGAATGGAAGTACAGCTTTTGCAGAGGAAGCATATCAGCTTCCTGTTATAGGCCCCATTGCCCGGATTCTGACGGTAAGCTCCTATACAAAGGAGCAGGGGCAGGAAAAGATTTCTGTGGAAGTGCCGGGAATTGAATTCATTACAGAGAATAATTCCGGACTTTCCCAGCAGGTCAATGAAGAAATCCAGAGCATCTGCAATGAATATGCCCAGGAGGCGGTGAAGCGGGCTGAGGAATACAAGCAGGCATTTTTGGATACCGGCGGAACAGAGGAGGAATGGGAAAAACGGGAAATCCAGATCAAGGTCTGGTATGAAATCCTGTCCCAGAACAGCAATTACTTATCCTTTGTGGTGAAGGGCACGGAAAGCTGGACTTCGGCCTATAGTGAGGAGCGGTATTATAACATCGATTTAAATACCCGGAAGCTGCTGACTTTGAAAGATGTCCTGGGAGAGAATTATATTCAAAAGGCAAATGAAAGCATCAAAAGCCAGATGGAGGAAAAATCCCGTGAGCTGGGAATTGAGTTCTGGAGCCCCAAAGAGGGCGGCTTTGAGACCATTTCCGGTGATACGAGGTTTTATATGAAGGAAAATGGAAATCCTGTGATTGTCTTTGAAAAATATGAGATAGCTCCGGGAGCAGCCGGGGCAGTGGAATTTGAGATTACTCCGTGAGAAAAAACAGACAGGCCGGCGGGTCAATACCGGCTTGTCTGTCTTTTTTATTGTTAAAAAAGTACAGTGACAAAGGGCGGACAGCATGGTAAAATAACGTTTGTGCTTCCCAAAGGGCGGCGCAATATTTGTATAAAGGATGAAAATTATGGAAACTGATATGACAAAGGGCAGTCCGCTTCCGATTATTTTAAAGTTCATGCTTCCTCTCATGATCGGAAATATTTTCCAGCAGCTTTACAATATGGCCGATACCATTATTGTGGGACGTTTTGTGGGCCCCGATGCCCTGGCTGCAGTGGGTTCCACAGGGACCATCATGTTTCTGGTTCTCGGCTTTTCCCAGGGCATGAGCACAGGCTTTTCCGTTCTCACCAGCCAGCGCTTTGGAGCGGGAGATGAAAACGGAACGAAAAGGTCGGTAGCCAACGGAATACTTTTATCCGTATTTGTTATCGTTATTATGACTGCTTTAAGCCTTTCCGGAATGAGAGCCCTTCTCAGGCTTATGAATACTCCTGAGAACATTATGGAGGATGCCTATACGTATATTTCCATCATCTGCATGGGAATTGTGGCAAGCGTATTTTACAATCTGCTTTCCTCTTATCTGCGTTCCGTAGGAAACAGCCGGGTTCCTCTTTTTTCCCTGATTCTTTCCGCTTTCTTAAATGTGGTGCTGGATCTTTTCTTTATTATAAATTTAAATATGGGAGTTGCAGGGGCGGCGTGGGCCACCAATATTTCCCAGGCAGTATCGGCAATTCTATGTATCGTATATATTTACAAAAAAGTCCCGGTTCTGACTCCGGAAAAAAAGCACTGGAGGCTGGATCAATGGGATACAAAGCGTCAGCTTTCCATAGGGATTCCTATGGCCCTCCAGTTTGGGATTACAGCTTCGGGAACCATCGTCATGCAGTCTGCCATTAATTTATTCGGCTCTACCGCCGTTGCGGCTTATACGGCTGCCAATAAGTTCCAGAACTTAATCATGCAGGGAATGATCGCCATGGGGCAGACTATGGCAACTTATTCCGGACAGAACTTTGGAAAGGGAAATATAAAGAGAATCCGCCAGGGAGTGAGGCTTGCTTTGGTGACCACCACCGTATACAGCCTTCTTTGTTCTGTTGTGGCTGTCGTGGGACTTCCTTTTATATTAAAGCTGTTCTTTTCCGGAGAGGTGGATATCGCCGATATGCTGCCCTGGGCAAAGTCCTATATTTATCTGTGCGCAGCGTTTTATATCCCTCTTTCCACGATTTTTATATTCAGAAACACCATGCAGGGGTGCGGCTATGGATTGCTGCCTATGCTGGGAGGGGCTGCGGAGCTTTTTGCAAGGCTGGTCATGGCGGCTTTTGCCATCGGATTTTTAAACTATCCACTGGCCTGTGCCTGCGATCCGGCGGCCTGGATCAGCGCTTCTTTGTTCACCGGAATTGCATACCGTCACATTATGAAAAAGAATCTTTCTGCCTCAGAAGTTCCTTTGGAGGGCTGATTTTTTATCCTGTTTTAAATTTCTTAATTTATTATTGATTTATAGATTAATATTTAGTATATTATGTAATAGATTATCTTAGGCGGAAGCGAAAGGGGAATCAAGATGATAAAAGTAGCTGTAGATGCCATGGGCGGCGACTACGCACCTGTTGAAATGGTTGCGGGCGCTGTTGAGGCTGTAAACGCGAATAAAGAGATTCGGGTTCTCTTAGTAGGGCAGGAGCATCTAGTATCGAAAGAGCTTGAAAAGCATACTTACTCAAAGGACCAGATACAGATTGTGAATGCGTCAGAGGTAATCGAAACGGAAGAACCTCCGGTCAATGCCATACGAAAGAAGAAGGATTCTTCCATCGTTGTGGGAATGAATCTGGTAAAACAGAAGGAGGCGGATGCGTTTGTTTCAGCCGGCAGCTCAGGAGCGCTCCTGGTTGGCGGGCAGGTAATTGTCGGGAGGATCAAAGGCGTGGAACGTCCGCCGTTAGCCCCTCTTATCCCTACGGAAAACGGAGTTTCCTTATTGGTGGACTGCGGAGCCAATGTGGATGCCCGTGCCACTCATCTGGTGCAGTTTGCCAGAATGGGCTCTCTTTATATGGAGCATGTGGTGGGCATTAAGAATCCCAGGGTGGCGATTGTCAACATCGGCGCAGAAGAGGAAAAGGGCAATGCGCTTGTAAAAGAAACATTTCCGCTGTTAAAGGAATGCAAGGACATTCATTTTACCGGAAGCATTGAGGCCAGAGAGATTCCCAGGGGCGGAGCAGATGTCATTGTTTGTGAGGCATTTGTGGGCAATGTAATCCTGAAACTTTATGAAGGAGTGGGAGCAACTCTCATAAGCAAGGTAAAGAGCGGCATGATGGAAAGTTTAAGGAGCAAAATCGGAGCCCTGCTTGTAAAGCCTGCTTTAAAGAAAACTTTAAAATCCTTTGACGGTTCCCAATACGGAGGAGCGCCGCTGTTAGGGCTTAACGGCCTGGTGGTGAAGACTCATGGGAATTCAAAAAGACTAGAGGTGAAGAACTCCATACTTCAATGCGTGACCTTCAAGGAACAGGGAATTAATGACAAAATAAGAGAAAGTCTTAGAATTGAAAATGAAAGCATGTCCGAAAAGAATGGGCAAGAGTAAGGAAATCAAGAATAGGAGAGAGGAAGGAAAAGAAATGGAATTTGAGAAGTTACAGAACATTATTGCAGAGGTATTGAATATTGAGGCTGATGAGGTGACCATGAACGCAACATTTGTAGACGATCTTGGCGCAGACTCCCTTGATGTGTTCCAGATCGTTATGGGCATTGAGGAGGAATTTGACATTGAAATTCCGACTGAAGTGGCAGAAAACATCGTAAGTGTCAGTGACGCAGTAGAACAGATCAAGAATGCTTTAAATTAATAGATGTGGGTGCTGCCGGGACTTTCAGGTCTGTATGCAGCACCTTATTTTATAATGAGGGTTGAAAGGAGTATCGAATGAGCAGAAATTTAAAAGAACTGGAAGAACGCATCGGATACGTTTTTTCGGACAAGCAGTTGATGAAACGGGCCGTGACCCACAGCTCCTATGCCAATGAGCACCGTTTGAGCAAGCTGGAGTGCAATGAAAGGCTGGAATTTTTAGGGGACTCCGTGCTGGAGGTGGTTTCCAGCGACTGCCTGTACCACAAGTATCCGGAAAAGCCTGAGGGGGATTTGACCAAAATACGGGCCAGCATTGTCTGTGAGCCGACTCTTGCTTACTGTGCCGAGGATTTAAAGCTTGGGGAGTATCTGCTTCTTGGAAAAGGCGAGGAAGGCACCGGCGGACGGGGGCGGGCGTCAATCGTGTCCGATGCCATGGAAGCCCTCATCGGAGCCATTTATCTGGATGGTGGTTTTGCTAATGCAAAAGAGTTTATCCTTCGTTTCATCATGAATGATCTGGAACATAAACAGCTCTTTTATGATAGCAAGACTATCTTACAGGAGATCGTGCAGGGCAGGACAGATGAGCCTTTAAGTTATGAGCTTTTGCAGGAGAAGGGACCGGATCACAACAAGGTGTTTGAAACCCAGGTCCTCATCGGCAAAAAGGTCATCGGAAAAGGGACAGGAAGGACGAAAAAGGCGGCAGAACAGGTGGCTGCTTACCGCGGAATCCTGGAGCTTAAAAGCATGGAGGCGGTTCCTGCGTCCAAGAATAAGGACAATAGCGCGGGGAAGAAAGGGTAACTATGTATCTGAAAAGTATTGAGGTACAGGGCTTTAAATCATTTGCCAATAAGATCATCTTTGATTTTCATAACGGAATCACTGGAATTGTAGGTCCCAACGGCAGCGGCAAGAGCAATGTTGCCGATGCCGTGCGCTGGGTTTTAGGTGAGCAGAAGGTAAAGCAGCTTCGAAGCTCCAATATGCAGGACGTGATTTTTTCCGGAACGGAGATGAGAAAGCCCCAGGGCTTTGCTTATGTGGCTATTACTTTAGACAACTCAGACCATCACCTTTCCATTGATTACGACCAGGTGACGGTTTCCAGAAGGGTGTACCGCTCCGGGGAAAGCGAATACATGATCAACGGAAGCGCCTGCCGTTTGAAAGATATTTATGAGCTGTTTTACGATACGGGAATCGGAAAAGAGGGCTACTCCATCATCGGACAGGGCCAGATCGATAAAATCTTAAGCGGAAAGCCGGAAGAGCGCAGAGAGCTCTTTGACGAGGCAGCCGGAATCGTGAAGTTCAAGAGAAGAAAGGCCATTGCCCAGAAAAAGTTAGAGGATGAAAAGCAGAATCTGATTCGTGTCAGCGACATTCTCTCTGAGCTGGAAAAGCAGATCGGCCCTCTTGCCAAACAGTCTGAATCGGCAAGAGAATACCTTCGCTTAAAGGAAGAACTGAAAAAGTACGACGTCAACCAGTTTTTAATGGAGACGGAAAGCCTGCGGACCCAGATGAAGGAGAGCGGGGAAAAGGAGGCCATTGTTTCTAAGGATTTAGAGGAGACAAGGCAGATATCCGAAGGAATACGGGAAGAGTACGAGGCTCTTGATGTCTCTCTGACAGAGCTTGATGAAGCCATTGACCGGGCCAGGAATGAAAAGAATCAGTCTGACATGGCTATGGGGAATTTAGAGGGCCAGATCAACGTATTGAGGGAACAGATCAATACGGAGCAGATGAATGCGGAGCATATTGCAGGGCGCATCCGCACCATACATACCGAAATCGAGGCCAAAACCGCCCAGTCCGCCTCTTATGAGGAGGAGCGGTCCCAGATCGCCGGACAGGCAAAGGCGGCTGCAGAAAGACAGAAGGAAGCAGAAGCTACTTTAAATGCGGAGGATGAAAAAATCCGCCTTTTAGAACAGCAGATTGAAGAGGGGAAAGGCGGCATCATCGGCATCCTCAATGAAAAGGCATCTTTCAGCGCCAGACAGCAGCGGTATGAAACCATGCTGGAGCAGGTAAATGTACGGCGTTCTGAGGTCTGCCAGAAGCTGCTTAAGTATAAGAGCGATGAGTCAGAGCAGGATGAGCGGCTGGCAGACCTTGAGAGGGAGGCCGGTGAAATTGAATCAGCCATTTCCAGCCGGGATGAAGCCAGAGCCTCCAGCGAAGCCAGGACAGAGGAACTGGAACAGGAAGTCCGCAGACTCAATAAAAATTTAAACAACAAGCAGCAGGAATACCACACCAGCTATACGAAGCTGGAATCCCTCCGGAACATTGCAGAGCGGTATGAAGGCTACGGCGGCAGCATCCGCAAGGTTATGGAGGTAAAGGACAGGGTTCACGGCATTCATGGAGTTGTGGCAGATTTGATCACAGTGCCTAAAAAGTATGAGATCGCCATTGAGACCGCACTCGGCGGAAGCATTCAAAATGTGGTGACCGACTCCGAACAGACGGCCAAGCACCTGATTGAATATTTGAAGAAAAACCGGTTTGGGCGGGCTACTTTCCTTCCCCTTACCAGCATTGGAAATAAAAATGCCTTTCATCAGGAAAAAGCCCTGTCAGAGCCGGGGGTTTTAGGTCTTGCCAGCACTCTGGTAGAGGCCGATCCCCAGTATGAGGGCCTTCTCACTTACCTTTTAGGGCGGGTGGTGGTGGCAGAAACCATTGACCACGCCATTGCCCTGGCAAAAAAGTTCCAGTATTCCCTGCGGATCGTCACTCTGGAAGGAGAACTGATCAGCGCAGGCGGTTCCATGACAGGCGGTGCCTTTAAAAATACCAGCAATTTACTGGGACGGAAAAGGGAAATGGAGGAGCTGGAAGAGGCCTGTACCAAAGCTCTGACCGATGTGGAACGTCTGGAAAAGGACCTGGTGATGAACGAGGGGCTTCTGGCGGAAAGCAGGGAAGAGCTCGGAAAAATACAGACAGAAATACAGCAGCTTTATTTAAAGCAGAATACAGTTCATTTAAGCCTTCGCCGGGCGGAAGAAAAGAAGGCGGAGATAAAGGAATCCTACGGGGACTTAGATCGGGAAAACGGCCAGCTTGAAGAGCAGATTCGGGAAATCGGCGCCAGCAGGCAGGACCTTTTGGAAGCGGTGGGAAGGCTGGAAAAGCAGAATCTGGAAACCTCAGATCAGTTGGAAAGCTCTCAGCATCTTCTGGAAACGGCCAGGGCAGACCGGGAACAGCATTTTAAGAATTTATCCGCAATTCAGATGGAGGCTTCCGGGTTAAAGCAAAAGGATGATTTTGAACAGGAAAATATCCACCGTGTGAAGGAAGAAATCCGCCGCCTGGAGGAAGAGCTTTCGGGCCTTTCAAACGGCACCACAGACTCCAACCGGATTATCGAAGAAAAACAAGGTGAAATTCATGCTTTAAAGGCCCGGATTGAAGAGGCAAAGGCCCAGGCAGAGGTGCAGGAGCAGCTTGTAAGGGAAAAAGCGGCTGTCAGGGAAAATAAATCCAAAGAGCAGAAGGAGTTGTTCCGAAAGAGAGAAGAGCTGACGGAACGGATCAGCCTTTTGGATAAGGAACTGTTCCGCCTGCAAAGCCAGAAGGAAAAGCTGGAGGAGAGGCTGGAAGGCCATGTGGATTACATGTGGAGCGAATATGAGCTGACCTTTTCAACGGCAGAGGCCTTGCGCAATGAGGAGTGGACCTCCCTGCCTCAGATCAAGACCATGATCGCTTCCTTAAAGGAAGATATCAGAAAACTCGGCCATGTCAATGTCAATGCCATCGAGGATTATAAGGAAATATCCGGACGCTATGAATTTATGAAGACCCAGCACGATGATCTGGTGGCCGCAGAAGGCACCCTTTTAAAGATCATCGAAGAGCTGGATACGGGAATGAGGCGGCAGTTTGAGGAGAAATTCCGGGAGATTCGCCAGGAATTTGACAAGGTATTTAAGGAATTGTTCGGAGGCGGACGGGGAACCTTAGAACTGGTGGAAGAGGAGGATATTCTGGAGGCAGGAATCCAGATCATATCCCAGCCTCCGGGAAAGAAGCTTCAGAACATGATGCAGCTTTCCGGCGGGGAAAAGGCTCTGACTGCCATCGCTCTTTTGTTTGCGATTCAGAACTTAAAGCCATCTCCTTTCTGTCTGCTGGATGAGATCGAGGCGGCTCTTGACGATTCCAACGTGGACCGTTTTGCGAAATATCTGCACAAGCTGACAAAATATACGCAGTTCATTGTCATTACCCACAGGCGCGGTACCATGGTGGCTGCGGACCGCCTGTATGGAATCACCATGCAGGAAAAGGGCGTTTCAACGCTAGTATCTGTTAATCTGATTGAAGAAGATTTAGAAAGTTAAGGAGACCGACTATGGGTGAAAAAAAGGGGTTCTTTGGAAAGCTGGTAGCTGGACTGCAAAAGACAAGGGATAATATCATCGCAGGAGTGGATTCCATTTTCAGCGGCTTTTCCGCCATTGACGATGAGTTTTATGAGGAAATAGAAGAAATCCTGATCATGGGGGATTTGGGAATCCAGACTACCACATCAATTGTAGAGGATTTGAGAAGGAAAGTTAAAGAGAAAAACATCAAGGACCCGGCAGAGTGCAAGCAGCTCCTTATGGACAGCATTATGGAACAGATGGACCTGGGGGAAAATGCCTATGAATTTGAAAACCGGAAATCCATTCTTTTGATCATCGGCGTGAACGGGGTGGGAAAGACCACTTCCGTGGGCAAGCTGGCAGGGCAGATGAAGGATGAGGGAAAAAAGGTGATCGTTGCGGCAGCCGATACCTTCCGTGCGGCGGCCATTGACCAGTTGACGGAATGGGCCAGGAGGGCAGGGGTGGATATCATTGCCCAGCAGGAAGGCTCTGACCCGGCAGCCGTTGTCTTTGACGCTGTGGCTGCGGCCAAGTCAAGGCAGGCTGACATTTTAATCTGTGATACGGCAGGCCGTCTGCACAATAAAAAGAATCTGATGGAAGAGCTTAAGAAGATCAACCGGATCATCGACAAGGAGTATCCGGAGGCCTACCGGGAAACTCTGGTGGTGTTAGACGGAACCACGGGGCAGAACGCTCTTGTGCAGGCAAAGCAGTTTATGGAAGCGGCGGATATTACCGGTATTATCCTGACGAAACTGGACGGAACAGCCAAGGGAGGCATTGCAGTTGCCATCCAGTCTGAGCTGGGAATCCCTGTAAAATACATTGGAGTCGGAGAAAAGATTGATGACCTGCAAAAGTTCAACGCAAAGGAATTCGTAAATGCATTGTTCCACGTAGAGGAGAAAGAAGAGGCGTAGCGTATGTTGACATTGGAAAAGTTTGAAGAAGCATCAGAGGTTGTCAGTAAAATCACTCTGGAAACAAAGCTCATATACAGTGAGTATTTTTCCGCCCAGACCGGGAACAAGGTGTTTTTCAAGCCGGAAAACCTTCAGTATACCGGTGCTTATAAGGTGAGAGGCGCCTATTATAAAATCAGCACCCTGACGGAGGAAGAAAAGGCAAAGGGACTGATTACGGCTTCCGCAGGCAATCACGCCCAGGGCGTTGCCTACGCAGCCAAGCTGGCAGGCATTTCTGCAACCATCGTCATGCCCACCACAACTCCTTTGATGAAAGTGAACCGGACAAAGAGCTACGGTGCAGAGGTGGTTTTAGAAGGTGATGTATTTGATGAAGCCTGTGACCATGCTTACAAGATGGCGGAGGAGCTGGGGCTTACCTTTGTTCATCCCTTTAATGACCTGGATGTGGCTGCCGGACAGGGAAGTATTGCCATGGAGATCGTGAAGGAGCTTCCCACTGTCGACTACATTCTGGTTCCCATCGGCGGCGGCGGCCTGTGCACCGGAGTTTCTGTTCTGGCAAAGATGTTAAATCCCAAGATCAAGGTCATCGGCGTGGAGCCGGCGGGCGCCAACTGTATGCAGGAATCCCTGCGCCAGGGAAAGGTGGTTGATCTGCCGGGAGTCAATACCATTGCTGACGGTACGGCAGTGAAATGTCCGGGAGACAAACTTTTTCCCTATATTCAGGAGAATGTGGATGAGGTCATCACCATTGAAGACACGGAGCTGATTGTGGCATTTCTCGATATGGTGGAAAATCACAAGATGATCGTGGAAAATTCCGGCCTTTTGACCGTTGCCGCTTTAAAGCATATGAAGGTGGATAATAAAAAGATAGTTTCCATCTTAAGCGGCGGAAATATGGACGTGATCACCATGGCTTCTGTTGTTCAGCATGGACTGATTCAGAGAGACCGTATCTTTACCGTATCCATCCTGCTTCCTGATAAGCCGGGCGAGCTGGCTAAGGTTTCCACTCTTCTTGCAAAGGAACAGGGCAATGTAATCCGCTTGGAGCACAACCAGTTCATCAGCATAAACAGAAACTCTGCCGTGGAACTTCGGATCACTCTGGAGGCATTTGGAACAGAGCATAAGAATTCCATTATGGCGGCCCTTATGGCTGACGGCTACAGGCCAAAGCTGGTGAAATCCAAGGGGACTTATCTGGAATAAGCCTGATTTAATGATAAAAGACAGAAGTAAAAGGATGCCGTTTGGCCGGTTCTTTTGCTTCTGTCTTTTTATGTTTTGAAGAATTTTAAACTTATAACTGATCTACGGCCTTTTGCACCTTTTTCATCATGCGCACGGAAACAGTGTAGGTTTCTTTGTTGTTCATGGTAATGAGGGCATCTTCCCTGGAAAATGACGTCATGTGTTTGAGGTTGATGATGGCGGACCGGCTGCACTGGCAAAAGGATGGGCTTAAGGCCGCTTTTAATTCTTTTAAGGAACCCGGCACCTGACGGAGTCCTGTTTTGGTGTGAATGGTGATTTTGTGGTAATCGTCTCCGGTGGTAATGGCTACAATGTCATTCTGGTCCAGAACGAGAGAGGTTTTATCAATTTTTATGGATAAGAGCCTGTCGGAGGATTCCAGTTGCACTTTGTTATTTCTTTCTGCATTTTGTATACAATCACAAATCTGTTCGGCCAGCTTCTTGGGATCATCCTTTGCAATGAAGTCCATGGCCTCTACTTTGTAGCGGAATGTGAGAACCGCCATTTCGCTGTGAGTGGTAACAAAGACAATGTATCCTCGCGGATCGTATTTGCGTATTTCCTGGGCCAGTTCAAGTCCGTTTTTCTCCGCCCTTAAATCGATGTCCAGAAAATAAAGCCCTGTAATAGCAGAATGTCTTCTCATGGAAAGCAGTTCTTCCGGGCTTGAAGTGGAGCAGTAGAGCTGGGATTCTGTTAAGTTCATCAGTAGATATTTCTTTATGATGCTTTCCCAGTTCCTCAATTGTCTCTTATCGTCTTCACAAAGGTATATTTGGATCATTTTTTACTCCTGAGCAATCGTCTGCTTTAAGATCAGTTCCTGTGTGAAATAAGGTTCTTCATAGTTCGTGTTCCAAAGGACGTTCTTATAATTTGTTAATACCATATCTACATTAAAAAGTCCGATTCCCCTGTTTTCTCCTTTTGTTGAAAATTCATGGCTGCGGAGATTGGCTATGGCGTAGGGAAGGGGAAGAGCGGTGTTTTGGATGACGAGATAGAGGTCATCATCTTTATAAAACATGCAAAAGCACACTTCTTTTTCCTCTGTTTCCATAGCAGCCTCCATGGCATTATCCAGGAATATGCCGATCACCCGGCACAAATCCAGACAGTCCAGGGGCAGTTCATCAATGGTTTCCTGCAGTTCGATTTCTAATTTGATGCCTGTTTCTATCATGTAAATGAATTTGGAAGAGAGAAGGCTTTTTAAGGCAGTATCTTTTATGCAGGAAAGGAGGCCAAGCTTGGTGTCTGACTCTGTAAAGGAGTGGCTGATGGGAAGAATACTTTTTTCGTAATATTCCCTCAGTCCTTCCATGTCATTTTCGTTTATAAATTCTGACATAGTGCTGAGTATATTTATGTAGTCATGCTTGAACTTGCGCATGGCTCCGTAAGAGCTTTCCACACGTTCGGTGTAAACACGGAGATTCTCAAACTGCGCCATGCGGTGCTTGTATGTCTGCTCTTTTATGGCGACTTTGTAAACGGAATACATGAGAAATACTGTGATTATGAACAGCAGCAGGAAAATGATTCCGTTTAGTGCAATGACACCGTAGTTGTAGCCGAGGCGTTCTCCGTAGGAGAAGTTGAAAATATAAAGTAATACCAAAAGAAAGAGATCGATAAAAATAGCTTTCAATAGGTAATGATCGTTTAAATACTTTTTGATGTTCAAATTTTTATGCAAGTGATTTCCGATTAATTTTGTTGTGATTCCACAAAATATACAATATACACAAGAAAAAATAATAAGTAATATATGGTCTTTCACCAGTTCTTCCATGTCCATCTTAAGGATAAAGCCAGTTACCCACATAAATATATAATTAAATGTGATTGTATAAAAATAGCCAAATAAATAACAGGACAAATTAAAAAAGTGATTTTCAGCAAATAAATAAATTAAAAGCATAAGTCCTAAAAATGTGATGAACGTACTGGCTTGCCCATAAATTTGATTAAGAAAGAAAATGGAGCCAAAGGCATATAAAAATATAATCAATCGTTTAAGGATCGTCAATCTATTAGGGAGCAAATGTACACAGAAAAAGTAATTACATAATGCTCCTGTAAATGTATAAATAAAATAAGTCATGGGAGATCTCCTTAACGGTAGATGTTTACATATATTTTACAATGTTATAATTGGAAAGTAAAGGAAATTGTATTAAAATCAAAATCATTTTACGCTTAGGAAGAAAAACCATACAGAAATTGCAAAAATATTTTGTTGGATTAAAAATGTGATAATATGTTATCAAAAGGTGGTGACATAATGAGCATTTCTCAAATTGCTGTCGGTTTTTGTGATTGGCTGAATAAACTGAGTCCTAAAAGTCCAGAAGAAAATGAAGCGATTCAGTATGGCATGGAATTATTTCTGGATAATGTTATTAAAATGATTGTTATTTTAGCTATCGGAATTGCATTAGGAAAAGGATTCGAGACAATTGTGGTTTTGTCAGCATTTTGTGGATTGAGATTACAGGCTGGCGGTATTCATGCCAAAACAGGATGGGGATGTGGATTCGGCGTATTTCTGGTCTGGGCTGTATCGATTTTAGGTGATATGTTTTTTAATATAGAAATATCATTTTTGCCATACATTTATGTTCTTTCAGTGTTTGTTATTGCTTACTGTGTCCCAAGAACAATAAATATTGAACATTTTACTTCGCAGGATAAATTCAGAAAAAAAGTACATTCTATTGTTGTTTTAACTTTACTGATGGCAATTGCTTTTTTCAGTCCGGCTCTTAGGGGGCTGATTATCTATCCAGTTATTTTGGAAGTCCTAACATTACTTCCTAAAAATAAAATAAAAGTCAAAGGAGAAGACGAATGATGAAAAAACAGGTGGCAGAAAAGTTACAAAAAGTGTTAGTGAAAGTATCCATTAATTCCATAGGAAGAAGCATCCCGGCTACAATTTATGAAAGAAAAATTCCGGATGCAGTATTAAAGATGCGTAACGAAAATTCGAAATAAGGAATTTTACTGCTGCTGACGTATAACGGTAAATCAATGGTAAAATATATCCTATTTAAAATGGGCATTTATAGAACATCCGATTTATAGAGGATTTGGGAGTGAAATCAAGTTGTACAAAAGCAGCGAGGAACCAGTTGAGCCTGGATTTCTGATACATATAGAATTTTATGAAAATATCACCATATATTTCAGGTAATTCAGGCTTAAACTGGTTCAGGGGAGGAAAAATTGAGGATTTATAATAATTTTTGCTGAAGCTGATTGGGAATCAGGAAAGTGAAAAGATTCAAATTGCGCTGTGAGCAACTTTGAAAACATTGTATGAAAAGCTCTTTAAAATATTGGCTTAACCTTTATTTTAAAGAGCAATTTATACAAAAGGGGAAATGGGAATAGAAAATAGCTTGGCAAGTGATTTCAATGGAATGATATAGATTCAGCTAATACGGGAGAATATGTGGATGGAGTTAAATATAGTTCAAAAAATTGCAAAACTGGAAAAGAAAGTAAACACTGCTCTTATCCGAAGAAGAATTCTGGCAAGGCGTAGAGGGAGAAAACTTATTCCGGATGACTATTTCATTGAGGTTATATCTACCACTATACCGGAGAGAAAAGAAGGGCAGATGTTCTTTTAGAAAATATTTGCAGAAAAAGGGCGCAAAAAGATTACCTGGATTAAAGGTGGTTTTTCTGCGCCTGTTTTCTGGGGAATGGCTAAAGCCGGATTAAACTGAGTCTTGAATTAATTTTCCAGATATGCTATATTAAAATTACAAGAAGAGTAACCGCCACACAAGGTGGAAGCCCTCTAAAGAATGGTAAAATGTCCTAACGGACACCGCCTATCCTGTTGGCGCAGGGTAGGCTATTTTTTTGGCTTATCTATGTAAGCCAGCAATGCCAGAATAAATGTCGCAAATAGGATTATATCACTAAATGAAAACATATCCGGCATCACCTCCCCTCTTGCTATGACATGAAGACATAAAAGACGGAAGGCCCACCCTGTATTCGGTTACTCCTGAAAATATATTACCATATATTGCCTTATTTCACAATATTTATTGCCCAGGCCTTCACAGCCTGGGCAAGTCACTAGCATTGTTCTAAAAGTATTTTAGGCTCCGCCACCATGGAATAATTGGTGTGGTAGATCACAAAGCCGGGAGCCGATCCGGCCACTTTCTTGATGTGTTTTTTCTGAATATAATCGATTTCCACCTTATCATTTTCCCGCCCTTTGGAATAGAAAGCGGCTAAGGCTGCGGCTTCTTCAAATGCGCGGTCAGGCAGTTCTTTTCCTTCTGTTTTTACGATCACATGGGAACCGGGAATTCCCTTGGCGTGGAACCACCAGTCATTGCCGGTTGCCACTTTAAAGGTCAGTTCTTCATTCTGGTAATTATTTTTCCCCACATAGATATGAAAGCCGTCAGAAGAGAGGTAGTGGAATGGCCTGCTTGTGATCTTAGGCTTTTTATCCCCTGCACGGCGGTGCTTGATGTAGCCGTATTCCATCAATTCTTCTTTGATCTGTACCAGGTCTTCTTCTATTAAAGCGATATCCAGGGCAGTGCTGACAGACTCCAGGTGATCGATTTCCTGTCTGGTTTCTGCGATCTGGTCTGTTACGGCCTCAAAGGTCCGTTTCAGCTTGTTGTATTTATCAAAATACTTCTGGGCATTTTCTTTGGATGAGAGCTGCTCATCCAGGGGAATCGTAATATCCTCATTGGTATAGTAGTTGAGACAGGTGAGTTTCTTTTCCCCGCCTTTCAGCTCATATCCATAGGTGTTTAAAAGCTCTCCGTAAATCTTGTATTTGTCCTTTTTTTCCGTATCCTTTAACTGCTTTTCCTGCAAATCGTATTTCTTGTAATTCCGCTCCAAAGCTGTCTGAACGATTCTCCGTAAGTCTGCGGATTTTTGCCGGATGCGGGTTATGGTATTTTTCGACGCATAGTAGGTTTCCAAAAGACTGCTGACCGAGTCAAAGGCTTCCGAGCGGTAACCATTCCCCTGATAACACGTTAAGGGGAGGGAGGAAAATTCCACCGGCTCCTCCTGGCGGTATACGATGTTAGGAGAAAACTGTCCCTGTCTCACATCCTCCATCATTAAGGAAAACATCCTATATAAGTGGATCAGTTCCAGCTCCGTCATTTCATTAGCAGAATGGTCTCCGTCAATGGAAGCCAGATGGCAGAGCTCGTGGCTCATGATGGGGCTTATTCCGGTCAGATTCATATACAGGGCCTTTTGGATAGGAGAGGCCGTATGACCGATCACATCGATAAATTCCTCCTGGGTAATGGTGAGAGGGTCTTTTTTATCCATGGTCTGAGGGATAAAATAGGTTCTTCCGGGAAGAACCTCACGGACAGAGCTGACCTGGGCGGAAATGTGCTTGATGCTGTCCAGTATCATGTCTTCTTCATTGCAGAAGATGATATTGCTGTGCTTGCCCATGATTTCCACAATCAGCTTTTTTGTCCGCCTGTCACCCAGCTCGTCCAAGTGTTCCACTTCCATGCAGAGGATTCTCTCCAGGCCGGGCTGGCTCACCCGTATGATGCGTCCGTTTCCGATATGCTTTCTCAAAAGCATACAGAAATTAGGGGCAGTCATGGGGCTTGGCTTGTTGGCTTCCGTGAAATAAATCAGGGGAAGGCTGGCGCTGGCTGAAATTAAGAGCCTCCAGGTGTTTTTTTGATTTTTAATTGTAAACAGCAGTTCATCCTTTTCCGGCTGGGCGATTTTTGCGATTTTTCCGCCTTCCAGCCGTTCTTTCATTTCTGCTGTCAGATTTGCCATAACGATTCCGTCTAATGCCATTGTCTGTTTCCTCCGGTAAATAGTAGGGATAGTATACCATAGAATCTGTGTTCTGTAAAATTTAAAACTATTTGACTTGTTTTTTATTATGACTTATAATGAAATGTATCTATGGCGAAAGAGAGGCATATGCAATGATTAAGAGCATGACCGGTTTCGGAAGATGCGAAACCGTCACGGATGAATATAAAATTTCCGTCGAAATGAAGGCTGTAAATCACAGATATTTGGATTTGAGCATAAAGATGCCGAAAAAGTTTAATTTTTTTGAAGCAGGAATCAGGAATTTATTAAAGAATTATATCCAGCGCGGCAAGGTTGATGTGTACATCAGCTACGAGGATTATACAGAAAATAAACTGTGTTTAAAGTACAACAGTGCGCTGGCTGCTGAATACATGGATTATTTCGCAAAGATGGAGGAACAGTTCGGCATCCAAAACGATATCAAGGTATCGGCTTTATCGAGATGTCCGGAGGTTTTGACCATGGAGGAAGTGGCTGAGGATGAGCAGCAGATGTGGAAACTGCTTTCTGATACCATTGAAGAAGCTGCAAAACGGTTTGTGGACAGCAGGGTGATCGAGGGTGAGAATTTAAAAACTGACCTTTTGGGAAAGCTTGCGTTTATGACCGGACTTGTGGAGTTTATTGAAGAACGTTCTCCGAAGATTCTTTCCGAATACCGGGCAAAGCTGGAGAACAAGGTTGCTGAATTATTGGCAGGAACCACGATTGATGAAAACAGAATCGCCACAGAAGTCACTATTTTTGCCGATAAAATCTGCGTGGATGAAGAGACTGTAAGGTTGAGAAACCATATGGAAAATACCCGTGCAGAGCTGGAGGCAGGAGGAAGTATTGGAAGAAAGCTGGATTTCATCGCTCAGGAGATGAACCGGGAAGCCAATACCATTCTCTCCAAGGCCAATGATCTGGAAGTTTCCGACAGGGCCATTGCGTTAAAGACAGAAATCGAAAAAGTCAGGGAACAGATCCAGAATATTGAGTAGGAGAATATCAAAGACATGAATAACCATGGCATGTTGATCGTTGTATCCGGTTTTTCAGGAGCCGGAAAGGGAACCTTGATGAAGGAACTCTTAAATCGTTATGATAATTATGCACTTTCTATTTCCGCCACAACCAGAGCACCCAGAGGGGGCGAGGCAGACGGCAGGGAGTATTTCTTTGTAACAGAAGAACATTTTAAAGAAATGATAGAAACGGACGCATTAATCGAATATGCCCGTTACGTCAACCATTATTACGGAACACCTAAGGAGTATGTCTCCAACCAGATGAAGATGGGAAAAGACGTGATTCTGGAAATTGAAATCCAGGGAGCCCTTAAGGTGAAGGAGAGTTTCCCGGAGGCTATTTTGATCTTTGTCATGCCTCCCAATGCAGAGGAGCTGAAACGCCGCCTCATTGGGCGGGGGACTGAAAGCATGGAGGTTATCAATGCCAGGCTTTCCAGAGCAGCAGAGGAAGCAGAGGGTATGGAAAGATATGATTATATCCTCATTAATAACCAGGTCTGTACCTGCGTGGAGGAAATGCACACCATGATCCAGGTCCAGCACAACCGGGCTTCCAATAATACAGAGTTTTTGTCCCATATCCGGGAAGAATTGAAGAATATAAAGAGTTGATTGAGAAAGGGGAATGAAAGATGTTACATCCATCCTATTCAGATTTGATTAATGTAGTAAACAGTGAGGTAGAACCTGGAGACACTCCTATTATAAACAGCCGTTATTCCATCGTGATCGCAGCAGCTAAAAGAGCCAGACAGATCATCGGAGGAGCAGAGCCGGAGCTGATTGAGCCGGGGAAAAAACCGCTTTCCATGGCTGTAGAGGAATTGTATCAGGGTGAAGTGAAGATTTTAAGCGAAGCAGAAGGAACAGAAGAAGAGGATAATTAGGAGGAAGGCTGTCTCCCCTTTTGGAGAGATAGCCTTTTTAATCGTTCCTTTTAGTGAAAGAAAGACAGGAGTTAAAGAATGAAATTATTATGTATTTCACTGGGCTGTGACAAAAATCTGGTTGATACGGAGATGATGCTGGGCCTTTTGAATAAAGACGGATACACTTTTACAGATGATGAGTACGAAGCGGATGTGATTGTGATCAATACGTGCTGCTTCATCAATGATGCCAAGGAAGAGAGCATCAACACCATTTTGGAAATGGCTCAAAGGAAAGTGGATGGCAAGTGCAAGGCCCTTATTGTGACCGGATGTCTGGCCCAGAGGTATAAGCAGGAGATCATTGATGAGATCCCGGAGGTAGACGGAATTTTAGGAACTTCTACGTATGATGAGATTGCCAGGGTTTTAAGCGATGCTTTAGGAGGCAAGGAACACGTTCAATGCTTCCATGAGCTGAGCGGATTTCCGGAGCAGGAGGCGGAGCGTGTGCTCACCACCGGCGGCCACTATGCATTTTTAAAGATTGCGGAAGGGTGTGATAAGCACTGTACTTACTGCATCATCCCAAGCCTGAGAGGAAGCTACCGCAGTGTTCCCATGGAGAGGCTGATCAAGGAGGCGGAAAGTCTGGCTCAAAAGGGAGTGAGGGAGCTGATTTTAGTGGCTCAGGAAACCACCCTTTACGGAATGGATTTATACGGAAAGAAATCTCTGCCGGAGCTTTTAAAAAAGCTGTGCCTCATACCGGGAATCCAGTGGATTCGCGTTCAGTACTGTTATCCGGAGGAAATTACGGATGAGCTGATCCAGACCATTAAGGAAGAGGACAAGATATGTTCTTATCTGGACTTGCCCATTCAGCATGCCAGTGACCGGATTTTAAAGCTGATGGGACGAAGAACCACACAGGCCCAGCTTCGGGAGATTGTGGAAAAACTTCGCAGAGAAATTCCGGATATCGCCCTTCGGACTACCCTCATTTCCGGATTCCCCGGAGAAACCCAGGAGGATCACGACGAGCTGATGGAATTTGTGGATGAGATGGAGTTTGAGCGTCTGGGCGTATTCGCTTATTCCGCAGAAGAGGACACTCCTGCCGCAGAGTTTGCGGATCAGATTCCCCAGGAGGTGAAGGAGGAGCGCCGTGATGAAATCATGGAGCTTCAGCAGGAAATTTCCCTGGCCCTTTCTGAGGATATGATCGGAAGAACCTTAGAGGTTATGATAGAGGGAAAAGTGGCCGATGAGAATGCATATGTAGGGCGTACGTATATGGATGGCCCTGGAGTGGATGGAATGATTTTTGTCCAGACCGGGGTGGAACTGATGTCAGGTGATTTTGCCAGGGTCCGTGTGACCGGAGCTATGGAATATGATTTGATAGGAGAATTGGAAGATGAATTTACCGAATAAGCTTACGATTTTAAGGGTTATCATGATTCCGTTTTTTGTGCTGTTTATGCTGTTGGAGGGCGGTGCCAATCCGCTGTACCGCTATATCGCTGCCGTCATCTTTATTGTGGCCAGCTTTACGGACTGGCTGGATGGAAACATCGCCAGAAAGTATGGCTTGGTGACTAATTTTGGAAAGTTTATGGACCCTCTGGCCGATAAGCTGCTGGTCTGTTCCGGACTCATCTGCTTTACGGGTCTGGGCCAGCTTTCTGCATGGATTGTCATACTGATCATAAGCCGGGAATTCATTATCAGCGGCTTTCGTCTGGTGGCTTCCGACAATGGAGTGGTTATTGCGGCCAGTTACTGGGGAAAGCTTAAGACAGTGTCCCAGATGATTTTGTCCGTGCTTCTGATCCTGAACATTCCGGCCCTTTCCTTTATTACATTCCTCTTTATCTGGATTGCGACGGCCCTTACTCTGATCTCTTTAGTGGATTATATTGTAAAAAATCATAAGGTTCTTACGGAAGGGAGCATGTAATCATGGTTGTGGAACTGATTTCAGTTGGAACAGAGCTTTTGCTGGGCAACATCGTAAATACCAACACCCAGTATCTGGCGGAAAAATGTGCTCTTTTAGGCCTTTCCATGTATCATCAGGTGACTGTGGGGGATAACCGGGAACGGCTTTTTGCGGTGTTTTCCGAAGCCTTAAACCGTTCTGATGTGGTCATTTTAACCGGGGGCTTAGGACCTACGGAGGATGATTTAACAAAGGAAGTCTGCGCAGAGGTTCTCGGTCTTCCTCTGGAAGAAGATGCCCATACAAGGGAGAGAATCCAGGAATATTTCAGGAAAAGCCTTTATAAAAAGATTCCGGACAACAACTGGAAACAGGCCCTTGTTCCTCATGGAGCAAAGGTTCTCGACAACAGCAACGGCACGGCTCCGGGGCTGATTCTGGAAAAGGATGGAAAGAGAGCAGTTTTGCTTCCGGGGCCTCCCGGTGAACTCATCCCCTTATTTCAGGAGCAGGTATCCCCGTATCTTCAAAAGCTGCAGCCTGGGGTGATCCGTTCCCAGATGGTCAAGATATGCGGCCAGGGAGAAAGCCAGGTGGAGGATCAGATTCTGGACTTAATTGACAGCCAGTCCAATCCTACGATTGCCACTTATGCGAAAACAGCGGAAGTGCATCTGCGGATCACGGCCAGGGCCTCCAGCGAGGAGGAAGCGAAAAAGCTGTTAAAGCCTGTGGTAAAGGAAATTAAAAACCGTTTTGGCAAGGATGTGTATACAACCAGGGAAGAGGAAACGCTTGAAATGGCGGTGGTTTCCCTTTTGAAAAAGCATGAATTGACGGTGACTACGGCGGAGTCCTGCACCGGAGGCTTAATTGCCGGACGGCTGGTCAATGTGCCCGGCGCTTCGGAAGTATTTAACCAGGGCTTTATCACCTATTCCAACAAATCCAAGAGAAAGGTTCTGGGCGTCAGCAAAGGAACTTTGAAGAAATACGGTGCTGTCAGCGAGCAGACCGCCAAGGAAATGGCGGCGGGAGGTGTGCTGGCTGCTGATGCCGATGCCTGTGTCGCTGTCAGCGGAATTGCAGGGCCTGGAGCAGACGGCGAAAAGCCGGTGGGACTGGTCTATATTGCCTGTTTTATAAAAGATAAAGTGACGGTGGAGGAGTTCCATTTCAGGGGAAACCGGGAAAAGATCAGGGAACAGTCTGTGATAAAGGCGCTGGACATGCTGCGCCGTTTAATCCTTTCCACCTGTCAATCATAATACGCAAACGGAGGTGATCGATTGGAAACCCGTTTCATGAAAAAACAGATGTCAGCGGCCTATCAGTATTCCTGGGTCAGGCTGGTTTTAAATTACTATACGTTGTTTGAAACCGTTGCTGAGAAAACAGAGATTTCAGAGGAGGTCATGGGCTGCTGTCAAAGGCTCAACTCCCTGATGGAAGACCAGCTTTCTAAAAAGGATATCCAGCCCTGTCTGATGGAACTGAGGGGGGATATCACCCGCAGGGTTGAGACTCTCACATCCTATACGGACTGCTTTCAAATTTACGCCTACGTTTTAAACCGTCTGGAACGGAAATTTGAAACTGTGCCGGAAACAGGGCTTGATGATGATGAGCTGGTTTTGCGGCTGATGGAATTTATAGAAGCTGCCGGGGAAGCGCCCATCAGAAATGAAAGAATCAGAAATATCATGGAGCAGCTTCCGGTCCGCCTGACTAAGCAGAAGTTTTTCAGCTTTATTACAGAGGGGCTTTCCGTTTATCTGGGGGCTTCCAGAAAGAGCCTGGAGGATATGATGTATGTTCTTCGGACAGAGTCCATGGTAAGTCTGGGACCGGATATGGAGGGGTATCACTCCCTTTATAAGACTCTGGAAAGGCTTCGGGCAGCGGACTACCGGGCCATGACAGCGGAAAGCTATAAAGAGGTGTCTTCCCTGTACAAGCTCGCCTGTGACAGCCTGACAGAGGAAGCGGGAATGTATATGATGCTTCAGGAGCTTGTCAACGATATGTGTGTGCTGGCTCTTTCCCGCCAGGAAGCCCTTGTGGATGAAAAGGAAGAGGCTTTTTACCAGTCCCTCGTCTCAGAGATTTTGGAAAAGTTTCTCAAAGAGGATTATTCGCCGGGAGATGAAGCCTTTTTTGATAAGCTGACCCGTCTGGAAGGGAAGCAGGAAGCTTATTATGAACGTTACTTAAGGACAGAACTTCCGCGGGAAAGTGAAGAGGGTCAGCTTGATCCTGATTTTATCAATGCGTTGAATGTTGACCGGCTTTTATCGGGAAGCTGTTTTGCAGAGCTTAAGACTCCGGAGGAAAATGCAGGACAGGAGCCGGAAGAAGAAAAAGAGGTTGACCGCCCCTGGCTGGAACGGGTGGCGGGAGAGTATTTCAAGGAACTGGAAACGGTGTTTTCCGGGACCTCCAAACCAGTGGTCCGGGCCATTATGGCTAAGATTTTATCCGATCTTCCCGTTTATTTCCGTTCCATGAGCGAGATCGAGGATTACATCAGGGGAAGCCTGGAAAGCTGTCTGGATGAAGAGGAAAAGGAAACCTGCAAGGAGTTATTGGAAGAGCTGATGGATTATGAAAATATTCTGGTCTGACCATTTGTATGTGGGCGAAAAAGCGAGAAGAAAACGTTACCGGATCATACGGGGAATCCGCAAATCAAGGCCTGTACGCGGAAGTTATGTGATTACACCTGCTTCCGATGGGAATAATATACTTGATATCTGCCCGGCATCTTTGCTGGTATCCCCTTTTTACCCGGAAAAGGAGCTTCTCGTGATCGGTATTGCGGCAAGCTACTGGGAAGCCTTAGAGGTGGCCCGATGCATTGTGGATGAGATGTACGGTCAAACAGGCGGTTTTGACCTGCTTTCTTTCATAGGGGGAGAGGCCCGTAAGGTGTGAGGTGTCCATGGTTCATATTATTTTACTTATATTAAAAATCTTAGGACTGCTGCTTCTTGTGGTGCTTGGCCTGATTTTATCGCTGCTTTTGCTGGTCCTTTTGGTTCCGGTCCGGTATCGGGCAGAGGGCTCATATGATGAAAAGGTGAAGGGGAAAGTCAGGGTTACCTGGCTGCTGCACCTGATTTCCGTGACCCTTTCTTATGAAGAGGACTTCATTATGACGGTCCGGCTGTTCGGGTTTCGGATTTTGAAGCCGAAAAAGATGGATCATGAGCTCCGGGAGGCCGGAGAAATCATGGTTCAGGCCATGGAAGTGAAGCCGAAAGAAGCAGTAGACGATATAAAAGAAGAGATACAGAAAAAACCGGAGAAAAAGAGCAGGATCAAGGATTTTGAAGAGGATATCCAAAGCGGGACCCAGTCCCGTAAGGAGGATTCTGCCTGGAGCGGAAGCCAGTCTTTTAAAGAGCAGGAATCTCCGGAAAGTGACGGGAAGACTCCCTGGTTTTTAAAGCTGAAAGAGAAAATCCGGAAGCAATTGTTAAAACTTAAGTTTTTTTTCCATCGGATTTGTGATACACTGAAAGCAGTAAAAGATAAGAAAGAAAAACTGCAGGCCTGGGTTTCTGATAAGGAAAACCAGAAGACAGTGAAGCTGCTTTTGAGACAGCTTAAAAAGCTGCTCCGCCATATCCTTCCCCGCAGGGGAAAAGGAAACGTCACCTTTGGTTTTGACGACCCTTACGTGACAGGACAGGTGCTGACCTATGCGAGCGTGGTTTATCCGTTTTGCTATAAGCATCTGAACTTATATCCGGTTTTTGACCGGGTCGTATTGAAGGCGGATGGAAATTTCAGGGGCAGAATACGGATTGGAACGATCCTTGCCATCGCAGGCCGGATGCTGCTTCATAAGAATTTCAGGGTTCAGTTGAAGAAATGGCTTCGATAGAGGATTGAATTGATAAAGGAGGAATTGCTTAAAGTGGCAGATAATTATTTTACGTCTACGGTAGAAGCGCTGTTTAAGGGCATGGATACATTTGTAGCTACAAAGACAGTGGTAGGAGATGCAGTAAAGGTGGATGACACCATCATTTTGCCTTTGGTGGATGTGACCTGCGGCATGGCAGCCGGTTCTTTTGCAGAGGATTCCAAGCAAAAGGGTGCGGGCGGAATGCATGCAAAGATGAGCCCCAGCGCGATTTTGATCATCCAGAACGGAGTGACAAAGCTGGTCAATATCAAACAGCAGGATGCTGTGACAAAAATTCTGGACATGGTTCCCGATTTTGTCAATAAATTTTCCTCTAACAAGGAAATCTCTCCGGAAGCCTTAAGAGCAGCCGAAGAAATCGCTTCTGCTGGTGAGAAGAAAAAAGGGGAAGAATAAGAAAGGGATAAGCCGCATAGGATATCATATAGCCTGAATGGACTGAGGGATGATATGAGAAGAGTATGCGGACTTATGCTGTTCTGTTTCGGAGCAGGTATGGCAATCCTGCTTTTTATCCCGGCAACTATTTTTACGGTTTTGTTTATTATTGGATGTCTCGTATTGGGATACAATCTGTTTTGTTGCTAGGAGGATTTTGCTGTATAAAATAAAAGGCCCGCCCTTTGGGGGCAGGTTCGTAGAGGATAAAAAATACTCCTGACTGATATCAGCCAGGAGTTTCCTTTGATTAAGCTCTTTCAATTAATCCGGATCTTAAGCAGGAAGTACATACGTACATCTTCTTAGCGCCGCCGTTAACTTTTACTTTAACAGACTTGACATTTGCTTTCCACATTTTGTTAGATCTTCTATGGGAATGGCTCACTGCGTTTCCAAAGTGAGCAGCTTTTTCACAAATTGCACATTTAGCCATGATTGCACCTCCTTAAAAGCAACTTGGATTTTTTTATGATTGAAAAATCCACAACAAATGTATGATAACAGAAAATCCTATTATTTGCAAGTGAAAAATAAAAATTTGTTTCTTTTTTTGGAAAAATCATGTATAATCAAATAAGACAGAAAGAACGGAGGTAAACAATATGAAGGGTTACATTAATAATAAACTGGGCGAAATCCAGGTAAGCCCTGATGTTATCGCCATGTATGCCGGAACCACGGCAGTGGAATGCTTTGGCATCGTAGGCATGGCAGCTGTCAGTATGAAGGACGGACTCGTTAAGCTTTTAAAGAGAGAAGGTCTGACTCACGGAATCAATGTGAATATACAGGACAACCACATTACCATTGATTTTCATGTTATTGTGGCGTATGGAATCAGCATTTCTGCAGTAGCCGATAACCTGATTGAAAATGTCAAATATAAAGTAGAAGAATTCACCGGCATGACGGTAGATAAAATCAACATCTTCGTAGAAGGTGTGAGAGTGATTGATTAAGGAGGAAACTACCTGTGGGTATGCAGTATATAGACGCTGAAATGCTCAGAAAGGCATTTCTGGCAGGTGCTAAGGGACTGGAAGCAAAAAAAGAATGGATTAATGAACTGAATGTGTTTCCCGTACCCGATGGAGACACCGGAACTAATATGACCATGACCATCATGGCGGCGGCAAAGGAAGTGGCTGCCATTGAACATCCTACCATGGAGGCCGTGGCAAAGGCGATTTCCTCCGGTTCTTTAAGAGGCGCCAGAGGAAATTCCGGCGTTATTTTATCCCAGTTGTTCAGGGGATTTACTAAGGAAATCGCAGCAGTGGACCAGGTTACTGTCACCATCCTGGCCCATGCTTTTGTAAGAGCTTCGGAAACCGCATATAAGGCGGTTATGAAGCCTAAAGAAGGAACTATACTTACCGTAGCCAGAGGGATGTCGGAAAAGGCAACAGAACTGGCCCTTGAAACCGATGATGTGCTGGAGTTTGCCCGTAAAGTGATTGAACACGGCGACTACGTGCTGAGCCAGACGCCTGAGATGCTTCCTGTATTAAAGCAGGCCGGAGTAGTGGATTCCGGCGGCCAGGGACTGATGCAGGTGTTAAAAGGAGCATATGACGGCCTTTCCGGCAAGGAAGTGGACTTATCTGTTCCGATGGAAGGAAGTGCTCACACTCATTCATCCATGGAAGGTGCAAGGCTGGAAGAGGTTGATATTAAATTCGGTTATTGCACGGAATTCATCATCAATCTGGAAAAGCCTTATGACCATAAAGAGGAGAACCAGTTCAAAGCGTATTTAGAATCCATTGGAGATTCCCTTGTGGTGGTTTCTGATGACGATATCGTAAAGGTTCATGTTCATACCAATGATCCGGGCCTTGCCATTCAGAAGGCTTTGACCTACGGTTCTTTATCCCGGATGAAGATTGACAACATGCGGGAGGAGCATCATGAACGGTTGATTCAGGATGCAGAAAAGATGGCAGCCCAGCAAAAGGCTCCGGAGAAGAAAGAGGAGCCCCGTAAGCTGTACGGATTTATTTCTGTTTCAGCGGGAGAAGGGCTTGATGAAATCTTCCGCGGCATTGGAGCTGATTATCTGATCCAGGGCGGACAGACCATGAATCCAAGCACTGAGGATATGTTAAATGCCATTGACCATGTCAATGCCGACACCATTTACATCCTTCCAAACAATAAAAACATCATTCTGGCAGCCCAGCAGGCCAAGAGTCTGGTGGAGGACAAAAAGGTGATTGTAATCCCTTCCAAGACCATTCCTCAGGGAATCACTGCCATCATCAATTTTGCGCCGGATTTATCTCCTGAGGACAATGAAACCATCATGACAAAGGAGATGGGCCGTGTGAAAACCGGTCAGGTGACTTATGCAGTCCGCAACACCACCATCGATGATATTGAGATCAGGGAAGGCGATATTATGGCCCTGGGAGATGAGGGAATCTTAACCGTTGGAAAGGATATCGGCGAAACTGTTTTAAAGGCTCTGGAATCCATGGTAGAGGAAGAGTCAGAGCTGGTGACCATTTATTACGGAAAAGAAGTCAGTGAAGAAGATGCAGAAGAGATCAGGGAAAAAGCAGAAGAGATGTTCTCCGGGTGTGAAGTGGAGCTTCACTCAGGCGGACAGCCCATTTATTATTACCTGGTTTCTGTGGAATAAAAGAAACAGACTGCCTGTTTCGGGCAGACGGAAAAAACCGTCTGCCCTTTTTGATATGAATAAGACGAGAAAGGAGGGGTGGACCTATGAACCGGGAACCTGTTGATGCTTTAAAAGGAATCGGAGAAAAGACCGGGAAATTATTTCAGAAACTCGGAGTATTTACCATAGGGGACCTTCTGGAATATTATCCGAGGGAATACGACACCTATGAGGAGCCTTCTCCCATCGGGGAATTAAAACCGGACCGGATCATGACTGTGGCGGGAATGCTTCATAAGACTCCGGATGTGAAGCGTTACAGCCACATCCAGGTTATAACAGCCACGTTAAAGGATGGAAGCGGAAGCCTTCAGCTCACCTGGTATAATATGCCTTATCTTCATTCCACCTTAAAGGCTGGAATGAGGGCTGTATTCCGGGGACGGGTGGTGAAAAAGAGCGGGCGCCTCGTTATGGAACAGCCGGAGGTATTTACGGCAGAAGCGTATGGAGAGGTGATCCACTCCATGCAGCCGATTTACGGACAAACCAAGGGCCTTAGCAATAAGACCATTGTCAGGGCTCAGAAGCAGGCACTTGACCTTCGTCGGATGGTCAGGGATTACATGCCGGGGGAACTGCGCAAAAAGCATGAGCTGGCGGAATATAATTTTGCCATAGAGCATATTCATTTTCCAACGGACCGCAAGGAGCTTTTATTTGCCAGGAAGAGGCTGGTATTTGAGGAATTCTTCTTCTTTCTCATGGCAGTGCGGCGGTTAAAGGAAGGGCGCAATGAAAAACGAAGCGCCTATTCCTTGAAGCTCTCTCCTGAGGTGGAGGTGTTAAAGAACAGCCTTCCGTATTCCCTTACAAAGGCCCAGAATAAGGTCCTTCTTGAGATTCAGGAGGATTTGACGGCAGGGCGGGTCATGAACCGCTTGATTCAGGGAGATGTGGGCTCCGGTAAGACCATCATTGCCATTTTAGCCCTTTTGGAAACGGCTTATAACGGATATCAGGGCGCTCTCATGGTGCCTACGGAGGTGCTTGCAAGGCAGCATTTTGAGTCCATGAAGGAGCTGTTTGAACGATATCAGATAGACAAAAAGCCGATTCTGGTCACAGGCTCCATGACGGCAAAGGAAAAGAGAGAGGCCTATCAAAAAATCGCTTCCCATGAGGCGGATATCATTGTGGGCACCCATGCTCTCATTCAGGAAAAGGTGGTATACGACAATCTGGCTCTGGTGATCACCGATGAACAGCACCGGTTTGGGGTCAGCCAGAGGGAACTGCTTGGAAAAAAGGGAGAAGAGCCTCACGTTCTGGTTATGAGTGCAACGCCCATTCCCAGGACCCTGGCTATCATTATTTACGGGGATTTGGACATTTCCGTTATTGATGAGCTTCCGGCTGACCGCCTTCCCATTAAAAACTGTGTTGTGGATACGGGATATAGAAGCAAGGCCTATGATTTTATCAAAAGAGAGGTGGCTGCCGGACGCCAGGCTTATGTGATCTGTCCTATGGTAGAGGCCAGTGAGATGATGGAAGGGGAAAATGTGGTGGATTATACAAAGGCCCTCCAGAGTGCCCTTCCTGGGATTTCAGTGGAGTTTCTTCACGGGAAGATGAAACCAAAGGAAAAGAACAGCATCATGGAGCGGTTTGCCTGCGGCGAAATCAAGGTTCTGGTTTCCACCACGGTCATTGAGGTTGGCGTAAATGTGCCTAACGCCACGGTTATGATGATTGAAAATGCAGAGCGCTTCGGCCTGGCCCAGCTTCACCAGTTAAGGGGCCGGGTGGGACGGGGAAAGCATCAGTCCTACTGCATCCTGGTCAATGGTTCGGAGCAGGATGAAACCAAGGAGCGTCTGGAGATTTTAAATAAGTCCAACGACGGATTTTTTATTGCGTCAGAGGATTTAAAGCTGAGAGGGCCGGGCGATATTTTCGGAATCCGCCAGAGCGGGGATTTGGAATTTAAGCTGGGGGATATTTTTACGGATGCCAATATTTTAAAGACGGTGTCTGATGAAGTGAATCTGCTGTTTCAAAAGGACCCGGAGCTGGAAATGGAAGAGCACCGGGAACTGCGCGGCAAATTAGAGGAATATCTGGAAAAGAGCTATGGAAAATTGAATCTTTAGAAGAAGATTGATATTGTGTTCACAAAGTGGTAAAATTTTATTGAGAGGAAATGCTGAAAAAGAAAAGGAGGAGTGATATGAGCAGAGGCGAATTAAAGGCAGATGCAAAGCGGGCCATGAAGGAAGCGGCAGTGAGTCCTTATGTGGTCACTGTAATTATGGGAGTTATTTTACTGATATTAGGTTCTGTTCAGTTTTTTCTGGATTTGTGGGAAGAGTTTATGGCAGAAGGAATTATTGAGAGCAGCGCCAATGTGGTTCTGGCTTTTGGAATCAGCAGTGCCGTATTCTATTTTGTCAATTTGATTTTGAGCACCATTCTTCAGTTTGGATACCAGTCCTACTGTTTAAAGGTCGCCGCCAGGAACCAGAATATGTCTTACGGAGATTTGTTTTCAGCCGTAAAATATTTATTAAAGGCAATCGGGCTGGTTTTGATGGTATCTATATTTACACTTTTGTGGTCCCTTCTTTTCATAATTCCGGGAATCATAGCAGCATGCCGCTATTCCCAGGCCGTCTTTATTATGGCTGAGAATCCGAATAAGGGCATCATGGAGTGCATACGTGAAAGCAAGGAAATGATGGCAGGCCATAAATGGGAGTGGTTTGTGCTGGGACTTTCCTTTATCTTATGGGACATTTTAGGTGTATTCACATGTTTTCTGGCTTTTATCTACGTGACTCCATATACAACGGTCACTTTGGCTAATTATTATTACGCATTAAAAGGCAATTCCGCGGACTTTACCGCATGGGAGCAAGCCTATTAAATTGAATGTTAAAAAATGGCATTTTACGAAAAACCTTCTAGTTTATTTCATTCTGATTCAGCCATAATAGGAGTGTAACACAAAACACACCATGAATTACAAAAACAAAAAAACATGGTGAATAGATGAAAAGGAGGCATATCATTATGTCAGGAAAATCTAATTCTATGAATGTACCAGAAGCAAAGGAAGCAATGGACCGTTTCAAAATGGAAGTAGCCAGTGAAATCGGTGTTCCGTTAACCAACGGTTATAACGGAAATTTAACCTCCGCTCAGAATGGTTCTGTAGGCGGCTATATGGTTAAGAAAATGATCGAAGCTCAGGAAAGACAGATGGCAGGTAAATAATCTGCAAAAGTAAAGCAGAAAAAAGAGGCCGCAGTATCCCAACGATTCAGTTAGGAGCTGCGGCTCCTTTTTTATATATTTTTTATTGTATATCTGTCGACTTATGGTAAAATAAAAGCTGAGATGCAATACTCCAGAAAGATAAAGCGAGGATTGAAATGAGAGTTATAGCAGGAAAAGCACGAAGACTTGTATTAAACACAATAGAGGGACAAGACACCAGACCTACCACCGACAGAATTAAGGAAACCTTATTCAATATGATTCAGCCGGATATGGCTGACTGCAAATTTTTAGACCTTTTTTCCGGAAGCGGAGCCATTGCCATCGAGGCATTGAGCCGGGGGGCCGCTCTGGCCGTTTTGATCGAACAAAATCCCAAGGCAGCCGCCTGTATCCGGGAGAACTTAAAGACCACCAGACTGGAGGAAGGCGCCATTGTGATGAACTGCGATGTCATAACAGGGCTTGAACGGCTGGAAGACAAAGGCCATGTTTTTGACTATATCTTTATGGACCCGCCTTATAATATGGAATGGGAAAAACGGATTTTAGAATACTTATCCGCCTCCAATCTATTGAGCCAGGATACCGTCATCATCACGGAAGCTTCTTTGGAAACTTCTTTTGACTATCTGGCTTCCATGGGATATGAACTGATAAAAGAGAAAAAATACAAGACAAACCAGCATGTATTCATAAAGAAAGAAGAATCCCTATGAAAAGAGCAGTATATCCCGGCAGCTTTGATCCGGTGACTTATGGACATTTGGACATCATTGAACGGGCAGCCGCCATGGCAGACCATCTGATCATCGGAGTTTTAAATAATTATTCAAAAACTCCGTTGTTTTCTGCAGAAGAACGTGTTAATATGATAAAGAGTCTTACCAAAGATAAGCCAAATGTGGAAGTAAAAGCCTTTGGAGGTCTTTTGGTGGATTTTGTACGAGCCAATCAGGCGGATGCGGTGATTCGCGGGCTTCGGGCTGTAACGGATTTTGAATATGAATTGCAGATCGCACAGACTAACCGGGTCATTGCACCGGAGGTGGATACTGTGTTTTTGGCGACTAATTTAAAGTATTCTTACTTAAGTTCCAGCATTGTGAAGGAGATCGCTGCCTACGGCGGAGAGATAAGCGCATTTGTGCCCACAGAAATCAGGGAACATGTGAACCGAAAGATGGAAGACAGAGCGAAGATAGAACGAAATAAGGGTGAGGAGTGTTCTTAATTATGATGAGCAGAATCGAACAGTTAATCGGCGAAATTGAAGAATATATTGACAGCTGCAAGTACCAGCCGCTTTCCAACAGCAAGATCGTGGTGAACAGGGAGGAACTGGAGGAGCTTTTGGTAGAGCTTCGCCTTCGTATTCCCGATGAAATCAAACAGTATCAGAAGATCATCAGCAACCGGGATGCCATTATGAATGAGGCCCGCCAGCAGGCGGATTCCATTTTGTCCCAGGCCAATGCCCAGACCAACGAGCTGGTCAATGAGCATGAGATCATGCAAAAGGCGTATGCCCAGGCTGACGAGATCATACAGCAGGCCAACAGCCAGGCCCAGCAGATCGTGGAACAGGCGGTGGCAGACGCCAATGGAATACGCCAGAGCGCCGTTCAATATACCGATGACATGTTAAAGAGCCTTCAAACGATTATCAGTCACTCCATGGAAGGGGCACAGGGCCGCTTTGATGCATTTATGACCTCCATGCAGACAAGCTTTGATATCGTTTCCTCCAACCGTCAGGAGCTGACCGGCGCGGTTATCCAGACGGCAGGAGCGGAAGAAAACGGGATAGAAGAATAAAAAAGATGATGGTAAGAAGGCTGTGAAAGACCTTCCAGACTACATAGTGCCGGATGGATAATCCGGCATTTTTTATGACGCTCTTTGTCTGAAAGATGCCGGAAAGGCCCCCGAAAGCTGTGACAGCTCCGATCCAGAGCCCGCAGGAAAGGCCGGAAAAGGTTTCCGATATGGCCTTGATTCCGGTGGTGATTTCGATGATTCCAAGAAGAACTGCTGTCTGTCCGGGATTGTGGAGGGGGAGCTTTGCTATGTAAAGGGCCAGGATGGAGAAAATCATGATATAGCCTCCTATTTTTATCATGACCTCACAGGAATCCATCAGGCTTTCGTCAAAGGAGTGGGAGGAGCGCCCTTTTTCAGAGACAGAGGGCTCCGGTTCCCGGATGCCGTAATAAGCTCTGGCTGCCCAGGAAACAAAAAATATGGGCAGATATATGGAGATGAGAAGGAGCCAGACCGGAACGGAATTTGGCAGTCCGGAAGCAGCATAGCCTAAGAGGAACATGGGGCTGGGATGGTTGCAGATGGCCAGCAGATATTTTCCTTCTCTGGATGTCATCCTGTTTTTGTCCATAAATTCGCTGCAGGTTCTGGCCCCCATGGGGTATCCGCAGAGAAGGCCGGAGATAAAGGTGTAGCTTCCCGCATCGGAAAGGCAGAAAAACCGGTGCAAAAGCCGCCTGACAGGGAAAATGAGGATGTGGATGGCGTTTAAGGCCACAATGACATTGGAGCAGATCATAAAAGGGAGCAGGGAAGGCACCACTACAGAGCCCCAGAGAACCAGTCCGTTTCTGGCGCCCTCAAAGGCCAGGGAGGGGCGAAGGAGCAAAAGGAGAAGGGCGGCCACGGAAAGCAGACGGAAAAAGGATTTTTTCATAATCACCTGAATAGATTGTTTTATACAATTATATGAAAAGGCATAAGTGATATGATGGTGATTCTTTTTTTCATTTTGATTCTTTCTGTATTTAACGTGACCATGATTGACTATCTCTATAACAATCCCACCTTTTACCAGTTAGACGCCTATACCTGGGAAAGCGATGATTTCAGAAGCCTGCAACTAGGGGAAATGGTGGCTGACTGGAGTAAAATAGATTACGATGCCCTCACCTCCCTCATGATAGAAAACCAGTACGACTTAACAAAGGCTGCGGAAGAAGATTACCACGCAGACCGGATCATGAAGGTAAAGCCTGAGGAATACAGAAAGCTTAAACAGGCTTATGAAATGATATTTAAAGATTTAAAGTTTTTCCCGGTTCCTTTAAATACCAACCCCGATTCTCCTGATATAAAATACGAAAACGGCTGGATGGATACCCGCACCTACGGAGGAGAGCGGGGACATGAAGGCTGTGATATCATGGGAACAGAAAAGCCCAGAGGCTATTACCCCGTTGTGAGCATCAGCGACGGAACGGTGGAAAAGGTGGGCTGGCTGGAAAAGGGAGGCTGGCGCCTGGGCATCAGGAGTCCGGGCGGCGTGTACTTATATTATGCCCACCTCTACGGCTACAGCAGGCAGTGGAAGGAAGGGGACCGTGTAAAGGCCGGAGAACTGTTGGGCTTTATGGGGGATACGGGCTACAGCAAGGTGGAAGGGACTACGGGAAATTTCGATGTCCACCTGCATATGGGCATTTACTTAAAAACCGATAACAAGGAAGAAATGAGCGTAAATCCTTACTGGGTTTTGCGGTATCTGGAGAAATACCGGTTAAAATATTCCTATTAAAGATAGAAGCAGGAGTAAACGCGTGAAAGAAATAAAGGTTTCAGAAGAATTTTTAAACAGAATGAAGGATTTGCTGGGAGAAGAAGAATACGAAGCTTATTTAAAAAGCTTTGAAGAGGAGCGGCTTTACGGACTGAGGACCAATGATTTAAAGATCACTCCTGAGGAATTTGCGCAAAAAGCCATATTCCCCTTAAAGCCTGTCCCGTGGGTCAAAAACGGGTTTTATTATGAAGGAGAAGACCGTCCGGCCAAGGATTCCTATTATTACGCCGGACTTTACTATCTCCAGGAACCGAGCGCCATGACCCCGGCCAGCTTACTTCCTGTGGTTCCGGGAGATAAGGTCCTGGACTTGTGTGCGGCCCCCGGAGGAAAGAGCACAGAGCTTGGAGCCAGGTTAAAGGGAAAAGGGATTCTGGTGTCCAATGACATCAGCAATTCCAGGGCAAAGGCTTTGTTAAAGAATTTAGAGCTGTGGGGAATTGAAAATATCTGTGTCACCAGCGAGGAGCCGGGAAAATTAAAAAATATTTTCGGTGAGTTTTTTAACAAAATTCTGGTGGATGCGCCCTGTTCCGGAGAAGGGATGTTCCGAAAGGATGCCGACATGGTAAAAAGCTATGAGGAACACGGTCCGGAGTACTATGCAGTGATACAGAAGGAGATTTTAAAGCAGGCTGCGGACATGCTGGTTCCCGGCGGATTTCTCTTATATTCCACCTGCACGTTCTCTGTCCGTGAAAATGAGGACGTTATTGACTGGATTTTGAAAGAGGATGAACAGATGGAGCTGGTTTCTCTTCCCCTTTTTGAGGGAGCCAGCGGCGGGATAGGGCTTTTTGGCTGTTTAAGGCTGTTTCCCCACAAGATTAAGGGGGAAGGGCATTTCATGGCTCTGTTAAAAAAGAAGGAATCCCAGGAAGAAGGCGGGAAGGTTTCTCCAAAGGAAAACTCCAAGGCCGCCCCCATTCCCGGCGACCTCTCTTCTTTTCTTTCCCTGGTATCAAAGCCTTTGGACTGTTCCCGCATCAGGATTAAGGAGTCCGCTGTTTATTATCTGCCGGAATACTTTCCGGAAAAGGCAAAGGGTCTGAGGTATTTGAGGACAGGGCTTTTGCTGGGAGAGATGAAAAAGGACCGTTTTGAACCGTCCCAGGCATTTGCGATGGCTTTGAAGCGGGAGGAATTTAAACAGACCTTTTCCTGGAAAAGACAGGATGAGAGGGTTCTTCGGTATTTAAAGGGAGAAACCATCTTTTTAAATGAGGAGGAAGGACAGGTCAAGGGCTGGTGCCTGATCTGTGTGGATGGCTTCCCTCTGGGATTTGCCAAGGGAACAGGAGCTTCTTTAAAAAATAAATACTATCCCGGATGGCGTTGGCAGGGGTGAAGGAAATAAATTATGGCAAAAGAAATCAGATTGGATAAATACCTGGGAGAAATGGGTCAGGGAACCAGAAGCCAGATCAAGGAAATGGCGAGAAAGGGCAGAATCTATGTGGACGGGCAGCCGGAGAAAAAGCCGGAGAGAAAAATTGACCCTGCCCATAACCAGGTTGAATTAGACGGGCGTATCATCGCCTATGCAGAGTATGAATACTATATTCTGAATAAACCGCAGGGCGTGGTATCTGCAACAGAGGATTCCCGCTATGAAACCGTGGTGGGCTTAATCCTGGACCGGAAACGGGACGATTTATTTCCCGTGGGGCGTCTGGACATTGATACGGAAGGGCTGCTTCTCATCACCAATGACGGAGATTTGGCCCATCAGCTTCTGTCACCGAAAAAGCATGTGGACAAGGTTTACTTTGCCAGGGTGGAGGGAGAGCTTCCTTCTGACGCAAAAGAACGGATGAAGGAGGGGCTGGAGCTTTCCGATGGAACCATCACCCTTCCGGCAGATTTGGAAATCTTAAATCAGGGACAAAATGGAGCGCTGTCAGAAATCCGCCTCACCATACGGGAAGGAAAATTCCACCAGGTAAAACGGATGTTTGAAGTTCTGGGGTGCTCTGTGGTATACTTAAAGCGGCTGTCCATGGGCAGCCTTACATTAGATGAGACTTTAAAGCCGGGACAGTACCGTCCTCTTACAGAGGAGGAAATACTGAGGCTGAAAAGCCATGGAAAGGAACGGAAAGCAGAAGATGTTGGATGAGAAAAAAGCTGTGATTTTTGATCTGGATGGGACCCTGGTGGATTCCATGTGGATGTGGAAATCCATTGACATAGAATTTTTAGGGGACAGGGGATTTGAGTGCCCTGAGGACCTGGATAAAGAAATCGAAGGTATGAGTTTTTCAGAAACAGCCAATTACTTTAAAAAGAGATTTCAGTTGAGGGAATCTCTTGAAGAGATCAAAAACGTGTGGACGGAAATGTCTATTGACAAATACCGGCATGAGGTTCCCTTAAAGCCGGGAGCAGGAGAATTTTTAGAGCACCTCGCTTCTAAGGGAATCAAGGCGGGGATTGCCACCAGCAACGGAAGACAGATGGTGGATGCAGTTTTGGCTTCCTTAAAGATAGACCGGTACTTTGATGTGGTGGCTACCGCTTGTGAGGTGACTGCCGGAAAGCCGGCTCCGGACATTTACTTAAAAGTGGCGGGGACACTTGATTTACACCCTTCCAATTGCCTTGTTTTCGAGGACATCCCTGCGGGGATTCTGGCAGGAAAGAGGGCAGGGATGACGGTCTGCGCGATCGATGATGAGTTTTCCAGAAGCATGGAAGAGGAAAAAAGGAAGCTGGCCGATTACTTTATTTATGATTATTATCAGTTGTTGAACAGAAATGGAGCAAAAGCATGATTCACGATTACCTTCCGATCAGCAGGTCGGATATGAATATCAGAGGCTGGAAACAGTGTGACTTCGTCTATGTGAGCGGTGACGCCTATGTGGATCACCCGTCTTTCGGCCACGCCATCATCAGCCGTCTTTTGGAATCCCATGGGTATAAGGTGGGAATCATAGCCCAGCCGGACTGGAAAGACCCAAAAAGCATTCAGGTGCTGGGGGAGCCCCGCCTGGGATTTTTAGTCAGCAGCGGAAACATGGATTCCATGGTAAACCATTATTCGGTTTCGAAAAAGCGCAGGCAGCAGGACTCCTATACCCCCGGAGGTGTTATGGGAAAACGTCCGGACTACGCAGCCACGGTTTACTGCAATTTAATCCGGTCTGTATATAAGAAAGCACCCATTATCATAGGCGGCATTGAAGCCAGCTTAAGGCGTCTGGCCCATTACGATTACTGGTCAGACCGGTTAAAGCGCTCCATCCTTTTAGATTCCCAGGCAGATTTAATATCCTACGGAATGGGGGAAAAGTCCATTGTGGAGATCGCCGATGCCTTAAACAGCGGTATCGATATCAAGGACATCACCTTTATTGAGGGAACCGTTTATAAAACAAAGAGCCTGGAGTCCGTATATGACGCATTGACCCTTCCTTCTTTTGAAAGCCTGAAAGAGGATAAGCTGGAGTACGCCAAAAGCTATTATATCCAGTATGGAAACACGGACCCATTTATTGGAAAGCGTCTGGTGGAGCCTTACGGGGACAATTTGTTTGTGGTTCAGAATCCGCCCGGAAAGCCCCTTTCCACCGGGGAAATGGATGAGGTTTATAACCTGCCCTATATGAGAAATTACCACCCCTCTTACGAAGATCTTGGCGGCGTTCCGGCTATCCGGGAGATCAAGTTCAGCCTGATCAGCAACAGGGGCTGTTTTGGAGCCTGCAGTTTTTGTGCCCTCACCTTCCATCAGGGCAGAATCATCCAGTCCAGAAGCCACAATTCCCTTTTGGATGAGGCAAAGCTTTTGATCGAAGAGCCTGACTTTAAGGGCTATATTCACGACGTAGGAGGTCCTACCGCTGATTTTCGAAATCCCGCCTGTGAAAAGCAAACGACAAAGGGAGCATGTCCAAACAGACAGTGCTTATTCCCGGAGCCCTGCAAGAATTTAAATGCGGACCATGGGGATTATATTGACTTGCTTAGAAAGCTGCGGACCCTTCCAAAGGTGAAAAAGGTCTTTATCCGTTCCGGAATCCGCTTTGACTATGTGCTGGCTGATCCGGGCAAGAAGTTTTTAAAGGAGCTTTGCCAGCACCATGTCAGCGGCCAGTTAAAGGTGGCCCCGGAGCACGTGTCCGACAAGGTGCTCTCCAGGATGGGAAAGCCGGATAATAAAATTTACCGCCAGTTTGTAAAGGAATACAACGAAATGAACGGCAAACTGGGCATCAAACAGTATCTCGTTCCCTATCTGATGTCCTCCCATCCGGGTTCCGGGCTTACGGAGGCCGTGGAGCTTGCGGAGTATTTGCGTGACTTGGGTTATATGCCGGAGCAGGTTCAGGACTTTTATCCTACCCCCTCCACCATTTCCACCTGTATGTATTACACCGGATACGATCCCCGGACCATGGAAAAGGTTTACGTTCCGGTCAATCCTCACGAAAAGGCCATGCAGAGGGCGCTGATCCAGTACCGGAATCCCAAGAACCGGGATTTGGTTATAGAAGCCTTAAAGCTGGCAGGACGGACTGATTTGATCGGATATGATAAGAAATGCCTGATCCGCCCGGCAGCAGGAGCGCCGGTTGGAGGAATGGGCGGCAAAAAAACCGGCAAGAATTATGGAAGTACAAACAGAACCGGAGCGCCTTCCCTTGAAAAACAGGGAGAGCGCAGGAAAAAGACAATCCGGAACGTCCACAAAAAAGCAGGAAAATAAAATGAGATTTCATGGAGGGAATCCATATGAAAATTGCGATTGTAACAGGCGCTTCTTCCGGTATGGGAAGAGAATTTATCATGCAGATTGCCGACCGTTTTAGCGGAATCGGGGAAATATGGGCCATTGCCAGGAGAAAGGAACGTCTGGAGGAGCTGTCTCTTCTCGTTCCGGTAAAGCTCCGGTGCTTTGATATAGATTTAACAAGAGCGGAAGAGCTGAAAGAACTGGAAGAGGCCCTTTCAGAAGAAAAGCCTGATGTGAAGTGGCTGGTCAATGGAGCCGGATACGGAAAGATCGGCCCTGTGGGCTTTATCAGCGTGGAAGAGGAAGGCGGCATGATCGATTTGAACTGCCGGGCTCTCTGTGCGGTGACCCACATGGTGCTTCCCTATATGTCAAAAAACAGCCGCATCATCCAGTTTTCTTCTTCGGCAGGCTTTCTCCCCCAGCCTCAGTTTGCCATTTATGCGGCCACAAAAGCATTTATCTTAAGCTACAGCAGAGCTCTTAATGAGGAAGTAAAGCCCAGGGGAATCTATGTTACCGCGGTCTGCCCCGGACCTGTAAAGACCGAGTTCTTTGATATCGCCGGAACAACTGGAGAGATTCCTCTTTATAAAAAGCTGGTCATGGCTGATCCCCGCAAGGTGGTGTCTCTGGCTTTGAGAGACAGCATGATGGGCCGTTCTGTTTCCGTTTATGGACTTACCATGAAATCCTTCCGTATGCTGTGCAAACTATTTCCCCACGGCATGATCCTGAGTCTTATCCGAAAATCCATGAAAGCAGAGTAACAGACAGAAAGGACCAGTCATGCAGTCTTTGATTGTATCGAAAAATGAAGCAGGCCAGCGTCTCGATAAGCTGCTGGCGAAATATTTGAATCTGGCAGGAAAAAGCTTTCTCTATAAGATGATGAGAAAGAAAAACATCACGTTAAACGGGAAGAAATGCGACGGTTCGGAAAAGCTGGGAGAGGGAGATGAAATCAAGCTCTTCCTTTCTGATGAAACCATTGAAAAGTTTTCCGAAGTGAAAATTCCCCAGGTTAAAAAGGTTGCTTTAAATGTCATATATGAGGATGACCACATCTTCTTAGTCAATAAGCCCGCAGGGATGCTCTCCCAAAAGGCAAAGGAGTCTGATGAATCCCTGGTGGAGTATCTCATCGATTACCTGTTATCAAAGGGCAGCCTGACGGCGGAGCAGTTGAGGAGCTTTCGCCCTTCCATATGCAACCGCCTGGACCGCAATACCAGCGGCCTGGTGGTCTGCGGAAAGTCTCTGGCAGGGCTGCAGCTCATGTCCGCGGTCTTTAAGGACAGGAGCATCCACAAGTATTATCAATGTGTGGTAAAGGGCAGGCTCTCTAAAAAACAGGTGATTCAAGGCTTTCTCATAAAGGATGAGGCCTCCAATCAGGTGACAATCCATAAGGAGCAGGTTCCAGACAGCCTTCCCATTGTGACGGAGTATGAGCCGATGGCCTTTTCTGAGGACTACACGTTGTTAAAGGTCACTCTGGTCACTGGAAGAACCCATCAGATCAGGGCTCATTTATCCTCCATCGGCTATCCCATTATCGGGGATTATAAATACGGCAATAAAAAGGCCAACGAAGAAGCCAGAAAGCTATTTTCTGTCCAGTCCCAGCTTCTTCATTCCTTTCAGGTCACATTTCCGGTGCTGCCGGAGCCTCTTTCTTATTTATCGGGAAAGACTTTTTTTGCACCTTTGCCGGAAATTTTTTCAAAAATATGCAGGGACTGGAAATAAGAGGAGGGAAACATGGGAACCTGGAATACGAGAGGCTTAAGAGGCTCCACTTTGGAGGAGCTGATTAACCGCAGCAATGAAAGCTACCGGGAAAAGGGGCTGGCTTTGATTCAGAAAATCCCCACCCCCATCACCCCCATCTCCATTGACAAGGAAAACCGCCACATCACCCTGGCTTACTTTGAGCAGAAAAGTACGGTGGACTACATCGGCGCCGTCCAGGGAATACCGATCTGCTTTGATGCAAAGGAGTGCAGCGCCTCCACCTTTCCCCTTCAGAACATCCACCCTCATCAGGTCGACTTCATGGAAGAATTTGAACGGCAGGGAGGCATTTCCTTCATCATCGTATCCTATACCCAGAAAAATGAGGTTTATTATCTGCCCTTTGACCGTTTAAAGAAATTCTGGAAGCGGATGGAGGAGGGAGGACGGAAAAGCTTCACTTATGAGGAAGTGGATAAAGACTGGGAAATACGCAGCCACAGGGATATTTTCATCCATTATCTGGAAATGATTCAAAAAGATTTGGACAGAAGAGATTGACAATCAGGGTTTTCTCCCCTATAATAAACTACACGTTACCGAATTATCACTTTACTATAAGAAAGTAAAAGAAAACGAGATACTGTGAAAACAATTTTCCTGGTTATTGCAGGATGGAGGACATCATGGCAAATAAGCTGTTACATACACCGGACGGAGTCCGGGATATCTATGGAGTGGAGTGCACAAAAAAAGCCGTTGTGCAGGAAAAAATTTTGAACGTGTTTCATCTGTTCGGATATCAGGACATTGAAACTCCCACCTTTGAATTTTTTGATATTTTCAATGAATCCCGCGGAAGCGTCAAGGCAAAGGAAATGTTTAAATTTTTTGACCGGGATAATCACACCCTGGTTCTGAGGCCTGACGAAACCCCTGCCATTGCCAGGTGTGCGGTGAAGTATTTTATGGATGAGTATATGCCCATCCGTCTCTGTTACCTGGAGAGAACCTTTATCAACAATTCCAGCTATCAGGGAAGGCTTAAGGAAGCCACCCAGACCGGCGTGGAGCTGCTGGGGGATGATTCCGCTGACGCTGACGGGGAAATCCTGGTCATGGTGATCCGGGCTTTGCTGGCGGCAGGGCTTACGGAATTTCAGGTGGAGTTAGGAGAAGTGGACTTTTTTAAGGGCCTGCTTGAAGAAGCCGGTATGGATGAGGAGATGGAAGAGGCTTTAAGAGAGCTGATTGAAAATAAAAACTATTTCGGTGTGGAAGAACTGGTGATGGCCCAGCCCATTTCCAAAGAGCTGAAGCAGGTGTTTTTAAAGCTTCCGGAGCTTTTCGGTTCCCTGGAGCAGATTCAGGCGGCCAGAGAGCTGACAGCCAATCCAAGGGCCTTAAAGGCCATTGAGCGCCTGGAGGAGGTAAACCGGATTCTGGCCCATTACGGCCTTACGGATTACGTTTCCTATGACCTTGGCATGCTGAGCCAGTACCAGTATTATACCGGAATCATTTTTAAGGCTTATACGTACGGCACCGGAGATTACATTGTCAACGGAGGCCGGTATGACAAGCTCTTAGAACAGTTTGGAAAAGATTCTCCTGCCGTAGGCTTTGGAATTTCCGTGGATGAGCTTTTGCTGGCCTTATCGAGACAGAAGATCGAGACAAAGGTCACGGTTGCCAACACCATGATTCTTTATGAAAAGGAATCGAGGGAGGGCGGCATTCATCTGGCAGACCATTTCCGCAATGCGGGCATGGCAGTCCAGCTTCAGCTTAAGGACCCGGACCGTTCTCTTGAAACGTATTTTGACTATGCTCTGCGCAGGGATTTGCACAATCTTCTGTACCTGGACACCATGGGATTTTCCGTAAAGGTCACGAACCTGCTTTTAAACCGAACAGAAGAGATACCTCTGTCGGAATATTTACAGTAACCGGAGGTACTTATGAGATATCTGACATTTGCCCTGGCAAAGGGGCGTCTGGCAAAGGATTCCCTTGCCATGTTTGAGAAAATCGGAATCACCTGTGAGGAAATGAAGGACAAGGGCTCCAGAAAGCTGATCTTCACCAATGAAGAGCTGGGAATGCGGTTTTTCCTGGCAAAGGCCAGCGATGTGCCCACCTATGTGGAATACGGGGCGGCTGATATCGGCATCGTGGGCAAGGACACTCTTTTGGAAGAGGGGAGAAAGCTTTACGAGGTCATGAATTTAGGCATGGGAAACTGCCGCATGTGCGTCTGCGGCCCCAAGTCGGCCCAGGAACTGTTACAGCACCATGAAATGATCCGGGTAGCCACCAAGTATCCGGCCATTGCCAAGGATTATTTTTATAATAAAAAACATCAGACTGTGGAAATCATCAAGCTGAACGGCTCCATTGAGCTGGCCCCCATTGTAGGGCTTTCCGAGGTGATCGTGGACATTGTGGAGACAGGAGCTACCCTGAGGGAGAACGGACTTGACGTATTGGAGGAAATCTGCCCTCTTTCCGCCCGTATGGTGGTCAATCAGGTGAGCATGAAGCGGGAAAATGACAGGATCACAAAGCTGATCCATGATCTTCGCACCTTGCTGCAGGAGGAAAACCAATGAGAATTATAAAATTAGATGAAAGCTCCAAACAGAATATTCTGGCGGACTTATTAAAAAGAGATCCCAATAATTACAGCACCTATGCCGATGCGGTCCAGAAAATTGTGGAAACCGTGAAGACGGATAAGGACAAGGCTCTTTTTTCCTATACAAAGGAATTTGACAAAGCAGATATCAATGCTTCAAATATCCGGGTGACGGAAGAGGAAATCAAAGAGGCCATGAAAGAGGTGGACCCTGGGCTTTTGGAGGTCATGAAAAAGTCCATGAAAAACATCCGCCAGTTCCATGAAAAGCAGAAGCAGTACAGCTGGTTTGACAGCAAGCCGGATGGAACCATCTTAGGACAAAAAATCACTGCCCTTGGAAGCGTAGGTGTTTACGTTCCGGGCGGAAAGGCGGCTTATCCGTCTTCTGTTTTGATGAACATCATTCCAGCTGAGGTGGCAGGAGTGGAGCGGATTGCCATGGTAACCCCTCCGGGACCGGATGGAAAGGTGAATCCGGTCACTCTGACTGCCGCTTACTTAGCCGGCGCTACGGAGGTTTACAAGGTGGGCGGAGCGCAGGCAGTGGCTGCCCTGGCCTTTGGAACGGAATCCATTCCAAAGGTGGATAAGATTGTGGGCCCCGGAAACATCTTTGTGGCACTGGCCAAAAAGGCGGTTTACGGCCACGTGAGCATAGACAGCATTGCAGGCCCCAGCGAGATTTTAGTGCTCGCGGATGAGAGCGCCAATCCCCGTTTTGTGGCAGCGGATTTGTTATCCCAGGCAGAGCATGATGAGCTGGCTTCTTCCATTCTGGTGACCACCAGCATGGAGCTGGCTGAGAAGGTATCAGAGGAAGCGGAAAACTTTGCAAATGTGCTGTCCCGGTCTGAGATCATCAAGAAGTCTCTCGACAATTACGGATATATTCTGGTGGCGGATACCATGAAGGAGGCCATTGCAGTCGTCAATGAGATCGCTCCGGAGCATTTGGAAATCATCACCAGAAACCCGTTTGAGGATATGACCAGGATTCACAATGCAGGGGCCATATTCCTGGGAGAATACAGCTCTGAGCCTCTGGGAGATTATTTTGCAGGGCCCAACCATGTGCTTCCCACCAACGGAACAGCCAAATTCTTCTCTCCCTTAAACGTGGATGATTATGTGAAGAAATCCAGTATTATTTATTATTCCAAAGAGGCTTTGGAGCAGGTCCATAAGGATATTGAAGCCTTTGCCGAAGCAGAGCACCTGACCGCTCACGCCAATTCCGTAAAGGTGAGGTTTGAAGAATAGGAGAATTCGTATGCAGCTTTATCCAGCAATTGATTTAAAAAACGGGCAGTGCGTCCGTTTAAAGCAGGGAGAATTTAAAGAAATTACCGTTTATTCCGATGCGCCGGAGGAGGTAGCCGCTCTTTGGCAGTCCCAAGGGGCCACTTTTTTGCACCTGGTGGACTTAGATGGGGCTTTGGCCGGTTATTCCGTGAATAAAGATGTGATAAAAAAGATCGCAGATACCGTTTCCATCCCCATTGAAATCGGAGGCGGCATCCGCAGCGAAGAAGCTATAGAGGCCATGCTTTCCCTGGGCGTTTCCAGGGTGATCATCGGAACCAGAGCCGTGGAAAATCCTGAATTCCTGGGAGAAATGGTGAAAAAATTCGGTTCTGAGCGGATTGTGGCCGGTGTGGATGCAAAAGATGGTATGGTGGCCGTAGAGGGCTGGGAAAAAATCAGCACCATGTCGGCGTCAGACTTATGCGGACGCATGAAAGAATACGGTATTCAGCACATTGTATACACCGATATAGCCAGAGACGGAATGCTGTCCGGCCCTAATGTGGCTTATACGAAAAAGCTGACCGATGACACGGGACTGGACATCATCGCTTCCGGGGGGATGTCTTCCATGGAGGATTTGCGCCAGCTTTATGAGGCCGGTGTCAAAGGGGCCATCATCGGAAAGGCTCTGTATGAAAAACGGATTGATTTAAAAGAAGCCATCGATGCGTTTGAAAAGAAGGCGCCTCAGGGGAGGATTGTATGATGGAGTGTAAGAAAATAATTGCAGGCTTTGGAATCCGGGAAGGAAAGGCTGTCAGGCTCGATGACAGGGCAGCGTATTATGAAAAAGGCCTTCTGGAGCTGGCCCGCTTTTACGGAGACAGCGGAGCCGATGAGCTGTTTCTTCTGGACTTATCGGAATCTGAGGAAGATCACGAAAAGACCATAGGCATGATGAAAGAGATTGCAAGGCTTTCCGATATACCGGTCATTGCCGGGGGAAGAGTGAAGCGTTTAGAGGATGTGAAGAAATATCTCTACGCAGGGGCAAAGGCCTCTTTTCTCGATGGCAGTTCAGAGGAAAATGTGGACTTGATGAAGGAGGCCTCAGACCGGTTCGGGGATGATAAGGTATACGCTTACTTACCGGACTGCTCCTATTTAGAGAGTGCCAAGGAATATGCCCAGCTTGGGGCCTCTGTCATGATTTTAGGCGATCTGGATATGACAGAAGAAAAGCTTTTAAAGGTGTCTGAATGCAAAGAAGTTTTTCTGCTCACAGGTTCTGGCGGAGAGTTTTTGCCTGCTGTGCTTAAGACAGAGAATGTAAACGGCTTTATCGGAATTCTTGACGGGGAAGCCGGATGCATGGATTTAAAACAGGATTTAAAGGCCAGGGGAATTGATGTGGATACCTTTGAGAGCCCTGTCAGCTTCAGCGGATTTAAGCTGAATTCGGACGGTCTCATTCCGGTCATCACCCAGGATTACCGGACCGGCCAGGTGCTGATGCTGGCTTATATGAATGAAGAGGCGTTTCAGAAGACCTTAGAGACAGGCCGCATGACTTATTACAGCAGAAGCCGGGGTGAACTCTGGCTTAAGGGGGAAACCTCCGGCCATTACCAGTATGTGAAGTCTCTTTCCATAGACTGTGACAGCGATACCCTGCTTGCAAAGGTGAATCAGATCGGCGCAGCCTGCCATACCGGGGAAAAAACGTGTTTTTACACAGATCTTGTAAAAAAGGAATATCAGGAGACCAATCCCCTTAAGGTATTTGAAGATGTGTTTCAGGTGATCATGGACAGGAAGGAAAATCCCAAGGAAGGTTCTTATACCAATTACCTGTTCGATAAGGGAATCGATAAAATATTAAAGAAGCTGGGAGAGGAAGCTGCGGAAATCATCATAGCCGCAAAAAATCCCAATTCCGAGGAAGTGAAATATGAAATTTCGGACTTTCTTTACCACATGATGGTATTGATGGCCCAAAAAGGAGTGACCTGGGAGGACATTACCAGGGAACTGGCAAACCGCTGACACTTATTGCCCCGGCATGGAGATGAATTCATCATTTCTATGCCGGGATTTTTTGTTTTATGAATTAAGAAGATGTTAAGATTCTCCAATTGTCATTAACTAAGTGCAGAAGAGAGCCGACAAAAAAAGAGTAAGTCATGACATCTAGGTTTTGATTTGAAATATGCATACTCAGGAGGTTTTCACATTGTCTCGATTCATAAATACTTCACTTATAGGACTTTTTCTCGGCGCTTTCTTTATTATCAGCGCCATGTTCACATCAGGACATCTTAATTTGTTTTATAATGTCCCATCTGCTCTTATGATTTTCGGAGGTACTGCGGCATCTGTTATTATGGCCTTTCCTCCCAAGACGCTAAAGACCTTCGGACACGTTTTTTTAAAGAGTTTTAGAAAAGAGAATTATGATTTAAAGGACGACATCGTAAGCCTGATCCGGTGTGCTGAAATATCCAGAAAAAACGGCTTGCTGGCACTGGAAAACCATATTGACGATCTTACAAATGATGAATATTTGAAAATGGGAATACGCTATATCATCGACGGAACCGATGAAGAGCAGTTGAGAAATATTATGGAGGGGGCAACCCATTTCATGAAGCTGCGTCACGCAAAGAGTGCGGCTATGCTGAACATGATCGGAGCAACTGCTCCGGCTTTGGGACTTCTCGGTACATACGTAGGTCTGATCCCCATGCTGAACAGCTTGGATGACCCCTCTGCCCTGGGACCCATGATGGCCATAGAGCTTGTGTCCTCCTTTTACGGTGCTTTCGTTGCCAATATCATATTTTCTCCTTTAGGACGTAAACTGGTAGCTATGGACAAGGAGGAAGCCTTCAGAAGGGAACTGCTGTTAGAGGGACTTGTGGGCATTCAGCAGGGAAAGAACCCCAGAATGATAAAGGAAGAGTTATCGGCATTTGCGAATATCAACCTGGATGACGAAGAAAATCCGAAAAAAAAGGGAAAAAAGGTAAAAGAACCAAAAAAGCCAAAGAAATGATGAATACATACCAGAGGTGAAAGGAGTGACAAATAATCATGCGCTCAAAATTCGAAGATGAAGATGAAGATGACGATGAGGGCGAAAACTGGCTGGCGAGTTATAGCGATTTGATGACTGATTTGCTGGCGGTTTTCGTAATTTTGTTCGCATTTGCCATGATGAGCCAGGCGGTTGTTATTCAGTCAGAAAGAAAAGCGGCTGAACAGAACCAGGATATTTCTCAATCCACCACAGGTGGCGGGGGCAATTTTGATTTAGAGGAATTCAACAGCCTTTATGAGCACATGAAAACTTATGTGATGGAAGCCGGACTGTCGGAACAGCTCAATGTTGAAAAGCTGGGAGACGAAGAGATATTGCTGCGGATTTCAGCGTCCATTCTCTTTGATTCGGGAAAGGCTGATATTGATCCGGCTGCACTTCCCATGCTTCAAAATATCTCGGATATTCTGGTTTATTACCAGGAAGCCATCCAGATGATACGTATTGAGGGGCACACGGATAACCGCCCTATAAAGACTTCTTCTTTTGACAGCAACTGGGAATTGTCCACCAGCCGCGCGGTCAATGTTTTAAAGCATCTGCTGGAAACCTCAGGAATTGAGGCAAAGAAGTTTTCTGCAATCGGATACAGCGAATTTTATCCGGTGGCCGATAATTCCACCGATGAGGGAAAAGGCAAGAACCGGCGTGTGGATTTCTACATAAAATCAATGGGAAATGATTCTGAATAAAACCGTTTCATGGCAGTCATATGAGAAAAAACAGTTTTTGTGAGCATTGGCAAACAGGCTTTTAAAGCTTTTGCCAGTGCTTTTTACATGCATGGACAGGTTTTCTTCCTTGTGCTATAATGGTAAAATAATGAAAGATAAGGGGGTAGAAGTATGAACAATCAGATGTCCGGTAAAATGAAACGGATGATCCGGCTTTACCGGTGGGCGATACCGGTTGCGCTGGTGTATTGCATGGCTTTTTCCTTCCTGTTTGCAGGTGCGGCTTTCAAACTTTTGGGAGGCGGAGTCCCCCAGACTGATCCAGAAAAGTTCAACGTATATGGCGGAGCAGATATTTACAGCAGTCTGGAAGGCCGGATGATGACCTTTGAATTTGCTTCAGATTTTAAGGAGACGAACCATTATTATTTTGTTTATGATGAAGAGTCTCTGCCTTACATAATCCAGGTCCATGGAAATCTCTCAAAAGAAGCTTTAAAAATCCAGTCTTACTTATATGAGGATTCAAAGGAGGAGCCGGAGCCGGTTTCGTTTTACGGAATAGCAGCTCCCATTGAGGAGAATATCAGGAAGTATGCCATAGAAAGCTATAATGAGATGTGGGAGGAAGATCTTGTGACAGAAGATAATTTTTCCGACTATTTTGGTGAATACTACCTGGATACAACCAGAAAACCGGAATCTCCTGTTTCAAAAAACGTTTCTCTGCTCTTTTTGTGGTCTGCCATGCTGGCTTTGGCTGCAACCGCATATCTGGCGGCAAAATTAACGGATCCAAGGCTGAAAAAGAGCCGTGCCACATTAAAGGCATGGACAGAGGAAAAGCTTCTTTTCGTGGACAGGCAGCTCGCTCAGCCGGGCACCTCAGCCTATGAGAAAGAAAAGCTTTATCTGACCCAGGATTACATCGTCACCAATGCGGAAGGTTTTGAAATCCTCCCTTACCAAAGTATAGAACGGATTTTTCATACGGTTGCCGGGCCCAATATGCGGCTTATGGCAGAAAGCTCCGGTCAGAAGTATCATACCCTCATCCTCACTAAGGGAACCGGTTCTAAAAAGAAAGAAGCATTTCAGGAACTGGCAGACCGGATTAAACGCAAGATCGAGGACAGGAAAGAGGAGCAGTTAAGGGATACCCTCACTTCAGAAATACTTACAGACTTTAAAACAGAGGACTGGAGGGCAGAGGCAGCCGCTTCTTTGGAGGAGAAAGGCACCAGACTGATTCCGGGAATTGTGGGTGCTTTGATAGGAGCCCTCATAGGAGCAGCCTTATGGGTCCTCATCGGCCAGATTGGATTTATAGCCGGAATCGCCGGATTTGTCATGCTCAAGCTTTCCCTGGGAGGTTTTGAGAAGCTGGGCAGAAGACTGGATAAAAGAGGAGCAATTATCTGCCTCTTCATCACAGCCGGGATGATATTTGGGGCCAATTTGCTGGATTACGGGGTTTCCATGACACGGGCTTACTTTGAATTTGAAGCCAGCTTTGAGACCATGGCTTACGTTTTCTCCAATTTTGGAAAGCTGATGTCTGAGATGGATATGTGGAAAGGCTTTTTCGTTGATCTGGCCATAGGTTACGGCCTGTCGGTCTGGTCCAGCCTTGGGGCAATCCGGGCCATTATGAGTATGCAGGTTTCAGAATAAAATATATAAAGAAAGGTAGTTATGTGATGTCAGAAGTATTAAATCATTTTTTAAAGTATATATCCTTTGACACCCAGTCCAAGGAGAATGCGGAGGAATTTCCAAGTACTGAGAAACAGAGGGTGCTGGCAAAAGAGCTGGCGTCTGAGCTTCAGGCCATGAAGGCAGAGGATGTGACTGTGGATGAATGCGGTTACGTCTATGCCACCATACCGGCTACCATGGAAAAACAGGTTCCGGTTCTTGGCTTTATCGCCCATATGGATACGGCCCCGGCCTATTCAGGAACCGGAATAAAGCCCAGGATCGTAAAAAACTATGACGGCGGCGATATTGTTTTGAATGAAGAGACCGGAGTGACCATGAGGGTCAGTGATTTTCCGGATTTGCTGGATTATAAGGGACAGGATATTGTTACCACCGACGGAACCACGCTTTTGGGTGCAGATGACAAGGCCGGAGTGGCAGAAATTATGACTATGGCAGAATATCTGCTGTCCCATCCTGAGATTCCACACGGAAAGCTGCGCATCGGCTTTACACCCGATGAAGAGGTGGGCCGGGGAGCTGACTTTTTTGATGTGAAAGGCTTTGGAGCTGAGGTGGCCTATACTGTGGATGGAGGAGCCTTGGGAGAGCTGGAATACGAGAATTTCAATGCAGCTTCCGCCAGGGTGATCATTCACGGCTCCAACATTCATCCGGGGTCATCCAAGGGTAAGATGAGAAATTCCCTTTTGATGGCGATGGAATTTCACGGCATGCTTCCGGTTCATGAAAATCCCATGTATACAGAAGGATATGAAGGCTTTTACCACTTAGATTCCATGAGTGGAACTGTGGAGGAAGCCCGTCTGGAATACATCATCCGGGACCACAGCAAAGAAAAGTTTGAAGCAAAAAAGGAATTCATAAAGCAGGCCGCAGATTATCTGAATAAACGCTATCCTGCAGGAACTGTGGAACTCATATTAAAAGACAGCTACTACAACATGAAAGAAATGGTGGAGCCTCACATGTATCTCATTGATATTGCAAGGACCGCCATGGAGGAAACAGGAATTAAGCCTTTAGTCCGTCCCATCCGGGGCGGCACAGACGGTGCCCGTCTATCCTATATGGGGCTTCCCTGTCCCAACCTTTGTACGGGAGGCCATAACTTCCATGGAAAATTTGAATTCATACCGGTTCAGTCCATGGAAAAGGTTGTGGAGCTGCTTCTTAAAATCGTAGAAAAGTTTACAGAAAAATAAATGGAAATGCCCGCCTTTTGGCGGGCGTTTTTGTATATTACAGGAGAAAATGAGAAAGATTCGCCTTTAACACTACTTGTATTTCCAGGGTCAAAATGGTATACTGTCAAAAAGTTAGTTATAACTAACAAAAGAAAAGAACAGCGATTCAAATAAAAATAAAAAGCGAGGTAAGGTATTATGAGCAAAGCAGCAGTGGTTTATTGGAGCGGAACAGGCAATACAGAGACAATGGCAGCAAAGGTTGCAGAAGGAGCCAAAGAAGCAGGTGCAGAAGTAACCTTATTTACAGCATCAGAATTCAGCGCCGACAAAGTGGACCAGTTTGATGCAATCGCATTCGGATGCCCCTCCATGGGCGGCGAGCAGTTGGAGGAAGATGAATTTGAACCCATGTTTTCAAGCTGTGAACCAAAGCTTCAGGGCAAGAAGATCGCTTTATTCGGCTCTTACGGCTGGGGAGACGGTGAGTGGATGAGAGACTGGGAAGAGACCTGTAAAAAAGACGGCGCCGTATTTGCCTGTGATTATGTGATCTGCAACGAAGCCCCTGATGATGATGCCCAGGCTCAGTGCGTGGAACTGGGAAAAGCCCTGGCTTAATACTTACAGAAACCGGAACAAGAGGGAGGAACATGAAATGAGTGTAGTAATCGTTGGCGGCCATGACCGTATGGTCGGGCAGTATAAAAAGATATGCAAGGATTTTAAATGCAAAGCAAAGGTTTTCACACAAATGAGTGCCGATATGGACAAAAAAATAGGATGCCCTGATTTGCTTGTTTTATTTACCAATACTGTTTCCCATAAGATGGCAAAATGCGCTTTGGATGGCGTCAACGGAGATGTTACCCGTGTGGTCCGCTGTCATACCAGCAGCGGCTCAGCCCTCCTGGGAATACTGGAAGAAAGCTGTACCTGCTAAAAATCTGATCCCTTCAGGAAAATTTTCTCCTGGAGGGATTTTGTTTTGTCAAATCCCTTGCTTAATCCCATAAATTGGCCTATAATTATTCCATGTAATAATATACAGGGGTATGATTTACTGGCAGATATCCATACTTCCCATAAAAGCTTCCCGCTGTTTTTATGGGAAAAGAATATATTGATTTTTATGCAGTAAATGGATACGATATAGTCAGTGAGAAAGGTGAATATGGAAGTAATTAACAAGATGCAGGCAAATGAATATACAACTGACGTGCTGAGGAAGGAGATTCTTTTTAACCGGTTTAAAGACGGTGATGAACTGGTTCAGGAGATTGTCTCAAAACAACTGGGAGTTTCCAGAATGCCTGTGAGAGAAGCTTTTAAGGTTCTGGAGCTGGAGGGTTTTCTCATCCGGCTGCCTAACCGTCATGTGATTGTAAAGGGAATGACAGAAAAGAGTATACACGAAATTTTTTTGTTTATATATTCCATACAAACCGGTTTTATAAACCGGTTGATTTCTGAAAAAAAAGAGTGGTATGAGGATTTTCAAGGGCTTTATTCAAAATTTAAAAACCATGAGATTGCTGAAGTGAAACTTCACAGTTTTTTCAGCCAGGATTTGGATAATTTATACATTCACCGGCTTCATAATAATCTGCTGGAGATTTACGCAGCATTTGTCCTTGACGATCTGGGGGCCTCCGGTGCGGAGGAATTAAACATATGGGACAAGGTTGAGAAAGCTTTATACCAAAAGGACAGGGAACAAATCAATGAATTGTTCCAAACATATTTTTTATATTTAGGGAAAGTGATGACAGAAAAGGTGCTGACAAAATGAATCTTAATAAAATAAAATTATTGCCTGCCAGAGAGCAGGCAGCTTCCAATTTAAGAAAGGCAATCCTGGCGAGAGAACTGGAGACAGGAGCAGCTATTACGCTGGAAGAAATCTCGAAACAGCTTGGAATATCCATTACTCCGGTAAGGGAAGCTTTTCAGATCCTTGCGGGTGAGGGACTGATTAAGTTAAGACCAAATAAAGGCGCTATTATATTGGGAATTAATGAGAAGGCGATCAGGGACCATTATGAAACCAGATGTATACTGGAAAGCGAAGTTGCATATAAGGTTTGTAAGAATAATGCGGATATATCCAAGGTTCTCGAAACGTTTTATCATGCGGAGGAAGCAGCAAAGCTAAATGATTACAGCGAATATTCAAAATACAACCAGTCTTTTCACTATGAATTGTGGACGGCAGGAGATAATGATAAGATAAGAGCCTTACTCTCATCCATGTGGAACGGGCTGTCCACGGGAAACAATGTAGGGGAGGAAGAATACGCCCAAATTTCCATGGGAGAGCATGCCCAAATCGTAAAAGCCTTAAAGGACAGAGATGCAGAACTTTCAAAAAGACTTATGTGTGAACATATTATGAGAAGCATGGAGAATATGCTGACTCATTATAATATATAAAGCTAACTAAGAGAAGGATACCCTAGAATGCGGAGGGGTATCCTTTTTTTTGTGCATATTATATAAAAAATAAAATAATTATCATGGAAAACAACGAACTTTTATAAACTGATTGACATTCAAAAAAAGAGAGATTATCATACTAAATGGATACATTATCAAATATTAAATATAAAATAAAGGAGCGGGCTATGGTAAAACAAAAGAACAGGGCTATGGAACGAATCAATGCTTTGCTGGATACGGATAGTTTTGTTGAAACCGGCCGCCACATCAGGGGAAAGAGAACGGAATACAACAAAGACCCGGCTGAGGCGGAAGGTGATGGCGTAATTACCGGATACGGATTGGTTAACGGAAGGCTGGTCTATATTTACAGCCAGGATTGCAGTGTTTTGAACGGAACTCTTGGCATCATGCATGCAAAGAAAATCATCAAGCTGTATGAATTGGCTTTGAAATCCAAGTCACCTGTAATCGGATTTCTGGATTGCGCCGGGATACGTTTAAGTGAAGGCCTGGATGCAATGGAGGGGCTGGGAGGCATTTTCAAAAAGCAGACAGCGGCTTCCGGAATCATTCCCCAAATTGTGGGAATATTTGGAAACTGCGGAGGCGGACTGGCTTTTATGAATGCTTTTGCAGACTTCACCTTTCTGGAGAATGGCAATGGGAAACTGTTTGTGAATTCTCCGGCTGTTCTGGAAGGAAATAAAGAATTAAATCATTATCCGATGCATGAAGAAGCGGACAGCATTGGAACCGCTCATGAAATTATCGGTAAGATCAGGGATTTAATCCGTATTCTTCCTGCCAGCAACAGGGAAGATGCGGAACTTTTCAAAACCAATGATGATTTAAACCGGATGGTGCCGGATATAGAAAATTACCGGTCAGACGGAAGAGGGCTGCTCACTTCAATCAGCGATGATGGTTTTTTCCTGGAGGCAAAGGAATTAAAACATCCTGAGACAGTGACAGGATTTATAAAATTAAACGGAAGAACCGTAGGAGCCATTGCAGCCTGTAATCAGAAGCTGGCGTCAGAAGGATGTACAAAGGCCAGGGAGTTTGTCAGCTTTTTGGATGCCTTTGATATTCCTCTCATCACATTTGTAAACCTGAAGGAAATCGGCAGCAGCAATGAAGAAGAGAAGCGAATAGGAAAAGCGGCTGGAATGCTGGCAAAGGTTCTGATTCACAGCAGCATCCCCAAAATAAATTTAATTATAGAAAAAGGAATCGGCAGCAGTTATCTGGTCATGAACAGCATACATATTGGTGCAGATGTCTCCCTCGCCTGGGAAGGAAGCAGTGTTGGAGCCATATCCTCAGAAAATGCAGCAAGAGTATTTTGCAAAGAGGAAAAGGAACTCAGCCTCATTAAGCAGGAAGAAGCAAAGTATGAAATGCTCCAGAACAATCCGGCATATGCTGCCGGAGAAGGTTACCTGGATGCGATCATAGCACCGGAAGAGACAAGGCAGAGGGTTATAGCTTCTCTGGAAATGATTTCTTTTAAGGGAGAGGAAAAACCGTCAAAAAAGCACATTGTTCAGTAATGTGAGAACAGGAGCAGAAGCTTATGGATCAAATATTAGATATTACTTTCCGCTTAAGGGATTTAATTGTTCCCTGCGTGATTATTATAGCAGTCTTTGTATTTCTGATAGGAAAGCTGATGGCAAAAAAACAGGAAAATGAAAAAGACTTTGCAGCAGAATCCATGCCTGCCGTAACTGCAACAGAACCTTCCTGCAGCAGTATAGACAGGGAAGTGGTTGCAGTCATAACAGCCGCAATTTATGAAGTCATGGGCAAGGAAAACAGAGGGCTTACAGTACGGGGAATCAGAAGGATTCCGAAGGCAGGGAAATAAAGCAGCTGAAAGAAAATAGAACCTGGAAAGGATGCCACATTAAGGTTCTTTCAGCTTTGCGTAAGTGGCAATGCCGCTGATTTGTGAACGGCATGGAAAGAGAATGGATATGAAAAATTTCAGAGTCACAGTGAACGGGAATGTTTATGAGGTTCTCGTAGAAGAAACAGCAGGCGGGGCAGCTCCGGCAGCAACAGCCCCCATAGCAACAGCCCCGGCAGTGTCAGCTCCGGTGACAGCTCCGTCTCCCGCGGCACAAAACACTCCCGCAGAAAAAGCGCCGGCGGCAGTTAGTACAGGAGCACAGGGAGACATTATAATGAGCGCTCCTATGCCCGGCAAGATTATAGCAGTAAAGGCCGGAGCAGGAACCTATGTAAAAAAAGGAGAGGTAGTTCTCATTCTGGAAGCCATGAAAATGGAGAATGAAATTGTGGCCCAGGAAGAAGGAACCATCGCAAGCGTTCATGTAACTGCCGGAAGCAATGTGGAATCCGGGGAAACCCTTGTAACAATCAATAAGGCTTAGGAGGTATCGCAGGTATGGCAGTAAAAATTACGGAAACCGCATTGCGCGACGGACATCAGTCCCTGATGGCCACCCGGTTGTCCACTGAAGAAATGATGCCCATAATTGAAAAGATGGATCTGGCCGGCTACCATTCAGTGGAATGCTGGGGAGGGGCCACCTTTGATGCTGCTGTCCGGTTTTTAAAAGAAGATCCCTGGGACAGGCTCCGGAAATTAAAAAAAGGGTTTAAAAACACAAAGCTTCAGATGCTGCTTCGCGGGCAGAACCTTTTGGGATACCGTCCTTATGCAGATGATGTGGTTGAGTATTTTATAAAAAAGGCAGTGGAAGACGGGATTGATATTGTCAGGGTTTTCGATGCTTTAAATGATTTTCGCAATCTTGAAACTTCGGTGAAAGCGATCAGAAAAGAAGGCGCTCATGCGCAGGTGGCAATTTCCTATACCTTGGGGGATACCTATACCTTGGAATACTATGTAAAGAAGGCCAAAGCTGCTGAAACAATGGGAGCAGATTCCATCTGCATCAAGGACATGGCAGGTTTATTGCTGCCCTATGAGGCTTCCAGGCTTATAGAGGCAATTAAGGAAGAGACTTCCCTTCCTGTCCAGCTGCATACCCACTATACCAGCGGTGTCGCCTCCATGACCTATTTAAAAGCAGTGGAAGCCGGTGCTGATATCATAGACTGTGCCATAAGCCCATTTTCAATGGGAACCAGCCAGCCGGCCACAGAAGTGATGGCAGAAACCCTGAAAGGAACGGAATATGATACAGGCCTTGACCAGCCTCTTCTGCAAGAGATAGCGGAATATTTTCAACCCGTGAGAGATGAAGCTTTAAAAAGCGGACTTATCAATCAGAAAATTCTCGGCGTGGATGTTATGACGCTTTCATACCAGGTGCCAGGGGGAATGCTGTCGAATCTGATCTCCCAGTTAAAGGAACAAAAAGCAGAGGACAAATTTTACGATGTGCTGAAAGAGATTCCTCTGGTGAGGCAGGACTTTGGTGATCCGCCTCTGGTCACGCCATCCAGCCAGATCGTAGGAACTCAGGCAGTGCTGAATGTACTGGCAGGAGAACGGTATAAAATGGTCACCAGAGAAAGCAAAGCCCTGCTGCGGGGAGAATACGGGGAAACAGCCAAACCGGTCAATGCCAGTGTGCGTGAAAAGGCACTGAATGGAGAAGCTGTCATCACTTGCAGACCAGCAGACCTTTTAAAGCCTGAACTGCCAGATGCGGAAAATGAAATTGAGAAGTGGAAGAAGCAGGAAGAAGATGTTCTGACGTATGTTCTGTTTCCTCAGCCGGCTATGGAATTTTTTCAGTACAGACAGGCTCAGGAAGACGGGCTGGATATTGGGCTGGCACAGGATGGGGCTTATCCCGTCTGATATTCTCAGGAATTAAATATTAAAAGTCGGAGGCAATTATATTGCCAATTATTTCGGGAAAGGAAATTATATGGATTTTTTGATTTCAGGTATTCTTTCAATAACAATGGAACAGATCGTTATGTATGGCGTTGGCATTCTGTTGATGTATCTGGCCATCTGCAAGGATTTTGAACCGTCCCTTCTGCTTCCCATGGGATTTGGAGCAATTCTTGTAAATCTGCCCTTAAGCGGTGTTTTAAACCAGGATTTACCGGGAATAGGAGAAATAACAGGTATCATAGAATGGATGTTCCATGTGGGAATTGAGGCTTCGGAGGCCCTTCCCCTCCTTTTATTCATCGGAATCGGGGCTATGATCGATTTTGGTCCCTTATTAGCAACTCCCAAAATGCTTCTTTTCGGTGCGGCGGCCCAGTTTGGTATTTTCTTTGCCATATCAGTCGCATCATTGCTGGGATTTGATTTAAGGGATGCTGCCTCCATCGGAGTGATCGGTGCTGCAGATGGACCGACAGCCATTCTTGTGTCCCAGGTATTAAAGTCTAAGTATGTGGGAGCAATCGCAGTGGCAGCTTACTCATATATGGCTCTTGTTCCCATTGTTCAGCCATTTGCCATCCGGCTGGTCACAACGAAAAAGGAACGATTGATCCGTATGGAATATAATCCGGGCAATGTGCCTAAAAAAGCAAGAATATTTTTCCCTGTGATCGTAACGGTGCTTGCAGGATTGGTTGCCCCTGCCTCTGTGTCACTGGTCGGATTTCTGATGTTTGGCAATCTTCTGCGGGAATGCGGTGTATTAAACAATCTCTCAAAGACAGCAAGCGATATGCTGGCCAGTCTGGTGACATTGCTTTTGGGAATTACCATATCTTTCAGCATGAGAGCTGATGATTTTGTTAATTTAAATACTCTGTTTATCATGGGAATCGGTCTTTTGGCTTTTGTTTTCGATACCATTGGAGGAGTTCTGTTTGCCAAATTATTGAATCTTTTTTCTGACAAGAAAATCAATCCCATGGTTGGTGCAGCAGGAATTTCTGCTTTTCCCATGTCAGCCAGGGTGGTGCAGAAGATGGGACTGAAGGAAGATTCTACCAATCACTTATTAATGTATGCGATCGGAGCCAATGTTTCAGGGCAGATCGGGTCTGTAGTAGCAGGCGGTGTAATTCTGAATCTGATGACACAGTATTTAAAATAGGAGAAAGTTTATGATGGAAAATTTTATTATTACCCTTGAAATAATGTGGAAAGGTATGGCCGCCATATTTGTGGTACTTGGCCTTTTGGCTATGATAACAGCATTTATGCAGAAGATATTAAAATGATTTGTGATTATACACAAAAATAAAAGAGTAAATTTGTACATTTATTCTATTGTGCATAATGAGGATTCATTATATGATAACATCAATAAATGGATACATTATAAAATATTAAATATCATACAAGCAAACTATTTTATATGGTCCATTGATAAATAAAAAGGAGGATAAAGCAATGGCAAAACAGGAATCTCTGGAACTGCTGAAAAACCAGATTGCAAACTTTGTGGATCTGGTCGGGAAAAAACTTCCCGAAGATGTAACAACAAAGCTGAAGGAACTCAGTGAGGAAGAAGAAATGCCCATGGCTAAGATGATTTATGAGGCTATGGAGAAGAATCAGAGAGAGGCAATGGAATTAAACCGTCCCTCCTGTCAGGATACGGGATTGATCCAGATGTTTGTAAGAGTGGGAACAAAATTTCCTTATGCTGATGATTTAAAGACCATTTTAAAGGCATCAGTTGCACAGGCAACACAGCAGGCACCTTTGCGTCACAACACGGTAGAAACTTTTGATGAAGTAAATACAGGAACCAATGTGGGAACTGATTCTCCCTGGGTGTACTGGGATATTATTCCTGAGAGCGACAAACTGGAGCTGGATGTCTACATGGCCGGAGGCGGATGTTCACTTCCGGGACAGGGCAAGACCTTAATGCCGGGCGAGGGCTATGAAGGAGTAGTTAAATTTGTTCTTGATGTTATGACATCTTACGGCCTCAATGCCTGCCCTCCTCTTTTGGTAGGAATCGGCATCGGCACTTCCATTGACTCTGCAGCTTTTATGGCAAAGAAGGCTCTGATGCGCCCTGTAGGAAGCCACAATGAGAATCCGAAGGCAGCTCAGTTGGAAGATGAAATTGTAAAGGCTATTGATTCCATCGGCCTTGGACCTCAGGGACTCACTGGAAGCAAGTCTGTTATGGGTGTGAATATCGTAAATTCGGCCCGCCATCCATCGGTAATTTCCTGCGCCGTAAATGTAGGCTGCTGGGCACACCGCCGGGGAACCATTGTTTTCAACAGCGATTTAAGCTATGACTCTATTACACATAAGGGGGTACAATTATGAAAAAAATATTAACAACACCCATCTCCGATGAAGATTTGAAGGATATAAAAATTGGCGACGTAATTTACTTAAACGGTCATATCGTAACCTGCAGGGACGTAGCCCACAGAAGACTGATTGAGCTTGGAAGAGAACTGCCAGTGGATATTAAGGGCGGAGCCATTTTCCATGCAGGCCCCATTGTCCGCAGGATAGAAGGGGAAGACAATAAATTCGAGATGGTTTCCATCGGACCGACCACCAGCATGAGAATGGAGAAGTTTGAAAAGGAATTCATCGAGCAGACAGGTGTGAAGCTGATCGTGGGCAAGGGCGGAATGGGCCCTAACACAGAAGCCGGCTGTAAGGAGCACAAAGCTCTGCACTGTGTATTCCCAGCAGGCTGCGCGGTTATTGCAGCAACCTGTGTAGAGGAAATCGAAGAGTACCACTGGGAAGATCTGGGAATGCCTGAGACTCTCTGGGTATGCCGGGTAAAAGAATTCGGACCTCTTATTGTATCCATTGATGCAGAAGGCAACAATATCTTTGAGCAGAATAAGGTGGAGTTCAACAAGCGCAAGGATGCGGCTCTGGAGGATCTGTATACAAAGGTACATTACATCAAATAAACACGGTACTGTAAAAAGTTAATAATAAAAGGTAGATACATTGGAGGAGGATTATGCTTACTTTTCTTGCTTTAGCAATGATTGTTACGTTTATCGCATTGCTCTCTAATAAAAAATTGTCCGTATTTACTGCCCTTACACTTGTTCCTATTGCTTTTGGAATGATCGCAGTATTAGTAAACGGAGACAATTTTCTGGATTTATTCAACTGGATCAAAGAAGGGATTTTCTTTAAACAGAATCCTGAAACCGGTAAAGTATCCTGGGGAGTTATATCACCCGGTATTACCATACTTTTTTCCATTCTGTTTTTTGACTTGATGCTGAATGTGGGATTATTTGATCCTGTTGCAGAATTCTTCATCAAAAAGGCAAAAGGCGATCCTTTAAAAGTTCTTTTGTCAACCGTAATGGTAGCCAGTGTTGTGGCTTTAAACGGAGACACAACCACAACCATTATCATCTGTCTTGCAGCCTTCAGAAGTCTTTATAAGCAGTTAAATTTAAAGTTAAGCTACCTTGCAATCATTATTGTGGCTCCTATTGGAATCTGGAACCAGCTTCCCTGGGGAGGTCCTACCATTGCTGCGGCAACTGCCATTGGTGTGGAATTAAACGAACTGTTTGCCAATCTGCTTCCAGGTCTTCTGGCAGCTCAGGTGGTCGTTATTCTGATTGCCGGTTATCTTGGACTGAAGGAAAGAAAAAGGCTAAATTATGCGGCGGCAGGGGGAGGAGATGTATCCCAGGAAAGTCTGGAAAAAATGCTCTCAGCGATCCGCGACAAGGACCCTGAACTGAAACGTCCAAGCTTATACTGGTTTAACCTTCTGATTACAGGTATTGCTATTTTTGTACTGATCAAAGGATATGTCCATGGTTCTGTTGTATTTATGATTGCCTTCTCAATTGGCCTTGTAGTTAACTTCCGCAATGTAAAGGATTGCAATGAGCGGATTGAAGAACTTGCAGCCGATGCCCTTCCAACTACTCTGGCAACTCTTGGAGCAGGTATTTTCTCAGGAGTGCTTTCCGGAAGCGGTATGGCAACTTCTTTGGCTAATTCGGTTGCAGCCATTGTGCCTACAGCATTTGGTTCTCACATGGCTCCGATTTATGCAGTTATTTCTGCACCGGCCATTTGTTTCCTGCCTCAGGATGCGTTCTACTTCGGCATTGCCTCTGTTATGAGCAATGTTATGGGGCAGTTTGGAATCAGCCCCATGCAGGCAGCAGTTGCCTCTATGGTAGGACAGGCATTCCGTCTGATCAGCCCTGTCATCCCGGCCCTTTATCTGTTGTGCGGAGAGACGGACCAGAACTTTGTAGATTTCCAGAAGAACTATGTGAAATATTTCTTCCTGGTATTCATTACTTATCTGGTGGTGTTTGGTATAACGGGAGTACTTCCGTATTGACAAATCCTGTATAGGAAATTATTTATCAGTTTCAAGCGAAAAGGGAAGGCAAAATTGCCTTCCCTTTTTGATGCCCGGATTTTGATAAAAGGTTACCCTCTGCCGGAGCTGTCCCCTGACGATAAAAGTGAATCATATCTGATTTTATATCTAAAATAGAAAAACAACCGTATTAACTCCACTTCACCGTTAATATCCATACCCGTTGGGAGAAAACATCTCATGAATGCGCACCGCAATGTAAACATCCTGATAGGACGATAATCGGGCCAGTTTCCGCCCCAGCAGGCTTTCAATCTTTTGAACCCGGTTGCGCATGGTATTGTAGTGAATGTACATTTTCTGCGCAGCGGCTTTGAGATTTCCATCCTCCTCCAAAAGTACCTTTAAAGTGGCGTATAAGTCAGTTTCATGGTCATGGTCGTAGGCGAACAGTGAGCCTAAGGTATCCATGCAGTAGCGGTAGATTTCCGCCCGGTTTTCCGTGCTGTGAATCAACCGGTAGATGCCCAGCTTTTCATAAAATACGGCTGACTGGGTCTGTAAATCACGGGCCACCCGAAGGGAAAGCTTGGCTTCTCCGCAGGCCTTTGCAGCCTCGTTCATCTCGTCAAAGGTCAGGGACACACCTATATAATACTGCTGAAAATGATTGTCCCGCAGCACCGCCTCCAAAAATGCGATGAGTTCCTCCAGATGAGAAGTATGAGGATTTGAAACCAGAACCAGAACATTATCCTCATAGGTGGCCATCAGCAGCACATCATGGGAAGCTCCGTAACGGATGCGCAGCCCCTCCTGCCGGGCCTTCACCCCTTCCAGAAACCGGCGCCGGTCCGCACCCGGCAGGGAGACGCCGATCATCACCGCCGGAAAGGCCAGACGCCAGTTTAACCGTTTTGCTCTCGCGGCCGCATCGGATTCGGAAGGGATTTTTCCTCCTATTAAATCGAAGAGAAACTCGTCGTGATACCGTTTTTCCATTTCGTTAAGGGCATTTTGCCGGTGGTAGATGATCACGAATACGGTTGCAAACTGTTCGACAGCCATCCGTTCAAAAGCAGAAAGTGACAGCTCTTTGTCAGATTCCAGTGAAATATATCCGATAGTTTCCCAATGATTGCGCACTATATAGATACAAAGATAATGATCTTCAACCTGAAAAAACCGGAACGGATCACCTGTGCTGTGGGAAAGATTTTTGCGGTCCCATTCTGAAAGACCGTTCGGAGAGGGAGAGCTTTCGCCCTCTGGGGCAGTGTCAGGAAGAGGAGAAAACCTTGCGTCCAGCAAAGCGATCCGGTAGCCGGTCACCTCCGCCAGGGTGTCCCGCAGAATATCATACTCCTGCCGCTTGAGCATGATATCCAGCAGCAGGTTGTGGATGCGGTCCCGCTCGTGCAGCTCCTTTAGATTGCTTTCCAGTTGATATTTCAAAATTTCGTTGTTTTGCAGCGAAAAGTTTCCGCCGCTGGGCAGCAGGAGGATGGGAAGGGCGAGCTCATCGGCCTGCTGTAAAATCGTATCAGGCACCCGCTCACCCTGGCGGTTCAGTTTAAGAGCCAATGCTTTCACGCCCATATCGTAGAGACGCTGTATGATATTAGTCACCTGTGCTTCATTATTGAGCACCGGGTATAAGGTGGAGAATACCAGGGTTTCGGGAGCGATGTCTGTGAGGATATCAGTGATTTCCAGGGTGTGCAGATTGCTGATAGAATGGTGCAGGCCGGAGGCACCTGCGATCACCCGGCTGCCTTGAAAACTGTCCAGTTGAAGCACCTCGTCAATTCGTATTGCCAAACGTTTCTCCTCCTTTTGGATATTTTGTATATGAAAATATAATATATTTTTATTATATATGTAATCAGGAAACAATACAAGTGTATATTAATGTCATTGGGTGACATATCTTTTGCGGATTCAGTATGTTATAATAAATAAAAAGCAACGGAACATAAGAAAGGAGGTGTATGGATATGTATCGACTGCAGCATAACGAAACCATCAGAGAAGCCAACCGGCATGTCGTAGAACTGCTCAGCCGTTCTGAACCCTGCTGGGTGGGAGTGGATACTGCATTGCAGGTGATTCCCGGCATGACCGAATGCACCATTCTCCATGCAGGCCCTCCCATTGCCTTTGAGGCGATGTGCGGGGCGATGAAGGGAGCGGTGGCCGGTGCGTTGATTTTTGAGGGACTGGCTGCAAGTTATGAAGAGGCATTGGCGGTTGCCCGGTCGGGAAGAATTGCCTTTGCGCCGTGTAACGATCATGATGCAGTCGCTCCTATGGCCGGTATTATTTCGGCATCCATGCCGGTGATTATTGTAGAGGACAAGACTTACCGCACCCGTGCTTTTGCTCCCTTTAACGAGGGCAACGGCAAGGTACTGCAGCAGGGGGCCAACGATCCCGGCACCATCCTTCGTCAACGGTATATGCGGGATGAGCTGGCACCGCTTCTGGAGCGGATTGTCAGCAGGATGGGCGGACTTGATATCAAAGAAATCATTGCCCAGTCCCTGCACATGGGAGACGAATGCCACAACCGCACGAAAGCAGCCACCGCCTTGTTTCTCATGAAGCTGCTGCCTTATCTTCTGGAAGAGGAGAGGGAGCAGGCTGCCAGGGCCGCCGATTTAATCCGCGGCACAGATTCGTTTTTCCTCAATTTTTCCATGGCGGCGTGTAAGGCTGGACTGGACGCGGCTCACGGGATCGCCCACTCCACCATCGTCACAACCATGTCCCGCAACGGTGTGGAATTTGGCATCAAGCTCAGCGGCCTGCCAAAAGACGCCTGGTTCACAGGCCCTGCCCAGCAGGTGATCGGCATCTACTTTGAAGGTTACGCCCCAGGAGATGGAAACCGGGATATGGGTGACAGTGCCATCGTTGAGACCATGGGGCTTGGAGGGTTTGCCATGTCGGCTGCGCCTGCCATTGCCCAGTATATCGGAGGCACTGCCGAAGATGCCATTAACTGCAGCCTGCGCATGTATGAGATCACGGCCAGCGAGAATTCCAACTATACGGTGCCTGCCGACAATTTCCGGGGGCTTCCTCTGGGAATAGACGCTTTGCAGGTGGTGGGAAAGCGGGTGCTGCCGATTATCAGCACTGCCATTGCCCACAAGGACCCGGATATCGGTCAGGTTGGAGCGGGAATTTCCACACCGCCCCAGGAATGTTTTGAAAAGGCGGTGAATGAATTTGCAAAATATTACGGCTATCCATCGGAGTGAGTGGGCCCAAAGCGGCATAACGGCAGACGTTACGCTGGAGGAAGGGCTTAAGCAAACTCTTGCAAAAGGTGAAATGGCTGGAATCATTCACAGTGTTTTCTGTAATGTGATCAACTGGCGGGAAGAAAAAACCGGCTGCTTGTACTGTCTGACCTCATCTAAAATTGACGCTGCCCATGAGACAGCCGTTACCTCGCTTTTGACACTGGAATATTTAAATGCAGCCCCCGGCATGTCCGTCCGGTTCGGCCTGTGGGGAATCTCTTTTGACGGAGAATTGAAAGTGACCTTCCGGTCGGTGCGCACCGTAACTCTGGCGCTGCCTCAATGGCCGTCCCATACCGGCCCCCTTGCAGCAGCTCTGCCAAACTGTGAACGGCGTTTAAAGGAACAGGGCTCACCGGGCGGGATGCTGCCCCATTGCCAGGCAAAAGGCTTTGGGAAAGCTCTGGCACAATCCCTGCAAAACGGCAGGGCCGCCGCAGAAGAGGCGGTGCGGAACAAAAATGTCCAGGCATTTCTGGAGGCAGCGGAGGCACTGCTGGGACTTGGCTATGGGCTGACCCCTTCCGGCGATGATTATTTAAGCGGATTGCTGCTGACTCTTCATATACCCGGAGGACCGTTAGAGGACTGGGCCAAGATTGGCAGGACGGTGGCCAATGTTGCAGAGGTAAGCACAACTGATATCGGCGCCTGGGAATTAAACCATGCGGCGAGAGGACTGCCGCGGCAGGATATGGCTGGTTTTCTGGAGAGCCTGTTTGCCGGAGACGGCGCATATGTTACGTATTTAGACAAAATTATATCCGTCGGATCGCTTTCAGGTACGGATATTGCCACAGGGATTTTGGCAGGACTTAGGCTGGCCCTGGAAGCGACACAAAACTAAGTAAAAAGGAGTACATTCGTATGTATGTAAAAACAGTAATAAAAAAAGGGCTTTATTTTGATTCTCTCAAACTTATGGGAATCTCCTCCAGCATCAGTGATTTAGAAGGAGTGGAACAGGGAGTTGTTGCAATGGCTACCTTAAAGAATAAGGAAATGCTGCGCAACTTCGGCTTACTTAACAGCGAGGTGGAAGCGCTGTCCAACGGCGATCTGATGATCGTTGTAAATGCCGACACAGAGGAGCACTGCCAGGAAGCCATTGAAACAGCGGAAAAGATGATCTCCGGCAATCTCAAACAGTCCCAGGGCAAGCCCTCACAGCCTGCCAGCTTAAGCAGTACGGTCAAGCATGTGCCTGACGCCAATCTGGTTGTCATTTCAGTGCCCGGCGCCTATGCCGCGGCTGAGGCAAGAAAAGCGCTGCAGCAGGGTCTTCATGTCATGATGTTCAGCGACAATGTGAGCATCGAGGACGAGGTAGCTCTTAAGAAATATGCCCATGAAGAAGGTCTCTTAATGATGGGCCCGGATTGCGGCACAGCCATCATCGGAGGCGTAGCTCTCTGCTTTGCCAATGTGGTGCGCCCCGGAAACATCGGTCTGGTGGGAGCATCAGGTACCGGCGGGCAGGAAGTCACATCATTGATCCACAATCTTGGCGGCGGCATTACCCATTACATAGGCACCGGCGGACGGGATCTTTCGGCTCAGGTTGGAGGGCTCATGATGCTGGATGCGCTGGAGGCGTTGTCCGAAGATGATGACAGCGAGGTGCTGGTCATGATTTCCAAGCCTCCTGTCAAAGAAGTAGAAGAACTGGTATTGGCACAGGCGGCCCGCTGCAAAAAGCCGGTAGTCGTTTGCTTCCTCAACAGCAAAAGATCAGGCAGCGACGGAAACCTGCATTTCGTAGGCACACTGGAAGAAGCGGCGCTCAAAGCGCTGGAGCTGGCCGGCATTCATACAGAAGGCATCAGGGATTTAGATTCTGAGGCGGTAACCATAGCGCGGCAGGCACTGAACACAGAGCAGAAATATGTTCGCGGCCTTTTCTGCGGAGGTACTCTTTGCGCCGAAGCCATGAACATTGTGGAAGCCTCTGCCGGAACCGTCAACGGAAATTTATGCAAACAGCCGGAACGCCACATCGGCGCAGGAGAAGCCAGCTTTGGACATACCTTCCTGGACTTTGGTGAGGACGAGTATACTGACGGCAGGCCCCACCCAATGATCGAACCTTCCCAGCGCAGCGGGCGCATTGCCGAGGAGGCAAAGGACCCGGAGACGGCAGTGATTCTCATGGACTTTGTCATTGGCTACGGCTCCCATGCCGACCCGGCAGGAGCAGCGCTTCCGTGGATTGCCAAGGCAAAGGAAACAGCCTCAGAGAACGGCCGGTCAATCGCATTCATCGCTTATGTTTGCGGCACCGACGAAGATTTCCAGGGATATGAGGAGCAGCGTTCCAAGCTGCGTGACGCAGGAGTTATTGTGGCGGACAGCAATGCGCAGGCGGCAAGGCTTGCAGCCGCCATTGTAAAGCAATCATAAATCACAAACAATAGGAGGTCAGTGTTATGAGTAAAATTAACAATCTGCTGAAGAACAAGCCAAAATCAATCAACATGGGTCTGGAAGGTTTTCAGGAAGACCTGGAAAAGCAGAACCAGGAAGCTGTACAAATGAATTGGAAACCTCCCGTGGAGCTTTCCCCGGAGGTGGCCGAGGCCCTTTCCAAGCTGATGAACCGTCCCGACATTGATGAGGCCAACCAAAAAGCGGCCCAGATCATCATCGACGCCCATCCGGTACTGATCGGATACGATACCGCAATTAACGTAGTACCTGGCATGACAAAGGATACCATCCTCCATGCAGGTCCGCCCATTACCTGGGACCGCATGAACGGAGCCATGCGCGGCGCCATTGCAGGCGGCATCATCTTCGAGGGTTTTGCCAAAGATTATGAAGAGGCCTGCGAGGTAGCGGCGTCCGGTAAAGTTAAGTTTTCCCCATGCCATGAACACGGCTGTGTCGGTTCCATGGCAGGCGTTACCACTGCATCCATGCCCGTACATATTATTAAAAATAAAACCCACGGCAATCTGGCCTTTACCAACTTAAGCGAGCAGATGCCAAAAGTTCTGCGCATGGGTGCAAATGACCAAAGCGTTATGGACCGTCTGCAATGGATGAAGGATGTGCTGGGAGAAGTGCTTAAGGAAGCCATGAAACTGGCTGGAGAGATCGACTTACGCGCCATGCTGGCAGGCGCCCTGCATATGGGTGACGAGTGCCACAACCGCAACACGGCTGCTACCAGCCTATTTATTCAGACCATTGCTCCCTATATCGTAGAGACAAGCTTTTCAGACAAGGTGAAAAAGGAAGTTTTCGATTTCATGAACCTTGGAGATTATTTCACAGGACCTACCTGGATGGGTTACTGCAAGTGTGCTTTGGATGCTGCCCACAACATTGAAAACAGCACCGTTGTCACCACCATGTGCCGCAACGGCACAGATTTCGGTATCCGTGTCAGCGGTATCGGCGGAAACATCTGGTTTACCGGTCCTGCCCAGAGAGTCGTTGGCATCATGTTCCCAGGATATAAGCACGAGGATGCCGGAAATGACATCGGCGACAGCGCGATCACTGAGACCTATGGCATCGGAGCATTTGCAATGGCGGCTGCACCTGCTATCGTACAGATTACCGGCGGCACAGTGAGCTCTGCTATTGATTATACCGTACAGATGACAGAGATCACCACAGCCGAGAACCATCATCTGACCATCCCAAATCTGGATTTCCGCGGCACAGCCACAGCCATCGACGTGCGCAAGGTGCTGGAAACCGGCATTCTGCCCATTATCAATACCGCCATGGCCCATAAAGAGCCGGGCATTGGTATGATCGGCGCAGGCCTGACTCATCCTCCTATGGACTGCTTTGAGAAAGCAGCAGCAGCTCTTGCCGAAAAGCTGGAAAAATAGGATCACATAAGAAAGGAATAGGTGAAGCGACATGAGTAAATTAACCGCAACAGGGCTGTGCGTAGGTATCCTCGCTGGGTTCTGGTTCTGGCTGAGCGCTTCGGTTCCGCTGTTTGTCACAGTATGCGGCTTTTTCGCTTACGCCAGCTTTTACGCTGCGGGAGGCGGTAAAAAGGGCTTTTACAGCAGTGTGGCTGCTAATCTTTCCGGTATTGTATGGGCGATCCTGTCCGTAATGCTGGGGGGAATGCTAAACGGTGTACTGGGAGCGGCACTTATGGGGTCCGTATTAGCTACTGTTCTGTGTTCAAGCTGTGTTGTATGGCAGGCACGGTTTAAGTTTCTGGGCTTTGTGCCCGGAGGTTTCTTTGGAATGACGTCCTATTTCGCCTCCGGAAATGATTGGAAGGGCACAGCCATCAGCATGGTGCTGGGCGCAGCCATCGGCTTTTTATCCGAGGCAGGCGGAAATCTGCTGAGCGACCTGACTACAAAAAAACAATCGGGGCAGGCATAATATCAGAAATTGAATACGTGATGCTGTAAAGAAAAGACCTCCAGCCGTGGTATGAAGCTACGGCTGGAGGTCTTACTATGTAAAGATACCTTTGTCTACCGGGATAACGGAATTAAATTGTCAGGGAAACGGGCTGGTTTCCTGTTCTTGCTTTAAATACAGTTGCTTAATGCCCCAAAATATTCTATAATTATATATAATGTTGAAGATGCTTGTTTTATATGCGGAAAAAATGTTGCAGCCGGTTGTATTTTGGCAGTCTTCTCGCTAAAAACGGCTTCAGCATTTTTGTTCAATTCAAACAAATATAAGGAAGAGAAATATGAGAAAACTAGCTTTAAGCGATGAGATTTTATTGAAAATCCAACAGCCTGCCCGCTACATCGGCGGTGAGGTTAACATGGCGGTGAAGGACACGAAGAAGGTGGACATTCGCTTTGCCATGTGTTTCCCCGACGTCTATGAGATCGGAATGTCCCACTTGGGGATGCAGATTTTATATGATATGTTTAACCGCAGAGAGGATATTTACTGTGAACGCATTTTTTCACCCTGGACAGACTTGGACCAGATTATGCGGGAAGAACATATTCCTCTGTTTGCTCTGGAGTCCCAGGACCCAATTAAAGAGTTTGACTTTATCGGAATCACCCTTCAATATGAAATGTGCTATACCAATATCTTACAGGTTTTGGATTTAGGACAGATTCCTCTCCATCAGAAGGACAGGACAGAAGAAGACCCCATCATTATCGGCGGCGGCCCCTGTGCTTACAATCCGGAGCCTCTGGCGGAATTTTTTGATATGTTCTATATCGGAGAGGGAGAGACCGTTTATTTCCAGCTCATGGACATCTGGAAAGAAAATAAGAAAAACGGCGGAACCCGCAAAAGCTTTCTGGAAAAGGCCGCAGAAATTGACGGAATCTATGTTCCCTCTTTTTACGATGTGACTTACAGGGAAGACGGCACCGTAAAAGCCATGAAGCCCAATAATCCCCATGCAAAGGAAACCGTGGTAAAGCAGATGGTTGCCGAAATGGATGACGTTTACTACATCGAAAATCCGATAGTTCCTTTTATTAAAGTGACTCAGGACAGAGTGGTTTTAGAGGTCATGAGAGGCTGCATCCGCGGCTGCCGTTTCTGTCAGGCAGGTAATGTTTACCGGCCATTGAGAGAACACAGCCTGGAATATTTAAAGGCTTATGCTTCTAAACTGTTAAAGAGTACAGGCCATGAAGAAATTTCCTTGAGCTCCTTAAGCTCCAGTGATTACAGCCATTTAGAGGGAATTGTAAATTTCCTGATTGATGAATTCAAAGGCAAAGGGGTCAATATTTCCCTGCCTTCTTTAAGAATTGATGCCTTTTCCCTGGATGTCATGAGCAAAGTTCAGGATATCCGCAAAAGCAGTCTGACCTTTGCCCCGGAAGCCGGTTCCCAGAGACTTCGTGACGTCATTAACAAGGGCCTGTCAGAAGAGATCATTTTAAAAGGGGCAAGCGAAGCCTTCCGTGGCGGCTGGAACCGGGTCAAGCTTTATTTTATGCTGGGCCTGCCTACAGAAACAGTAGAAGATATGGAAGGTATTGCAGAGCTGTCGGAAAAGGTGGCTGAGGCTTATTACGAGATTCCCAAGGATCAGAGAAACGGAAAGGTGCAGGTAGTGGCAAGCTCCTCCTTCTTTGTTCCAAAGCCATTTACCCCCTTTCAGTGGGCAAAGATGTGCACAAATGAAGAATTTTTGCAGAGAGCCCACTTAGTTAAGGACAAGTTCCGCAAGATGCTGAACCAGAAAAGCTTAAAATACAACTACCATGAAGCTGACTTAACCATTCTGGAAGGCGTTTTAGCCAGGGGCGACAGGAAAACTTCCGCTTTGGTTGAAGAAGCTTATAAAAATGGAGCCATTTATGATTCCTGGTCTGAGCATTTTAAAAATTATATCTGGATGAAAGCCTTTGAGACCTGCGGCCTGGATGCGGATTTTTACACCATCAGGGAGCGGGATTTGGATGAAGTATTTCCATGGGACTTCATTGACTCCGGTGTGTCAAAGGAATTTTTAAAGAGAGAGTGGCAGAATGCCATAAACGAAAGTGTCACTCCAAACTGCCGTCAGCATTGTACGGGGTGCGGAGCCATGAAGTTCAAAGGAGGCGTCTGCTATGAAGCTAAGAATTAAATTCTCCAAACAGGGCCCGGTGAAATTCGTGGGTCATCTGGATATTATGCGTTATTTCCAGAAAGCCATGAGAAGGGCTGATATTGACATCAAATACAGCGAGGGCTTCAGCCCTCATCAGGTCATGTCCTTTGCAGCGCCCTTGGGCGTGGGACTTACAAGCAATGGGGAGTATATGGACATTGAAGTGAATTCCATGACAGACTGCCGGACTTTGATGGATCAGTTAAATGGAACTATGGCAGAGGGAATCCAGGTCACAGACTGCCGCATCCTGGATGACAAGGCGAAAAATGCCATGTCTTTGGTTGCTGCCGCAGATTATACCCTGACTTTCCGGGAAGGGAAAGAGCCTGATGATGTGGAAGGATTTTTTAAGGGTCTATTGGAATTTATCTCCCAGGATCAAATCCTCACCATCAAAAAGACGAAAAAGGGCGAAAGAGAGGTTGACTTAAAAACCTCTATCCATGAGCTTTCCGTAGAGGATGGAACTATTTTCATGAAGGTATCTGCCGGAAGTGCGGATAATTTAAAACCTGAGCTGGTAATGGAAACGTATTACCAGTGGCGGGGACAGGAATGTCCGGAGTTCGCTTTTCACATTCAAAGGGAAGAGGTCTACGGAAACACCGCAGATGAGGCAAATCCGGTTTTGGTGCCTTTAGGCCTTATAGGAGAACTCCAGTGAATAAGCTGATCATAACCAGGTGGAAGGATGCCATCCTCACCATGCTTCAGTCTGAAAGGGAAGCCCTTCAGATTGACGTGGAGCCGGATGGGGACCGTTCCATCCTGGGAAATATCTATATAGGAAAAGTGAGCAACATCGTTAAAAATATCAATTCAGCCTTTGTGGATATGGGCGGCGGCAGAACCGGGTATTTAAGCCTGGCGGATGATTTTCTCCACTATGCCGGAAACCGCGCTTCTGACGGGAAGCTGCGCCAGGGTGATGAAATCGTGGTTCAGGTGGAGCGGGACGCCGTAAAGACAAAGGCTCCGGTTCTGACGGGAAATTTGAATTTCACAGGCCGATATTTCGTCTTAACCTCCGGAAAAAAGCAGATCGGATTTTCTTCCAAGATCACAGATTCCGGCTGGAAGCAGGACATCAAGCCTTATCTGGAAGCGTTAAAGGATGAAGATTTTGGAATTATTGTCAGGACCAACGCTCCCGGCGCATCAAAAAAAGACCTGGAACTGGAGCTTGCACAGCTTAGGGAAACCTTCCGGAAGGTGATGGATAACGCCAAAAACAGGACGTGCTACAGCCTTCTCTACCGCTCTGATCCTTCCTATCTGACCGGACTGAGGGACAGCCTGAAAGCCTCTCTGGAAGAGATTATCACCGATGAACCGGATATTTACGAAACAGTAAAGTCCTATCTGGCCTGCTATCAGCCTGAGGATTTAAAGCGCCTCACCCTGTATGAAGACAGTCTGCTTCCTTTGGAAAAACTGTACAGGATCGAAAAGACCATGGAAGAAGCTTTGGGAAAACGGGTCTGGTTAAAGTCCGGAGGATATCTGGTCATCGAGCCCACGGAGGCACTGTCCGTAATCGATGTAAATACGGGAAAGTATTCCGGGAAAAAGACCCTGCGTGATACCATTATGAAAATAAATCTGGAAGCTGCCCAGGAGATCGGACACCAGCTTCGGCTGAGAAATATATCCGGCATCATTATTATCGATTTTATAGATATGGAAGCAGAAGAGGATAAAAAGGCCTTAATGGAACGCCTGAAAGAAATCTTTTCCAAGGACCCGGTCAAAACAACGGTCGTTGAAATGACGAAATTAAATCTGGTGGAAGTGACCAGGAAAAAAATACGCAAACCCCTTTATGAACAGGTATCGCAGATATAAGGAGAGGGTTTTATTATGAAAATTATTATTGTAGGCTGCGGAAAAGTGGGGACTACCCTGGCTGAACAGTTAAACCGCGAAAATCATGATATTGTGATCATCGATAAAAACGCCCGCGTGATCAATACCATTACGGAAAGAATCGACGTCATGGGAGTTGTCGGAAATGGTGCGGTTTACAAAGTGCAGATCGAGGCAGGGATTCAGGAAACAGACCTTTTGATCGCCACGACCAACTCAGATGAGCTTAACATGCTCTGCTGCCTGATTGCCAAAAAAGCAGGAAACTGCCGTACCATTGCACGAATCCGCAACCCGGAATACGGTGCTGAAATCAATTACATCAGAGATGAGCTCGGTCTGTCCATGGCTATTAATCCGGAAATGGCCGCTGCATTGGAGATATCAAGGCTCCTTCGCTTCCCCTCGGCAATTAAAATCGATACCTTTGAAAAGGGGAGAATTGAAGTACTGAAATTTCTTGTTCCCAATAACTCTGTCCTCCATAATATGAGTGTGAAAGAGGTGCTCACAAAGCTTAACTGCAATGTTTTAATCTGCGCCATTGAACATGGACATGATGTCATCATCCCTGACGGAAATTCCGTCATGTCGGCAGGGGACAAAATCTCTTTTATGGCCTCCCATGCCGATGCCAGCGCGTTCTTTAAGCAGGTCGGAATCGACAACACCACAGTAAAAACAGCCATGCTGGTGGGCGGGGGAAAAATCACGTATTACCTGGCAAAGATTCTGGAGCACACGAAGATAAAAATAAAGATTCTGGAACAGGATATAGAGCGCTGCCATGAACTGAGTGAAATTCTCCCCAAGGCAATGATCATCCATGGGGATGCCTCTCATCAGGACCTGCTGATACAGGAGGGCATCAGGGATACGGCTGCCTTTGCCGCCCTGACCGGTTTTGACGAAGAGAATATCATGCTTTCCCTCTATGCGGCAAGCCAGTCAAAGGCAAAGCTCATCACAAAGGTGAACCGGATTGCTTTTGAAGACGTCATCAATTCCATGAACTTAGGCAGTGTTATTTATCCTAAGCTGATTACGGCTGAGATCATTCTCCAATACGTCCGGGCCATGCAAAATTCCATGGGAAGCAATGTGGAACGGCTTTATAAAATTGTGGCAGACAAGGCGGAAGCTCTGGAATTCAGGGTTGCCAATGAGCCCTCCATTGTGGGAATCCCTTTGGAAAAGCTGGAGCTTAAAAGAAACCTTTTGGTGGCATACATCATCCGCAAGGGCCAGTTCATCAGCCCCAGAGGAAAAGACACCATAGAGGAAGATGACCGTGTGATTGTAGTCACCACTGTGACAGGGCTGAATGATTTAAAAGATATACTAAAGTAGGAAAAAGCGGGAGAGTTATGAACAAAAAAATTATTATTTACCTTATGGGCTGGATTCTGATTATGGAAGCCGCCTTTATGCTGCTTCCTCTGGCGATTGCCTTGATTTACAGGGAAATCAGCGGTCTGTGGTTTTTAGCTGTTCTCATTACCTGCGGGGCTGTCGGGCGCCTTTGCACCTATAAAAAACCTGAAAATATGGTGTTTTTTGCAAAAGAAGGGTTTGTTTCCGTCGCTTTAAGCTGGATTGCCTTAAGTTTTTTTGGTGCACTTCCTCTCTACTTAAGCGGCGAAATTCCCCGTTTTGAAAATGCCTTATTTGAAGTCGTATCCGGTTTCACCACCACCGGAGCCAGCATACTGTCTGATGTGGAATCCCTTCCCAGATGCATGATCATGTGGAGAAGTTTCACTCATTGGATCGGCGGAATGGGAGTTCTGGTATTCATTCTTTCCATCCTCCCACTTGCAGGCGGCTACAATATGTATATTATGAAAGCGGAGAGTCCGGGACCTTCCGTAGGAAAGCTGGTGCCAAAGGTAAAATCAACTGCCAAGATTCTCTATAAGATATATCTGGTCATGACAGTGCTGCAGTTTTTTTTGCTTTTCGCCGGAGGTATGACTGCCTTCGATTCTCTGGCAATCAGCTTCAGTACGGCGGGCACCGGAGGATTCGGCATTAAAAACAACAGCATGGCATTTTATGACAGCTATTATCTTCAGGGTGTTGTCACCGTATTTATGATCATGTTTGGGGTAAACTTTCATTCATATTATCTGCTCTTAAGCCGCAATCCCATGGCCGGGTTAAAAAGCGAGGAAGTCAGGACTTATTTGGGTGTGATCGGAGTTTCGATCCTGTTCATCACTCTGGATTTAAGAAATGATTTTGAAAATATTTTTATCGCATTTCACCACGCCGCATTCCAGGTGGGTTCCATCATCACCTCTACCGGATACTTTACCGTGGACTTTAATTTGTGGCCGGAATTTTCAAAAGCAATCCTTGTAGTGCTCATGTTTACCGGGGCCTGTGCAGGCAGCACGGGAGGCGGTATCAAAATATCCAGGGTTCTTATCCTCTTAAAAGCGGTCAGAAAAGAGCTGCAGTCCATGATTCATCCAAGAAGCATCAAAGTGCTGAAGCTGGATGGAAAACCTGTTGAGCACAATGTACTCCGGTCCATCAATACGTTTATGGGCGCGTACGTTGTAATTTTCACCCTCACCTTTTTGGTAGTTAGCCTGGATAATTTTGATTTTATGACAAATTTTACGGTAGCTGCAGCCTCCCTTAACAACATAGGTCCAGGGCTTGGTGAAGCCGGTCCCGTACAGAACTTTTCCGGCTTTTCTCCCTTGTCCAAATATGCCATGATGTTTGCCATGCTGGCAGGGCGTCTGGAAATATTCCCCATGCTATTGCTCTTTTCTCCTTCAACCTGGAAGAACGGCTGAGACAGCAGGTGAAATTTTCCTTATTTTATTAAAAAAATATTGACACGACTCTTGAGGAGTGCTATATTAATACAGTATGCCGCACAATGAGGTCTGAAAGCCTCCTTTTTAAGGAGCACCGAAGTTGGCGAGTAATGATAATAGGAGGTGCCATATGTACGCGATTATTGCAACAGGTGGTAAGCAGTACAAAGTAGCGGAAGGCGATATCATTAAAGTAGAGAAGCTTGGCGTTGACGCTGGTGAAGCTGTCACATTTGACCAGGTACTTGTTGTAAACAATGGAGAGTTATCCGTTGGCTGCCCAACCGTAGCAGGTGCTACCGTAACAGGTACAGTTGTGAAAGAAGGCAAGGCTAAAAAAGTTATTGTTTACAAGTATAAGAGAAAAAGTGGATACCATAAGAAAAATGGTCACAGACAGTCTTATACACAGGTTAAGATCGAAAAGATCAACGCTTAATTATGATAAGAGTAACCGTATTTGCTGATTCCAGACAGCATTACACAGGAATCCGGATGCTGGGACATGCAGGCCTGGCAGATGATCCGCAGGATGGACAGGAACTGGTTTGTGCCGCAGTGTCGGCTCTTACCTTTAACATGGCTAACAGTGTGGAGCATTTTACAGAAGATTCCTTTGAAGTGGAGGAAGAGGAAACATCAGGTTCCTTTCTATTCCGTTTTACTTCAGATGCCGGTTCAGAATCACAGCTCCTTATGAATTCTCTCGTATTCGGATTGCAGAATATAGAGGAAGAATATGGAGAACCATATATTAAAATCCTATTTGAGGAGGTGTAAGCAATGTTAAAGATGAACCTTCAATTTTTCGCTCATAAAAAGGGTGTTGGTTCTACAAAGAACGGTAGAGATTCCGAGTCCAAGAGATTAGGCGCCAAGAGAGCTGACGGTCAGTTTGTATTAGCTGGCAATATCCTCTACAGACAGCGCGGAACTCACATTCACCCAGGCGTTAACGTAGGCCGCGGAGGCGATGACACTTTATTCGCATTAGTGGATGGCGTTGTAAGATTTGAGAGAAAAGGCAGAGACAAAAAGCAGGTTTCTGTTTATCCAAAAGTAATCAACGAATAATTGGACCGGCTTCATACCTTGACGTATGGAGCCGTTTTTTGCGATAAAAGGAGCACCCTGCGGGTATACCATTATGCCCAGAATGCATGGGCAATGATAAAGAAAGGAAATAGGTGAATGAATGTTTGCCGATAGAGCAAAAATATTTATCAGGTCCGGAAAGGGCGGCGATGGCCATGTCAGTTTCCGGAAGGAACTGTATGTTCCCTGCGGCGGTCCTGACGGCGGTGACGGAGGAAGAGGCGGTGACCTTATATTTGAGGTGGATGAAGGCTTAAACACCTTAAGTGATTTCCGCCATATCCACAAGTATGCTGCAAAAGATGGAGAGCCAGGCGGAAAGCGCCGCTGTCATGGAAAAGACGGAGAAAGCCTGATCGTCAAGGTTCCGGAAGGAACTGTAATTAAGGACTTTGAATCAGGAAAAGTCATTGCCGACATGTCCGGAGAAAACCGCAGAGAAGTGATCTTAAAAGGCGGAAGAGGCGGTCAGGGTAATATGAACTTCGCTACACCTACTATGCAGGCGCCTAAGTATGCCCAGCCAGGGCAGCAGGCCCAGGAACTCTGGGTTCAACTGGAACTGAAGGTCATTGCGGATGTGGGACTGGTTGGATTTCCGAATGTGGGAAAGTCCACCCTTCTTTCCAGAGTCAGCAATGCAAAGCCTAAGATAGCCAACTATCACTTTACTACTCTAAATCCCCACTTAGGTGTGGTGGACTTAGACGGCGGAAAGGGTTTCGTCATGGCCGACATTCCAGGACTGATTGAAGGCGCTTCAGAAGGTGTGGGGCTGGGACATGATTTCCTTCGCCACATTGAGCGTACCAGAGTCCTGGTACATGTAGTAGATGCCGCTTCTACAGAAGGCAGAGATCCCATTGCGGATATCCATGCTATCAACAAGGAACTTGGGTCCTATAATCCGGAGCTGTTACAGCGTCCCCAGATCATTGCAGCCAATAAGATGGATGCTGTCTATGGAGAGGATGAAAACCCGATTGAAAAGCTTAAAGCAGAATTCGAGCCTCAGGGAATCAAGGTTTTCCCCATATCGGCAGTCAGCGGACAAGGAGTCAGGGAACTTCTCTACGCTGTTTCTGAGCTGCTTCAGACCGTAAATTTAAGCCCTGTTATTTTTGAAAAAGAGTTTGATTTGCGCGGTCTGGTTGAAAAACAGCTTCCCTATACAGTTGAAGTGACAGATGACGGAGTATATGTTGTGGAAGGTCCCCGTATTGATAAGATGCTGGGCTATACCAATATTGAATCTGAAAAAGGCTTCCGTTTCTTCCAGAATTTTTTAAAGGACAACGGAATTTTAGAAGAGCTGGAGCAGGCGGGAATCCAGGAAGGTGACACGGTCCGCATGTACGGTCTTGAATTCGATTATTATAAATAGAAAGGAAGTCCGATTTTCTTAGGGAAATCATGTCAGGGAGAATATTATGACAAGTAAGCAGAGATCCTATTTAAAAGGATTGGCGATGAATATAGATCCGGTCTTTCAGATCGGAAAATCCAGCCTGACTCCGGAAATAACCACTGCCATTGCAGAGGCGCTGGAGGCCAGGGAATTAATAAAAATTACGGTACTGAAAAATTGTCTGGATGATGGAAGCAGCATAGCTGCCGTACTGTCTGAGCGCACTCATTCTGAGGTTGTTCAGGTAATCGGAAGGCGGATCGTCCTTTATAAGCAGGCAAAAGAGGAAAGCAAGAGAAAGATTGTACTTCCCAAATAATCCTGCTTCCCTTTGAGTCAGGGAGTGGAATATTATGAGTAAAATAGGTATTATGGGAGGCACTTTTGACCCAATACACAACGGGCACCTGATGCTGGGAGATCAGGCATACAGGGAATATGGACTGAATCAGGTCTGGTATATGCCCTCCGGCACGCCTCCCCACAAGCGAAACCACCATGTGACAGAAGGCGCCATGCGTCTGGCCATGACAGAGCTTGCGGTAAAGGAGCATGAAGGGTTTCTCTGTTCTGATTTTGAAATAAGCCGCAACGGGAACACCTATACGGCTCAGACTCTCGGCTTGCTGAGAGAAGAATATCCGGAACACACCTTTTATTTTATCATTGGGGCTGATTCCCTGTATGAAATAGAAAGCTGGTATGAACCGGCCAGGGTACTGGCACAGGCAGTCATACTGGTGGCGGGCCGGGAATATGACAAAGCAAACCGTTCCATGGACAGCCAGATTGCCCATCTTTCCTCCCTATACGATTCTGATATCCGTATCCTGCATTGTGAGGAAATGGATATTTCATCTGCTCAATTGCGTCAGATGATTGCCAATGGACAGTCCATTGAAGCGTTTGTGCCTCAGAAAGTTGCGGATTATATTCAGGCACATGGCCTGTATCAGGAGGCGGAAGCATGAAAGAGAATATTTTAAATCTGCGGAATGAATTGAGAGGGAAATTAAATCCATTCCGCTATGAGCATACAATCAGCGTATCTTTTACTTCAGCAGCTTTGGCAATGTGTTATGGCGTTGATTTGGATAAGGCGGAATTAGCCGGTTTACTCCACGACTGCGCCAAGCATTACAGAGATGAAGAAATAATAAAAAAGTGCGCCAGAGAATCTATTTCCCTGACCGATGATGAACGGAAAGCACCGGCAGTGCTTCATGCCAAATATGGAGCGTGGCTGGCAGAGCATAAATATAAAATAAAAGACGAAGACGTAATAAACGCCATCCGCTGGCATACCACCGGAAGGCCGAAGATGTCCCTGCTGGAAAAGATTGTCTTTACAGCCGATTATATTGAACCCAGAAGAGACAGGGCAGAGGACTTATCCTTTGTACGTCCCATGGCATTTAAAGACCTGGATGAATGTGTTTATCGGATTTTGAAAGGGACTCTGGAATATCTGGAAGGGAAAGGAAGCTTTGTGGACTCTATGTCACAACAGGCATATGCTTATTATAAGCAGGTTCACGATGAAAAGAAGGGAGAGCAAGAATGAATGAGTCAATTGAAATGGTGAAAGTCGCCTATGAGGCTTTATCAGATAAAAAGGGTGAGGATATCAGCGTAATCGATATCCGCAAGGTATCTGTCATGGCAGATTACTTTATTATTGCCAGCGGCATGAATGTCAATCAGGTTCAGGCCATGGTTGACAATGTGGAAGAGGAGCTGGGAAAAAGAGGCTATATCTGTAAGCAAATGGAAGGCTATCAGACTGCAAACTGGATCCTCATGGATTACGGTGATATCATTGTCCACGTTTTTGATCGGGAAAACCGCTTATTCTACGATCTGGAAAGAATCTGGAGAGACGGAAAGACGATTGCAGTTGAGGAACTGGAAGGGTTGAAGTAAAACGATAAAATTTGAAGTTTTTGAAGTGAAGAATCAGACGGTAAGACAGCATATGGCTGTATGATTTTAACTTTTGGAGCAGAAAACGGTTTATTTGATTAAACCGTTTTTTATTTTATCTGGCATTGGTTTACATAAATATTTTATGTAAACCAATGCCTTTTTCTATTTGATATTGCCACTATATGTATGGCACATCAATGAATTCCCAGACGAAACAAACCGATTACTTTTCCTAATATCTGAATCTGATCTACAATAATCGGTTCCATGGTATCATTCTCCGGCTGCAGGCGGTAGCGGCCGTTCTCCTTAAAGAATCTTTTTACAGTGGCTGAGTCATCCACCAATGCAACAACAATATCTCCGTTATGAGCGGTAGGAGACTGCTCCACGATGATCTGATCCCCTTCCAGAATACCGGCATTGATCATACTGTTTCCTTTTATCCGCAGCATAAAGGTTTCCGCGTTGGGAAGCAGTTCCGCTGGAATGGGATAGTAATTTTCAATGTTTTCTTCTGCATAAAGAGGCTGTCCGGCTGCTACAGTTCCAAGAACCGGCACGTTCACAACTTCGCGCCTGGTCAGATTAAAGCAGTCATCAATGATCTCGATGGTCCGGGGCTTTGTAGGGTCTCTTCTTATATATCCCTTATCCTCCAGGGTTTCTAAATGGGAATGAACGGAAGATGTTGACTTCAAATGAACCGCTTCACAGATCTCCCTTACTGCCGGTGGATATCCCTTCTTTAATATCGTCTCTTTTATATATTCTAAAATTTCCTGCTGTTTAGGTGTAATTTTGTCCTGAGCCATAACACCGCCTCCTCGTTCCTTTGTCATTAAAACTATAGTAACATATGTTTGGAGAAAAAGCAAACCTTTGTTCGAAAAAAGCGAAAAAACATTTGACAAACATACGTTCGCAATGATATGATATGAACATAGCAAAGGAACATACGTTCTTGGTCGGATAGTCATACAGGAGGTATATGCATGATGAAGCAGTTAATTACATTATCAATTATTGTTTTGCTGGGGGCAGGTTTTTTAGGAAATTCCATTATGAATACCATGGCAGGGGAGATGGAAAGAGAAGCAGCGGAGAAGTATTATACCAGTATTGAGATACAAAGAGGCGAAAGCCTGTGGAGTATTTCAGAAAGGTACAGGGAAAACAGCGGCCTGACTACAGCCCAGTATATGAAAGAATTAAAAAATATGAACGGATTAAAAGAAGACATTATTCACAGCGGCCAGTACCTGACAGTCATGTACTTTATAACAGACTCTGACTGATTATTTCAAAAACGTTGATTTTATATAGATAATAACTTAGAATAGTGGTAGTGTTAAGCCGTGAGAAGAGGGAACAGGCTTTCCATTATTTTAAAGTTAAAGGATCAGATATAATATGAAGGTGACTTTTGGAATTCTGGCACATGTGGATGCCGGAAAAACTACGTTTTCAGAACAGATCTTATATAAAGAACATATCATCCGAACTCTGGGAAGGGTGGATGCAAAAAATTCCTGTATGGATCATGACGACATAGAGAAAGCCAGAGGAATTACTATTTTCTCGGATATGGCCTCCTTTTCTCATGGTGATCATACCTATTATCTGATTGATACTCCGGGACATACCGATTTTTCTGCTGAAATGGAGCGGGTTTTAGAGGTGATGGATTACGCAGTCCTGGTCATTAACGGAACCGATGGAATCCAAGGCCATACAGAAACTATCTGGAATTTGATGGAACATTATAAAATACCTGTCTTTTTATTTATCAATAAACTGGATATTCTGTCTGCCTCTTATGAAAGGACTTTAACAGAGGTTCAGGAGCGTTTTTCTGAAGATATTCTGGATTTTAACAGCATTTGCCTTGAGAACGGAAAGGAAAGCACCTTCACGGAGGATATTATTAATAACGCTTCTGAATGGGACGAGAACTTGCTTGAACAGTGGCTGGAAGGCACTTTGACCTTTGATTCTTTTAAACCGGCTTTGATCTCTCAGATCAAAAACCGCCGTATGTTTCCCTGCTTTGGAGGCAGTGCTTTGTCAGGGGATGGAATCGATCAGTTTTTGCATGCTTTTTACTGCCTGACAGAGACACTTTATCAGGAACAGGAGGATGCTCTTTTTAAGGGAAAGGCGTTTAAGATTCGTTATGATGATCAAAGAGAGCGAATGACCTATATAAAAGTCTTAAGCGGAAAGCTGAAAGTCCGGGAACCCTTGTTAGAAGGTGAGAAGGTTCATCAGATAAGGGTATTTCAGGGAGAACGCTTTTATACCGTTTCTGAGGCCTCTGCAGGGGATGTAGTGGCTGTTACAGGGCTTAGGAGCAGCAAAGCGGGCCAGGGGCTTGGAGAGTGCCAAGACAGAGCTGTACCCACCCTTCAGCCAGCGCTTCAAGCCAGAGTCATATATCCGCCCGATATTCCCGACAGAACGGCACTGCAGGCTTTTTCTGTTTTAGAGGAAGAAGACCCTGCCCTCGGTGTAGTATGGGAAGAAGCTTTAAGGCAGTTAAAAGTGAATATTATGGGTAAAATCCAGCTTGAAGTATTAGAGCAGACTGTTTTAAGGCGGTTTAATATCCCCGTATCCTTTGACCGACCTGAGGTTGTATATAAAGAAACAGTGGCAGAGCCAGTAATGGGATATGGACACTTCGAACCTCTCCGCCACTATGCTGAAGCAGCGTTGAGGATAGAGCCTGGAGCAAGGGGAGAAGGTATTTCCTTTGACAGCCGATGTCATGTGGACAGGCTGGGAATTAATTATCAGAATCTGGTGCGGACTCATGTTTTTGAAACCATTCATAAGGGAGTATTAACAGGTTCAGAGTTGACGGATGTGAAAATCATTCTGATTGATGGGATTTCCCATATTAAACATACTGAGGGCGGAGACTTCCGCCAGGCAGTTTACCGGGCGATTCGCCAGGGGCTTATGAAGGCCAAGAACCTTCTTCTGGAGCCGTATTACAGATTCTCCATATCTGTCCCCGATTCCCTGGCCGGAAGGGTTCTAAATGACATTGCGAAGTATTACGGCCGTGCTGAGACTCCGATTCAGCCGGGAAATGGAAGAACTGTTATAACCGGACTGGCTCCTGTGGCTTCCTTCATGAATTACGGAGAAGAGCTGATGACTTTGTCAGGGGGAAGAGGGAACATTTCCTTGTCATTTTCCCATTATGATGCGTGTCACAATGAGGAAGAGGTAATAGCCCGGTGCCAGTATGATCCCGACGGAGATACGGCAAATCCTTCTTGTTCTGTTTTTTGTCAGAAAGGGACATCTTTTGTCGTTAACTGGAATGAGGCGGAAGAATATATGCATACCCTTTCATAAGATCATAAAAATGAAGGCATTTTGCATAAAAAAAGAGAGAAGAGAACGGTACTGCTTGACATAAGCCAGATTAGCGATATAATACAACCATGGATTGTGTCGAAATATGGTTTCAGTCCCTGCCCGCTAATCAAATTAACGGCGGTCTTATATCCATGAATCGGATATTAAAATGAGTTTCTCTTGCAGATTCCTGCAAATTTCAGAACCGGAAAGGTATTCTTAGTTTATGAGTTTAGAAAAACAAAAAGCGTTCATAATCCATTGTGTGTTTGGGGCTATTTTACTGATCATTGTGTATGCCGGAATTAAATATGTTTTTCCATTACTGATGCCATTTGTGATCGGACTGGTGATTGCCATGTCTTTTCGCAATGTCATTGATTCATTGAAGGAAAAAACAAGGATAAACAGGACTATTTTATGTATTTTTGTCCTCCTCATATTCTACAGCCTGGTAACTCTTGTAATCACTTTGATCGGAGCCAGATTCTTCGGTTTTATCAGCACGCTATTTAACGGCCTTCCGGCTCTTTATAAAGGAACCCTTTTGCCGGCTCTTCAAGCGGTAACGGATAATCTGACTGAACGTTTTCCGAGCCTCAGAATTGATCTGGATGTCTTTATCAATCAAATCGGGCAGTCTGTTTTTTCCTATATTTCCAATATCTCTGCTAAGGCAGTTGGTATGGTGACCGGACTGGCCAGCCAAGTTCCCACTCTGTTGATAAAAGTTATTTTTACTATTGTTTCATCCTTTTTCTTCACAATAGATTATTATAAGATCGGTAATTTCCTTATAAGCCAGTTCAATGAAGACCGGAGGGACATTATAATCAATCTGAAGGATAATGTGATCGGATCATTGGGTAAGTTTGTGAGAGCTTATGCTTTGATTATTTCTATCACCTTTGTTGAATTATCTCTTGGATTCAAGCTTCTGGGTGTTCCCACACCGTTTCTGCTGGGTGGAATCGTAGCTTTGATTGATATTATGCCGATTCTCGGCACCGGAGCTATTCTTTTGCCATGGTCCATCATTGCATTTTCCATGGGCGATACAAAAACCGGCTTGGGAATGCTGTTTCTCTATGTCTTTATAACTGTAGTCAGACAGATATTAGAACCTAAGATTATTGGCCAGCAAATAGGTCTGCATCCCATTGTGACCCTTATTCTTATGTTTGTGGGAGCGCAGATGATGGGAGTCTTAGGACTGTTGATATTGCCTGTTATAGCTACAATTCTTGTTAAGCTTAATAAAGAGGGCAGTATTCATATACTCAGGATTTGATGTTGATAAAGAAAGCGACCTTTATATACTTAGGACTTGATGTTGATAAAGAAAGCAGCATTCATATGTCCAGGATTTAATGTTGATAAAGAAAACAGTATTCATATATTCAGAACTTAATGTAGAATATGAAATGAAATTAAGGTTATAAGAATAAGGTTAAAGGAAAAGCGGACCCGTATGTGGTATCCGCTTTTAAATTTCTCTTAACTTCACTTTATTTCTGGCACTTCTGCGGCGTTCATCCTCCAGTGCAGCATAATGCTTCTTTGTCGTATTTACATCAGAATGGCCTAAAACATCTGCAACCAGATAGATATCCCCTGTCTCCTGATAAAGGTTGGTTCCATAGGTGCTGCGCAGCTTATGGGGGGTGATCTTTTTTAGAGGAGTCACTAATCGGGAGTATTTTTTAACCAGGTTTTCAACGCTCCGTACAGCGATACGCCTGTTCTGCATGGAAAGGAAGAGGGCGCTTTCGTGGCCTTCCTGCGGTATGATGCGGTCCCGTTCTTCCAGATAATCAAGAAGCGCATCTTCAACCTCAGAGCCAAAGTATACGGTAACTTCTTTTCCACCTTTTCTATGTATGCGAATCCCACCATTTTTAAAATCAATGTCATTGATATCTAAGCCCACACACTCTGATACGCGGATACCCGTACCCAGCATCAATGTCAACAGAGCCAGATCACGGACCTTTGTCTTGGCATGGTAGGATTTCTGCTTTTCAGTCAAAGCTTCTCCGCTTTCCACTTCATCCAGCAGAAACGCCACTTCATCGACATCCAGACGGATAATTTCCTTTTCGTGAAGTTTTGGAAGCTGAACTAAGGAAGCCGGATTGTTTTTAAGTCTTTCATTCCGGTAATAATAATTATAAAAGCTCTTTAAAGAGGATATTTTCCTCATGATTCCCCGTTCTTTGTTAGTGACTTCCTGATTTCTGTCATTAAAACGGTATTTTAAATATTCCATATATTCTTCAATATCTACGACACGGAGCTCATCTAAATAATCCAGGGAAATATCCTGAATTGTAAGCTTACTTATCACAGGGTTTTCCTTCAACAGAAAATCAAAGAATACTTTTAAATCGTATGCATAAGCGATTCTGGTACGTGAAGATGTACGAGGCTCAATTCCTCGAAAAAAATCTCCGCAGAAACGAGGAAGTTCTTTTACTAACTGACGCAGGTGCTTTACATTTTCGATGTCTTTTTGCTGATGGTAGGAGAGAGAAGAACTCATAATCTGGCCTCATTTCTAGTAAATTTTAATGTCTGATTTTGATTTATGATTTTAATGATGTTAATTAAATTGTTTGCTTAATTTAAAATGTAGAGCGCTGTAAAAAAAGTTATATCTGTATGAAGCATTTAAGTTTCGATTGTTAAAGACAGATAAGAATGGTTAGTATTTGTTTAGATATAAGAATAGATGATATCTAAATGTAGGAAAGGATAGGTCAGGAAGAGATAATGATAATTGTTTTTCAGCAATAGTTATTTGATAAATAAACAGTAAAACATATATAGAAAATGTACATGGAAAGTGATTTCTTGCTCCAACTATTCGTTAAAGTGTTGTTTCGCGAATAGTTGGAAGTCTCTACCACTTTATCTTAGCATTTCTATGCTTTTATGTCAATTCAGTCTTCCCTGTAGTTTGGGGGCCTTTTATGAAATTAAAACGTCTGTTTTTATCCTTACTGCTTTCTTTTTGTCTTGTATTATCTGCTCCTGTATTGGTGTTGGCTGATTTGGTTACGGATAGTCAGATAAAATATAAGAGTTATTCATTCCCAGTGATGACTTTTTTCAGATCTATATTGATGATTTATATTCCTGGTTTAATGAACGTTTGGGGTTCCTCTCCTTTCCTATTGGTCTCCTGGTGCAACTGGTGGATATGTTTCTGGGCTCCTCTTCCACTAATTATGGAGCCATACAAAATGAAATTTACTCAAAATGAAATGGAAATGGCTTTTCTTTTAACTCTTGAGGGAATATAGCGGATTCCCTACGTATGATCTCATTTTGTGTGAATTTTATACACTCATTCCATATTAAAATAAGCATAATAACAACATAGATAATAAGCATAACTCCTAAAGCAATTATAAAATTTAGACTTGTCCAGAAAGTATCCTTATCAGCAATATACAAATTATAAAGTGTTCGGAATGCAATTGGTGTGCTAAGAACCACTGGAGCAATAGAGCTAATAAAAGTCAGCAACTGTGACGTCTTTAGTTTTTTGCTGGATATTACTTTCATGGAAGCTATATATTTCTCTATGTAACCGGAATTCCATAAAGCAAACTTTTCTTTACACAACAAGTTAATCTGGTGTTCTAAATATGAAGAATATCCCCTAGCTGAGGCGAGCATTTTATGCTCCTGATGACCTCTTTGTACTCCTGTCAAAGCAATGATTGGAATAATAAGTGCCAATAAAATTGTTATCATGTTAATATCTAGTATGTTTTGCAGGGACTGAATACCCAATGCGGCAATTAGCATGGTATAAGCGGGATACACCGCATCATCTCCTCGCTTTTGTCGAAAGCGTATTTCCTCTTGAATTTGCCCATATAGAGTAATTAGAGCGTTTAATTTTTCACCTAAGCTATTGTGAAAGTTATTATCTTCCACAAGAAAATCTGAGGCTGGAATAGCTTGTACTTTCATTTGTTTTTTCTGTAGTTTGTTCTTTTTGCTCATTGAAATTTTCCTTTCAGTTATACTTAAAGAATCATTTGGGGTTCTAGGATTTCCTTTATAGATTATACCATATAATTTATAAATAAATCTTCTGATTTCATAAAGAAGTAAATATTCCAAGGTGGCAGAGTTACTCATTAACTTGTATTTTAGGACCTGTTCCTGAGGACGACAGTTGCACATACTGTAAAAGATAGCGTCGTAAAAAACATCATTTTATGTAATGGAAAAGGAGTGACCTGTGTTAGACCACTCCTTTTCATTATTCCTCGTTCTTTATTGGAAATCTCTTGACTTTTGTCATTAAAACGGTATTTTAAATATTCCATATATTCTAAAACGCATAACTCATCTAAATAGTCCAGGGTAATATCCTGAACAGTGAGCTTGCTTATTATAGGGTTTTCTTTCAGTAAAAAATCAAAAAATACTTTTAGATCGTATGCATAAGCAATTCTAGTCCGTGAGGAAGTTCGAGGCTCAAGTTCGTGAAAAAAATCTCCACAAAAATGGGGCAACTCCTTTATTAACTGACGTAAGCGCTTTACATTTTCATTGTCCTTTTGTTGATGGCAGGAAAGAGAAGAACTCATAATACAGCCTCATTTCTAATGAATTTTTATGTACTATAAATAAAATTTTATTGAGATATTGTTGGCTGATTTGGCTACTCAATTGATCTTCTTTATCTAAGTGGTTTTCACTTATATAAGCTAATAAGATCGTTCACAAATATTTCTTCATTTGTAAATTGAATTTTACTATTACTTAAAAATCCATCCAATGATTGGATCGTTTTTTCGATAATAGAAATTTTCCATCTTTTGCTTAAATCTTTTTTAAAACTAATATAAATTTCATTTTTTAATGGTTCATATACTATTGAACACAGAGTATTCTTCTGACTAGTTTTACTTAAAACTTCAAAGGCTTCATTTATTCCAAAGCTATGAATATTATTATGAATATATTCATGAGCACAAATATATCTATCAGCACCTATACCATATACTTTATTATAATTTGCTTCCTTAAAATCCCCATTTGGAAAATTAGTCATAATAATAAAATCATTATGAATAGGACTTACTATATTTGTATCATTTCCTTCTTCCAGAATAAATGCATCACCAGTTTATCAGCGATAATAGTATGTAGCCCTAAATCTGGGAATAATGGATTTCTAGGATACGAAATTACTCTTCTATTAAGAATTTCAAAAAATTCAGATGTTTTTCTTGTTTTCTTTAGCGCCTCATCAAAAATATCAAAAGCAAACC
>NZ_JASGFH010000008.1:0-173144 GCF_047605665.1 Lacrimispora sp. | reverse complement strand
GCCGAATGTGGAAGATGCGCCAGCTGGAGCCGAGGAAGGACCAGCCGGAGCGGATAGAGAAGTAGAAGACCTGGTGGATATGATCGCATCTTCAGATAACGTTTCGGAGGAGCCGAATGTGGAAGATGCGCCAGCCGGAGCCGAGGAAGGACCAGCCGGAGCCAATGGAGAAGTAGAAGACCTGGTGGACATGATCGCATCTGTGGACAACACTTCAGAAGAACAGAATAATATAGAAGATGTACCAGCCGGAGCGGATGGAGAAGTAGAAGACCTGGTGGATATGATCGCATCTTCGGATAACGTTTCGGAGGAGCCGAATGTGGAAGATGCGCCAGCCGGAGCCGAGGAAGGACCAGCCGGAGCCAATGGAGAAGTAGAAGACCTGGTGGATATGATCGCATCTACGGACAACACTTCAGAAGAACAGAACGTGGAAGATGTACCAGCCGGGACAGAAGAGAGCCCAGCCGGAGTCCAAGGGGCATTGGCTGGAATCAATGATGGGAGTTCGGGGGGCAATGCAGGCGACATACTGAGTCTTTTGGGCGGCCTTTTTGAATTGGTAAGCAGCATTCTTGGTATTCTGGGTGCGATAGGCCAGCTTGCCAGCCTTGGAGGCGGACTCTTCGATGCCATCAGCGGAGTTGGACAGGCACAGGGCGGGAGTTCAGAAGCCCCGGACAGTTCGTCAGGCAGTGCGTCCGAAGATCCACTTTCTCTGTTGAGCATATTAGGAAAAGGTATGGGTGGAGGCGGCTCCAGCCATCCGTAGTGATTCATATAGGCAAAAGGGCATTTGACTATGGAAAAACATTCAATTCAGCTTTTAAAACAAAAAAAATTACATCCCAAAGAATGCAGGTATAGCCTGGAACGCACAGAATTGCTGAAAAAGCTTCTTCATACAGAGGCTTCTATTATGATGCTTCACGGGAAGGCGGGATATGGAAAGACAGAGCTTATCAGACAGTATTGTCAGAGGTGTTCCGCGGCATCCTTTTGGTATACTCTGGATTCCTCCGATAATGATGTGTGGAAGTTCCTGTCTTATCTCGACTGCCTGTTTTTCGGGATATTTCAAGAATATCAGCCTTCCTCTGAACCGGAGGGCGTACAGACCCGTTTTCTTCATATACTTTTAAAGGCTTGTGAACAGCTTGAACAAGATGAAAATCGCCGGTATGTGATGGTTTTTGATTCACTGGAAGCGATCCGCAATGATAAAATCATGGATATATTTAAGAAGATGGCTTCCAGTCTTCCGGAGAATTTAAAGCTGGTTTTTATCACCAGGGGCAGTGTGCCGGATTTTATGTTCCGGCATGTGATGAAGGGAACCTGCCTGCTTCTGGATGAGACTGATCTTGCCTTTGCGGAAGAAGAACAGCGTACTCTGGCAGGGAAGATGCTAAGCTGTAACGGGGAGGAAGCAAAAAGGATTCTTGGACAATGTGCCGGAATGTTAGGAGGATGGCCCGCCGGACTGGTTCTGGCTCTTCTCTGTATAGAGAAACGTCAGCTGAACGGTGAAGCTGTCAACTGGTCTTATCTGTTTCAGGATTCCATGATTAACAGTTTCATGTCCAGTGAAATATTCCAGGAGCTTTCAGGGGAAGAAAAGGACTTTCTGATCAGTACGTCGGGCATGCTGGAGTTGAAGCAGGAGATTTGTGACCGTGTCCTGCAAAAGAACAATTCAGGAGCCATGATCCGAAGTCTTTTGAAAAAAAATCTTCTCCTTTCCTGCGGAAAGAATGGAGTCGGCAGAATCTGCCACCATGAAGCGATCCGTCTGTTTCTCAAGGAAAGAGCCGACAGTGCCCTGCAGGCGGAGCTTGCCAGGAAAACAGCGGAGTATTATCTGGAAGAAAAGGATTGTTTCCAGGCTGTCAGACAGGCTGTGGACATCGGATATACCGCCTTGATTATAAAAGTGATGGAGGTGTACGGCAGTGAGCTTCTGGGACGGGACGGGGATCAGATTCTTGGCCGCTGTGTTCGGTATCTGGAGGAAGATGTAAATATCATGGGCGAAAAGCCGCTTCCGGAGCAGAATATAACGCCCCCTGATCCGGAGGTACTGGGAATCGCAGCACAGTATTACTACAAGTCAGGAATACCGGAAAAGATGGAACGATACCTTAACCGGGCAGACAGTTCCTTTGGAAAAGAAAATAAATACGGTATGTACCGTGGACTTTATAAGGGTCTGCTGAAATATCAGGAGGATCCCTCTAAATACGAAAAGCAGATCAGCAACACCATGTTTTTATTGGAGGAGAACCGGTACGGCCTTCCGTATCTGAAACAGGAGGAGCTTGCAATTTTAGACCGCCTTGAGGATGAGAAAAAACAGGAGAAGCCCGGGGCGTTAAGAGTGACCTTTTTTGGAGACTTTCAGGCGGTGGTGGTAAAAGAGCAGAAGCCGCTTTCCTGGAGAACGAGAAAGGGAAGCGAACTGTTCGCCTGTCTGGTGGAGCTTAACGGGCGTGCGGTGGGAAGAAAACAGTTATTCCAGAAATTGTGGAGTGAGGATTTGCCGGATAATGCTGTGACCATGCTCCACAACATGTTTTATAATATCCGAAAGGAACTGTCTGCCTATCATATGGAGGATTTAATCCAGTACAAAGAGCGGCTGTACTGCATCCGTATGGAAACCATAGAAACGGATCTGGCGGAAATACGCAGTCTGTGTGCTTTGATTGATCAGAAAAAGACAGAAGAACTGAAGCTGCATAAGGAGCGTTTTTCCACTTATTGGGGCCGGTATCTGGAGGACATGGACAATCAGAGGATTGCGGAACAGAGGGAGTATTATGACACCCGGTTTTTCATGGGATGTGCTGTATTGGCAGAGGAATCGGCGGCAGCCGGACAATATCCGGAGGCCATCCGGTTTTTGAAAAATGCCATGATGATCAACAGCTATTCGGAGGAACTGGCGGGGAGCCTTTTGAAATGTTACGGAGCCATGCAGAATTTGAAACTGGCTAAGTCGGAATATGAACGGTTCACTTCCCTTTTGGAAAGGGATCTGGGGCTGAAGCCGGGATGGGAACTGGCGGAGATCTACAGGAAGGTAATGAATGCGTAACGGCTGAGGATAAAGGAGCGGGAAGACATTGATATTATCTACGCAACAGCAATACATAGAGGCCGTCCGGTATTTGACGGCGCAAAAGATGAAGCTGGCATCTCTGCGGTCATTGGACTCTGCCCGGGAGAAAGACGGGGAGGAAGCCGGAAGGCTGGCGCAGGAACTGGAAAAAGAGGAAAACAGTTTTTGGGAAGAGTCAGGGAAGGAACTGGAAAAGGGCTTGTTCATTCCCCTGGAATATCTTTGCCGGGTTTTAGGGTGTAAAACCTTTGAACGCCACGTTCTGCTTCTGGCTCTGGGCTATGAACTGAATCCCCATATGGGTGGAGACTGTGCTTACCTCCATGATGACAGGGAACGGAATTACTTAACTCCCTGGCTGGCGGAAATTGCCTGGCACGAAAAAACAGAATTGCTTCATCTTTGGGAAGCCTTTGGCGGAGAGTCGTCTCTTATGCAGCTGTTTTTTCAGCGTGCGGAATCCTCCTCCCCCTTTATGGAACAGCGTCTTCAATTAAACAGCAGGATTCGCTCCTTTCTTTTATGGGATCTTGGGGAAGACAAAAGGCTGAGGAGGATTCTTACCAGATGGGAGCCGGATAAGAAGTTGCCTCCTCTCACCAGACAGCAGCCGGATGCAGCCGCTCTATTAGAGGAAGGAATCCGGGTGGTGGAGTTATACGGAGCGGAGGGAAGCGGAAGACGTTTCTGTGCGGAGACGGCCTGTGCCAGGCTGGGGCGGATGGCATATTTGATCAGGCTGGAGGAAATGTCTGTACACGGAGAGCCGCCGGAACGTCTGGCCGACAGGATTCTGCTGGAATGCGTGATATTTCAGGCAATACCGGTGGTCATGATACCGGAGTATTATGAGAAAGAGGAGCTGGAGGTCTGGAGGAAAGACTTTATACTGCCTCTTTCCCAGGTGCAGGGTCTCATCTTTCTCATCAGCCAGAATCCTCTTCCCACCAAGCTGACCGGGGAAGAGACAAAGCGGCTGGTGCTGGAAGTCCGTGATTTGAGTCTGCTGGAAAAAAGGGAGGTATGGAAACAGGAGGGAACGAATTATTCCCTTGATCAGGATATCCATGTGGAAGAGATGGCCAATTTGTTTCATTTCACCTATGGAAGAATCAAGGAAGCTTTAAGGAATGCGGAGAGAGAGGCAAAAAGCCAGGGAAAGAAGGTCATTGACAGGGAGCTGCTGCGGAAAGGCTGCTACAGTCTTTTTAAACAGAATCTGGTGAAAAAGGCTGTCAGGATGCCGACTGTATACAGATGGGAGGATCTGGTGCTGCCCGCATTTCAAAAGGAAACCATTCTGTCTGCCTGCAATCAGGTAAAACATAAGCATAAAGTCTATGAGGAATGGGGATTTGACCGGAAGATGCCCTATGGGCGCGGGGTCAGCATGATTTTTGCGGGGGCGCCGGGTACAGGAAAGACTATGGCGGCTCAGGTATTTGCCGCTGAACTGGGAATTGATCTTTATAAAGTGGAATTATCTGCTGTGGTGAGTAAATATGTGGGTGAAACAGAAAAAAATCTGGAGGAGATTTTTGAACAGGCCCGGCAGAGCCAGATTATCCTGCTCTTTGACGAGGCGGATGTGCTGTTTTCCAAACGGACAGAGGTAAAGGAGGCCAATGACAAGTACAGCAACATGGAAGCGGCCTTTCTTCTTCAGAAGATGGAAACTTATGACGGCGTGACCATTCTGGCTACCAATCTGATCCAGAATTTTGATGAAGCATTTAAAAGAAGAGTAAAGTTTGTCATTGACTTTCCGTTCCCGGATTTTGCACAGCGCAGGGAATTGTGGGAGAGAGCCATACCGGCTCCAATGCCGGTGGGAGAGCTGGATCTGGATTATCTGGCATCAAGCTTTGAACTGTCAGGAAGCGGCATCCGCAATATTGTTCTCCATGCAGCCTTTCTGGCGGCGTCTGACGACAGGAAAATCGGGATGAAAGAGATTCTTATGGCAGTAAGAAATGAATTTGCAAAGAGCGGAAAGATTCTTACAAAGGAAGATGTGGGAGAGTATCACATGCTTTTGCCTGATATCCGATAACCGGCATATGGAGGTGGTAGAAGGTGTTTTGTCAGCAAGAGAAAAAAAGACAGCCATCCTCCGGCTGGCGGAGGAATTCGGAAGGGATATTTCAGGCTAAAACCTCTGTCTCCAAAGAACAAAAGAAGGACCTTGCTGGATACGTTTCTTACCGGGAGGAAAGGAAACGGGTGAAGGAGTCCCTTCGATTTGAAAATTCCTATGGAACCGTTGCTTTCGGCGCAGATGAGCGGGGAGGACTGATGATATTAGCCAGTGAGAAGCGGCGTCATAACAGTCAGGGAATTACAGAGAAGGAAAAGACTCTTTGGGAAAGCCGTCAGACGGAACGGCTCATGGGACAGGGAAGAGTCATTGCCAATGCCGGAGGGCTGAAGGAGGGAGCCTTTGCTTTTCAGCATCAGCCGGGTGATTCCCGTTTTGAGATGATGAAAAGGATGAAGCAGTATGCATCGGCTCATGAACAGGAGACTGTTCGCCGGATGATGCCATTTCTGTCGGATAAGGAGGATTTGGACAGGAAGCGATGTCTGGAAGAAGCAGCAAGAACCATGAGGGAACGGGGAAAGGAATTTTGGGCCGGCGAACTGAACCTGGCAAGAGAAAATGAAGAACAGCTGCTTCAGCAAAACCGTCAGATGGAAAGCTTCTTCAATCAAAAGCTGGTACAGGCTATGAATGAGGTGAAAATGGAAACTCCCCAAATCTCCAGAAGTCCGTTTCTTATGTCTCAGCTTATGTCAATTCTGGTCAATGCCTTATTGGATCAGCAGGATGAAAAGGAAGATGAAAAGAAAGATGAGGCAAAGACTGACGAAAATAATGGAGTTTCTGATTCGGAGTCAGAAAAAAAATAAAAAAATTGGATTGTTTATAAAATTGTATATAACAGACTCTTATAATATAACAAAAAGCAACAGGAAGGAGGAAACTGGTTTCATAGAAGTTATCCTGTGGAACCGGGAACAATATGGCAGAATATTTATCACCAGGAGTATATGTCGAAGAATTTGATTCAGGTGCCAAACCAATGGAAGGTGTGGGTACCAGCACGGCGGGATTTATCGGATTGGCGGAAAAGGGGCCGGTTTTGGGCTTGCCGCAGCTGGTAACCAATTTCGCAGATTTTAAAAGGAGCTATGGCGGATATTTATCAGAAAATGAATTTGGAAATTACCGTTTCCTGGCCTATTCGGTGGAGCATTTCTTTATCAACGGAGGAGCCAGATGCTTTATCAGCAGAGTCGCACCATCCGATGCCAAACAGTCCATGGGATTTATGCCTTCCAAGGAAAAAGCGGTTGTCCAATTGATTGCAAAGAATCCGGGCATCTGGGGGGACAGGGTAACGGTAAGTGCGGCTCCGGCCAGCAAGGCTAAAACACAAGTTCTGGAAGTGATTGAGAGCGGAAGCGGGAAAAAGTACCGGGTAAAGAACGGAGCAGGCTTCCTTCCGGGCGATGTAGTCGTCTTTACAGGCAGAAATGAAGCAAATCCGGAATACAACAGGGTGGTTGCCAATCAGGATAATATCATAACGTTTGAAACAGAGTTTACCGGCGATGTAACGGATAAAGACCTTCTTCCGTCCAAAGTTATTTCAACCTGTGAAATCAATCTGGAGGTTAAATACGAAGATTTAATAGAGACGTACGAAAATGTATCCTTTAACGTATCTGCTTCCACCTACCTTGACAAAAAGACTGCAAAATCCGATCTCATTATTGCCGAATACGTTGGAGAAAAATCCGAATTGCCGCTGTCACCTTTTGATGAGCTCACTTCAGAGGGTGCTGCGCCAAACGTGACTGTGCTTTCCGGCGGCAGCAACGGCTCCGTCAGCAGTATTTCCGCGTCAGACTTCATTGGCGTGGACAATGGAGCGGGAAGGAGAACCGGCATCCAGTCCTTTGTGGATAATGATGTGGTTTCCGTTATGGCAGTTCCTGGAGTGACTGATCCCAATGTCCAGCTGACGCTTGTGGCTCACTGTGAAAATCTGGGAAGCCGCTTTGCGATTCTCGATATCCCAAGAGAATCGAAAAAGGTGCAGGATGTCATTGCACACAGGGAAATTTTTGACAGCAACTATGCAGCCCTTTATCACCCCTGGCTGGAGGTCTTTGATCCGCTGGATAAGAAGAATGTGGCTATTCCTCCCTCTGGTTCCATGGCGGGAATCTATGCGAGAAGTGATAACACCAGAGGCGTGCATAAGGCTCCGGCTAACGAAACAGTAAGAGCCTGTGTGGGACTTGACTGCCAGTTCAATAAGGGCGAACAGGATATCTTAAACCCCAAGGGTGTCAATTTGATCCGTGTATTCCCCGGACAGGGAATCCGGGTGTGGGGAGCCAGGACTGCCTCCAGCGATGGAAGTTGGAAATACATCAACGTCCGCCGTCTGTTTATTTTCATAGAAGAGTCTATTAAGGCTAACACAAGCTGGGCTGTATTTGAACCCAATGATGAAGTTCTGTGGGTGCGTGTGCAGAGAACCATCAGCGTGTTTTTAACTAATTTGTGGAGGAACGGCTCGTTGGCAGGAAGTTCTACGGATGAAGCCTTTTTTGTGAATATCGGCAGATCCACCATGAGCCAGGATGACATCAATAACGGAAGGCTCATCTGCGTGATCGGTGTTGCACCTGTGAAACCGGCTGAATTCGTAATCTTCAGAATCACTCAGAAGACGAATGAAGCGGCAGAGTAATCATATAGAGAAAGGGGAATATTCAGATGGCTTACCCACATGGTAAATTCAGATATAAAGTAGAAATTGACGGATTGGACGCAGGCGGCTTTTCAGAAGTGAGCGGTTTTGACGTATCCATAGATGTTATGGAATACAGAGAGGGAGACATGGTTCGTACTCCCATGAAGCTGCCGGGGCTTAGAAAATACAGCAATATCACCTTAAAACAGGGTCTTGCAGATTCCATGGTTCTCTATGACTGGATTATTTCAGGCGTAGACGGTGCGGCAGACAGAAAGACAATTACCATCACCTTACTGGATGAAGAAGAGGCTCCGGCCGCTTCCTGGCAGGTGATCAATGCATGGCCTATGAAATATACGGCTCCCGATTTTAATGCAAGCTCTTCTGAGGTTGCGATTGAAACACTGGAAATCGCACATGAGGGAATGGTTCGTGTTTCCTAATGTCTATGTAACAAGGAGGTTTTGCCATGCAGGCGTTTGAGACAGAATTTAACTTCACTTTGCCCAGAGGGTTTGTGGACAGGGACGGCACTGTACATAAGGAGGGCGTTATGCGCCTGGCCAATGCGGGGGATGAGATACTTCCCTTGCGTGACCCAAGGGTTCAGCAGAATCCGGGGTATCTGACCGTCATTCTCCTGGCCAGAGTGATAACCAGGCTGGGAACCCTTCCCACTGTGGACACCAATGTGGTGGAGAGGCTGTATACTATGGATCTGGCCTATCTCCAGGATTTATACCAGCGGGTGAATACCATGGAAATGCCGGTATATAAAACCATCTGTCCGCATTGCGGAAAAGAGATTGAGGCTCCCATAAATTTTATGGAAGCCGGTCTGTAAGCACTTATCCGGCAGATAAAATTTATGAGGAAGTCGCTTTTATTGCATATTATATGCATTGGCCCCATGAAGAAATCATGAGGCTCAATCACAGGGACCGGCTTAGATGGTGCAAGGAGATATCGAAAATCAACAGCAAGCTGAATCAGGAACCGGAGAATGTATTCAAGCTTTAGATTAAGGAGGTGAGCGGGGACTATGCCGATTATCAACGGAAAAAAAAGATATATTCCGGAAGCAGAAGCCGGTGGGGCGACGGAGAAAAAACGATACCAGCCGCAGCCAAAGGGAAGCGGCACACCGGCTCCTGTCAAGCGATATGTAAAGGCACAGAGTCCGCCGGCCTCTTCTTCTGTCAATACGGAAGCTGCAAAGGATTTCATAGGCTCTTATGAGTTTGATGTACAGCTTGACACGGTTCAGGTGAATTTCAGCAGGATTACCAACATGGGAAGCGAGATAGAGACAGAGGTCTTTGTAGAGGGAGGAAACAATGATTATCCCATTATAAGGAAGAAGCCCAGCCGGAGTCCGGATATTATTATTTTTGAAAAAGGCATGCCCCGCACCTCCAAAGGCAGTATTTTTGAAATTCTGCGAGAGGGAATGAAGCTCACCAATATTCTTATTTTTGTAAAAAAAGCGGGCAGTATTGTAAAGATTTACGGCATTGATGAGGGTCTGATTCTCTCCAGGAAATTCACGGATTTGGATGCCGGGTCCAGCTCGATTTTCATTGAAAAGCTGGAACTGGCACATACGGGAATATCGGAGATTGACCCTCCTTAACGAGGTGACAGGAATTGAATGATAAAAAGCAGGGAATTATCCGGCCATTTCCGGTACCTGAAACCTTTATGGGTCGGGGTGCCAGACTGGCCGGTTTTTCACAGAGAATTCTGGATAAATATGCGGTTTCAGGAAATTATCCCTGGAATCCTGCGGTGATGCAGTTTCTGATGCACAGCCATGAGGAAGAGCATCAGAACACGGAGCTGGCGGAAACCCTCCATATAACCATAAATCTTCTCCGCCTTTATTTAAGTCAGAGCGAGAGGAGCAGAGAGATATTGGGAAATCCCCATATCTTTCTGACAAATCTGAAGCAGAATATTGAGATGAATTTAAATCTGCTCCGGACTGGCGATGGAACCTTGTCTGAGCTGCTCCGGTCTCTGTATGTTACCGGGCACCGGATGGGAGAAGAGGAACGGGAACGGGTGTTTTTGCAGTTGGAGCAGACAGGTATCGGGAAACGCTGGAAAGAAGGCAAACGGCCGGATCCGCCTGGGTTTATTCTCTGTTCTGTGGGAAAGCCATTTGAGCATATGATGACAGCCGTCTCCGTTCACAGATATATGGCAAGGGGAAAGGAATTGTTTCGTCAATCAACGGAACGTCAGCAGAAAGAATTTTATACGACTATAATGAGGGATTATGTTGCAGGAAGAACAGAATCCCTTATTCGGGTATTTCTCAGGAGAGAGCTTAAGTCCTCTGAAAGACAGCTGGTGAAAGAATATGTCAGACAGATGGGACAGGCAGAGCTGATTGGAGATATACGGTATGATGATCCCTGGAAATATGAGGAAGCTGCAGGAAGTCTCCTTCGTCAGATCCAGTCTGCAGGGGCAGTCCGAAGCCGGGAGGAAGAGGAATCGGTTCTGCATAAGGGGAATGTGCAGTATGGTCCGGACAGGCTGACGCAAATGGAGATGCTGGAAAGGGCAGATGACGTGTCCGCTGTATCAGTTCTGCTGGAGGCTGGAACCCAGGTATACCGTTTGGAAGAAACTGTTTTGAAGGCTGTACCGGAATTGCTGGCAAGACTGCCCCAAACGGTCTGTGAAGTTTGGTCAGAAAATGCAGATAGCTGGATTTTCCGGGACGAGACAGGAGCGGCCGGGCGGGAGCTGCTGCTGGCGGCGTGGCAAAGATCGGAACTTAAGGCCAGGAGGAAACTTCTTGATGAAGTGACTGAGGCAGCGGCTCATGCCGCCCTTTCCTTAAAGAACTGGGAGGGGGATGAGAACGGAGAACCGAGTGAATTAAACAGAATAAGAGAAGGACTGGATCGCATAAAAGAATATGATATCGGGTGTACTCGCATGCTTGAAACTATTCAGAGCCAGGTTCCGGAGTGGAATCAGGTTTCGCTGGAATATTTGTTTTCAGGGAACGTAACAGGATTGGGAAAACGATCGGAGATAGAGAAGCAATCGGATGCGGAGAAACGCTGGGAGGCAGAGAAGCGGTCGGATGCGGAGAAACGATCAGAGGAAAAGCAGCGCTGGGAGGCAGAGAAGCGATCGGATGCGGAAAAGCGATCGGAGGCAGAGAAACGCTGGGAGGCAGAGAAACGCTGGGAGGCAGAGAAACGCTGGGAGGCAGAGAAACGATCGGAGACGGAGAAACGCTGGGAATCGGAGAAGCGATCAGAAGCAGAGAAGCAATCGGAGGCAGAGAAACGCTGGGGGGCAGAGAAACGATCGGAGGCAGAGAAACGGTCGGAGACAGAGAAGCAATCAGAGGCAGAGAAGCAATCGGAGGCGGAGAAGCGACCGGAAACAGAAAAGCTATCGTGGATTTTGTCTGATACCTGGGAACAATTCTGGAATGAGACTGTGGACTGGATAAGAAATATGGAGCGTACCTGGATGCAGGAATTGCCGGAACTGGTTGTGAAATTGCCGGAAGCAGTTTACAAAACTGCGGCAGAGGTTATGGTGAAAAACCTGCCTGTGCGAACTGCTCCTGGGAAGGAAGACTCTATAGAGGGAGGCTCTGCAGGAGGAGGTTCTGCAGAAGCAGATTTTATACAGGAAGGCTTTGTAGAGGAAGGCCTAACAGAGACCCGGCATATTTCGTTGCTGTGGCAGTTTGCAAGTCCGGAAACCAGAAGTCAGGTTCTTGCCCGGTTATGGGAGACCGTGAGCCATGCCTTTTATTCTTATGAAGATAATGAGGAGAAGGAACGGCTCAGAGAGGCATCAGAACGTCTGAGTGAAATGAAGGAACAAAACAGCCAAAGTCTCCGTCTGCTGGAGATCATCCGGAGCCGTTCGTTTGGAGAGCGTGTGTTTTCAGAAAATAACTTGTCTGCTGATGCCGATATGTTCCTTGGGAGCAGCCAACTGTCAGATTCTCTGCTTGCAGTGAGCGAACAGGCCGGAAAGGAAGCTGAGGCATGGGAAAGTCATACTGAAAGCATCTGGATGCAGGAATTGCAGGAATTAATTATGAAGCTGCCGGAACCGGTTTACCAGGATGTGGCTGCGGCTGTGGCAGAGAAGCTGAATGCAAGGATAGAATCTGGAGAGGGGGCCTTTATAGAGCGTCGGGAGCTTTTGCAGTCGTGGCAGAAAGAGAGTCTGGAATATCGCAGAGAAATACTCAATCAGACGTGGGAGACTGTAAATCAGGCGGCAGCTTCCCATGGAAGCGGGACGGAAAATGGGAATGAAAGCTATGAGAAGGAAAGGCTCAGAGAGGCGGCAGAACATTTAAATGAAATGAGGGAACAGGCAGAACAAGAAGCTGAGGCAGGGGTGAACCATGTTGAAAGTATCTGGCAGAAGGAATTGCCGGAGTTGATTATGAAGCTGCCGGAGTCGGTTTACAAAACTGTGTCGGCAGACTTGCTGATGGATCTTTCCGTACAGCCAGGCCCCAGGGAGGAGAGTTTCGGGGAGCGCTTGGAGCTTTTGCAGGTGCTGAAGGCGGTCAGTCCGGAAAACAGAAGACAGATTCTTACCCAGGTTTTAAATATAGTGAACCTGTCGGCATCTCAACCCAATATCCAGACTCAGGTTCTAAATGCTGAGGGCTGGATAAACCGTATTGAAAACAGCTGGCAGGAGGCATTGCCGGATTTACAGCTTGTACGGCAGATTACAGGAAATAAGACTGTATTGCTGGACATAGTCCAAAATCAGATCAATGAATTCCACAGTGCTGAAACGGCAGATTATGTCCATGCAGCACAGGAAAGGGAGAAGCAGGAAAAGACAAAAGGCCAGGGATATGCCCCCATATCTTTCATGGTTCATGCAGACCGGCAGCAGGTTCAGGAAAAGAATGAAACAGCCAATAAAAACCTCGAAGAGATTGCGGTGCTGGAAACCAGAATTACGGCTCAGGAATACGTGATGGATCAAGAAAAACGCCAACTGGAAAATTTGAAAAAAATGCTGATCGAACATAGGGATGAGATGAAACATGTCCAGGAAATACAGAACTCATTTCTAAAAAACAGCAGCAGGTCTGATAAGCTGACCAGAAAAACCATGGATCAGATCAAAACGGAGCTGCGTTTGGAACGGATACGTCACGGTCTGGATTGAAGGTAAAATGCCGGAAAGAGTAAATTTCAGAGGGAAGAGTGACTGAATCAATTGTGCAGTCGCTCTTCCCTCTGAATTTATCATAACACATATCACCGCCAACAACAAGACTGTTTTTCAGATTCCGGTTGTGTTAGAATTTTTACCATAGCGGTTCGGGGCTCAGGTTTCCTGCCCATTCTAAAAGAGAGGTGATGTTGGTTATGGAAAACAACAATTCTGAATTGGAATTTGAACAAAAGAGGTTAAAACAAACCATAGCTTTAGCGGAAAAACAACTGAACCAGGCGAGAGAGCGCAATGAGGAGAATAAGTCAGCCATTATCTCGGCTAAAAAGGAACTGCGGGAAAACACGTCCCATTCCATAGGCAATTTATGGGGCAGTGAAGCATTTGAAGCTCTTGCGGATTTAAATCAATATGTGAATCCCATTACGGATAAGCTTGCAGATTATGAAGCAGTGGAAAATAAAATCATATTGCTGGAGAACATGATTCAATCACCTTATTTTGCCCGGATCGATTTTAAATTTGATGACGAGGATGAATTTGAAAAAATCTATATCGGGCGGTCTTCTTTAAAGGGGGACAATGGAAATGAGATATTCGTCTACGACTGGAGATCACCCATCGCCAGTGTATTTTACCGTTTTGTGACAGGGCCGGCCTTTTATGATGCACCTGGAGGAAAGATTACAGGGGAAGTGAGCTTAAAACGCCAGTATGAAATCAGGAAAAGCACACTGGAATATTTCTTTGATGCGGAAGTGCAGATCATCGATGAATTTTTGAGAAAACTGCTCTCCCAAAACACATCCACCCAGATGAAGGCCATTGTGGAAACCATACAGCGTGATCAGGATATGGTTATCAGGGACATGGAAAATGATCTGATGATGGTACAGGGTGTGGCTGGAAGCGGAAAGACCTCTGTTGCCCTTCACCGGGCTGCCTATCTGATGTATCAGGGGCTGTCCTCTAAGCTGTCCGCCAATAATATCATCATCATTTCTCCCAATACCCTGTTTGAACAGTATATTTCCCACGTATTGCCGGAGCTTGGAGAGGAAAATGTGCTCTCTGTTGTATTTGAAGAAATTCTTTCTGAGATTTTAAAGACTGAACAGATACAATCCAGAAATCAATTTTTGGAAAATCTGATTTCAAGCTCCCGTTACAGGGATATCATAAAGAAATCCATGGAATTTAAGACCTCTCAGGCATTTTTAGAAATATTAGAGAGGTTTATTGATGATCTGCCCTGCCGGTGGATTGAATTTGAGGATGTTTTTTACAATGGAGAATGTATTGTAAGCAAAGAAGCTCTGCGAGCAAAGATATGCGCGGGCGGGAAAGAAACTCTTCTGGGAACGAAATTAAAGCTGCTGGAAACGTATGTCCTGGATTTGGCAGGAGAGGCGAAGAAACGGTCTGTCAGCAGGCAGGAGGAGATGCTCATAAGGGAACGGACAGGAGGTTTTACGCAACTTCGTGTCAGAGAGCTTTACAGAAAGTTATTTTATGACAAAGAGTATTTTTACAGACTGGCAGAGGGAATAGAGCTTCCTGAGTGCATAGAGGATATTTTAATATTTACCCAGGAGAATTTATGCAGCCAGTTTCTGTTTTATGACGATGCAGGGGCTCTGGCCTGCCTGAGCCTAAAGATCAACGGAACCAGTAAATATAAAACCATCAGACAGGTGGTCATCGATGAGGCCCAGGATTATTATCCCCTTCATTTTGAGATTTTCCGCCTGCTGTTTTCAAAATCCAAATTTACGGTTCTGGGAGATATCAACCAGACCCTGGAAAAGAGTGAGGATTTATCCTTATATGACCAGATCGAAAGAATCTTAAATAAGAAAAAGACTTCTCTCGTGACCATGGATAAAAGCTTCCGCTGTACCAATGAAATTTTAAATTACGGAATGAGACTTCTTGGAGGCAGCTCACAGGTAAAGAGCTTTAACAGGAAGGGCGAGGAGCCTGAGGTCTATGAAATGGCTGACCAATCATCACTGACCGGCAAAATCATTTCAGAAATCCGGCTCTGCATGGAAAAAGGCTACCAGTCCATCGGATTGATCTGCAAGACCGAGAAAAATGCCGCGGCCCTGTTTAAACAGTTAAAGGGCAAGATGGATATTCAACTGGTAAACAGTGAGAGCAGTACGGATTTGCATGGCATATTCGTCATTCCTGTATACATGTCAAAAGGGCTGGAGTTTGACGCTGTCTTAATATGTGATGCTGACAGGGGAAATTATTACAGCCAGGATGACAAAAAGCTCTTATACATTGCTTGTACAAGAGCTCTTCACAGACTTAATTTATTCTGTACGGGAGAGGTCAGTCCTCTGCTGAATTGATTGATAAATTTATACCAATTTTTCCCGGAAGCTGGTCCTGAACAAATTCTGCAAAGGCAGCTTCATCCTGGGGGAGAACCACATCGGCATAGGCCATGACAGCCTCTGCCGTAGGCTTGATGGAGGAGGCAGTGCTGCTTTGGATCATAATAAAGCAGGCTGGCTCCACAGAAAGGCGGGCGCTGTTGGATTCACACAGGATAAGAGCTCCTTCGGGAACTGCTTTTAAAGCTTCTTCCAGGGCCTCTCTCACGTGTTCTTTTAATGATCTGATCAGATAAACATGTTTGGCTCCGGCCTTTTTCATCACCATGGTGTCCTTGTTTCCGGTCCCGTTTTCTTCGGTTATATCAAAGCAGCCTTTCAGCCCCTTGCATATCCCGCAGCCATGTCCCCCTCTGGGGCAGATGTCTTCGTGATCTCTTACGGTAATCAGCTTAAATGCGATAATGGGTACTTTATTCTGAAATGCGTTGATAATCTGGAGGGCAAGGGTCGTCTTTCCGCTGTTGCGGCCTGTGGCTCCTATTAATATCATGCGTTTTGCCTGCAGAAGATTCTGATTTTCTGTGCTCATGGGTGCTCCGATCTGGTTTTTGCCTGGTTGGGATAAGTGATTTTTTCCCTGCTGTTTTGATTTCACAATGGGTTTATTATAGCATTTTTAATCGGCAAATTCAACCGAGGAAAATTTTGTCATAATTTTAACGAAAATTCTTTACATATGACGGACTGTTTGATATCATTTTAATATAAGGGGTTTGATGTCTAACATGTGTAGGAGATGAGGGTATGCGGAAAAAAAGATATGATCAGGTCATTGGCGCAGGGGTGATGTGCATACTGTCCCTGGGAACGATTTTTACTGCGGAGACAGTGAGAAAGCAGGCAGCAGCGGCTTTTAGCGGCATAGTGGCAGATATCTCCGGATTGAACGGGGACCGGTATCAGGTAAGAGAATTACATACACTGGCTGACGGAAGTTATGTGGTATACGGAACTGCAAAAGGGTTTGCGGGTGATATTGAAACTGCCGTTGTCTTTAATGAGACGGGAGAACATATTTTAAATCTGGCTGTCACATCACATGGAGAGACAGCAGGCATTGGAACCAAGGCGACGGAAAACGGATTTTTAAGTCAGTTTCAGAATGTTGCGGCACCTGTAAAAGTGGCTGATTTAGCGGTTCTATCCCCGGTCGGGGGTACAGCAGGAACTGCAGGAGAAGGGCGGGCAGCGGCCCTGGCTGATAAAAACTATAATCCGGCACAGTGGAATCCTGAGGACACTTCACCGGAGGCAAAGGCCATGCGCATTTTGTATGAGACAGGTCTTTTGAAAAGCTCCTATGAAGGGGAGAGGCTGGAGACTCCTGTTGCTGATCTGCCTGTAGAAGGAAAGGCCATGCATGCCTTATATGAGGCCGGCCTTTTAAAGAGCTCTTATGAAGGGGAGAAGCTGGAGACTCCTGTTGCTGATCTGTCCGCGGAAGGAAAGTCCAGGCACGCCTTATATGATGCCGGTCTGCTGGCAAGTTCCATAGAAGGGGAAAAGCTGACGGAGCCGTTTTCTGATCTGTCTGCGGAAGAGCAGGCAGCGCTGAAGCTGGAAGAAGCAGGGCTGGCAGTAAGGAAAGTGGAAGAACCGGCAGGAGAGCCTGTCACTGTGACGGATGTGGATGCCGTATCCGGCGCTACCATTTCCTCTAAAGCAGTTGCAGCAACCATCAACAACGGATATTTCTTCTTAAAGGAAGAGGTATTAAAATAATCTGTGAAACCAGAAGTGTAAAAGAGGCCTTGGGCCCGCGGCTGATTCAGCCGGGGCCCAAGGCCTCTTTATGTTGTAATGAATTCACGGATCAGGCATTGCTTTGTTCCAGCAATTCTCTTTTCTCTCTGTACTTGTGAACCAGGATGCAGATTCCCATACTTAGTTCCAGCAGGATTACCATGGGAATGGCCAGCAGTACCTGGGATACCACATCGGGAGGGGTGATGATTGCTGCAATGATAAAGATGATCAGAATCAGCACACCGTGGCTTTTCTTCATAAAAGCAGGCTTTAAAATGCCCAGCAGGGACAAAAGGAAAACGAGAACAGGCAGCTCAAAGACGGCGCCAAAGCTCAGCAGTGTGGCATTGCAAAAAGAAACGAAGTTTTTGATCGATACGGCAGAGGTCACTGACTCTACGGTAATCCTCATAAAAAAGTCCAGGGTAATGGGAAGGGCTACAAAATAACCGAATATTACTCCGGAGATAAAGAAAAAGAATCCGAAAAACAGGGACAGGAGAACGTAAATCTGCTCTCTCTTATAAAGTCCCGGAGATACAAACAGCCAGATTTGCAGAACCGTTATGGGAAAGCATAAGACAATGGCGCAGGTCAGGGCCAGTTCCAGGTATGCCATAAAGGGTTCTGAAGGCGTTAAATATACGAGCTTCATTCCTGGATTCAAATTTAGTATGTATTGGATCAGAGTTCCCATAAATTGATAGCAGATCATGGCTGCACCGATATTAACGACCAGTATGATGATCAGTCTTTTTCTCAGGGCAGCCAGGTGTGTTACCAGGGTGTCGGTCTTTTTTGCTGAATCCATATCTTCCACCTTAAGCGTTTTTCTCGTTTTCCGGGGTATCCTCTGTCAGGCTGTTTATTTCCTTCTTCACATCAGCAGTTCCTTTTTTGAATTCCTGGATGGCCTGGCCTAAGGAACGGCCTACCTGGGGGAGCTTGCTTGGACCAAATACGATCAAAGCGATGCAGAGAATCAGAATTAATTCAAAGGGACCTAATCTTCCAAACATAATAATTACCTCATTTCTCAAAAATAGAATTGGTTTCTTAGTTTCATTATACCTTAGATAAATTTCAAAATCAATGAATTTTTCGTTATTTACCGATAAAATGTTAAAATAATAACGGGTAAATATTGACTAACTGTCTATAAAATTATACAATAAAACTATCAAAAATATTGCAAAGTATCGGGTTTTACTGCAATATGAGGGTAAAATATATATAATTACCGGATTGGAGGGTTTTATGTCTGATGACGTAAAGAAGGGGTTTTTTGACAAAGAAATGACAAGGAGGCAATTCTTGAAAATTTCCGGAAAAAGTCTGGCAGGACTGACAGTTTCTGCAACAATGCTTTCCCTGTTTGGCTGCTCCCAGCAGGAGGTAGAAAGTGATCAGGTATCTACCTGGGCACTTCCCCAGGGGCTGCTGGTGGTAAATACCGCAAAGTGCACCGGATGCGAGCGGTGCGAGATCAACTGTACCTTGACAAATGATCAAGAGGTATCCACCTACATATCAAGGGTAAAGGTGAGCCGCAATCTGCACATTCACGGAGAAGAAGGAATGTACAACGGCAATTTTACATATTATCCGGACACCTGCCGCCAGTGTAAGGACCCTGCCTGCGGAAACGCATGTCCTGTAAAAGCCATCGGCACCAATAGTTTGGGAACAAGGATAGTGGATGAAGAAAAATGTATCGGATGCGGAGCCTGTGTGGAAGCCTGTCCATGGCATATGCCCACTGTGAACCCGGAGACAAATAAATCGAGCAAATGCATTGCATGCGGAGCCTGTGCGGCTGGATGTCCCAGCACTGCTCTGGCTATTATCCCCTGGGATGAAGTGACTGCGGCAGCTCAGGCGATAGCATAAGGAGGGACTGTATATTATGGCGACATACGGATGGGCTGGGAATATTCTTCGTGTCAACTTGACCACAGGAAATATTTCAATTGAAGACTCAACAAAATATCAGGAATACATCGGCGGTATGGGTATGGGATACCGGATCATATATGAGGAGGTTCCCTTAACCACGCATCCACATGATGAGGCATCTAAAATTGTTATGGGAGTAGGCCCCTTGACCGGTTCCAGCGTACCATGTTCCGGAAGAATGAACATTTCTCTTTTATCCTCATGGTCAAAGGGAAATTCCATTATTGATGCCCATATGGGAGGACATATTGGACCGAGAATCAAATATGCGGGATACGATGCCATCATCGTGGAAGGAAAGTCCTCCACCCCGGTATACATTAAAATCGATGATGATAAAGTGACCATAGAGAATGCCTCCCATATTTGGGGAAAAGGCACTTTTGATGCCAACCGGATTTTAACAGAGGAAAACGGCAGGGAATTTGAGACAGCGGTCATCGGACCGGCTGGCGAGAACCTGGTCAATTATTCCACCTTAAACACCTCCTTTGGAAACTCTGGCGGGGGCGGTGTGGGCTCCGTCATGGGAAGCAAGAAGCTGAAAGGCATTGTGGTCCGGGGTACGGGTTCTGTAAAGGTTGCCGACATTAACAGGGTAAAAGAGCTGAATGAATACATGTTAAAGGATTTAATCGGTGCCAACAATAACCACAACGTTCCTGCAGTTCCCCAAAGCTGGGCGGAGTATTCTGCCGTAGGCGGAAAGAACCGCTGGTCAGGCGCTCCCGGACGCAGATGGGAAAAAGCAGAGGGCGGCCCCATTGACATGGGAGAGCAGCCATGCGGCGATGTGAACCGGATTGCATACCGCACCTTAAAGGGCGTATTCGATCACGGCGAAGTGGCATCAAATTACATAATAAAGCAGGGAGGCTGCAGCGCATGTCCAATCCGCTGCTACACCCAGTATGAGATGGACCCTCTGGCAGATTATGATTTGCCTGTTTACGTGTCCAATACCTGTGTCCCCGTTCTTTATGGAAAGATGTTCTATCCAAGCGGGGTAAAGGATTTTGAATATGAAGGCGACGCCAACCTGGTGCTCAGCGGAGCTTCTTCCCGCGCCCAGGATGATATGGGACTGTGGTGTAATTATGCCAACCTTCAAAGGGACTTTAACTGGTTATGCGTATCCGGAAAGATCAAGGAAGTGCTTCCCCAGGCAGAGTACGACAGCCTTCCATGGGAGTGGGAGAAGAGCGGAGATCCCCGCTGGGCAGTGGAGATCATACGCCGCATTTCCTATAAGGAAGGGGAGCTCGCCACAATAGGCGAGGGAACCCTTGCCATGGTGGAAAAATGGAACTTAGGAAAAGAATTTTTTGATGCCATCAATTCCAATAACACCAACATCACCTATAACGGATATCCAAAGCACCATGCCAACGAGGATTCCGGACAGATCGGTATGTTATTTAACCTGATGTATAACCGCGACTGTATGATCCACCATCTGACCAACGTGGAGAACTCCGGCGCTCCTTACGAAGTGACCAAGGCCACTATGGAAGGCTTTTTCGGAGAGGGATGTTATGACAATAAAAAGGCTTACAAGCCTATGAACCGCAATAAGGCAAAGCTGGCAAAATGGGCGTTTAACGGGAAACAGTTCCATGACAGCGCCACCTTGTGCAACTGGATGTGGCCTATGACCCAGTCTCCCTCCAAGGATAGAAATTATGCGGGTGACTTGAATCTGGAAGCGGATTTCATGGCAGCGGTTACTGGTGTGAACTATACGAGAGAAAGCCTTGAATTCGCATCAGAGCGCATTTCCCAGATGCTTCGTGTTATGACGGCGATTTCCTTTAACATTCATTTCGGAGATACCAATTTACGGGATACCCATGATGCCATTCCTGAATGGGTGTTTGAACAGGACCCGGATTTTGCAGCTTTTGAAGAGGGAACCTATAAGATGGACCGTGCCGATATGGAGCTTGCAAAGGACTATTTCTATGAGGAAATGGGCTGGGATATTAAGACCGGCATACCGACGAGAGCCACTCTTGAAAAATTCGGTTTGGGAGATATGGCTGATGATCTGGCTGCCAGAGGAATCCTTCCGGCATAAAACGTGGTTTTTGCTTCAGGAATTGATTGAATGAAAGAGGTTTTCGTATGCTGTTTGGAAGAAAGAAACCGGGTTTTGTAAAGATTGAAGAAATTGCCAAGGCTGCAGGTGAGGAATCAGATAAGCCGGATTTGCTGGAATATCTGACCTCCCTGCCTGAGGCAGAGGATGAGTTTGCTGAGTTTGCAGAATCAAACGATCAGGAGCCGGAGGAAGAGGGAGAAGAGATGACGGAGGCCGGGAGGCTGGCAGATTATATCCGCATCCGTTCGGGAGCCGGAAGTCTGACCGGATATTCTTCTTTAAAGGAAGAGATTGAAGAGGCGGACCGGCTTCTTGAAGAAATCAGAGAAGATGAGAATTGTAAGGATATTGCATGTAAGGAAGGGAAAAAGGACCGGTATTATTACTCCCAGCAGAACATGAGCGACAATTATGCCATGATCGCGGCTCTGGTGGAGGATAAGGATCTGGCGGCTACCATGGTTCATATGGTGCGTTTTAACAGCAAGACCTATCCTGCGCCTACACCTCTGTCTTATTTTGAACGGCATCCTTACTATGCCACCAAACCTCAGATTGAACGGGCTTATCAGGTTTTATCCGGCAGGGAGGAAAACGGGGATATTCAGCGTTTTACCAATAACCGGAATTCTGATTTTCTGTTTTCTACCCAGTCTCTGTCGCCGAAGTACGCAAAGGCGCTGGCTCACGAGGATGACTTTGCCGATTAAATGGGATTTTTGTTTTTTCTGCCTTTTCTGTGAAAAGAGAAGGCAGTTTTTATTGAAAAGGGGAGGAATGAAAATATGACCACAGAACGGACAGGGATTGAGCTGGAAGAGGCGGTCACTCTGATATTGGACAGCCTGGCAGAGCTGGAGCGGACAGAACTGGTTCCCGCTATGGAGGCAAACGGGAGAATACTGGCTGAGGATGTGTATGCTCCTTTTGACATTCCTCCCTTTCACCGGTCTCCTCTGGATGGGTTTGCTCTCCGGTCAGAGGATTTGCTGGGGGTCTCCAAAGAAAATCCCAGGCCGGTCAGAATCATTGATACCGTTTATGCGGGGGACTGGTGCAGTCAGAAGGTAGGGCAGGGAGAGGGCGTCCGCATTATGACGGGAGCCGCCATACCGGAGGGAGCTGACTGTGTGATCAGGCTGGAGGATGTGGAAGATGGAACTTGCAGGGAAAGGGATGTGATACAGGTAGACAGGGAACTGGCTCATAATCAGAACTTTTGCTTTCAGGGAGAAGATGTGGCAAAGGGGACACCTGTGCTTCACAAGGGAATGAAGCTGACTTATGTGGAACAGGGGATATTATCCTCTTTGGGAATGGAAGAAGTGAGGGTGTATCACACGTTAAGGGTGGCCCTTTTTTCTACAGGAGATGAACTGATTCTGCCCGGAACAGAATTGAGGCCGGGGAAAATATATGATTCCAACTTATTCCTTCTGTACGCAAGGCTTTGTGAGTTTGGCATCAGGCCGGTGACAGCAAAGCCTCTGCCTGACCGGACGGAGGAGGTTGTAAAAGCCATAAGGGAGAGCTGTAAAACGGCAGATTTGGTGATTACCACCGGAGGCGTGTCAGCAGGGGATAAGGACATATTTCATGAAGTGCTGCCTGCACTTGGGGCGAAACGGATTTTCTGGAAGGTGAATGTAAAGCCCGGCACTCCGGCCATGTTTTCTATATATGAAGGGACGCCTATGTTTCATTTATCCGGCAACCCTTTTGCGGCAGCCACTACCTTTGAATTGCTGGTAAGGCCTTTTCTTGCGAAGGCAGGACGGGATGAAGGCTTGTATATAAACAGGATAAGGGCTATACTGGATGAAACGTTTACAAAGGGAAGCAAGAGCAGGAGATTTATCAGGGGAAAAGTGAAAGAGGGGAAGGTGATCATACCTCCTTCCGGTAAGCATTCCTCCGGTATGCTGGCCTCCATGTCAGGATGCAACTGCCTGATTGACATACCGGCAGACAGCGGGAGGCTTGAAAAGGGCAGTGAGGTTGAAGTCCTGCTTCTCTGACCATCAGGAGGAAAGGGCGAGGGGAGTGCAATGTCTGATAAAAAGTGGCTTGATTTGGCAGTGGAACTGCAGGCAATCGCACAGAATGGATTATGTTATGTGAGGGATTGCTATGATAAGGAAAGGTATGAAAGAATCCGGGAGATTTCTGCGGAGATGATCAGCGCTTATTCAGAGGTGCCTGTTGAAAAAGTGAAGGATTTATTCTGCAATGAAACCGGATACCAGACGCCTAAGATCGATTCCAGAGCCGCTATTTTCAGGGATGGCAGGATTCTTCTGGTAAAAGAAAACAACGGGACGTGGTCCCTGCCCGGAGGCTGGGTTGATGTGGATTTATCGGTGAAAGAAAACATCATAAAAGAAGTGAAAGAGGAAGCCGGTCTGGATGTCCGGGTTGATAAGGTCATTGCTGTGCAGGACAGGGAAAAACACAATTTGCCGGTCTATGCCCATAAGGTCTGCAAGATATTTGTGCAGTGCTCTGTCCTTGGAGGTTCCTTCGCGGAAAATTTAGAGACAACGGACAGCCGGTATTTTTCACTGGATGAACTGCCTCTGCTTGCCACCGAAAAAAATAATGCAGAACAAATCCATATGTGTTTTCAGGCGTATGGTGACCATGGGTGGAAAACCCTGCTGGATTAACTGCGAAAAGCTTCATATCAAAAATTTCAGACTGCCGGCCTGCTGATTGGGCTGGCAGTTTTTTATAGTTATTTATTCTATATTGCCCAGTTTCATTTCCGGAATCTCTATAAAACTCTCATATATCCCAAGATGAATTGATGTGGAAAATATAAAATCTGTTAATATGCATAATTAACTTGATTGAAATGTCAAAAAAATATACGTTATGTCATAATAACAAATAAAATGTAAGCAAATTACATGGAAAATGCAGGATGTAAAACGTATAATTGATTTATAAAACCAGAAAAAAGGAGCGATATTTATGAAAAAAGTAATTGGCAGTTCACTGGCGGCATTGATGATCTTAAGCTTGGCTGCATGCGGCGGCACAAGCAAACCGGCAGAAACAGCGGCCCCAAGTGCAGCTTCAAGTGCTGCGGAGACACAGGCCCAGACGGAAGCGGCAGGAGAGAAGAAACCTGAGGATTACAGCGGAAGCGTAGTCGTTTATTCCCCTCACGATGCAGACCCCTTAAACGCAGGTGTGAACCAGTTTATGGAAAAATATCCAAATGTAAAGGTTGAAGTGGTTGCAGCAGGAACAGGAGAGCTGACCAACCGAATCGCGGCAGAATCAGCTAACCCTATTGCAGATGTTTTATGGGGAGGCGGAGCGGATTCTCTGGCAGCATTTAAAGAGTACTTCACTCCTTACGTATCAGAGGTCAACGACAGCTTCATTGACGCAGCTTATAAAGATCCCGACGGACTGTGGATCGGAGAAAGCCCCCTTCCAATGGTAATCTTTTATAACAAAGAACTGATCGAAAAAGACGGCCTTACCATTCCAGAGACATGGGAAGACTTGATCAGCCCGGAATGGAAAGGTAAAATCGCTTACTGTCTGCCTTCTAAGTCCGGTTCCGCTTATACCCAGCTTTGCACCATGATGCTTGCACATGGCGGCAAGGAAGAGGGATGGAACTTCATACAGAAGCTGTATGAAAATCTCGATGGCAAAATCGTGGACTCCTCCAGCAAATGCCACAAGATGGTAGCAGACGGAGAATTCCATGTTGGTATTACCATTGAAAAGTCTGCTGTTAAGTATGCAGGTGATGATAAGGTTGGATTTGTCTATCCTAAGGATGGAACTTCAGCCGTTCCCGATGGAGTTGCTTTGATCAAAGGCTGCCCCAATGAGGAAAATGCAAAACTGTTTATCGACTTCGTTCTTTCCAAGGAATGCCAGGCCGAGCAGAGCCAGAGCTGGGGACGCCGTCCTGTAAGAAATGATATGGAAGTAGGAGAAGGTATGGCTAAGTTAAGCGACCTGATCTTAGTTGATTACGATTTTGACTGGGCAGCAAACAGCAAGGAAGAGATTATAGAAAAATTCAATGATATTATGGTGGAAAATTAATCATCATGCAAAAGGCGGGGACTGGAAACAGTTTCTGCCTTTTGAAAAAGGAAGGGAGTAAGGATATGAGCCATCAGGTTTTAGTTAAAAAAGCAGTAAAAAAGTACGGTGACTTCGTTGCGCTAAACGGGGTGGACTTGGAAATGAACCCAGGGGAATTTTTTACTCTCCTTGGACCGTCGGGATGCGGAAAGACAACCCTGCTTCGCATGATTGCCGGTTTTAACAGCGTGGATGGGGGAGAAATCTATTTTGATGACAAGCTTTTAAACCATGTGGAAGCCCACAAAAGAGGGATTGGCATGGTATTTCAGAATTATGCCATTTTCCCGCACTTAACCGTAGAAGAAAACGTAGCATACGGACTGAAAGCAAAAAAGGTTCCCAAGGCTGAAATTGAACGGCGGGTGGATGAAGCCCTGGACCTGGTGCAGATCAAAAAGCTGAAGAACAGAAAGCCCAATGAGCTTTCAGGAGGCCAGCAGCAGCGTGTCGCTTTGGCGAGGGCCTTTGTCATTGAACCCAGTGTCCTTTTGATGGATGAGCCTCTTTCCAACCTGGATGCAAAGCTCCGTGTGCAAATGAGGACGGTAATTAAAAAGCTTCAGCGCAGGCTGGGGATCACCACCATTTATGTAACCCATGACCAGGAAGAGGCGCTGGCGATTTCCGACAGGATTGCAGTCATGAAAGACGGAAATGTCATGCAGGTGGGAACTCCCGAACAGATTTACAAGAAACCGGAAAACACCTTTGTGGCAGGCTTTATCGGAGTTTCCAATTTTATTGATTGTCAGGTGGAAGGGGAAAGCGGTAATCAGGCGGCTCTGACTATAGGCGCGGATTACACAGTTTCTGTCGGCCTGAATAAGTCTTTTAAGGGAAAGGGCATTATTTCTGCCAGACCGGAGCAGTTGTTCTTTGACGAATCAAAGGGGCTTAAAGGCACGGTTGTCATCTCCACCTTTTTGGGAGACTTTATTGAATACGAAATCGAACTGGAAAATGGACAGATTTTACAGTTGAACGAATATACCAAGGATTCAGAAACACTGAGAAAAGACGGGGAAACGGTTTATGTGAACTTTAAGCCGGATGCGGTAAATGTTTATGACGCAGAGACCATGGAGGTGATTTCGTGTTAAAGAATAAAAGACTGGATTTCTGGTTTTGGATCAAGGTGGCCGTGCTTTTGTTCATGGCAGTATTTTTGATCTATCCTTTTATCACCCTGATTACCAGAAGCTTCTTTTCCGGCAAAGAGCCGGGGATCACGCTGGCCAATTACATCAGGTTTTTTACAAAGAAATATTACTACTCTGCTTTAGGACGAAGCCTTCAGGTGTCGGTGATCACCACATTTACCACCATGGTTGTGGGAATTCCCATGGCTTATATCCTCACCCGGTATAATGTCTGGGGAAAGAAATTGATACATATTTTCATCATCATGAGCTTGATGAGCCCGCCTTTTATCGGCGCTTATAGCTGGATCACCTTATTTGGCCGTTCCGGACTGGTTACAAGGTTTTTTGCAGATTCCCTTGGGATTGTGCTGCCGAGTATTTACGGAAGGCTGGGAATTATTCTCGTATTTACCTTTAAGCTTTTTCCCTACGTTTACCTGTATACCTCCGGAGCCATGGGAAGCATTGATTCCAGCTTGGAGGAGGCAGCGGAAAACCTGGGAAGCAATAAGATGCGCCGTTTGCTGACAGTGACCATTCCGGTCATCATCCCTTCCATATTGGCAGGCGCCATCATGGTGTTCATGACCAGCCTTGCAGATTTTGGAACTCCCATGCTGATTGGAGAGGGCTACATGGTGCTTCCGGTTCTGGTTTATAACGAGTACATGAGTGAAATGGGAGGAAATGCCCATCTGGCAAGTGCCCTGTCCGTTATTGTGGTGCTGTGTTCCACAACTGTGCTTCTGGTGCAGAAGTTTTATGTGTCCAGAAAAAATTATGTGATGACCGCCATGAGGCCGCCTCAGGAAGTGCAGTTAAAGGGCTGGAAGCGTTTTTTTGCCACCCTGCCTGTGTGCATCATTACATTTATCGGCATTCTTCCTCAGATCGTGGTAATTGTCAGCAGCTTTGTGAAAAGCGATTTTACGGGATTTCAAAAGGGCTTCAGCCTTGGAAGCTATATGACTATTTTTAACCGTCTTGGAACCAATATCCGCAATACCTTTACCTTTTCTTCTATTGCCATTGTGTTCATTGTCATCATCGGTATGCTGATTTCCTATATCGTTGTCAGACAAAAGGGCTGGTTTGCTCAGGTGATGGACCTTTTGATCATGTTCCCGTTTGTTATACCGGGAGCAGTTCTCGGTATCAGTTTGATCGTTGCATTTAACAAGCCTCCGGTCATCCTTACGGGCACTTCCCTGATCATGATTATTGCCTACGTGGTGAGAAAGCTTCCTTATACCGTGCGTTCAGGAAGTGCATTTCTTCACCAGATGGACCCCAGTGTGGAGGAAGCTTCCATTAACTTAGGGGTATCTCCCATGAAGACATTTTTCAAGGTGACGGCCAGATTAATGGCTCCAGGTGTGCTGTCCGGTGCGATTTTAAGCTGGATTACCTGTATCAATGAGCTGTCTTCCAGCGTTATGCTTTACAGCGGAAAGACCAGCACCATTTCTGTGGCTATTTATACGGAAGTAGTGAGGAACAGCTACGGTACGGCGGCGGCTCTGGCTTCCATTCTGACCATCAGTACGGTGATTTCCCTGCTGATATTTTTAAAGGTGAGCAAAGGAAGGGTATCTGTCGTTTAAGAAGCACCCTGCGGGTATACCATGATGCCCAGAAAGCGTGGGCAATAAATAGGGAAGGAGATCCTATGATACAGTTTGGAACAGGCGGCTGGAGAGCGATTATTGGCGAAGGCTTTATGAAAGAAAATATACAGAAGCTGTCTCTGGCCCTGGCCATGAAGATGAAGGCAGAAGGGGTAGAAGGAGAAGGCATTGTCATCGGATATGACAGGCGTTTTCTCTCCAAAGAAGCGGTGATATGGGCCAGTGAGGTATTCACAAAGGAAGGAATCCAGGTGTGGTTCGTAAACCGCAGTTCACCGACCCCATTGATTATGTACTATGTGATGAAGCATAAGCTCCATTATGGCATGATGGTGACAGCCAGTCACAATCCGGCCATTTACAACGGCATAAAGGTGTTTACCTATGGAGGAAGGGATGCGGATGAGGAGCAGACAAAGGACATTGAACGTTATCTGGAACGGGCGGAGGAAGAATACGTTTTAGACCCCTCCGAAGAGGGAAAAATGCCGCCCTCCAGTTACTTAAAGTCCATAGAAGCAGGAACCGTAAAGGAGATTCACCCCTTAAATGAGTATCTGGACCGGATTATTGAAATGATTGACATGGAGGCCATACGGAAACGGGATTTGCGGGTGGCCATTGACCCCATGTATGGAGTGAGCTTAACGGCTTTAAATACCATCCTTTCCGCGGCCAGATGCACCATAGAAACCATCAATGCCCAGCACGACACTCTGTTTGGAGGAAAGATGCCTGCGCCTACGGAAAACACCATGAGAAATCTCCAGAACTATGTGCTTGACCGTTTCTGCGACATTGGAATTGCAACAGACGGAGATGCGGACAGGCTGGGAGTCATTGATGATAAAGGAAATTTCCTTCACCCCAACAAGATTTTAGTTCTGCTTTACTATTATCTTTTAAAGTACAAGGGCTGGAAGGGACCGGTTGTCAGAAATCTTTCCACCACACATATGCTGGACCATGTGGCGGAATGTTTTGGAGAAACGTGTTATGAGGTTCCAGTGGGCTTTAAACATATTTCTGCAAAGATGCAGGAGACAGGCGCTATAATAGGAGGGGAGTCCTCCGGCGGTTTGACGGTAAAAGGGCATATTCACGGCAAGGATGGAATTTATGCTGCCGCACTTTTGGTGGAAATGATTGCCCTGACAAAAAAGCAGCTATCGGAAATCTGGTTGGAAATTAAAAAAGAGTATGGGGAGCTTTTCATGCTGGAGAGGGATTACCGTTTTACTCCGGCAAAAAAGGAAGAGATCGAGCATCTTCTTATGGAAGAGAAAAGACTGCCTGAAATCCCCTTTGATGTCAGTCAGGTCAGCTATATGGACGGCTGTAAGATTTATCTGGAAAACGGCGGCTGGATCAGCGCCAGATTTTCGGGAACAGAACCTCTTCTCAGAATCTTTTGCGAAATGGAGAAAGAAGAGGACGCTGTGAAGCTTTGCAGGGTCATGGAAAAGTTTCTGGATGTGGAATCTTAAGAGCAGTAAAAGGAAAGAGCGTTATCAGACAGGCGGGCAATCGCTGTTTGATAACGCTCTGTTTTTATTGGCAGCGGTCCTGATACTCAGAAGGGGAAATCCCCACAATCTTTTTAAACTGCACGCTAAAGTATGCGGTATCCGAGTAACCAACCTGATCTGCCACCTCATAAACCTTGACACGGCAGTTTTCCAGCAGCTTCATAGCCAGCTTGATACGGTAGAAAATCAGATAATTGCTGAAGGTATAGCCGGTTTCTTTTCTGAAAATACGGCTTAAGTAGCCTTCGCTGATTTCCAGATGCCTGGAAATTGTGCTGATGTTGATATCTTCAATATAGTGATGGGAGATGAACAAAAGGGCTTCCTGCACGTATCTGCTAAAGGAATCTGGGTTAAAATCCATGGAAAAAATTTCCGGATTTAACCCTGGAGGCGGCTCCTTGGAGGAGGGCGGGCTTTGAGAGAGGATGAGCTGGGAAATGGCCTGCTCTAAATCCCCATCCTTTAAGGGCTTCAATAAATAGTCGCTCACCCTCAGACGGAGGGCGCTTTGGGCATACTTAAAATCCCCATGGGCGGTGAGAATAATAAATTTGGAAAGGGAGCCCGTGTCCCTCAGCTTTTTTATCATTTCCACCCCATCCATGCGGGGCATTTTTACATCAGTGATGACGATGTCCGGATTTAGCTGGAGGGAGAGAGTCAGTCCTTCTTCTCCGTTGGCAGCCTCCCCGATCAGCTCACAGCCAAGTGCGGCCCAGTCCGTCGTTAGTGCAATGCCTTTGCGCACCACAGACTCATCCTCTACAAGTATAACACGATACATAGAACACCGGCCTTTCTCTGTTGATTTTGATATAGTTATCCCCGTTCTAAGGGAAAAATCAGGGTTACGGTAGTTCCGCCCTCAGGGTTTAACTCCGCGTGTAAGCCGTATTGCTGGCCGTAATAAAGCTTTAAAATCTGGATGATATTATACAGGCCAAGGTGTCCGGTCCGGTTCTTCGGGGCCGGGCTGTTGATCCAGTCAATGATTTCCTGGCTCATGCCTCTTCCGTTGTCTGTCACAGCGATGAGCAGCACCTTTTTTTCATCCTGCTCCGTTTCCGTTCCATAGATGCAGATATAGCCTTGGGAATAGTCCTCCAGGCCGTGTAAGATGGCGTTTTCCACCAGAGGCTGGAGGATCATTTTGGGAACCAGACAGTCTTCCAGTTGGTAGGGGATTTCCTCTTCATATACAAAGCGTTCCGTAAACCGGATTTTTTGGATTTCGATATAGGATTTTATGGTTTCCAGCTCCTGACGCAGGGTGATAAAGGCGGAGGAAGAAATGCTGCTCCGGAGAATTTGCGCCAGATTTTCCGCCAGCACCGGAATCTGTGGATTTTGATTGATTTTCGCATTCCATTTGATCGTGTCCAGTGTGTTATAGAGAAAATGGGGATTAAGCTGGGTCTGATACAGCTTTAAGCTGGTTTCATTCAAATCTTTTTGCTGCCTGATGGCTGTTTCCAGATTTGACTTTAAATCCCGCGTCATCCGGTTAAAGCTTTCGATCAGACGGCCGAGCTCGTCGGTTCTGTTGGTGGTTAAGTGAATGGTCAAATCCCCATCCCTGACCTTTTTCATGGCCCGGTCCAGATTGCTGACCGGAAGGGAAATGCTCCGGCTCAAAGCCAGGGAAACCATGAGGCAAAGCCACAGACAAAACAGTGCGATGGCAATGCTTACGGTCTTCATGGTTTTTATTCCGCTGGCGCTGATCTGGGAGCCTTTTTGCAGCAGTATGGTGTATCCGTACTTGGGGCTGCTGATGCTGTCGTATAAGAATCTTCCCGCGTCCGTCCCGCTCCTTGCCTGGGTGATGATCTGGCTGATTTCATCCGGGCCGTACTCTTTTTTTGTGCAGTAAACGGGATTGCCCAAATGATCCAGAATGATAAATGTGTCCTTGTCGGAATAATCGCTGTACAGAATCCGGCTTAAATTATCGTGGGTGAAGTCAAGGACTAAGTAACCGGTTCTGGCTCCCTCAGGGTTTTCCAGGGAACAGGCAGCCTGGAGCACCAGGCCGGGGATTTTATTTAAGTAGGGGTCTGTCCAGTAATACGCCATGTTCCTGCTTTGAGAAGCTTTTTTCAAAATACCCCAATCGCGGGGCAGGTATTCTGAAATCTGGTTGTTGCTTTCCGTGGTAAAACGCAGAAAGCCTCCGGCATCGTAAAGGCTGAAACTGATGGAGCTGTATGTTTTCTGGACGGACTGGTAAAGGGATAAGTATAAGTCTTTTTGAACGTCAATGCTGCTGTTATCGAGCATTGTCCGGTAAGTGGTGCTGTCCCAGGCCAATTCATAGCAGGAGGATTCACAGGAAGAAAAGAGCTGGTCGATCTGGTCCCTTGCGTCCTCCAACTGTTTTTTTGTAGAAGTGACTGACTGGCGGTTTAAGGAGGCTTCAAAAATTTTGACTACAAAAACACCTGAAAATAAAAGCGGAATCATGGCGACGAGAAGGCAGCCAAGAAAGATCTGTATGTTAAATGGGAGCTTATAAACCGGATTTTTGAACAAACCAATCACCGTCCTTCTTCAGCCGTATTTTTCATCAGGGACCGCCAGTTGTTCATGGCAGCTTCCCGCAGGGAAACAAATGTCTGTGAGTCCTGATAGGTGCCTGTGACAGCCAGACCGGAGTGGACTCCCTTTCTTATGGGCAGGCGGTTTAATTTGTTTGATAAAAGGCTTTGTACGTCCTTGCTGACGGTGAAATCGATGAATTCCTTTGCCGGGCCCAGATGTTTACAGCCCAAAATCAGGGCAGAGCCGTAAAGCTGGGAATAGTTCCCCTCTTTTGGATAGATGTAATTAATCTCACCGCCTTCTGATTTCACCTGTTCAGCCAGCGTGTCCAGAGTCACTCCGAGAGAGTACTGCCCGTCGGTAATGGCCTGATTGACTTCCTCCAAAGAGGCGTAGAGAGGGGCGTTTAAGTTTTTGGAAAAAGCGTTTAAATACTCTTCGGGATTTTGGGAAGCCTGGGAAGCGCAGACCAAAGCGGCGGAATAGATGTCTGAGGCTTCGGGATTAAAAAAAGCAATTCTGCCCTTCCAGGAAGGGTCCAGCAAACTTTCCCAGCTTGTAGGCACTTCGCGGTAGGTGACAACCTTGGTGTTGTATACAATTACCGTCTGGAGGGAGCAAAAGCCTGTCCAGAGCCGGTGGGAGGGGGAGGTATTTGAAAAGAGAGCGGATGCATCAGGGCTTTCATAGGCTTCCCAACTGTCCTTGTAATGTTCCAGATCAGAGGAATGGATGCCAAACACGGCATCATAGCGGTCAGCCAGGGTGTTTTCTTCAATATAATGCTTTAAGTCCTGAAAGGTTCCTGCCTCCACATGCACCTTATATCCGGTCCGTTCCTGATATTCTTTTACGATTGGTTCGTATATGGATTTTTCCTGACTGGTAAAGACTGTCAAGTCCGGGGTATCCGGCGGTAAGATGGCGGAAGGCCGGGGTGAGCAGCCAGATATGGAAAAGCTTAAAAGCAAAAGACAGACGTATAATTTTTTTATGGACAGGCGGGGCATGCGGTTTTATCCTTTCTCTTAAGTGAAGCCAATGGATAAAATTAGAATATCATAAAATCTGAAAATAATCCAGAAGCAGGGGAGAAAAGAGAAGCTGGCTGAGAAAATAATGCAAACAGGTATCCTGGCCGGCTCATAAAAGCCTTTCAGGATACCTGTTCATGCTGCGAAATTATTTTAAATCCAGCTTCAAATCTCCGAATTTGATCCATCCGGCTTTTCTCAGTATTTCACCGAAGAAAAGAGAGAGGGCGGCGGGAAGAAGAAAGCAGATAAATAAAATTCCCAGCCACGTATTGAGGCTGTTTCCCATGGCGGTGAAAACTCCAATGGGCCCTACCAGTCCGCATGTGCCCATTCCTGCTCCGGTGGGGATGTTTTTTAAACGGAATACCATGGTAGCCAGGGGGCCGGTTATCATGGAGGTCAGGATAGGAGGAATCCATATCCTGGGGTTTTTTACGATATTTCCCATTTGCAGCTTGCTGGTGCCAAGGCCCTGGGCGATGAGACCGTTCATCCCGTTTTCACGGAAGGAGAGGACGGCAAAGCCGATCATCTGGGCGCAGCATCCGGCTGTAGCAGCTCCTCCGGCCAGACCGTCAAGGGATAAGGCAATGCAGATGGCGGCGCTGCTGATGGGCAGAGTGAGAGCGAGTCCAATGAGCAGAGACACTAAAATTCCCATGAGAAAGGGCTGCAGCTCTGTGGAGGTTTTTACGAGAGAGCCAAACCAGTTCATGAATCCGGCCACTCCAGGTCCTATGAACTGAGCAGTCAGGATGCCGGAAATGACGGTCACTCCCGGAGTTACAAGGATGTCCAGAGGTGTTTCCTTTGAAACGATTTTTCCCAGTTCCGTACCGACGACTGTTGCACAAAAAGCGCCCACCGGGCCGCCGAGAGCATAGCCTGCAATTCCGGAAGCCGCACCTGAATAGAGTACCAGAGGCGGAGCATGAAGGGCATAGGCGGTTGCCACGCCAAGGGCCGCTCCTGTGGCGCCTTTGGCATAATCTGCTACCACATTGAAAATTTCGATGCCCGTATGCTGACCTAAAGTTCCCAGAATGGTTCCGATCAAAAGGGATGCAAAAAGGCCAAATGCCATAGCACCCAATGCATCAATGAGATAGGTCCTGACGGTAAGTGTGACGTTCTTCCTTTTTAGGAATTCCTTTACGCCGCTTTTTTCCATAGTGAAAATCTCCTTTAAATTGTTGGTGCACACATTTGACCTTTGTCAAAGCAGTTGTCATGTATTTTACCACAAATTTGTAAAAATACAAGTTTTTTGCGGAGGTTGATAATTTTTAGACAATAGGTGCCGTAAAAACAGCGTACCACGGCTTGACTTTGCATAAGGTTTGTGACACAATAAAAGGGTTGCAGATTCGTGTAAAATTATGCAGATTGGACTCATCTGCTGGAGGTTTTTTTATTTATAAGAAAGCCTGTTATGCCGCAGATGGTGTTTATGGAAAGAATAGAGGTGTATTTTAATATGACAAAGATTGATATTATCTCCGGTTTCCTTGGAGCCGGAAAGACGACTTTTATTAAGAAGTTACTGCAGGAGGCCATTGTAGGCGAACAGGTGGTCCTCATTGAAAATGAATTCGGAGAGATCGGCATTGACGGAGGCTTTTTAAAGGATGCGGGCATAGAAATCCGGGAAATGAATTCCGGCTGTATCTGCTGCTCTCTCGTAGGTGATTTTGGAAAATCTCTGGAAGAGGTTTTGACGAAATACCATCCGGACCGCGTTATCATCGAACCGTCTGGAGTCGGAAAATTATCGGATGTCATGAAAGCTGTCATCGATGTGGCTTCTGAGCTGGAGGTGACCTTAAACAGTGCGGTGACCATTGTAGATGCGCAAAAATGCAGGGTGTACCGGAAGAACTTTGGAGAATTTTTTAACAACCAGATTGAAAATGCGGGGACTGTTGTTTTAAGCCGTACGGATATGGCTGCTGCCGAGAAGGTAAATCAGGCTGTTGAAATTATCCGTGAGCTGAATCCCAAGGCTTCCGTTGTGACGACTTCATGTGAAGAATTGAGCGGAAAACAGCTTTTGGAAATCATTGAAAAACCGGATACAATGGCAGCGGACCTTATGGAAGAGGTGAGAGAGAAGCGTCACCGTCATGAGGGAGAAGGGTGTGGATGCGGTAAGGGTCACGGCCATCATCACAAGCATGGAGAGGGCTGCGGCTGCGGCCATGGCCATCATGACCACGATGAGGAAGGCTGCGGTCACGGTCATCACCACCATGATCATGAGGAAGAGGGCCACGGCCATCACCACCATGATCACGATGAGGAAGAGGGTCACGGCCATCATCACCATGATCATGAGGAAGAAGGTCACGGCCATCACCACCACGATCATGAAGAAGCAGGCCACGGCCACCATCACGGTCATGAAGGAAAAGGCTGCGGTCACGGCCACCATCACGATCACGAAGTAGAAAGCTGTGGCTGCGGTCACGACCATCATGAACATCACCACCATGAGCATGGAGAAGGCTGCGGCTGCGGCCAGGATCACGATCATCACCATGCTGATGAAGTGTTCACCAGTTGGGGAATGGAAAATGTGTCTGTCATGACAAAGCAGCAGCTTGACGAGATTCTTGACGAGCTGGCTTACGGAGACCGTTTCGGAGAAGTTCTCCGGGCCAAGGGAATGATTCCCGGTGAAGAAAAAGGAACATGGCTTTATTTTGACCTGGTGCCGGAACAGTATGAGATCCGTAACGGAATGCCGGAATACACCGGCAAGGTTTGTGTGATCGGCGCAAATCTGAAGGAAGAAGAACTTAAAAAAGCCTTTGTAAAGTAAGGCGAATGGAGGAAGTCATGAGCAATATCAATGAAATAAACGACGACTTTATGCCGGTATTCCTCATCAATGGCTTTTTGGAGTCAGGAAAAACCCAGTTTCTTCAGTTTACCATGGAACAGGATTATTTTAAGGCTGACGGAAAGACGCTGCTGATCGTCTGCGAGGACGGAGAAACAGAATACGATGAGGAGCTTCTGAAACGGAATAAAACAGAAGCCGTATTTATAGAAACCATGGCTGAGATGACTCCGGACAGGCTTTTGGAGCTGGAGCTGCTTCACAACCCGGAGCGGATTTTAATCGAATGGAACGGCATGTGGAACCAGGATCAGTTAAAGCTTCCTGACGACTGGAAAATTTACCAGCAGATCACATTGATCGATATGTCCACCTTTGATTTGTACTCTGCCAATATGAAGCCGCTTTTATATGCCATGGTCAGGGATTCGGAAATGGTCATCTGCAACCGCTGTGACGGAATAGAAGATTTGTCCGGCTACCGGCGCACTCTTAAGGCCATGTGCCTTGGGGGCGAAATTATATTTGAGGATTCTGAGGGAGAGGTTTCCGAGATTGCCGACGAAGACCTGCCTTACGATATCAATGCCGATGTGGTGGAGATATCTCCGGAGGCTTACGGAATCTGGTACATCGACTGTATGGAACGGCGGGACCGGTATGAAGGAAAAACAGTGGAGTTTACAGCCATGGTTTTAAAATCTCCGGAGTTCCCAAAGAACTACTTTGTCCCAGGCCGCATGGCAATGACCTGCTGTGAGGATGATATGACATTTTTAGGCTTTGTCACAAAAGCAAGAGAGGCGAAGTCCCTGGAAACAAAGCAATGGGTTCGTGTCAGAGCCAAGATCGCATATGAATTCTGGAAGGATTATGACGGGGAAGGACCTGTGCTTCATGCAGATTCCGTGGTTCCTGCCCAGCCAATTCGCGGATACGTCCAGTTTTAACATATTAAAAAGGAACGCTGCTTCCATCGATGAAAAGTCATCTGCGGAGCAGCGTTCCTTTTTTATGTTCTTTTACCGGAGTTTACATCGGAGGTACGGGTGTGGGCCGTGCCGGATCAAATACATCAGGCACATTGAATAAATCCTTTAATCCGTCCGGATAATAATACATCCGGTAACCGTCTAAATTCCTTCGTCCCTGGCGGAAGTAGTCAGAGCCTAACTGAACCCATGCCGGTTTGCTGGCATCCACGTTGCAGTAATAGCGAAAGCCCAGAGATTTTAAATAAGCAAAACGGGGGTTGTCCCCTGCATAGGGAGTCCAGTTTCCGATGTCGCTTCCAAAGGGGAAGAGGATGATATCGGTGGGGCCGATGAGTGATTCCACGTTCCGCTCCCATTTGTCAGAATCCGTTTTAAAGTGTTCCATGGAAATCTGTCCAAGATTCCGGTGGCCCCAGCTATGGGAGGCCAGTTCCCAGCCGTGATCTTTTAAAGCCTGGGCTACCTTTGCGGCCATTTCCCTGTCAGCCTCGTAGTTGGGATTGGTGTCCTTATAGGACTCGTCTGTCCGGTATCCCAGGATTCCGTTGTATCCGGTAAATGCCAGGATTCCGCGGGCGCCCTTGTAGGAAAAGTCCGGATGTTCTCTGATGAAGCTTTCCAGGATGGGAACCAGGTCATAATCTCCTACGGAAATGCTTCCATCCTCCATTTCCATTTCACAGGTGGGATAGCCGTCTTCTCCGATGATCATGCGGGTGGCGAAGCCGTCTCCCTTCATGTATTCATAAAAGCATACGTCATCCTGGGAAAGAACAAAGGCTTTTTTTCCTTCCGGCAGCATAATGTCCCCGTATACAAATTTTGAATTTCCGTTCCCGTCTGTTGTTTCATAGGCCAGGTCATGAATTTTCACCAGAACGTATCCCTTATCATACATGGATTTCATGATTTTGAGAAATTCCGACTTAGTGGTCATTACCTGATTATATCCGGCTTCCTTGGCGTCTCCGTCAAATGCCTTTGCCGTATCCATAACAAGGGAGTGGAAGAACACATGAGTGACCTCCTGGGGATTGACACGGACCAGAGTGCTTTTTGTGGTTTCATAGGTGCTGATGGCAGAAAGGACTTCCTCTTCTGCGGCATGAGCGGAATCTGCTTTAAGCAGTTCAATGGCCCCGTCATAATCGTACTGAACGGCAAGAGCCTCTGCCTGAGCCAGAAGGGCATTCAAAGCTTCCTTTGGGTCTGCAGTGGTCTGCTCCTCTGTTACGGGGATGGTGGTTTCATTTTCAGGGGGGTTCTGTGAAACAGAAGAATCAACGGGCAATGCCTTGTCCTTAAAATTTTTATTAAAGGTAATCCCGCAGAAAACTAAAACAGCAATGATCAGAAAACCTACTAAAATGATGGCTGCAATGTGCAGTCCACGGCTGCGGCTTTTGCCAGGGTTCCGGTCACGGAAATCGTCTAAACTCATAACTTAACCTCTTGATTTTTGTAATATTAGGGGAGGGCAAGACAGGCTTTTTTCCTTCCCTGTAACAGTATAGCATATTTTTCGGGAGGATGAAATCAAAAGGTGTCAATTTTTTTTGGAAAAAATGGCATATGTATATGAAACAATCCCATACAATGGTATAAACGAATTGATCAGGGGATCGTGTAAAACATGAAGAGAGTTACGGCGTTTATCTTAAGCTGTTTTCTGCTGTTTTTCTATTTATGCCTGCCCGCGGCAGCACAGGAGCCGGATATGGCGGCAGCCTCGGACATGATTATTCACGCAGAGGAGGCAAACACTTCGGGCGGCCCGTCCCTCCAGTCTCCCAGCGCTGTTTTAATGGAAGCATCCACCGGACAGATTATTTTTGAAAAAGAGGCAGATGTGAAACGGAGTCCGGCGAGCATTACCAAGATCATGACTCTGATCCTGATTTTTGACGCTTTGGAATCAGGTAAAATCAAAATGACCGATGAGGTTGTTACCAGCGCTTATGCAAAGTCCATGGGAGGTTCCCAGGTATTTCTGGAAGAGGGGGAAATTCAGACTGTGGAAACCCTCATTAAGTGCATTGTCATAGCTTCCGGCAATGATGCTTCCGTAGCCATGGCAGAATACATAGCAGGAACAGAGGATGAATTTGTGCGGCTGATGAATGAAAGGGCAGCGGGCCTTGGCATGGTTAACACCCATTTTGAAGACTGCTGCGGACTGACGGATTCCACCTCCCATGTGACCACTGCCAAGGATATTGCAATCATGTCAAGGGAATTGATCAACAAATATCCTCAGGTCCATAATTATTCTACCATATGGATGGAGAATATCACCCATGTGACAAAGCAGGGAAGCAAGGAGTTCGGACTTTCCAATACCAATAAGCTGTTAAAGATGGCCACAAATTTCACGGTAACAGGCTTAAAGACCGGTTCCACTGCTCTGGCGAAATACTGTCTTTCCGCCACTGCGGAAAAAGACGGGGTCCGCCTCATCGCTTCCATTATGGCAGCGCCCGATTATAAAATCCGGTTCGCCGATGCCCAGACGCTGTTAAACTATGGGTATGCAAACTGCAAGCTGTATGAAGATAAGGAAATGGTTCCTCTTCCTGAGCTGATTGTAGATAACGGCGTAGAGGATCAGGTTCCTTTAAAATACGGCGGTTCCTTTTCTTATCTAAGTCTTAAGGGGGAAGACTTTAATGCAATTGAAAAGAAACTGGAACTGCTTCCTTCTATTTCAGCTCCGGTGGAGGAAGGACAGAACGCGGGAGCTCTGGTCTATACTCTGGGAGGCGAAAAAATAGGAGAGGTGCCGATTCTGACGGCCCAGGAAGTCAAGGAAGCCGGATTCTTCGATTACTTCAGACGGCTTTGGAGGGCATTTAATATGTAAGGGAGTTTCATGGATATAAATTTTAAAATGTCAGGAAAAGAGGTGCTGCATTGGCAGCGCCTTTTTTCATTTGCCGAAATATGTGAAAACAGGAATATTTGTGTGGTGATTTTCTCTCTGAAGTGTGTTATACTGACTTTGGCTGAAAATTGATGAAAACAGCGAGCTTAAACGCTGACGCACTGGAGAGGAGTATATGATGTGGCAATGTCCTAAATGCGGGAGAGAGTTTCAAAAAGACAATCAGGATCATTTCTGCGGTGAGCCTGTAAAAACCATTGATGACTATATTGCTGCACAGCCTGAAGAGGTTAAACTTTACTTAAACCAGGTGCGTGATACGCTGCGGACTGCACTTCCGGATGCACAGGAACGGATTTCCTGGCGGATGCCGACTTATTGGAATAAGAGAAATATAATCCATTTTGCGGCATTTAAAAAGCATATAGGACTGTATCCCGGCGATAAGGCTGTAGAACATTTCAGAGAAAGTCTTACAGAATATAAGACAAGCAAAGGTGCGGTGCAGTTTCCCTACAGTAAGCCGCTGCCCCTTTCCCTCATTGCTGAAATAGCAAAATGGTGTTGTCAAACCGGTAACCATCATTAATAAAACAACCGGAAAGCGAATGAAAACACTAGGAGGTAATCATGAAAAAATCCATATTTGTCAGAAACATACGATATCTGGTAACCTGTGACCCGCAGGACAGTATGCTGGAATATGTAAATCTGTACGCAGAAGACGGGGTAATTATTGATATCAGCAGTAAGGAATGGGAGGCGGATACGGTCATCGACGGCACTGGCATGTGCGTATATCCGGGACTTATAAACACCCACCATCACCTGTATCAGATATTTACAAGGAACCTGCCCCAGGTACAGTCCATGGAGCTTTTCCCATGGCTGATCACCCTTTATGAACTTTGGAAAAATATTGATGAAGATGTGATTCGTTCCACATCCTTAGTGGGTATGGGAGAGCTGATGAAAAACGGCTGTACCACCTGCTTTGACCATCATTATGTGTTCCCGGCAGGAAGACATGAGATGATAGAATCCCAGTTTCAGGCAGCAGAGGAACTTGGAATCCGTATGCACGTATCCAGGGGAAGTATGTCTTTAAGCAAAAAAGACGGAGGCCTGCCTCCTGATACAGTGGTACAGACAATCGACGATATTTTAAAGGATTCCAGCAGACTGGTGGAGAAATTCCACAATCCGAATCCATTTTCCATGAAACAGGTGGCATTGGCACCCTGTTCTCCTTTCAGCGTGACTCCTGACTTGATGAAGGAATCCGCAAAACTGGCAAGAAGCCTTGGTGTGCGTTTGCATACCCATCTGGCAGAGACGAAAGATGAGGAAAACTTCACCCTGGAAACTTACGGGATGAGACCTCTTGCTTACATGGAGAGCCTGGGCTGGATCGGCAGTGATGTCTGGTTCGCCCATGGAATTCATTTTAATGATGAGGAACTGGCGCTGCTGGCAGAGACTAAAACAGGCGTGGCCCATTGTCCGATTTCCAATATGAAGCTGTCCTCAGGCGTTGCAAGGATTCCTGAAATGCTGGAGAAAGGAGTTCCGGTAGGCCTTGCCGTAGATGGAAGCGCAAGCAACGACGGTTCTAATCTGCTGGAAGAGATGAGAGTGGCTTATCTGCTCCACAGATTGACCTATGGCCGCACTGCCCCGACAGGTTATGACATACTGAAACTTGCCACAGCAGGAAGCGCCGGAATACTGGGAAGAACAGATATCGGTTCTTTGGAAACAGGCAAAGCAGCAGATTTCTTTATGGTGGATACAAAGCGCTTTGAGCTGGTGGGCGCCATGGTAGACCCCAAGTCCGTACTGGCGACAGTCGGCTTAAAGAGCGCTGTTGATTATACTGTGATTAACGGTAAGATAGCAGTGGAACAGGGACATCTGGTGACAATTGATGAAGAAAAGATACAGTATGAAGCAGACCGTTGTTTTCAGGAATTTATAAAGAAATAGAAGTTATCGGTACAGATAGTGAAGCAGTAAATCCTATTTTGGGTTTACTGCTTTTTTTATATGTGAAGTTAAAAGTGGGGGACAGGGATTTTATGATGAGCTTTAATATTAAAAAATTTATAATAAGTGTTGACAACTAATATTATATAGCATATAATATATACTATACAAGATATAATATAGAATAAAAATTAATATTATATACTTTTATTTGATAAAGAAAGGAAGGGAGCCACAGTGAAGACAAAACGTTTATACCGGTCCGTGAAAAACAAGGTGATCAGCGGTGTATGCGGCGGGATCGGGGAGTATTTCCAGGTTGATCCTGTCATCATCAGACTGATATGGGTCCTTCTCATGCTGTTTCAGCCATGGCGCAGTTTATTTCACTCTTTCATGGGATTTTCCCTGGTAGGAGGCAGTCTGGTTTTGTATATCATTGCAGCGGTCATCATTCCCCGCAATCCAGGGGATGAGGGAGGAATGTGAATTTTTCGGAAATCGAGGATGGGAGTGGCATATGGTTTTTAACACGGGAGCAGCATTATTGGATGCCATTGTCCTGGCAATTGTGTCAGGGGATCAGGACGGCACCTATGGATATAAGATCACTCAGGATGTGAGAAATGTGATTGAAATATCCGAATCAACCCTGTATCCGGTCCTTCGCAGGCTGCAGAAGGAGGAATGCCTGGAGGTCTATGACCAGGCATTTGACGGAAGGAACCGGAGATATTATAAGATCACGGAAAAAGGACGGGTACAGCTAAATTTATACAGCGGTGAATGGGAAAGCTATAAGCAGAAAATATCCCGCATTTTTGAGGAGGCACGTATATGAACAGGGCTGAGTTTATGAGGGAGCTGGAATATCTGCTTTCGGATATTCCTGAGGAAGAGAAGGCGGATGCCATTGAGTACTACAGGGATTATCTGGAGGAAGCGGGAGAAGAGCATGAGGAGGAAGTCATTAATTCCTTTGGAAGCCCTGAACGGATTGCATCTATCATCCGCTCGGATATTTCCGGCAATTTAGAGGACGGAGGGGAGTTTACGGAAAAAGGTTATGAGGATGAGCGGTTTAAGGACCCTAATTATCAGATGGCAAAGCGGTATGACCTTCCGGAAGCTTCCGATTACCAGAGAGAATATGAGAAAGAATCCGGCAGAGGGCCTTCAAAGGGCGGTATATCTCCGGAAAGGAACAGGACGGTAAGATTAATTTTATGGATCGTACTGATTGTTGTGGCTTCCCCCGCACTTTTGGGAATAGGAGGCGGCATCGTCGGATTGGTAAGCGGGCTTTTCGGCGTTTTTGTGGCGGCAGTGGTGGGAGTGGGAGCCGTGACCTTTGCCCTTCTCCTGGCAGGAGTGGCCATGGCAGTGGCTGGAATTGTTTCCATGTTTGTCCATCCTTTAAGCGGAATGCTGCTTTTGGGATTGGGAATACTGTTTCTTGGCCTCGGTCTTTTGGCTCTGGCTTTCAGTGCCGTATTTTATGGAAGGTTTCTGCCTTTCCTGCTTCGAAGCTGTACTGATGCCATCAGCCGGTTATTTCACAGAAGGAGGGGCCGTTCATGAGAAGATTTGTTCGAAGTTGTTTAATTGCAGGCGTTGTCTGCATGATCATAGGAGGGGCTGCAGCGATCTCGGCGGCTGCTTTAGGCGGAAATTTAACGGAACTGGTGCCTGAAAATGCCCTTGAGTGGAGGCGGGAAATCTCAGACGCTGTCTGGGATGAACTGGATTATACCGATATGGAGTTGGGAGGAGAGGAGATCGGCTCATTTTCCGGTGTAAAGGAACTGGAAGTGATTGCCAATTCAGGAAAAGTCGTATTTGTAAAGGCTCCTTCCGGTGATGAGATTAAGGTGCTCAGCAGTCGGTATATGGGTGACTGGGACTGGGATGAAGAGGATGGAAAGCTGGAACTGGAAGCAGATTACGGTCAGGCGATCACCATCCAGATACCTGAAAACTACCATTTTTCCTCTGTGACTTTGGAGTCATCTCATTCCAGGGGATTTTCAGGCTGGAAGGCTGCGGGGTCTGTTATGACGGCGGAAACCATTTCTGCCGATAAGCTCCGGCTTGAAACAAAAGCAGGAGTTATAAAAATCGGGCAGGCAAAAGCAGGAAGGCTTGAAGTGGAAAGCAGCGCAGGCAGTGTGGAATTTACAGGAAGAGTTGACGGAGATATTTACGGGGAATGCAAGGCCGGCAGCATCCAGATGGAGCTGGAAGGAGAAAAAGAAGATTATAACTATGACATTGAATGCAATGTGGGAGAGGTAAACGTTGCAGGAGAGAGCATAGCAGGCTTAAGAAGCAGTAAAAAGAAGGATAACAACGCTGGAAAAACCATGGATTTGGAATGCAGCACAGGCAGCATTCAGGTGGATTTCATAAAGGAATCATAACAGGAAGGGAGAAATAAAAATGGAAGACAATCAGAAAAAATTATACCGCTCCGATACAGATAAAATGCTTTGCGGAGTATGCGGAGGAATTGCAGAATATTTCAACGTGGATGCAACACTGATCCGTTTGCTGTGGGCATTGCTGACCTGCATGGGCGGCGCAGGGATCATCGCCTACATTATAGCAGCAGTAATTATTCCCAGAAGATTGGGATAAATGTTTATTTCCTTTTGCAGCGGGCATACTCTCTTTAGATTTGTGAAAGGAGATACAGATATATGCCAAAAGGAAAGAAAAATGAGCCCTTTGATCCTCAAAACATGAAGCCTGAGGATGTACTTAAGTTTGAAATCGCTACAGAGCTTGGACTCAGCGATAAGGTGGTAAAGGATGGCTGGAGAAGCCTGACTGCCAAGGAAAGCGGGAGGATCGGGGGGCTGATCACCAAAAGAAAACGGGAATTAAAGCAGAGTGACTTACAAAAGGAAGAAGAGCAATAGGCAAAAGCAGAAAATGCCTTGCACCGTCAGCAAAAATCTTTTATAATACAAAACAAAGGAAGAAACACCTTATCAGTGTCTGTTATGCCTGAAAAACAGGGCAGGAGAGATGGAATGAGATGGAAGAAAACAAATTAAGAAGCGGATTCACCACCGGAACCTGCGCCGCTGCGGCGGCCAAGGCAGCGGCAGTTATGCTGCTTACGGGAGGGGAACTGGAACATATGAAGCTCATGACACCAAAAGGGACAGAAGCCCATCTGCCCCTTTTTTGCGTTGCCAAAAACAGGGAAACAGTCTCATGTGCTGTTAAAAAGGATGCCGGAGACGATCCGGATGTGACGAACCAGGCCCTGATCTTTGCTTCCGTGGAATATGTGAAGGAACAGAAGGACGGGGAAACAGAGAAATATTATTGCTGGTATGGAGAGGAGGCGGGCAAAAGTCCGCTTTTTTTAACGTCAGGAGAGGGGATCGGGCGGGTGACAAAGCCAGGGCTATCCTGTCCTGTCGGCATGCCAGCCATTAATCCGGTTCCCCGCGCCATGATATTTCAGGGAGTGGAGGAGGCCAGGAGGGATGCCGGTTATGAAGGCCCTTTAAAAATATGCATCTGGATACCGGAGGGAAGGAAACTGGCGGAAAAGACCTTTAATCCAAAGCTGGGAATCGAAGGCGGTCTGTCGGTCCTTGGGACCACCGGAATCGTAAAGCCCATGAGTGAAGAGGCTTTGACAGCCACCATAGGTCTGGAACTGCATATGAAAGCAGTGGAAGGAGTCAGGCAGGTGATTCTGACTCCGGGAAATTACGGAGAAGCATTTATAAAAGAATCTCTGGGACTTTCCATGGAAAACGGGGTGACTTGCAGCAACTTTATCGGGGAAGCGTTGGAAATGGCGTCAAAAGAAGGCTTTGACCGGATTTTATTTGTGGGCCACATCGGAAAGCTGATTAAGGTGGCAGGAGGCGTGTTCAACACCCATTCCAAATACGGGGACCGGAGAATGGAAATTTTGTGGGACATCACCTCTTTTCTGCTAAAAAACGGCGGACACGAGGATGAAACGTTGAAAAATAATATTCTCACGGCAAACACCATGGATGAAGGCGTGAGGATGCTGAAAGAATATGGAATTTTAGAGCCTGTCATGGAGGAAGCGGTGAACAGAATCCAGAAGTTCGCCTCCCGCTTCGCAGGAGGGATTCGTGTGGAGGTGGTGACATTTTCCACTGTATACGGTATACTTGGAAAGAGCCGGGAAGCGGAGGTTTTCATCCGCCTTTTTACCGGAGAAACGGAAAGTTCAGATATGGATGAGCAGGAGGATAAGACGTGACAGGGATCATGTATGGAATCGGAGTGGGTCCGGGAGATCCGGAGCTTATGACGTTAAAGGCGGTAAAGAGGATTAAGAGCGTGGATATCATTGCCATCCCTCATACAGATAAAGAATTGTGTGTGGCGTATCAGATCGCCAGACAGGCGGTACCGGAAATTGAGGAAAAGGAATGCATTTACCTTTCCATGCCCATGACTAAGGATAAAAAGGTGCTGGAGGAAAGCCATGAACTGGCGGCCCAAACCGTGATGGAATATTTGTCAAAAGGGAAAGATGTGGGATTTATTAATCTGGGAGATGTGAGCATTTATTCCACGTGCAGCTATCTTTTGGACAGGCTTCAGGAGGAAGGCTATACCACCCGTCTGGAGGCGGGGATTCCTTCCTTTTGTGCGGCGGCTGCCAGACTGGGGATTCCCCTGGTATCAGGAGCGGAGGAGCTTCACATCATTCCCGCTTCTTACCAGATAAAAGAAGCTTTGCAAATGCCGGGAGTCAAGGTTTTGATGAAGGCCGGCAGGCAGATGGAAGCGGTAAAGGAAGAAATCAGGAAATGCAAAGCCAGTGCTGTGATGGTGGAAAACTGCGGGATGGCTGAGGAGAAAATTTACCGTTCTCTTGAGGAAATCCCGGAAGATGCAGGCTATTATTCATTATTGATTGTGAGGTAAATATGGTACATATCGTGGGAGCGGGTCCGGGAGCACCGGATTTAATAACAGTGAGGGGAAAGGCTCTGCTTGAACAGGCTGATGTGATCATTTATGCCGGTTCTCTGGTCAATCCTGTCCTGCTGGAGGCGGCAAAAGAAGGCTGCCAGGTTTATGACAGTGCCAGGATGACCCTGGAAGAAGTGATTAAAGTCATGGAACAGGCGGAAAGGGAAGGGAAGGTGACGGTCAGGCTTCACACCGGAGACCCCTGCCTTTACGGCGCCATAAGGGAGCAGATGGATGAACTGGACGCAAGGGGGATTTCCTATGATATCTGTCCGGGAGTCAGTTCCTTTTGCGGCGCGGCTTCCGCTTTAAAGATGGAATATACCCTTCCCCAGATATCCCAAAGCGTGGTTATTACCCGCATGGCGGGAAGAACGCCTGTGCCGGAGAAGGAGTCTATCGCTTCCTTTGCAGCTCACGGTGCCACTATGGTCATTTTCTTGAGCACCGGAATGCTGAAAGAGCTGTCCGAGGAGCTGATAAAAGGAGGCTATGGGCCTAAAACCCCTGCTGCCATCGTTTACAAGGCCACCTGGGCTGAGGAAAAGACTGTGGTTTGTACGGTGGAAAGTTTAAGCGAGCGGGCAGAGCAGGAGAATATAAGAAAAACTGCTTTAATCGTTGTAGGAGAGGCGGTAGCCCAAAACGGTTATGAGCGTTCCAAGCTCTATGATCCGGTTTTTACTACGGAATTTCGCAAGGGAACGGGAGAAGGACCGGAAGACACACCGCTGTGTCCTGAAAATATGGACAGGAAAGAGGATTTATGAAAAGGCTGTCCCTTATCTGCTTTACGGAGGCTGGAGCAGAGCTGTGTGTGAAGCTTATGGAAGGGTTTTCTGAAAAAGGCAGCCAGTGTCAGGGATATGGCCCTGGGAAGCTGGCGGAAAGCAGCCCTTATGGGGGAAAACTGGTTCCCCTTTCGGTATCTCTGTCAGAGTGGACAAAAGAACAGTTTTTAAGCAGGGATGGAATTATATTCATCGGGGCAGCAGGGATTGCGGTCCGGGCCATTGCCCCATTTTTAAAGACAAAGGCAGAGGACCCGGCAGTGGTGGTATTAGATGATATGGGGAGATTTTCCATTTCCCTTTTATCAGGCCATCTGGGAGGTGCAAATGAGCTGGCAGAAGAGGCGGCAGAAATTTCAGGAGGCCAGGCAGTGATCACCACGGCCACGGACATTCACGGCGGTTTTGCAGTGGATTTGTTTGCTAAAAAGCATAAGCTGGCCATTTGTGAGATTCATAAGATAAAAGAGGTTTCTTCTGCGGTTCTCAGAGGGGAAGAAATCGGATTTTTCAGTGATTTTCCGATAGAAGGAGAACTCCCTGCCCCTCTTGTCTCCGGTGATGAACGGGCTGTAAACATCTGGACCGCCATAAAGGCTGAGCCGCAGGAGGATGTGCTGAAAGATGCCTTTAAACTGGTTCCTAAACTTTTGGTGCTGGGAATCGGCTGCCGAAAAGGAGTTGCTTCCGAGATAATAGAAAAAGCTGTGAATCAGGTTTTAGAGACCCAGAACTTATCAAAAGAGAGTCTGGCCGCCTGTGCCAGCATTGATTTAAAAAAAGAAGAGCCGGGGCTTTGTGAATTTACGGCTGCCAGGGGAATTCGGTTTTATACTTTTCCCTCTGAGGTCCTCGCAAAGGTGGAAGGCGAATTCTCTGCTTCTTCTTTTGTAAAGCAGGTGACAGGAGTGGACAACGTCTGTGAAAGGGCCGCTCTTGCCTGTGTGAAGGAGCTGGGAGGCGGGAAGCTGTTGGTGAGAAAACAGGCAGCAAACGGTGTGACAGTGGCGGTGGCTGCTTTGGACTGGAAGCTGAGTTTATCTGAGCGTATTGATTAGGAGGAATATGAAGAATACAGGAAAACTTTACGTGGTGGGAATCGGCCCCGGAGCCTATGAGGATATGACCGTAAAGGCGGTGAAGGCATTGGAAGAGAGCCAGGTTATTGTGGGATATACCGTATATGTGGACCTTGTACGGGACCATTTTCCGGGTAAGGAAATGATCACCACTCCCATGCGCAGGGAACAGGAACGGTGCCAGCTTGCCATTGATGAGGCCAAAAAGGGGAAAACGGTTGCAATGGTGTGCAGCGGGGATTCCGGTGTGTATGGAATGAGCGGTCTGATATTGGAAATGGCGGAACATGACGCTGATTTGGAAATTCAGGTGATTCCCGGAGTGACTGCGGCTTTAAGCGGCGGCGCTTTGTTAGGTGCACCCCTTGGCCACGATTTTGCAGTGATCAGCTTAAGCGATCTTTTAACCCCCATGGAACTGATTGAAGAAAGGCTGAGGCGTTCTGCCCAGGCGGATATGATTCTGTGCATTTATAACCCGGCCAGTAAAAAGAGGGCCGATTATTTAAAGAGGGCCTGTGAAATTGTCATGGAATACAAGAGTCCAAAAACCGTGTGCGGCTTTGTAAGGAACATCAGCAGGGAAGAGGAAGAAATGGAGATTCTGTCCCTGGAACAATTAAAGGATGCCCAGGTGGACATGTTTACTACGGTTTACATAGGAAACTCCATGACAAAAGAAATCAGAGGCCGGATGGTCACGCCCAGAGGGTATAAAAATGTGTAAGATTCTTATTTTCGGAGGAACTACGGAAGGCCGGATTCTGGCGCAATACTGCCATGAGCAGGGGATTCACGTCTGGGTCAGCGTAGCCACCGGATACGGGGAAATGGTACTGCCTGAAAGCCAATACCTTCATATTCACAAGTCTCCCATGAACGCCGGTGAAATGGAAGGCTTCATAAGGGAAAAGGAAATTGCCCTGGTTCTTGATGCTACCCATCCTTATGCGGCAGTGGTGAGCCAAAACATTCTCATCGCCTGCCAAAAAGCAGAGGTCACGCATATGCGGGTGCTTCGGGAATCGTCGGAAGGCTTTGAAGGAGGGAGCACCGTGTGGGTGGATTCGGTGGAGGATGCAGTCCTTTACTTGAATAAACAGACGGGAAATGTGCTTGTGACAACAGGAAGCAAGGAGCTTTCCCGCTATACTGCCATGAACTCCTGGGAAGAGAGGGTCTTTGCGAGAGTTCTTCCGACCGTATCCGTGATTTCCGCCTGCGAAGAGATGGGAATAAAAGGAAACCGTTTGATTGGGATGCAGGGACCCTTTTCCGCAGAAATGAACCGGGCCATGATAGAGCAGTATGACATCCGGTATCTGGTGACAAAAGAAGCGGGAAATGCCGGAGGTTTTCCGGAAAAGATGCGGTCAGCAGCCGAATGCGGCATTACAGCGGTTGTGGTAGGACGCCCGGTGAAGGAAAATGGAATTACACCAGAGGAAGCAATGGAAGCATTAAAGAGCTGGAAAACCGGGGAAGAACGTGATGTTCAGCAGGAAAAGAGAAGGGTTTCACTGATCGGAATTGGAATGGGCGGACAGGATCAGATGGTAATAGGAGCCTGGAAAGCGCTCCAGGATTGCGATGTGGTATTCGGTGCAGAGCGGATGCTTCTTGGACTTGCCCAGGCAGCGCCAAAGGCCAGGAAAGTACCGTTTTATTTGAGCAAAGACATACTTCCCTGGCTTATGGACCACAAAGAATGCCGCAGAATCGGAATTTTGTATTCCGGTGACACGGGATTTTACAGCGGGGCAAAAAAAATGGCTGAGAGCTTAAATCAGGAACCGTACAGCCTGATGCATGATGTATCCGTGTTTCCGGGAATATCCTCTGTTTCTTATTTGTGTTCCAGGCTGAAAACCGGCTGGGAGGACGTGCGGCTTGTAAGTCTTCACGGGCGGGGATGTGATATGATAGAGGAACTGAGGAAAAATCCCAGGGTTTTTGCCCTGTTAGACGGAACCAATACAGTGAAAAATATTTGCAGACTTCTCAGAGAACAGGGATTTGACGAGGTGAAGATTTCTGTAGGAGAGCGGCTTTCTTATCCTGATGAGCGGATTACGGTTGGGATGCCAGAGGTGCTGGAAAATGAGGAGTTTGATGTTCTGTCGGTAGTGCTGATTGAAAGGGAGCAGGGAGTGCCTTGCAGGTAGAAAATGGCAAGCCCTTGCAGATATATCCGTATGCCATGAGAAGACGGGCGGAAGAGAGGAACGTTATGAGAGATGAACTGTTTATCCGGGGAGCGGTGCCCATGACAAAAAGTGAGGTCAGGGCTGTTTCCATATCAAAGCTGGAGTTGGCAGAGGACTCTGTCTTATATGACGTGGGAGCAGGGACAGGTTCCGTATCCATTGAAGCCGCTTCTTTTCTTAAAAAGGGAAAGGTTTATGCCATCGAGAGAAAAGAAGAAGCCATCAGTCTGATCAAAGCCAATAGAGAACGGTTTCATGCCGGCTGTCTGGAAATCGTAGAGGGGACCGCCCCAAAGGCTTTGGAGAGCCTTGAAGCGCCGACCCATGTATTTATCGGAGGGACCTCCGGCTCCATGAAAGAGGTGCTTTCCCTTGTTCTGCAAAAGAATCCCAGGGCCCGTATCGTCATCAATGTTCTCGCTCTGGAGTCTCTTTCGGAGATTTTAAGCTGGTTAAAAGAGAATTCCATTGCAGCAGAGCTTGTTCAGATACAGGTTTCCAGGGCCAAGGAAGCAGGGGGTTATCATCTGATGATGGGACAGAATCCGGTTTATGTGATTTCTTTCGGAGGGGAAGGAGGAACTCTGCTTGAAGTGTGAATATCCCAGACTGATGCTGGCCGCTCCCAAAAGCGGAAGCGGCAAAACCATGATGACATGCGGGCTGTTAAACGCATTTCTAAAGAGAATTTTATCCTGCCGCTCCTTTAAATGCGGCCCCGATTACATTGATCCCATGTTTCACAAATATGTCCTCGGCATAGATGGGGGAAATTTGGATACTTTCTTTCTGGAAAAAGAGAAAGTGAAAAGCTTATTTGCCGCCGGGGCAGAAGGAGCCGGGATTTCTGTTATGGAAGGCGTTATGGGATATTATGACGGGGTCGGAGGAAACAGCACATGGGCCAGCTCTTATGAGGTGGCCTGTGCGGTGGAAGCTCCTGTTGTCCTGGTTTTAGACTGCAAAGGCGCCAGCCTGTCCATGGCTGCTGTGGTAAAAGGATTTTTAGAATATAAAGAGAACAGCCATATCTGCGGCGTGATTTTAAACAGAACTTCAAAGGTTATGGCAGAACGGCTTACGCCTGCCATGGAAGCTTTGGGAGTCCGGGTTTATGGATATCTGCCGGAGTGTGAGGAGGGCCGCCTGGAAAGCCGCCATCTGGGCCTGGTGCTTCCCGGTGAAGCGGACGGGTTAAAAGAACAGCTTGACCGGCTGGCTTTAAAGCTGGAGGACACCATAGATTTAGACGGGCTGATCATGCTGGCCAAAAGCGCCGGACCTTTGCCTTTTTGCCATGAAGAAAACTGCGGGGAAGAACATGAAGGAGCAGAGGAAAAGCCTGTTCCCGGAATCCGGGTGCCCATAGGAATTGCAGAGGATGAGGCATTCTGTTTCTATTATCAGGAAAATCTAAGGCTTTTGGAAGAGATGGGAGCAGAGCTGATCCCTTTCAGCCCCATTCATGATAAATGCCTTCCTGAGGGAATCTGCGGCATTATTCTGGGAGGCGGATATCCGGAATTATATGCCGGAGAACTGTCTCAAAACCAGTCCATGCTTCGGGAAATCAGGCAGGCAGCGGAATGTTCCATGCCCCTGCTGGCTGAATGCGGAGGCTTTATGTATATTCATGAGGAAATGGAGACAAAAGACCGTCAGGTTTATCCTATGGCCGGAATCATAAAAGGAAAAGTTTTTCCCACAGAACGCCTTATGAGATTCGGCTACATCGAAGCTTTTTCCAGGGAAAACACCGGGTTTATTAAAACAGGAGAATCCATACGGGGCCACGAATTCCATTATTGGGACAGCACGGATAACGGAAACCGGATGGAAGCCAAAAAGCCCGGACAGGAGAAGCGCTGGGACTGCGTTCACGCCGGGAAAAGTCTGTTGGCGGGCTTTCCTCATTTTTACTACCCCTCCAATCCTGTATTGCCGAAACGGTTTGTAAAGGCTTGTGAGGAATTTCGTGTCATGCCATCAAAGGAGGAAGAGACACATGAATGATTTGAAGATAAAACAGGGAACAGAACAGGATATTCATGAAATATCAGCGCTATACGATGCAGTCATTGAATACCTGGAAAGCCATACCAATTATACCGGCTGGAAAAAAGGGATATATCCTACCCGCATCCAGGCGGAGGAAGGGGTGAAGGAAGGTACTCTTTACGTTGCTCTTTCATCAGGAAAATTTGCTGGTTCAGTGATTGTCAACCAGGAGCAGGAACCGGGTTATGAGTTTATTTCATGGAAAACTCCAGCGAGCCCGGAAGAGGTGGCGGTGGTCCATACATTCCTGGTCCATCCGGATTACCTGAAATTCGGAGTCGGCAGAGCCCTTATGGAATTCGCTGAAAAAAAGGCCATAGAAGAAGGAAGAAAAACCATCCGTCTTGACGTTTACGAACACAATGAGCCTGCGATTCGCCTCTATGAAAGCCTGGGATATGAACACGCGGGAACCGCTGATCTGGGATACGAGCCTTATTTGGGATTGAAATGGTTTCGGGTGTATGAAAAGTCTTTGCAGGGAAGAGAGTGACCATGAACAGAGAATTACAGCCGTATTTATCTCAAATACGTCCTTTGGATGAGAAATCCATGGAAATGGCCCGCTTAAAATGGGCCAAGGTGGCAAAGCCTCTTAACAGCCTGGGTATTTTGGAAGAATGTATCATAAAAATAGCCGGTATCAGAGAGACTTTGCAGCCTGATATGGGAAAACGGGCTCTCCTCATTTTATGCAGTGACAACGGAATCGTGGAGGAAGGGGTTACCCAGACAGGCCAGGAAGTGACTGCCGTTGTGACGGAAAATATGACAGAGGGAAACAGCAGTGTCTGTATTATGGCGGAGCAGGCCAAGGTTGACGTATTTCCGGTGGATATGGGAGTTGCCAGAGACTTAAAATCCGGCAGCCGCCACACTCTCATAAGCAAAAAGGTCTCTTACGGAACGAGAAATTTCAGAAAAGAGCCGGCCATGACGAGGGAAGAGGCGGTAAAAGCCGTGATAACCGGTATCGAATTGGTGGAAGAACTGGCGGCAAAAGGTTATGGACTCATTGCCACCGGAGAAATGGGAATTGGAAATACCACCACCAGCAGTGCCGTTTCTTCCATGATTTTAAAGAGAAATCCGGAAGAACTGACTGGAAGAGGAGCCGGATTGAGCGATGAAGGGCTTGGGAGAAAAGTTCAGGTGATCAAGGAGGCCATAGAAATGTACGGCTTAGAGTGCCAGGATGCTGTGGATATTCTGGCTCACGTAGGCGGATTTGATCTGGCCGGGCTTACAGGCGTATTCATAGGCGGCGCCATCTGTCGAATTCCCATATTGGTGGATGGATTTATTTCCGCAAGCGCAGCTCTTTGTGCGGAGCGGATTTATCCGGGCTGCCGGGATTATATGCTGGCCTCCCACGTATCCGCGGAACCCGCCGGGAAGATGCTTCTCGATGAGCTGGGATTAACTCCTTTCATACAGGCAGGCATGTGCCTGGGAGAAGGAAGCGGAGCAGTGGCAGCCGTTCCGCTCCTTGACATGGCGTATGGGGTTTATAAAAAAATGAGTTCCTTTCAGGATATATGCATTGAAGAATATAAGCCCTTGGGAGGTTCTTGATGGTCACACTAGTTATCGGAGGAAGCGGAAGCGGAAAATCAGAGTATGCCGAAAACCTGGCCGTGAGTCTGGGACAGGAAAGGCGTATTTACATCGCCACCATGAAGCCCTGGGATGAGGAATGCAGGCAGAGAATTGAACGCCACAGGCAGATGAGAGCGAAAAAGCAGTTTGAGACAGTGGAATGCTATCGCAGTTTAAAGGAACTGAAACTGCCGGGGGATGGGAAAGCCGGGGTGATTCTGCTGGAATGCATGTCCAATCTGGTCTCTAATGAGCTGTTCGGACTGGGAGAGGAAAATGAGGCTCCCTATCTGGAAGAAGGGGCCGTATCAAAAGAGATATTGAGAGGAATCAAAAACCTGGAGGAAAAGGCAGAACACGTTATTATCGTGACCAATGAAGTCTTTTCCGACGGGGACAGCTACAGCAAAGAGACTTTGGTATACAGGAAAGTTCTTGGAGAAGTCAATCAGCGGATTGGCAAAGAGGCCGGCACGGTGGTTGAGGTGGCTGCCGGGATTCCAATCATAATAAAAAACAGGTAAGTGGTATGGCAGGAGAAAGACGGGAAGATATGTATAAACTATTGGTGGTGGAAGACGAAAAATCAATCGCATATGGAATTGCAAACAGCATTGAATGGGAAACGTGGGGATTTGAAATCAGTGGTGTATGCAGCAATGGGATAGAAGCTCTGGAGCAGATCAAAAAGGACAAGCCCCATGTGGTGCTTTCCGATATCCGCATGCCGGAAATGGATGGAATCGAGCTGATGCAGCACTTAAGCCAGCATTATCCTGAAATCAAAATTATTATTTTAAGCGGCTATAATGATTTTGAGTATTTGCAGATGTCCATTAAAAATCAGGTTATGGAATACTTATTAAAGCCCACGGACTTAGATGAGTTTGAAGTGACATTCCGGAAAATAAAAATCAGGCTTGATGAGGAGAGGAAAAAGGAATTAGAGGAAAAAGAATTAAAATCCGTTTATGAAGAGAGCAAAAGCTTAAAGCTCCGGAAGAAGTATAACTTATTGATAAAAGGCTATGGCTATGATGTGGAAGAGATGGAAGAAGAGTTTTTCCGCCAGGGGGAAAACTGGCTGGGGGTCATGGTCATTCATCTGGACGTTTCCGGGGGAGAGGATAAAAACACCATCTATCAGGACCAGATAAAGGCAGAAAAAATTCTCAACGAAAAGGTTTCCAAAGAATGGATCGATGGAACCTTTATCTGGAATTTTGAAGAGAGGATAACCGGAATCTTAAGTTCCAAAGAAGAGCCTCTGGAACAGGATTTACAGCCCTTTGTCAGAAGTCTGGCGGAAATCGTTTTTAAAGAGACCGGCCTCCATATTTACGCGGGCATCAGCAGCTTTTATGCCGATTTTCAAATGCTCCCCCAATGCTACGAACAGGCAAAATGCTGCGCCAGCCAGAAAATCTACAGCGAAGGAAAGAATCTGGTCACCTTTTATAAAGAAATACAGGAGGCAGACTTTGATTATTACGCCATTTCCTTTGATTCAGGGCAGATTTTAAAGGAAATCATGGAGCAGCAGGAAAACAACATAGAAACTGCTCTGGATAAGATATTTGCTGAGTTTAAGGGAAAGGTGGTCCTGGATTACGATTATATTGACCGGCTGAGCCTTGAACTGTTGTTTAATTTATCCCGTGAATTACTGCGCTGCGGCGTTCAGCTTGAAAAAGTCATGAAGGCCATGGACTGCACGTATACCAGTATTTATTCCTTAAAAAGCCTGAAAGAAAAAAAGGAATTCTTATCCCGGATTCTAAAGGAAGCCTCGAAAGAAACGGCCCGCATGAAAGGGGAATGGAAAAATCGGAGCAGCCTTGCCATGAAAATCAGGGAAATTGTCAACGAAGAGTACGATTCCAACCAGATTTCCCTGGAGTACGTGGGGGAAAAGGTACATAAAAACACAGCTTATATTTCCAAGATTTTTAAAAATGAATTCGGCTGTAATTTCAGTGATTACATTATTACGAAACGGCTGGAAAAGAGCAGGAAGCTTTTGGAGGACCCGGCACGGAAGGTTTACGAGATTTCTGAGGAACTGGGCTGGGCCGATGTGTCCAATTACATTAAGCTGTTTAAGAAGAAGTACGGCATAAGCCCCAAGGAATACCGGAATATTCTCCAGGCGGAAGGCGGAGGCATGGAAAAATACAGCGATGAAAATGAATGAAAAAGTACAGAAGAAAAAGAGCGCGGATTTAAAACGCCGGATGCTGTATGGAATCCTGCAGGTGCTGATTCCGGTTATGGTGATCATCACCATGCTGTTCTGGCACACCCGAAATGTCATGAAGCAGGAATACATGCGCACCACCCAGAGCCGGATCACGGACATTGCCAGTAAGATCGATGCAAAGCTTCAGGATATTTACAGCGTCTCCGACAATTTTGCTGCCAATGACCAGTTGAAACAATACATTGAAAAAGAGTACTCCCCCCAGGACCGGATGTATAAAAAGCTGGATATTGTGAGAATTTACAGCAACATATTCGAAGCCTATGACATGCTGAACCGGCGGGTGAGGATCAGCGCCATGTACACCTACAAAGGGGAATTGTTTAATCTTTTAGACCCCAATAACGACACGGAAGAGGTGGTCAGGAAACTGCGGGACATGAACATTGAAGACCCTGACCTTTTGATGAAATTCCGCTGGTATCCCCTTCAGGATAATTTCTTTCTCAGCGACCAGCCCGAAGAGATCAGGCAGAGAAAGGCTGTTATGGGCATCCGCAGAATTTATTCCTGGGAAAAGAGCCGGTATGAATATGTGCAGGTCTTTGCCTTAAAGGAGCAGGATATCTATGAACAGTATGCGGAACTGGCCCGGTCCGTTCCCGGCGATATTTATGTGATAACAGAGGAGGGCAGTCTGATTTCCTCCAGCAATGAAGCCGCAGTGGAGGCAGAAGCGATCCCGGAGAAGTTAAAGAAAGATATCCTGGAGCAAACCGGTGATTTGACAAAAGGGCGGGAGACTTTAGGAAGCCAGATGATCCAGGTAAAGGATTCTGATGTGAATGACTGGAAGATCGTCATGGTGGTTCCCATGAAATCGGTGACAAGGGAAGTGGATGTGCTGTACTACAGGATTTTCCTGGTTATGGTAGCTTGTGTGGGCCTCTGTGCCGTCATGATATTCTATTTATACAAAAGCTTCATGGACCCCATTGGGAAGCTGAACGCCTCCATGAAAGAGGTGTACGGCGGAAATTTAAATGCCTATGTTGAGGTAAAGCAGAAAAATGAGGTGGGAGATATGGTCCGCTATTACAACTCCATGCTGGAGCGGATCAATACCAATATTATTGAAGGCTTACAGTCTGACCGGAAGAAAAAGGAGCTGGAGCTGGAAGTTCTCATGAGCCAGATCAATCCCCATTTTCTCTATAATACCCTGGAAAACATCGTCTGGATGTCCAATGAGGCGGGAAGGCCGGACATAGGGCGGACGGCAGCCTCCCTGGGGCGCATGTACCGCTTGTCCATCAGCGGGGGACAGGTAATTGTGCCCATGGAACACGAAATTGAGCATCTGATGGCCTATGTGAAAATCCAGAAAAACCGCTATAAGGAAGATTTCAGCCTTGATCTCAGGACAGATATGCGCCAGATTCACGAGCTGTTTTCCTTAAAGATCATTTTGCAGCCCGCAGTGGAAAATTCCTTCCTGTATGGAATGGCAGGCTTAAAGCATCCCATGATGATCCGCCTCACAGTCAAAGAAAAGGGCGGCTGGGTCATGATAAAGATTATGGACAACGGACGGGGCATGGATAGGGAAAGATTAAAGGAGGTCCGGGACCAGATTCGTTTTGGGAAAATAAGAAAGGAGGAAGAAGAGCAGAACAGGCGGAGCACCGGAATCGGGCTTCACAGCATAGAAGCCAGAATCAAGCTCTACTTTGGTGTGGATCAGGCTGTGTCGATCTACAGCAGGAAAGATGCAGGAACCCTGACTGTCATAAGGATTCCCAGAATCACCAGGGAGGACATTGACGACCACGGCAATTTAAAGGAAAATAAGTAAAACAGGATAAAAAGCGAAAATAACCAACAAATACAAAAATCGGCCTATGTTTATCAGGGAAAAATCCGTTAGAATATAAGTAGGGGAAGGTTGTGGTTTCATGAGCCTTTCTTCCTAAAATAAAAAACGGGAGGCAGACCCCATGAGTAAGGAAAAAACACGAACACCCAAAACAAAAGAAAAGACATCCATAGCCCAGAAGAAAGAAAACACGTATGGCTGGCTGTTTATTTCGCCTTATCTGATTTTTTTCACTGTTTTTACCGGCATTCCTTTTGTCATTGCAATTGTGATGTCATTTTTAAACATGAAATACATTACCAGGCTGGATAATCTTAAATTCGTAGGACTTCAAAACTTTATAAAGGTATTTACCAATAAAGAAATTTTGGATTCCCTCATAAGGACCTTTCAATATTCCCTGGTATATGTGCCTTTTATTATGCTCCTTGGATTTGTGCTGGCATTTATGCTGAACAACGGAGTCTATGGAAAAAAAGCCATGCGTTCTCTGGTGTTTATGCCCTATGTATCCAATATGGTTGCAGTAGCAGTCATTTTCAAGGTGCTGCTGGGCAATAACAGCCCTGCAATCATCGCTTTAAGAAATATGGGATTTGATCCCCCCCTGCTTTTGCTGAACCTAAAGCTGGCCCTTCCCACGGTAGCCATGATTTCCGTATGGAAAGGCGTTGGCCTTAACATGGTGGTTTATCTCGGAGCCCTCCAGGAGGTGCCCTCTGAGCTTTTGGAGGCAGCGCAGATTGACGGGGCTACAAAATGGCAGAGAATCCGAAATATCATCATTCCCCTGATTTCTCCCACCACATTTTTCCTTGTCATCAGCTCCATCATCGGTTCCTTTCAGAACTTTACCTGCATACAGGCCCTTACAGAAGGAGGCCCAGGACAGGCCACTACGGTCATGTCGGTAAATATCGTCCGTACCGCGTTTACAAAGTATGAAACCAGTCTGGCAAGTGCCATGGCTTTCGTCATGTTCATACTCGTCATGATCGTAACGCTGATCCAATGGCGCGGACAGAAAAAATGGGTTAACTATTAAGGGAGGGAATCATCAATGACAAGCAAAAAGAAAAGTTTAAAGATAGCACTTACGGTTTTTATCCTGTTGATCGGGCTGGCATCCAATTTTCCGTTTCTGTTCATGATTTCCTCTTCCTTTAAGGTCAGCGGAGAGGTCATGAAGTTTCCATGGCATTTGATTCCGGAAAATCCCACCCTGATGAACTTTCAGGCATTATTTACAAACGGCATTTATAATTTTCAGAAATGGTATTTGAATACAGTGGTCATGACGGCCCTTACCATTATCATCAAAATATTTTTCGTAAGCTTTACGGCCTATGGGTTTGCAAGGATTAATTTTAAAGGAAAAGATGTCATATTCCTTCTCCTGCTGTCAGCCATGATGATACCCAGCGACATCATGATCATACCGAGATATATGATCTTTAAAAATCTGCGGATTCTGGATACCATGTGGTCGCTGATCCTGCCAAGCTGCGTGGATGTATACTTTGTATTCCTGTTGCGCCAGTCCTTTGTTTCCATTCCGGACTCTCTCAGCGAAGCGGCCAAAATTGACGGATGCAGCCATTTCCGCATTTACTGGCAGATCATTTTCCCATTGGCAAAACCGGCCATTGCCACCATGGCCCTGTTTTCCTTTACATGGTCCTGGAACGACTATATGGGACCGTATCTTTACATATCAACCATGGATAAGCAGATGCTGTCCGTCGGAGTGAAGCTCTTTTCCTCCGGCCTGATCCAGGATTATGGAAGCCAGATGGCTGCGGCGACCATAGTACTGCTGCCGATTCTGGTGGCCTTCCTGTTCTGCCAGAAGTTTTTCATTGAAGGCGTTGCCTCCTCTGGCGTGAAGGGATAATGCATGAAATTAAAAAATGAGTATAGAAAGGGACTATTAAGATGGAAAAAATTTTGACCGGAAGAGTCACTGTTCCCACAGATGTGGATATGATACAGGAGACAAAGGAGATTGCCAGGCGGTGGGGCGCCGATGCCCTGCGGGATTGTGACGGGACAGATATGCCGGATGAGCTTAAGAAAATGCCTGTTAAAATCTACTCCACCTATTATACCACCAGAAAGGACAATGCCTGGGCTATGGATAACCCGGATGAAGTCCAGCAGGTGTATTTGATGACGGAGTTTTACACGGCAATGGAAGAAGGCGAGCTTCGCATTCCATTGATGGCCCATTTGTACAAGGACCAGTTAAAGCCCAATACCATTCACGATATCAAACGCTGGTGGGAGGTTGTAGACCGTACCACCGGAGAACCTCTGCCGGCCCTTGCCTGGGAATATGAAGAAAATACCCAGGAGGTCATCATTTCCCTTCCGGAGAGATATCACGATTATACCGTAAGCTTTCTGGCCTTCATCATCTGGGACCCGGTACATATGTATAATTTCATCACAAATGACTGGCAGGATGTGGAGCACCAGATCACCTTTGATGTGCGCCAGCCAAAGACCCAGAAACATGTGATTGAAAAATTGCACCGCTGGATGGAAGAAAATCCGGACAGCAATGTGGTGCGTTTTACCACGTTTTTCCATCAGTTCACCCTTGTATTCAATGAGTATGCAAAGGAAAAGTTCGTGGACTGGTTTGGATACAGCGCCAGCGTCAGCCCTTATATATTGGAACAGTTTGAAAAAGAGGCGGGGTATCCCTTCCGCCCGGAGTACATCATTGACCAGGGATACCATAACAACACCAACCGGGTGCCTTCTAAGGAATTCCGGGATTTCCAGGAGTTCCAGCAGAGAGAAGTTTCCAAACTCATGAAGGTCCTGGTGGATATCTGCCATGAGCACGGCAAGGAAGCCATGATGTTTTTAGGGGATCACTGGATCGGAACGGAACCGTTTGGAGAGTATTTTAAACATGTGGGGCTTGATGCAGTGGTGGGAAGCGTGGGAAATGGAACCACCCTCCGCCTGATTTCCGACATTCCCGGAGTGAAATATACGGAAGGCCGTTTTCTGCCTTACTTCTTCCCTGATGTGTTCCACGAAGGGGGAGACCCGGTAAAAGAAGCAAAAGTAAACTGGGTGACTGCAAGGCGGGCTATCTTAAGAAAGCCGGTGGACCGGATCGGCTACGGCGGATATTTGAAGCTGGCACTGGAATTTCCTGAGTTCATCCAATACATTGAGGAGGTCTGCGATGAGTTCCGCCTTCTTTATGAAAATGTGGGGGGACAAAGCCCCTACAGTCATTTTAAAGTAGGAGTGCTGAATTCCTGGGGCAAAGTCCGCTCCTGGGGAACTCATATGGTCGCTCATGCCATAGATTATAAGCAGACCTATTCCTATGCCGGAGTGCTGGAAGCCTTGAGCGGAATGCCTTTTGATGTGGAATTCATCGGCTTTGAAGATGTGATCGCAGACCCTGATGTGTTAAAGAAATGCAAGGTGATCATTAACGTAGGCGATGCTTATACGGCTCCCAGCGGCGGCGCTTACTGGACCAATCCGAAAGTCAGCAGCGCTGTAAAGGCCTTTGTGGCCCAGGGAGGCGGACTCATAGGAGTGGGAGAGCCATCGGCCTGCGAATACCAGGGCAGATACTTTGCCATGGCAAATGTGCTGGGCGTCAATAAAGAAGTCGGCTTTTCTCTGTCTACTGATAAATACAACTGGGAGGAGCACAGCCATTTTATTATGGAGGATTCCTCTGAAACCGTTGATTTTGGGGAAGGGATGAAGAATATCTATGCCCTCACCGGAGCCGAGATATTAAAGAAGGACGGACAGGATGTCCAGATGGCTGTCAATGGGTTTGGAGACGGAAGAAGCGTATATATCAGCGGAATTCCCTATTCCTTTGAAAATTCCAGGATGCTTTACCGGGCAATCTTCTGGGCAGCAGGCATGGAGCAGGAGATGAAGAAATGGTACAGCAGCAATTATAATGTGGAAGTCAATTACTATCCGGCTACAGGCAAATACTGTATTGTGAACAACACTTATGAGCCTCAGGAAACCGTGATTTATGACGGAAACGGAAAAGAGTGCTCCATGCAGTTAAAGGCAAATGATATTTTGTGGTTTTCATTTTTATCGTGATGAGTGAAAGAGATATGTTGTAAGGTTGAAAGATTCCATTCTTTCAACCTTATAAAATTAAAGGGGTAAGAAGAGGGCGAAATGAATCAATTAGATGAAAGGCTCATTACAGTTGTTCCTTCTGAAAGACAGGTAATGCTGCAGAAAACAGAATTTTATGCATTTTTCCATTTTACCGTAAACACCTTTACCGGAACAGAGTGGGGATATGGAACAGAATCACCGGAAGTCTTTTATCCGGAGCAAATGGATGCAGATCAATGGATAAAAGCCATTAAAGCGGCAGGGATAAGAGGCGCAATACTCACCTGTAAGCATCACGACGGATTCTGCCTATGGCCCAGCAAGTACACAAAGCATTCCGTAAAATACAGCCCTTATCTCAACGGAACAGGCGATATTGTAAAAGAAGTGGCCGGTGCCTGCCAAAGAGCGGGTTTGAAATTTGGCATATATCTTTCTCCCTGGGACCGGAATCAGGAAACCTATGGACAAGGAAAGGCGTATGACGATTATTTTGTGGCACAGCTTACAGAGCTGCTGACCGGGTACGGAGATATTTTCAGTGTATGGTTTGACGGTGCCTGCGGAGAGGGCTTAAATGGAAAGAAACAGGTTTACGACTGGCAGCGTTACTATGATACTGTGAGAAAATATATGCCAGGGGCCTGCATTTCCGTGAGCGGACCGGATGTCCGCTGGTGCGGCAATGAAGCCGGCGATACCCGGATCAGTGAATGGAGCGTTGTCCCGGCCGATTTATCCGTGGCAGAGCGGGTGGCGGCTTTAAGCCAGCATGCGGATGATCCGTCTTTTAAGCAGAGGGTCATAAGCAGTATGGAGCAGGATTTGGGAAGCAGGGAGCGGTTAGCCCTGGAACAGCACTTGATCTGGTATCCGGCGGAAGTGGATGTATCCATAAGGCCGGGCTGGTTTTATCATTCCGAAGAAGACGATAAAGTCAGGTCTTTGGAAAATCTGATAGATATTTACGAAAAGTCGGTGGGGGGAAATGCAGCCCTGCTTTTAAATATTCCTCCTATGCCAAAGGGACTGCTTCATGAAAAAGACGTAAAAAGGCTTCAGGAACTGGGACAGGAAATACATAAAAGATATGGAAAAAACCTGGCGGAAGAAGCAGAAATCCAGGTAAAAGAAGCCGGCCAATGGAGCCCGGTGAACGGTGTGCAGACGGATGATTATGAAACATATTACCAGGGAAAAGGCCCCGGTGCAGAGTTTAAAATTTCCTGGAAAACTCCTCAGAATATTTCGGCGGTTATCTTAAAAGAGAACATATTAAAAAGCCAGAGAATTGAGGCTTTTGAGATTTTATCCGCAGGAAATGGGAGCCCTGTAAGTCTCTATCAAGGGACTGCTGTCGGTCATAAAAAGATTGCCCGCTTTCCCCAGGTCAAATCGGATACGGTAATAATCCGAATTTTAGATTCAAGGGTAGAACCTGTTCTTTCCTTTCTTGGTATATATCAATAAAAAAAGCCGGTAAAATGATAAGAATAACACATAAAGATAAAATACAACCTATATAAACCGGCTGAAATGTCAGCTATAATAGGATTATAAACAAAAGGAGGGTAACAGATATGAAATTAAGAAGTACATTAAAACGGGGCGCTGCTTTTGGCCTGGCTGCAACCATGGCTTTCAGTGCTGTTGGATGTGCCAAAACCGATAATACGGGAGCCAGCGCAGGCAGTACGGACAGTAAAACGACAGCAGAAACCACTCAAAAAACTGACAGCAACAAACCGTTTGATGGTGTGACAGTAAAATGGGCTCTGACCGATAACGCTGCAACTGCTACTGAAACAAAAGAAATGATAGAATTGATTAAGGAAAAGACAGGAATCAACGTAGAGTTTTTCATTACACCTACATCAAAAGCTGGAGAAATGGATAAAGTCCTTGTAAGCCTGATGGCAGGGGAAGAAATGGACATTGTCAACAGAACTCCCCTTCAGTTAGAGGAATTCCACAAAGCTGCTGTTTTAGAGCCAATCGATGAGCTTGCAAAAGCAGACGGCTATGACATGACCTCCTTATACGGAGATAAAGTTGTAAAATTCGAGGATCAGTCCTACGCCATCCCGGCAGAAAAGGATATATGGCTGACCTATTATAACAAGAAAATCTTTGATGAAGCAAATGTGCCTTACCCGACAGCAGACGGCTGGACCTGGGAGAAATACGTGGAAACAGCACAGAAGCTGAACAATCCTGATAAAAATGTATGGGGCTCCTTCATGAGTGATGACGTGGCATGCAACTACATGCTGGCAACACAGAACGGCGTCTCCGCTTATAAGGCAGACGGTACCGCTAATTTTGACGATCCGGCCTTTGCTGACGCCATGAAATGGTTTTTCAGCCTGGGAAATGATTTGAAAATCCAGCCAAACAGCCTGGATCTGGCTTCCGGTACATATCCTTATAACTCCTTTATGGTAAATGGAAACATCGGAATGTATGTATATGGCGGCTGGGTAGCCAGTGCTTTGTCCGATAAAGTGAAATACCCAAGAGATTGGGAACTGGGCATTCTTCCTATGCCTTATCCGGAAGGAACAGATCCGTCTTCTCTGACCATCACAAACTGCTATGCGATTCCAAAGACATCAAAAAACAAAGAAGCAGCATTTGAAGCCATTAAGACCATTTGTGAGAACAAATACACTCTGGGTTACGGACGTGTTCCTGCCAAGATTCTGACAGAGGATGAGGCAAAGACTTATATCGAAAGCAGCCTGCTTCCCAAGTTTAAAGATGACAATCTGACAGTGGATGACTTCATGGCAGGCTGGTTTGACAACAGCAGAGCATACTTGAGTGAAAAGATCATGGGAACTGCTGATACCACCATCGGACAGATTTACACAGAAGAAGGACAGTTATACGGCCAGGGACAAAAACCTCTGGAAGATACCATGAAATCGATTCAAGACAGAGCAAACGAAGCCATTAAAGAGGCAAATCAGTAAATAGGAAAGCGCTGCCAAACCTTTGGCAGCGCTTTTTTGAGGGAAAAGAAATGGAAGAGCGGGTTTATCTTCTCCCCAAAGAGGGGGAGTTTTATAAGGCAAATATGAGCTGCCATACTACGGTTTCCGATGGAAAGCTGACTCCTGAGCAGATAAAAAAAGCATATCAGAGCAGAGGATACCAGATCGCAGCTTATACGGATTTGGGGAAATACTGTGCTCATGGAGAGCTGCATGCGCCGGATTTTCTGGCTCTGGCGGGATTTTCGGTGGACATGGGGAAAAAGGGATTTCGCATCAATTTCTATGATACGAATCCGGATGAAATGAAAGAAGAAAAAGAGAATTGCTGTGAGTCCCTTTTCCAGGGAAGTGACTGCATGGAAAGGATGAATCAGCTTGGTTTTCTGGCGAGCCTCAGCCTGCCTTATCAGTCCATGGGAAATTATGAGGATTATAAAGAGCTTGAGGGTCTGTCTGCCATGGAGATATATAATTACAGCAATGATGTGAGAGAACTCTGCGGCTATCATCCCCAGGTCTACGATGAGATGCTGCGGTGCAAAAAGAAACTGTTCTGTCTGGCCTCGGATGGAAACCGCAATGAATATCCTTTTGAGCACCCTTTAAATGACTCCTTTGGAGGTTTCACAAAAATCAAGGCAAAGGAGCTTACTTATGAGGCCGTCATGGAAGCTTTAAAAAAGGGAGATTTCTACAGTTCCATGGGGCCTGAAATCCATTCTCTTTATATAGAGGGGAACGAATTGGTCATAAAGACAGGGCCGGTTCAGAAAATCTATGTAAAAACCGAAGGCCGGAACTGCCATATAAAAACAGCGCAGCCAGGAGAAGCCCTGGAAGAGGCAAGATTTTCTCTGACAGGAAGAGAAGGCTATATCCGTATCGTTTGCGGAGACGAAAACGGTCTTTTTGCGGCTTCCAATGCGTACTTTCTGAGTGATCTTTTGCCGGGCCGGCTTACAGAGCAGGTGTGAGAAAGGAGGAGAGCAGGTTGAACGACAGGATTTATTTATTGCCTGAGAAAGGCAGATTTTACAAGGCAAACTTGCATGGCCATACAACCGAATCCGATGGAAGGCTTACGCCGGAGGAGGCGAAAGCGGGTTATAAAAACCGGGGATATCAGGTTGCGGCCTATACCGATCACAGGGTATACAAAAACCATGAGGAATTAAATGATGAAGGGTTCCTGGCTATTGCCGCAGTGGAGGTGGACATCAATCAGGTGGGCCCGGACCAGCTCCGTCCCAGAGACAAGACGTATCATATCAACTTGTATGATACCAGGCCGGAGCATCAGCGGGAGAGGAAAGAAGGGGGAATCTGCCCGGAATGCAGATATGGGGATTTTGATTATATCAATACGTATTTGAAAGAAATGAAAGAACTGGGCTTTATTTCCTGCTATAACCATCCTTATTGGTCTTTGCAGAATTATGAGGATTATAAGGGGTTGAACGGGCTCTTTGCCATGGAAGTCTATAATCACGGCTGTGAAAATGATGGACTGTACGGCTATAATCCCCAGTCCTATGATGAGATGCTTCGTCTGGGGAAGCGGTTATGGTGTCTGGCAACCGACGACAATCACAACAGCTATCCTTTTGAACACCCTTTATGTGACTCCTTCGGAGGCTTTACCATGATAAAGGCAGAGGAATTCACCTACTCCGGAATTATGGACAGTCTGGTTAAAGGCCATTTTTACAGCTCCATGGGGCCGGAAATCAGGGAGCTTTACATAGAAGGAAAGGAACTGGTGGTAAAAACCAGCCCGGTTCAGGCTATTTGTAAAATTACGGAAAATACCAGGTCCTGCGATAGAGGAACCATACAGGGAGGGGCTGTCACGGAAGCGAGATTTCCTGTCAGCGCAAATGAGACTTATATCCGTGTGGAATGCAGGGATGAGAAAGGCCTTTTTGCAAACAGCAATGCTTACTTTCTTTCAGACATTGGATTTGAAAAAACTGGGGATTGAGATTGGCAGCAGAAAATAATTTTAAATAATGCATTGACAAACTCCTTATTATAACTTATTATTGCATTTATAAGTCATAATAAGGAGTAATTAGAATGCAGGAAAAATATTATACAGTGGAGCAGGTATCTGAACTGCTTGATATTCACCCCAAAACCATACAGCGCTATATCCGGGAGGGCAAATTGCGTGCCAATAAGATTGGGAAAAGCTGGCGCATAACCGGTCACGACTTAAGCCTTTTTGCAGAAAATAACGGTAACCGCAGTCGTGAAGAGGTCGAACAGCCTCAGGATAAAGCAATCGTGTCTTCCGTAATTGATATTCAGATTAATGATTTTGATGAAAGCTCCCGTATCGTCAATATGCTTACGGCAGCATTAAATTGCAAGCCTCAGGAGTACGGCAGGTCCACCATGCATGTACAGCATTTGGAACATGAAAACAAAGTCCGTATCGCATTGTGGGGAAACCTTCTATTTATGAAAGAAATGTTAGAAATCATTTCCGTTGTAACAGAGCAATTAAACTGATTTTGAGCGGAAAGAAGTTGGGATAAAGGCATTTCATCTGCAAAACGGCAAGGACATTGCAGTGAGCGGTTATCCTGTGCTTACGGAGCGTCTGGCTGCTCTTTATGAAATATTTACAGATAAAAAGGAGTGATTTTATGAATATTGTTATTATGGGAGATGAGCAGAATATTGCGGTGATCAGGAGTGAGGATATTTTGATCACCGACGTACAATCGGCGCTTGACCTTGCAATGACAGTCAGCTACGAAACGGGAATTCACAGTCTTGTGCTTCCCAAAACCTGTTTGACCAATGATTTCTTTGTGCTGTCAACGCGTCTTGCAGGAGAGGTGCTTCAAAAATATATCAACTATAAATTTAAACTCGCTGTCTGGGGGGATTATTCTGTCTACAACAGCAAGCCGCTTCACGATTTCATTTATGAGAGCAACCATGGCAAAGATTTTTTCTTTGTTGGTACAGAAGCTGAGGCAATCGAGAAGTTAAAACAGTTTCCGGTTTAAGGCGGCAAAGTAAAACGCAGTGTTACGATACCCGGTAACCGCAGCCGATGACAAGGGAGTCCTGGAAGCTGTTTCCTTCTCTCAGATGGAAATGAAGTGCTTTTTTACTGCTTCCAATCGCTGAAGAATCAGGTTTTTTAGGCTGTCTGGCCTGATGGAGAGAACCGTTTCTCCATAAACAGAGAAGTAGCTGGCGATAAAAGGCTCCTCCCCTTTGTTATAAAAGCCTTTGATACAATAATTTTCATTTTCCTGAAACAGCTCCATGGATGGATAATGCTCTTTATAGAAGAGATCGGCTCCTTTAGCGGAAACACCTACCTCAAAGTCAACCGCCTCTTCATCCCGAAACAGTTCTTTCGGGGAAACAAGGAATTCAGAAAGGGGCTTTGCCGTATATCGATTGCAGGGCCGTATTGCATGAATTTTATCGCAGCGAAACACCTGGGGCTTTTTTGTCTGGAAATTGTACGCTGTCGCATACCACTGTCCATAGGCAGAAGTGATATCGAAAAACTGAACATAATACTGCATTTCCTTTTCTTTCTTTGTGTAAAGGATTTCACACACATTTTCATCAACCGCCATATGCAGAATTTCTTCCAGACAGCCGCATTCATTCTTGCTTTGGTAACTTCCTAACCGAAAAATCAATTCCATTTTTCTCAGTTTTTTAATTCTCTCTTCTGATATACAGCCCTCGAATTTCTGCTTCAGCTTTTGGACGTTTAAGTGAAACGGTGTCGATTGATAGGCATTAAGAGTCTGCATGGCAAAGTACAATGCATGAACCTCATCAACAGTAAACACAATGGGAGATAATAAGCGGTTAGGAAGAATTCCGTAATGCCCATTCCGCCCGGATTTTGAGTAAATCGGCATACCGATTTCTTCTAAAGACTGAATATCTCTCAGCGCTGTGCTTTTAGAAATGGAATATCTGTCCATGATACTTTTGAGATGAAAGGATTTTTTGTCGTTCAAATATATCATCATGTCATTCAGGCGTTCTGATTTTTTCATGATTTCCTCCTTTTTCGGTTAAATGGTTTCATTATTTGACACCATTTTGTATTATACTGCAATCAGAACGACAAGTAAAGGAGAGCTTTTGATATGAATACAAAAAGAGAGTTTATACGCCTGATGGATACGCAGACAGAGATTGCGCTGGCTACCTGCGTTGATGGCCAGCCTAATGTGAGGATTGTGAATTTTTTCTTTGACGAGGAAGCAAAATCAATACTCTTTTCTACCTTTGAAGACAATGACAAGGTCAAAGAGTTTGAAATTAACGACCAAGTGGCATTCACCACAATTCCCCATCAAGGAAATGAACATGTCAGGGCAAAAGGCAGGGTTCAAAGAAGCAGCCGCACCGTATTTGACGCTGCAAAATATTTCATCGGGAAGATTCCTGACTATAAAGATACCATAGAGCAGGCAGGAGATTATCTGGTTCTCTATGAAATTGTCTTCGAATCAGCCGTTGTTACACTGGATTTTGATAATATAGAAATATATAATTTAACGGACTGATAACAGATAGAAATAAGGTGCTGAAAATACCTGGCTGCATGATGGGGCCGGGTATTTTTTTGATATATTTAAGAATACCCTCTGTTTTCCTTACAAATAAAAGAAAAACAAAATTGAAAAAAATTATCACTTATGTTAAGATACAATCAAAGCAGCATCCTGATGCCAAAAACACGATTTGAGGCAGAAGGCTGGGCAGGAAATCAAACGGAGGAACGGTGATGGAAACCAGAATTGCAGTAATTGGTATTGTCGTAGAGGAAGAGACATCCGTAGAGTTACTGAATGACATCCTCCACGAATACCGGCAGTACATCATTGGCCGTATGGGTATCCCTTATCCGAAGAAAGAGGTCAGTATCATCAGCATTGCAGTCGATGCTCCTCAAAGCATTATTTCTGCACTGACGGGCAAGATCGGAAAATTAAAGGGAATCAGTTCCAAGACGGCTTATCAGGGGACGAAAGGCGGCCCCAGGGAGTAAGGAAATTCACAACAACTGACGGGAAAGCAGATGCTGACCCAAAAGAAAGGAAGTAACACTATGTATGATCCAAAATCGCTGAAAGCGGAAGAATTCATTTCCCATGAGGAAATTCTCGAAACTCTTGATTATGCGGAAAAAAACAAAAGCAATGTGGAACTCATTGACCAGATCATTGCCAAGGCAGGTCTGAGAAAGGGCCTGACCCACCGGGAGGCCTCTGTGCTTTTGGCCTGTAATATTCCCGAAAAAATACAGGAAATCTATGGTCTGGCGGAACAGATCAAAAAAGATTTCTACGGAAGCCGCATTGTCATGTTTGCCCCTCTTTACCTTTCCAATTACTGTGTCAATGGATGTACCTATTGCCCCTATCACCTAAAAAATAAACACATCGCCAGGAAAAAGCTGACTCTGGAGGAAGTGGAGAAGGAAGTCATTGCCCTTCAGGATATGGGACACAAGCGTCTTGCCATCGAAGCTGGAGAGGACCCTGTCAATAATCCCATCGAATACATTTTAGACTGCATCAAAACCATCTATTCCATCAGGCACAAAAACGGCGCCATCCGCCGTGTTAATATAAACATTGCCGCAACTACGGTAGAAAATTACCGGAAGCTGAAAGAGGCGGAGATCGGAACTTATATTCTCTTCCAGGAAACGTATCATAAGGAAAGCTACGAAAAGCTCCACCCCACAGGACCGAAACACAATTACGCTTACCATACCGAGGCCATGGACCGGGCTATGGAGGGCGGCATTGACGACGTGGGTCTGGGAGTTTTATTCGGCCTGGAACTTTACCAGTATGAATTTGCCGGTCTGCTTATGCATGCCGAGCATCTGGAGGCTGTTCACGGAGTCGGTCCCCACACCATCAGTGTGCCCCGGATCAAAAAGGCCGATGACATCGATCCTGAGGCTTTTGACAACGGAATTGATGATGAAATATTTGCAAAGCTCTGCGCTCTGATCCGGATTTCCGTTCCTTATACCGGAATGATCGTTTCCACCAGAGAGAGCCAGCAGGTGAGGGAAAAGGTGATCCGTCTGGGAGTGTCCCAGATCAGCGGCGGCTCCAGAACCAGTGTAGGCGGTTACCAGGAGGAAATCCGCCCTACCGATACGGAGCAGTTTGACGTATCAGACCAGCGTTCCTTAGATGAAGTGGTTCACTGGCTCATGGACATGGGCTATATCCCATCTTTTTGTACTGCCTGTTACCGGGAGGGCCGTACCGGAGACCGCTTTATGAGCCTTTGCAAAAGCGGCCAGATTCAAAACTGCTGCCAGCCCAACGCTCTTATGACCTTAAAGGAATATTTAATGGACTACGCCTCCGAGGACACGAAAAAAATAGGCGAGGCCCTTATTGACGCAGAATTAAACCACATTCCCAAGGAAAAGGTTCGTTTAATCTGTGAAGAGCATCTGGAAAAAATACAAAATGGAATCAGAGACTTCCGTTTTTAATATTTGGGACTGACAGAAAAATGAGGTGATAAGTATGGGACTGAATGAAACGCCATCCTCAGAGCGGGTGCATATCGGTTTTTTTGGCCGCCGCAATGCGGGAAAATCCACAGTTGTCAATGCAGTGACAGGGCAGGAGATGTCCGTTGTATCAGAAATCAAAGGCACCACCACAGACCCTGTATACAAATCCATGGAGCTTCTTCCCATAGGTCCGGTGGTCATCATCGACACCCCTGGCTTTGACGATGAAGGCGCTCTGGGAGAAATGCGGGTAAGAAGGACGAAACAGATTTTAAACAGGGCTGACTGCGCTGTGCTGGTGGTGGACGGAACCCTTGGAAAAACAGAGGCTGATGAGGAGCTGCTGCGGATATTTGCAGAAAAGAAAATTCCTTATATCGTAGCCTATAATAAATGTGATTTAACAGGAAAACAGGATTTTTCAGACGGCCTCTCCGTCAGCGGGGAAAAGGGTCTGTTCATCCATGAGTTAAAGGAACGGATCGGGACCCTTGTCAACACGGGGGATAAGGAAAAGCGGCTGGTAGGTGATATGTTAAAGCCTTATGATCTGGTAGTCCTGGTCATCCCCATTGACAGTGCGGCGCCAAAGGGCCGTATCATCCTGCCCCAGCAGCAGGTCATGAGGGATGTCTTAGAGGCAGGGGCGATTTCGGTTGCGGTACGGGATACGGAGCTGAAAGAGACTTTCAAGCACCTTGGGAAAAAGCCTGCCCTCGTCATTACGGACAGCCAGGCATTTGAACAGGTGAATCAGGATACACCGGAAGATGTTCTGCTCACATCATTTTCGATTCTGATGGCAAGATATAAAGGCTTTTTAGAGGATGCGGTGAAAGGGTCGGCGGCTTTAAGCGCGTTAAAAGAAGGGGATAAGATTCTCATTTCCGAAGGCTGTACCCATCACAGGCAGTGCGATGATATCGGCACAGTAAAGCTTCCGCGCTGGCTTAAGGAGTTTACGGGAAAGGAACTGGTCATTGAAACCTCTTCGGGGCGGGAATTTCCGGAAGATATTTCTTCCTACCAGTTGGTCATTCACTGCGGCGGCTGTATGCTTAATGACCGGGAGATGGAATACCGGAGAAAATGTGCGGCGGATGCCGGGGTTCCTTTTGTCAATTACGGCATTGCCATTGCCCACATGAAAGGCATATTAAAAAGAAGCGTAAAGGTGTTCCCTGATTTGGAGAAAATCCTTTCCTGATAAAATCCTTTTGACATTTCCGCCGCTCCTGCCGAGGCAGCGGCGGATTGTGTCCGGGGAGAGATTCAGCAGGGAAAGCTGGCTTAAAAGGAAAAGACTGTTGAAAGTGATATGGAAGACCAGCCTGGGATGAGCTGGCGTCTATAAAAGTGGGATTTGTACCTTTATTTCAGGCACAGGTCCCGCTTTTTTCATTGACTTTTCCGGTACCATTGTATATACTTATACAGGTTTGTGACGGTGCAGAAAGAATATTTTTCGTGCCGTTTTTTTGATTATATATTGTATAAGATTATTAAAAAATAAAAGAAAAGAGAAAGCTCATGAAAGTGTATATCAGTGTTGATTTAGAAGGCGTTTCAGGTGCAACCTCCTGGAATTCCACGAATTTAGGCGATATAGAGCACGGCCCTATTGCCAGAGAGATGACGCTGGAAGCCGTAGCCGCCTGCAAAGGCGCTATTAAGGCAGGCGCTACAGAGATTTATGTTAAGGATTCCCATGATTCAGGCCGCAACATGGATTTATCTCTGTTTCCGAAAGAAGTGAAGGTTATATTCGGCTGGGGGCCTTCTCCTGCATCCATGGTCTGCGGGCTGGACAGCACCTTCGATGCTCTGATGTTTGTGGGATACCATGCGCCCGCAGGCTCTAACGGCAATCCGCTGGCGCACACCATGAACAGGCGCAATAATACAGTGAAGTTCAATGGTAAAATCGCTTCTGAATTTCTCATGCATGCCTACTACGCTCAGTCACTTGGAGTGCCTTCCGTATTCATCAGCGGAGACAAGGCGCTTTGCGGCCATGTACATGAGTATGACCCCAATATCACAGCCGTAGCGGTCAAAGAAGGCCTGGGAAATGCCACCATCAATCTGGCGCCTGAGATGGCCCAGGAAAAGATTTGTGAAGGCGCTTATCATGCGCTCATGAATAAAGACAAATGCCACCTGGATGTGCCCGGCCCCATAGAGCTTGAGATCAATTTCAAAGACCACTTTGATGCATTGCGCGCCTCCTTTTATCCGGGTGTGAAGATGTTAAATGATTACACCGTTTCATATATGGCTGAGGATATGAATGAGCTTATGGTGGCGAAGATGTTCGTGTTATAAACATGAATGATTTGGAAAAAGCCTTGCAAAAGTCCTATAGAATTGTATAATGAAGACAGGATACTTGAAATCAGTCTCAAGGAGGAAATATGGAACGATTTAAACGAGTTTTTGTCATAGTTATTGATTCTTTGGGAATAGGGGAAATGGCTGATGCAGCCCGGTACGGAGATGAGGGCAGCAATACCCTGGGCCATATCGATGCTTCGGTAAGCCATCTTTCACTGCCTAATTTAGAAAAGCTTGGTTTGGGGAATCTGTGTTCCTTAAATCATGTAAAGCCTGTTGCAAAGCCTCTGGCCTATTATGGAAAGCTCAATGAAGCCAGTGTGGGAAAAGACACCATGACAGGCCATTGGGAGATGATGGGACTTTACATCACAAAGCCTTTCCAGACCTTTACGGAAACGGGCTTTCCCAAAGAGCTGCTGGATGAGCTGGAAAAGCGCACCGGACACAAGATCGTGGGAAATAAATCTGCCAGCGGTACAGAAATCATGGATGAGCTGGGAGAGCACCAGATCGCTACCGGGGACATGATCGTCTACACTTCTGCGGATTCGGTTTTGCAGATATGCGCCCACGAGGAAACCTTTGGCCTTCAGGAGCTTTACCGTTGCTGTGAGATTGCCAGGGAGCTGACTTTAAGAGATGAATGGAAGGTAGGCAGAGTCATCGCAAGGCCCTATGTCGGCATGAAAAAGGGCGAGTTTAAAAGAACTGCTAACCGCCATGATTACGCCTTGAAGCCTTTTGGAAACACTGCCTTGAATGTGTTAAAGGATGCCGGTCTTGAAGTGATCAGCGTAGGCAAAATCTATGATATTTTTGACGGCGAAGGGCTGACGGAAGGAAATAAATCCCAGAGCAGCGTTCACGGCATGGAACAGACGATAGAAATCGCAAAAAGAGATTTTACCGGGATGTGCTTTACCAATCTGGTGGATTTTGATGCATTGTGGGGACACCGGAGAGATGCAGCCGGATACGGCGCGGAGCTGGAACGGTTTGATGAAAAGCTGGGCGAGCTTCTGCCGCTTTTGGGAGAAGATGATCTTTTGATGATCACAGCAGATCACGGCAACGATCCAACCTATAAAGGAAGCGATCACACCAGGGAAAAGGTGCCGCTGCTGGCATATTCTCCGTCTTATACTGATTGCGGGGAAATAGAAGAGCAGAACACCTTTGCCGTGGTAGGGGTGACGGCTGTGGAAAACTTTGGCTTAAGCAAAGCCGAGGGAATGATCGGAGAGCCCATTTTAAAGCTGCTTTAAGGGACTTGTCACACGAAATGGTCCCCGTAATTCTCCTTTAAATAGGCCTCCATCTCAGACTCGCTCTTTCCGCCCAGCTCCGATACAAAGCGGGCGGCTAAAAACCGGTGCTTGCGGGTTGAAAACCCATAAGTCAGGAGATTTTCCACATCACTGCTGCCCACAAAGAAATTGATATGGATGACAGGAAGGCTTTGCCCGTAAAGCATGTTATAAATACGGGAGGAAAAGCAGAAGATGTAGTCATAGTCCAGGTTTTTTAACTCATGGATTTCATTAATATTGAGAATGCCTATCCACTGCAGCTCCACGTATTCCTTGATCTCTTCCAGAAAGAAGCTGACCCGCTCAAAATTGATGCTGGTCATTACCACGATTTTTTTATGCTGACGGCTTACGGTGCGGTTGCGCAGAACGTGCTTCTGCACCAGCAGCGTCAGGGAGGAGAGGTGCTCATCCATAAAGGAAAAGTTGTAGGCTGCCTTAAAATACACCTCATACTTCCGTATGGTTTCATACAGGTCTGAAAACTGCTCTCTCGTATTTTCTACAGTCTTGTCCACAAAGGTACAGTGAAAATGGTTCAGTGTGATTTCCCGGTAAAAGTAATTGTAAAGCTCCTGGATGAATTCCTCCTGGAGTGCAAAGGGATTCTTTAAGTGATTGACCACCTGTTCCGCAAACTGTTCTGTGGTATGCCTTAAGCGGTTGTCCATGGGAAAGTCAGGACTGCTGTAAAAATTCATCATGCTGAGAGCCACATTGTACAGCTTATTTTCCAGGGGCTTGTCAGTAAAATGAATGTTCAAAGGCGCCAGGGGCAGCCGGTAGGAAAATTCCATGGAATCCCTGACGGGACGGATTTCCATAATACAGATAAACAGGAGCAGAAACTTTTTGGAAGGATAATTGAGGGATAGATGATATTCGGTCAAAAAGGAAGTCAACTGGTTCACTGCCTGGCTGGAAACTGGCTGTAAATAATCATCGGCCAGATGGTAGCTTTGCTTTTCTAAGGGAGTGTTGGCATAACGGGCTTCAATCCGGTTTTCTGCTGTAAACTCCAAAAGAGGATGAAGGATATTGAGGACGAGAAAGCGAAGCTGCAGCTCATCCCCTTCAATCGTGAGCCCTTTTTTCTTTAAGGTCAAAAGCTTAAGGCCCTGTTCTTCCAGAAGCTGTCTTAAGTAAGCGGTATCCTGCTTTTTTGTGGTAAGGGAAATACCCCAATTCTCATACAGGGAAGAGGCATTGACATAACCGTGAAAGAAAATGGTCACAATCATGACCCGGATTCGCTCGATATGGGAGCTGGCGTAGTCTTCCATGGTGATCTGCTGGATGAAATCCACGAATTCCTTGTAGTTTAAACGGCTTAAACAGAAGCCTTTTTTTATTTCCACTAATGGCTTTAAGGAAAAGAGGTTGATCCGGTCAACGGTCCGCCGTATGGATATCTCATCCTTTTCAAATTGCAGAGCGGCCTTTGATAAGGAAATTCTCTGCCTCTTTTGTATAAAGCGCAGCAGATTTAAATCACTGTAGCTCAATCCCATAATATAATCCCTCCCATACCTGCATTGTGTGATGGTTTTATTATAAATTTAAAGGCAACTAAACGCAACAATAAAATGTACCTTTTTTGCCTTGAAGCGTCCAGAAAAGTTTGTCATAATGAGTATAAGTTTAAGACGCGCCTTAAAACCACAATGTCATAACAAAGGAAGGGAAAAAATATGGGAAATAAAAAGTCTAGCTGGAAAGACAGTATCCAGATATTTGGACGCTCACTGCTTTTACCTATCGCAGTTCTTGCACCGATCGGTATGGTTATGGGTATTTGTAGTGCACTTGGCCAGTCTTACATGGTGGAGAAGTTTCCGATTTTTGGAAATGATATTTTAAAGCTTGTTTTGTCCAGTTTGCAAACGATTACAAGTATTATCTTTAACAATATTCCGCTGCTGTTTGCCATGGGCGTTGCTCAAGGCATGGCAAAAAATGAAAAAGGAATTGCAGTTTTTGCATCTGTCGTGGGGTATTTGACACTGAACGTGGTAATGAGTGTTTACTTAAAGCAGACAGGAACTCTGGCTGAGGCGGATGTTGCGGCTCAGGTGGGACAGGGTACGGTTCTGGGAATCCAGACATTAAAGATTGAGGCCTTGGGAGGCATCATCGCAGGTCTGACGGCTGCCAAGGTGGCGGACCGGTTCTACCGTCTGGAGCTTCCTCTGGCATTCGCATTCTTTGGGGGAAAGAAATCCATTCCGATCATCACCTTTGCACTGATGATCCCCATCGGTCTGATCATTCCGGTATTCTGGAATATGCTGACCAATTTCCTTATCAGCATTTCCTTTATCTTCACAACTCCTTACATAGGAAATGCCGTTTATTACGCTTTAAACCGTGCGCTGATTCCTTTCGGACTCCATCACGTTCTGGCTTCCATCGTCCGCTTTACCGAAGCCGGCGGAACGTATATGATCAATGGAACCGAGTATGTGGGAATCTTAAATGCAACCAATGAAGTTTTATTTAACTTAGGGCCCACCAGTGAGTACTGGGGACAGCTCATGCCTACCCTCACCAGCTATCTGGGAGGCGCACAGATGCTGACAACCTTATTCCGTGTGCCGGCTGTCGGTTTAGCCATGTACCGCACCTCTTTCTTAAAGAACAGAAAGATTGCAAAAGGTGTTATCCTGACCTGCTGTCTGACTGCATTTTTAGGAAATATCACAGAGCCTCTGGAATTCTCATTCCTGTTTATTTCACCGCAGCTCTTTATTTTATACTGTGTTATGAGCGGTATCGGTGCTATTCCTTACCAGATGCTTCACATTTCCATCGGTTATATCCGCGGTACGATTTTTGACTTTGGAATTTTCGGGCTCTTATATGAAAATACCAATTGGATTAACCTGGTTCTTTTAGGCATCGGAAACTTTGTAGTATTTTACTTTGTGTTCAAATGGTTTATCGAAAAATTCAATCTGGAAACACCGGGACGGGAAGAGTTTGAGATTGAAGAATCCGCAAGCGTTCTGTTAAAGGAAAAGAACTGGCCGGCCATTGCGGAAGTTGTTATCAAGGGTCTGGGAGGCAAGGAGAACATCTTAAGCGTGGAAAACTGTATTTCCCGGCTTCGTATTGACTTAAAGGACCCGGCTCTGGTAGATCAGATAAAAATTAAAGATTCCGGCTGCGCAGGTATTTTCTTCCCGTCAGCCAATCACATTCATGTTGTATTCGGGCCTCACGTGGAATTTGTACGTCACGCCGTCGATGATGCCCTAAAGAAATAGGAGGTGGAGGATGAGAGCTTTTTATGATTCAAAAAGTGGACTGGATGACAGAGGAGTTAAAAAGCTGTTAAGCGAAGCGGCCAAGTATGAAACCTGGCTGAAAGTGGAGGCTGCTCTGGCCCTTTCCCAGGCAGAGGAAGGCTTCATACCCATGGAAGCTGCTAAGGATATTGCGGCGGTCCGCTTTGAAGACCTGGACTTGGAGGAAATGAAGCGGATTAAAGCCAAGGTAGGACACGGCTTTGTCCCATTTGTCAAGGTTTTGGTAAAGGCAGCGGGAGAAGAGGGCGGAAAGTATGTTCATTACGGGGTCACCACCCAGAACATACAGCAGACTTCTCAGCTTTATATGACCAAGCAGGTGAATTCCATTTTTAAAAGCTTTCTAGGAGATATTCTGACGAATTTAGGAAAGCTGGCCCAGGATAATGCGGATACGGTCATGTCCGGAAGGACTCATGGAAAGCATGCCATACCCATTACTTACGGTTATAAGGTTTCTGTCTGGATCAGCGAGCTTTTGAGCACGCTGGAGCGTCTGGAGGAAAGTGAGAAGCGGGTATTTGTGACCATGATGGGAGGAGCGGCAGGAGGCTTTCATGCCACCGGTTCTGCAGGCCGCAAGGTTCAGGACCGTGTTGCCCATAAACTGGGCATGGGGTCCATGGATGTTCCAAGCCGGAATATGTGCCAGATGAAGATTGAATATCTGATGAATTTATGTCTGGTGTGCAACACCCTTCACAAAATGGCAGAAGAGGTTTACTATACGGGAATTGAAGAGTTTTCCGAGGTCAGTGAATCCTTTACTCCGGGAACCATAGGCAGCTCCACCATGCCCCAGAAAATCAACCCCAAGCTCGCCAAAGGAATTATCGCTAATTCCCAGAAGCTTTATTCCCTTCCCGCCACAGGGCTCTATTCCTCCGTGCGGATGTTTGAAGGGGACAGCAGTTCTTATATGCTGTTTGACGGAATTATGGAAGAAGGGCTGGAGCTGGCCACAGAGGTGTTAATCCGGGCTGAAGAGCTGAGCCGGACCCTTCATATTAACAAAGAGCGGATGCTGAAAAATGTGAACTTAAATAAAGGCCTGGATAACAGTGAATTCGTGATGATGAATGTGGCTGAAAAGCTTGGAAAAGACAAAGCCCATGAGCTCATGTATGAAAAAGCCATGAAGGTGGAGCTGGATGGAAAGGACTATTACGATGTGCTGATAGAGGATGAGACCCTGTCTTCCATGTTTACGGCAGAGGAATTGAAGTCCATGATCGATCCTGCCAGCTACACGGGACAGTGCAGCGTTCTCGCCAGGGAGATGGCAGAGAAGGCCATAGAGACAGCAAAAGCGCTGAAGGAAAAGCTGGAATCATAAGAACATGCGGTGATATAAGTAAGGTTTGACCGCAGAGGGGATGTATTGAGATAGAAAAGGGGATGTGGCAGTATTTTGCAGCATTCCCTTTCGTTTTAAAGCCGGACATGAAAAGAGGTGGATTATGATCATTTATTCAAAGCATATCATACTTGAACAAGAGGAATTTGATGGATTTTTAGAGATTGAAGATGGAAAGGTCAAGGCTTTGCATGAGGAATTTGACGGGTCTTATGAGGATTTTTCCGATTTTGTGGTTTTGCCTGGATTTATTGATATTCATATTCACGGCTGGGCTACAGGCTCTTTCTGGTTTGAAAAGAGTGCCGGGGCGTTAAAAGAGATGAGCCGCACCCTTCCTTATGCAGGGGTCACTTCTTATCTGGCCGCTTCGGGAGCCGATACATTGCCGGAGATCAAGCGGTCTATTGAGGCTGCCGATGAAGCGTATGAGGCGGGTTATGCCGGGGCAGAGATGCTGGGAGTTCACTTGGAAGGGCCTTTTATCAACCCCCAGTACCGGGGGATGCAGCGGGAAGAATGCTGCATTCTGCCAAGTCTTAATGTCATGGAAGAGCTTTATAACACCTTCCGGAACAAGGAGCTTTGCCGGTACATGACCATTGCCGTAGAGCTGGAGGGGGCCAGGGAGGTGCTGGAATTTTGCAAAAGCCATCGTATTCAGACCTCTATTGGACACAGCGCAGCCACTTTTGACCAGATTAAGGAGATTAAGGATGCGGGTGTGGGAGGATTTACCCATACCTTCAGCGGAATGCGGGGGTTTCACCACAGGGAATTGGGAGTGGCGGGAGCTGCCCTGTATTTCGATGATATGATGTGTGAATTTGCCAAACAGACAGGCATGACGGTATCCCATGAGGCCTTTGACATCGCTTACCGGATTAAGGGCAGCGGACGGATCATCATGACCACTGACTGCAGCGGCCTTGCCCAGACACAGACGGAATTTGACCATTATGTGAGGAAAATAAAGTTTATAAAGGATGGGGATAAGGTCCGAATTGCCCATTATGACGGCAGGGAGGAATGGATTGATCCCAGGGATTATCATGCGGTTAAGGATGTGGAACTGAGTTATATAGGCTCCATTCAGAACATGGCCCGCCATACGCGGGTGGACTGGTTTGATATTATGAGGATGACCAGCTTGAATCCGGCCCGGTATATTCATCTGGATGACCGGAAGGGAAGCATTGCTCCCGGCAAGGATGCGGATTTTACTATTGTAGATGAGGATTTGAATCTGGTCAGTGTATTTTGCAGAGGAAAGGAGATGAGAGAAGGAGATGAAATGTGCGGTAAGTGACTTTGACAGGACCCTGTATGTGGACAGTTCTGTCAGTGCTGCAAACTTGAAGGCGGTCAGCAAATGGCAGGCGGCAGGAAACTGGTTTGTCCTTGCCACAGGGCGAAATGAGTCTTCTCTTAAGCTGCTTCTGGAGAAGTATTCTCTGAGGCCCGATGCTCTCATTCTCAATAATGGAGCTCTGATTCTGGATGGAGCAGGAAAGGAGCTGTTTTGCAGGACCATAGACGATCAGACGGCCAGGGAGGTGCTTTTGTTTCTTCACGGCCTCGGCGATGAAGGGAGCGGCGTATCCATGCGAAACGGCAAGGTAAACGTGCTTTCCGGCTCAGGCAGCACCACCCAAAAGCCCAGTGACGGACAGATTTCCATAGATCAGATTCACTGTCTTAAGGAGATCGTACAAATCCACCGGCGCAGGAAGGATAAAACCTGGATCAAGGAGCTGTGCAGCCTGCTCAATGACCGTTTTCCTTTAATATCCGCTTATCCTAATGTGTGGAACGGAGATATTGTGGCAAAGGGGGTGGACAAGTCTGCTGCGGTGGATTGGATTTCAAAGTACTGGGGCGGATTTGATGAAATAAGGGTTATCGGTGACAGCGCCAATGACGTGAAGATGATAATGGATTATGGCGGTGCTACTCTGTACAGTGCAGATGATGATATTCAGGCAGTAGCTTCGATTGTTGTGGAAGATGTGGCGGAATACTTATCAATGATTTAAGCGTTTTTCGATAACAGAAAAAGTGGGAGATAATACCTTGTCAGGCAGGAACAGTTTTTTCACTGTCCAGTCTGCAGGGTATTATTTTCTTTGTAGAGAAGCGTTATTTATTATATCATCAGCGATAAAATATGCATGGGACTTTTAAGGTGTTCTCTGATATAATAAGGCTAAAGAAAAATGGGTTTTCATCAAATCTTTGTGGCGTGAAGCCGTGCCACAGAATAGAGGTAAATATGCCGGATATCATTATTAAACCGCATCATTTTATGGATATCATAAAATTATATGGTTCAGGAATAGAAGTTTTCGTCCCTGATGAAAACATGGGGCATGACTTTTATAAGGCTGCTAATGAAATCATCAAAAATCATCAGATTCAACTGCAATTAACAATAGACGGTGATGATATTTGCCGCCCATGCCGAATGTATCAAAATAAAAGGTGCATTGATAAAGTTTATAAGCCCGGCTATGAGTATAAGAATGACTATAATCAAACGCTGGATAAGCGTTTAATTGAAAATTTGAATCTCTGTACAGAGCGGGATTATAGTGCTGATGAATTGTGCCAGATAATGCTTGCGCATCATGACTGTATTTTTCAGGTCTGGCAGGAAGAGGAGGATATAATCACTCAGAAAAGACATGATTTATTTGTTTTAGGCGCACAAAAGTTTATCAAATAAGAAATAAAGACCTGAAAACGAATTCAGATTATTTATGAAAAAGTGGAACATCCGGATACTTATAAACGAAAGTATAACGGGATTACCAAAACGCAGAAAAACGATCCTGTAATTTATGCCGCCAGCAATGGCGGCTATTTTTGTATTTACAGTATCACTGTAAACATAAATACTGCATGAATAAGTCCGGTTATAAATATTTGTTGCTCATTTAGTAATTTTTTAAAATGGGAAAAATGGAAGAATATGTATAATATAGAAAACAACCTCGAAAATAAGACATAAAACAACAAAAACAACAACTAAATACAATAGAAAACAAAATAAATAAATAAAATCAAATAAAAATATTGAAAAAACAGGTACAATATGCTACAATTTTTACAGGAAGGACAGGAAAATGTGTCCGGAATAGAAAACTATATTTTATATTTTAAAGGAGGTTTAATTTATGAAAAAGAAGTTAGCAATGGTGCTTGCAGCGGCAATGGTATTGTCCGCAACTGCATGCGGCAGCAGCGGCACAGCCGCACCGGCAACGACAGAGGCGAAGACAGAAGCTGCTAAGACTGAGGCCCAGACAACTGCGGCAGAGAAGACAGGAGAGGCGCAGCCTTCCGTTTCCTTGGCAGGAAAGAAGATCGCTGTTGTGCGTAACCTGGCAGCAGGAGACCACACCCAGCAGTTTTTGGATGGCTGTGTTTCTGAAGGAAAGAAGTTTGGCTGGACTGTTGACACCTTTGTAACAGACGGAGATGACGCAAGAGCCCAGGAGACCGTAGCCCAGGTTATTTCAAAGGACTATGACGGAATTATCGTATCTCACGGACAGTTATCCTATTCCTATGAGATGTTAAAACCTGCCAGAGACAAGGGTATGGAAGTTGTAACCTTTGATACCATGCCATTTAAGGGCGGCGATGCAAGCGGTGAGCTTCTTGAAGGAGTGACCTCCACTGCTCAGAATGACCAGGCACTGGCCGAGCTTTCTCTTGGCTACATGATGGAAGAGTTTGAAGCAAATGGCGGAACCTATCCTATGAAAGTTTTAAAGACCTTCATGGGCCCTGGAATCCCTCCTCTTGACAGACGTAACGAAATCTATACCAAGCTGGAAGCAGAAGGCAAGATCCAGACTTTAGAAGTGATTGCACCATCTGATTCCGCCAATGCCCGCGGCGATATGACCAACAAGACAGCAGCTATTCTTCCTAAATATCCGGAAGGTTCTGTAGATGCTATCTGGGGCTGCTACGATGAGCTGGCAAAGGGCGTTCTTCAGGCATTAAACGATGCAGGACGGACCGATATCCCTATGTACACCATTGACGTATCAAACGATGACATTCAGCTCATGGTTAAGAATCCTGACGTATGGAAATCTACCGCAGCCGTTGATCCTAAGCTGATCGGTATCGTGGATGTCCGTCTTCTGGCTTTAAAATTCATGGGAGAAGAGACACCTGACTATTTCAACCTGGATGCCAGCAACATTTTAACAACTCAGCTCACCGCTCAGACCACCATGGGAGATTTGGGAACCATTATTGACGGCTGGGGCGATGCAGAAGATCCTAACGCTTTATACAATGATGCAATCAAGGGAGCTTATACAGAATAAGCGTAAGTGCTCCGCGTCCATTACATAGTAAGGAAAAGATGCCATGAATGAAGTAAAACTTGAAATGAAAGATATATCCATCGAATTCCCTGGGGTAAAAGCCCTTGATGGAGTTGATTTTAGTCTGACAAGTGGTACGATTCATGCGCTGGTGGGTGCCAACGGCGCCGGTAAGTCTACCCTGATGAAAGTGCTTGCCGGCGTCAATACGCATTATACAGGACAAATTCACGTTGGAGGGGAACCGGTGGAAATCCGGTGCCCCAAAGACGCGAAAAATCTTGGAATAGAAATCGTATTTCAGGAGGTCGACACCGCGCTGATCCCCTATCTGTCCGTGGCTGAGAATGTAATGTTCAACACCCTGGTCAATAAGATGGGGCGCAGACAGATCGTGCACTGGAAAGAGATCAGACAGGCAGCAGAAACCGTATTAAAGAAGTTAAATGTAGATGTGGATGTGAACAAACAGGTATCAGGACTGACTCTCGCGCAGAAACAGATGGTTCTCATTGCCAGATGTGTGGCGGAAAAGTGCCGGTTCCTGATTTTGGATGAGCCGACGGCCCCCCTTTCCAATTCCGAGACGATGGAACTGTTCCGGGTGGTGCGGGAGCTGGCAAAAGAGAATGTAGGAGTGGTGTTTATTTCCCACCGCTTAAGTGAACTTTATGAAATCTGTGAAACCATTACCATTATGAGGGACGGCAAACTGGTGACCAATCTGCCCCTCTCCAGGGAACTGGAAGTGAATACTCTTGTGGAATATATGTTGGGCCGCAGCTATGAGGACAATTACATAAGGAAGAGATGTAAGATCGGCGGGCCGCTGCTTGAAATAGAAAACCTGACGGAAAAGGAAGGGAAAGTAAAAAATATCACCATGACCGTCTGTAAAGGAGAAATCATCGGTGTGGCAGGGCTGGTGGGCGCAGGAAAGACAGAGCTTTGCAAAACCCTGTTTTCCGCTTACCAGCATGCAGGCGGCACCATGAAGCTGAACGGGAAAGTGATCAGGGCAAAAGGCCCCACCCAGGCGGTGAAGAACGGTCTGGCTCTGGTTCCTGAGGAACGGAGAAAGGAAGGCGTCCTGATTACGGACCCGGTTGTATCCAACATTTCCGTTGCAGCCATGGAGAAGTATACCAGCCGTTTTTCCGTGGTAAACAGGAAACGGGAAAAAGAGGATGCCAGAGGCATGATACGGGACCTTGGAATCAAGACCCCGTCAGAAAACCGGGTCGTTGCCCTGCTCTCCGGAGGAAACCAGCAGAAGGTAGTGGTTGGAAAGTGGCTGAATAAGGATTCGGAAGTTTACATTTTTGACGAGCCCACCAAAGGGATTGATGTGGGGGCCAAGCAGGATATGTATGAGCTGATCGAGGGACTGGCAGCCAAAGGAAAAGGTATCATTTATGCTACCTGCGAATTCCAGGAAATATTAAGTATCTGTGACCGCATTTACGTCATGTATGACGGAGAGATCATCAAAGAGCTGAAGGCCGCGGATACCAACGAAAAAGAACTGCTTTACTATTCCACAGGAGGTAAATGATATGTCTGGGGCAGAAAAGGTAAAAAAGAAAAGGAATGCCGGAGACTTTGTGACAAAATGGGGCACCATTGCAACCATGCTCATCATGTTCATTTTGTTCACATTCGGAAACTGGAGTAAGGATACGGGAACGAGCATGTTTCTGACCCAGTCCAATATGATTACGATTCTTCGGGCGGTATCCATTACCACCATCATTGCAACGGGCCTTACGTTTGCTCTGGCGGTAAACGGTATGGATCTTTCCATTGGAGCGACAGCCCAGTTTGCAAACGTTTTTGTTATGACCTGCTTTGTATGGCGCAACATGAACATGGGCCTTTCCATCATCCTCACAGTGCTCATTTGCTTGAGCGTTGCAGTGATCAACAGCGTTTTGATCGTTAAATTCAAAATACCCGATATGGTTGCGGCCCTTTCCGTCATGTTCATGTATCAGGGCGTTTCCATGACCTATTCCAGAGGCGGAGCCATCACCGAGCGAATGACCCGTCCCGATGGAACCCAGGCGCCGGGCCTTGTTCCGGAAGCTTTCCGGGCATTGGGAAAAGAGCCGTGGCTGATCGTCATTATGATCTGCGTGGTGCTGTTTGCGTACTTTTTCTTAAACTATACGAAGCACGGCAGATATATGTATGCAGTTGGCGGAAACCCTGAGGCAGCCCAGCTTTCCGGCATTCCGGTGTCAAAGTATAAAATTCTGGCATACTTTTTGTCAGCCACTTTTGCCTCCGTCGGCGGAATCTGTCTGGCAGCCCGTGTGGGAACGGCTCAGATTTCAGCGGGTGATGCATACTTAATGCCTTCCGTATGTGCAGCTTATATCGGTTTTTCCGTATTGGGTGCAGGAAAGGCCAATGCCTTTGGAACCTTTGCAGGAGCAGTGCTGGTGGGTATGCTGGAAAACGGCCTCATTATGATGTCAGTGCCTTATTACGCCATGAACATCATCAAAGGAGCGGTTCTTGCCATCGCCCTTGCCATGACCTATGCAAGCGGCAAGGCGAAAAATGTAAACTAACAACAAAAGCATGATAATGATCAGGGGAAGGTGACAGGAATGTCTAAATACGATACTTATTTTTTGATGAAAGCGGAAGATGTACCGGGGTATGTTCAGGAGAAGCTTTCCTATTTTGATGAGTCTGCCAGTCTGGAGTGCAAGGAGATCGGAGACGGGAACTTAAACTATGTATTCCGGGTAAAAGACCCGGCAAGCGGGAAAACCATCATCGTCAAGCAGGCAGGAGAGGCCCTTCGTATTTCAGCGGAAATGCATGTTTCCACGGACCGGGGAAGAATTGAGGCGAAGATTCTGGGAATCCAGGATTCCTATGCACCGGGGCTGGTTCCCAAAGTGTATTTATATGACGGAACCATGTGTGCCATGATCATGGAAGACATGATTGGCCACACCATGATGCGTACTGCTCTCTTAAAGCATGAGATTTATCCAAGGTTTGCAGACCATGTGACCACTTTTATGGCCAATTCCCTTTTGCGGACAACGGATATTGTCATGGGGCATAAGGAGAAAAAGGAACTGGTCAAAAGCTTTGTCAATCCCGACCTTTGTGAGATCACCGAGGATCTGGTATACAGCGAGCCCTTTATCGATTATAACCGCAGAAACAATGTATTTCCGCCAAACGCAGAGTTTGTAAAAAAGGAACTGTATGAAGATGAGGCCCTTCATCTGGAAGCTGCCAAGCTGAAATTTGAATTCATGAACAACGCCCAGTCCCTGATTCACGGGGATTTGCATACGGGTTCCGTGTTTATCAACAAAGAACACACTTACATCTTTGACCCGGAATTCGCCTTTTTCGGCCCTATGGGCTACGATGTGGGCAATATCATTGCAAACATGTTTTTTGCATGGTGCAACGGCGATGCCACCATAGAGGATGAGAAGGAAAAAGAAGAGTTCTGCGGCTGGTGCTTAACCACCATTTCCGATATTGTGGATATGTTCATTGAAAAATATAATCAGGTGTTTGATGAGTATGTGACGGAAACCATGGCAAAGGTGCCGGGCTTTAAGGCGTGGTATCTGGAAGGAATCCTTTCCGACACAGCAGGCGTGGCAGGACTGGAATCCATCCGCCGGACCGTGGGAATGGCCAATGTCATTGACATCACCAGAATTCCCGATGAGGAAAAGCGGGCCAGAGCTGAAAAAATCATCATCACCCTGGCTAAGAATTACATACTGAACCGTCACAGCTTCCGCTGCGGAGCCGATTACTTAAAGGCGATCAACGAGGCAGTGAGCACGTTTTAAGGCAGGCATATCTGTGCATTCATTTAGGAGGAAAAAATGAGCGAAGAGACAAAAAAATCCATTATGGATTATGATACGGTTGCTCTTGATGAGGAAAACAACGCCCTGGTGATCATAGACCAGACACAGCTTCCGTACCATACGGAAATCCTTTCCCTGACAAAGCAGGAGGATATCTGGAATGCAATTTACCTTCTCCAGGTGAGAGGGGCGCCTGCCATCGGCGTGGCGGCAGCGATCGGTGTCTATCTGGCGTCAAGGGAGATCAAGGCGGATTCTTTTGATGAGTTTTATGCAGAGTTTAAAAAGGCCAAGGAATACCTTGATTCCGCACGTCCCACTGCCGTCAACTTATCATGGGCGCTTAGGCGCATGGAACAGGTGGTTTTGAAAAATAAGGAGAAATCCATTGCAGAGATCGTGGAGCTTCTTCATAAAGAAGCGGTTGAAATCCGGGAAGAGGATATCTGGGTCTGCAGGATGATCGGAGAATACGGCTTATCCCTTGTAAAGCCGGGTGACGGCCTTTTGACCCACTGCAATGCAGGCCAGCTTGCAACCGTAAAGTATGGAACAGCAACGGCTCCCATGTATTTAGGCCATGAAAAAGGCTATGGCTTTCGCATCTTTTCCGATGAGACCAGACCCCTTCTTCAGGGGGCCAGACTGACTTCCTTTGAATTAAAGGAGTCAGGCCTTGATGTCACTGTGATCTGTGACAACATGTCGGCCACTGTCATGAGAAACGGCTGGGTCAATGCCGTGTTTGTAGGCTGTGACCGTGTGGCGGCCAATGGAGATACAGCCAACAAGATCGGCACCTCCATGGTGGCTCTGGCAGCCAAGCGCTACGGAATTCCCATGTATATCTGCGCCCCTACATCCACCATTGATATGAACACTCCTACAGGCAGGGAAATCCACATTGAGGAGCGTCCCGCAGAGGAAGTGGTGGAAATGTGGTATAAAAAACGGATGGCTCCGGAGGGCGTAAAGGTATTTAATCCTGCCTTTGATGTGACGGACAATGATCTGATTTCCGGCATCGTGACGGAGTACGGCATCGCCACAGCACCTTATGAATCCTCGTTAAAGGAAATATTCAGGAAAAAAGAAGAGGCTCTGAAAGTCAAAGAGGCGTAAACAGCAGGCCGTGAGATAGAAAAGGAAAAGAGGATGTCTCAAAAGAAAGGGACATCCTCTTGGCAAATCAGGCTATGAATCCGATGCTTCGTAAAGCTCTATATTATTCTTTCTAAGGAACTCCCTCCACTGGACGCTCATCTGCTTGTCGGTGACCAGCCCTGTGATGGCCTCAAAGCCGGATATACGGATAAATGAGGTTTTGTCGAATTTTGAGTGGTCTGCAATGAGGTAGAGGTGATTGCTTCTGGTCATCAGGGTCTGGCGTATGGATGCGATGGCTTCATTGGAATCTGTGATCCCGTGTTCCATGGAAATGCTCCGGCAGGACATAAAGGTTTTATCCAGATAAAAGGATTCCAGATTGCGGATCGCGGTGCTTCCCACAAAGGCCTTATCTCTGGAAGTATAGGAGCCTCCGATGGAAATGAGCCGGATGTCCTCTTTATCATGAAGCTCGTTGATGATCAGCAGGGAGTTTGTCACTACGGTAAGCCGCATTCCCTGCAGTGCTTTTGCCACTTGAAGTGCCGTGGTAGAGGCATCCAGGAAAATCGAATCTCCGTTGTGAATCACGGACAGGCATTTTTTTGCAATGGCCTGCTTGCTTTCCATATATGCGGTTTCCCGGATGGTTAAGTCCACGTTATTTTCAACCCCATCCTGTATGAAAGCGCCGCCGTATGTTCTGGTCAGAAACCCGTCGTCCTCTAACTGCTTTAAATCACGGCGGATGGTCTCCTCAGTTACGGAAAACGTCTTTGAAAGCTCGGTCACTGTAATGCTTTTCTTTTCTAAAATAATATCTTTGATCCTGGCTTTCCTCGTTACTGCTAGCATGGGCATGTTCCTTTCTTTATGACAATCAATGTTAAAATAAAATGCAATATAAAACCATAAGAATCAACTGGTATATAAGTATATTGTATAATTATTCTGATTAAATGTAAAGAAGGAATGAGATGAATGAAGACAAAACAGCAAAAACAAAATAAAACAACATCGAAAAGTGTAATATCATGCAAAAACCTGAGAGATCAGCAGAAACGCATGAAGCTTTTAACAAAAAGGAACACGAAGTTATTTGGACTTGGAGGTAAAGATAAAATGACAGTTCAAGGCGTAAAGTACATGTCTGATTTTGAGGCCAAAAAGGCGATTCTGGACATCGGCAGACGGATGTACGAGAAAGGCTTTGTGGCTTCAAATGACGGAAACATCAGCTGCAAGGTGGGGCCAAACACCATATGGACCACGCCCACCGGGGTGTCGAAGGGATTTATGACACAGGACATGCTGGTGAAGATGGATATAAACGGAAAAGTGCTGATGGGAAAGTGGAGGCCTTCTTCAGAAGTAAAAATGCATCTGAGGGTTTATAAAGAAAACCCCGATGTACAGGCAGTGACCCACGCTCATCCCCTGGTTGCAACCAGCTTTGCCATTGCCGGAATCAGCCTGGATGCAGCGGTGCTGACAGAAGCGGTCATGGGACTTGGTTCCATACCGGTTGCCAAATATGCAACTCCGGGCACAGATGAAGTTCCCGATTCCATTGCCCCCTTTGTGAACACACACAATGGAGTGCTTCTTGCAAACCACGGGGCCCTGACCTGGGGGAAAGACATTTACCAGGCATTTTACAGGCTGGAATCCATTGAATATTATGCAACCATATTGATGTATACAGGAAATATCATCGGACGCCAGAACCTGCTTTCCTGCGACCAGGTCAATAAACTGCTGGACATCCGCCATAAGCTGGGCATTACGGCAGGGGGAATTCCTCCCTGTTCTCCGGAGGAGACTAATGCGAAGGATGTGGTTTCAGCGGCAGATATCCGCCCGGCAGAACAGAGTGGCCCCGGCCCCGTATTAAAAGGGGTGACCTCCATTGTGAGACCGGGAGAGAATCCGGCCCCGGCCGGCTGCGGATGCAGCGGGACTTCGGGAAGGCTTACGGCTTCTGAGGGGCAAAAGGCCATTGGAGCAGAGGCTTTGGGAAAGGCAAAGGAGGAAATCATAGCCGAAGTGGTGAGACGGGTTATCGAGGGACTGAGCTAGGAGGCGGATCATGGAAATTGGGGTAAAAGAAATAGAAATGATTGTAAGGGAAGTGCTTGCAGGAATAGAGAGCAAGGGGGCAAAGCCTTCTTACGTTTCTCCCCAAAGTGAAAACGGGGTTTTTGAACGGGTGGAAGATGCCATTGAAGCGGCCCATACCGCCCAGCGCCAGTGGGTAGAGCGTTACCGGGTGGAAGACAGGCGGCGAATCATTGAGGCCATCCGTGTCACTGCAAAAGGCCACGCAGAAGCCCTGGCAAAGATGGTTTGGGAAGAAACCGGAATGGGCCGGTTTGAGGATAAGATTCAAAAGCACATGGCCGTAATTGAAGGAACGCCGGGGGTGGAGTGTCTGACCACAGATGCCATTTCCGGAGATGAGGGCCTGATGATAGAGGAATACGCTCCCTTTGGGGTGATCGGAGCCATCACTCCCTCCACCAATCCAACGGAAACGATTATCAACAATACCATCAGCATGATAGCCGGAGGCAATTCTGTTGTGTTCAATGTCCATCCGGGGGCAAAAAGGAGCTGCGCCCACTGCCTGAAGATTCTTCATCATGCCATTGTGGAAAACGGAGGCCCTGCAAATTTAATCACCATGCAGAGAGAACCTGACATGGAAGCTGTCGGCAAGCTGACGGATGATCCCAGAATCCGCCTTATGGTGGGAACGGGCGGAATGCCCATGGTAAATGCCCTCCTCCGTTCCGGTAAAAAGACCATCGGAGCAGGCGCTGGAAATCCTCCGGTCATTGTAGACGATACGGCGGATATGGACCTGGCGGCTAGAGAGATTTACCGGGGCGCATCTTTTGATAACAATATCCTGTGTCTGGCTGAGAAAGAAGTCTTTGTCATGGAACGGGCTGCCGACGAGCTGGTGAATAAGCTGGTGAGAGAAGGAGCCTATCTGCTTAATTCCATGGAATTAAGTGAAATTCTCAAGTTTGCCATGACAGAGAAAAACGGCAGCTATGAGGTGAATAAAAAGTGGGTCGGAAAAGATGCGGCCTTGTTTTTGGAAGCCATAGGCGTGACAGGGCGCAAGGATGTACGCCTTTTAATCTGTGAGACGGATAAAAATCATCCCTTTGTCATGGTGGAGCAGTTGATGCCCATACTTCCCATTGTCCGGTTGAGAACCTTTGAGGAGTGTGTGGAGGCTGCGGTGGCCGCAGAATCGGGAAACCGCCATACGGCTTCCATGTTTTCCAAAAATGTTGAGAACATGACGAAATTTGGAAAAGTCATTGAAACTACCATTTTTACAAAGAACGGTTCCACTTTAAAAGGCGCGGGAATCGGCGGAGAGGGCCATACCACTATGACCATAGCAGGTCCCACCGGAGAAGGACTCACTTGTGCCAGAAGCTTTACAAGGAGACGCAGATGTATGCTGGCAGAAGGCGGCCTGCGGATCATCTAGGAAGGGGAAGGTACATATGGCAATCGGCTTTTTGGAATGTGCAGGATATGGGGCGGTGCTTTATGCCATGGATAAGGCATGCAAGACGGCCAATATAAGAATCATCGGCATCGACACCATCAATCCCAAGGATGCCACCGCATTCATTCCCCTGACGGCACAGGTGAAGTTTGAAGGGGGAATCGACGACGTGAAAGAGGCTTGCCAGGCGGCCAAAAGGGCGGCTCTTAAATTTAACAGCCCCGAAGAGGTTCTGGTAGAAATGATTGAAAAGCCCTATGAGGGGACAAAGGCATTGGCTCATATAACAAAGGTAGAATTGGAAGAAGAAAATATAAATAATTTCAGGAGGTAACAGCATATGGCATCCACATCAATCGGTTTAATTGAAACAAGAGGGTTAACTGCCTCCATTGAGGCGGCAGATGCAATGTTAAAGGCGGCAGACGTTGAGCTCGTAGGGACTGAGAAAATCGGCTCCGGCCTTGTGACCGTGATTGTGACAGGGGAGGTAGGCGCAGTGAAGGCGGCTACTGAGGCAGGGGAAGCGGCGGCTTCCAGAATTGGAGAGCTGGTGGCAGTCCATGTGATTCCAAGGCCCCATCAGGACATCAGCAAAATCCTGCCCATAACCAAATAATCAGCACCATCAGCAAAGGCGGACATCATGAAAAGAAACCGAAACGCCATAGGGGTTTTAGAAGTCAATTATTATGCAAATACCGTTGTGGTGGTGGACCAGGCTTTAAAGGCGGCGGATGTGGAGATCGTAAGCTGTCATAAAAAGCTGGGAGGAAGGATGTGCCACACCGTATTGGCGGGTGAAACTTCGGCTGTCCGGGCCGCCATGGAAGCGGCAGGAGAAGCCGGCCGGATGGTGGGGGAGGAAAACATAAAGGTGGCTGTATCCATCGAAAACCCTCATCCTGAGGTGTTAAAACTTTTAAATATGATAGACAGACATGAGAATAAAAAGGATTCTGAAAAAGCAGAAGAGCGGGAAAATAAGGAGGAAAAATAAATGGCAGAGACAGGAGCAAAAAAGGGAATGCTGGCACTTGGGATAATCGAGACAAGAGGGCTTACAGCCTCCATTGAAGCGGCAGATGCCATGTTAAAGGCAGCGGATGTGGAGATGGTGGGAACGGAAAAGATCGGCTCCGGCCTGGTATCAGTCATGGTTCAGGGCGATGTGGGAGCTGTAAAAGCGGCTGTGGAAGCGGGAGAAGAAGCTGCTTCCAGAATGGGAGAAGTGATTGCCGTTCATGTGATTCCAAGACCCCATAACGCCATAGGCACAATCCTTCCCTATATTAAATAGAAGGAACGGAAATTGTCTGAGGGCGGAGGCTTACGATGAAAAACAGGGAAGAACTGATTCAGAAAGTAACCGCACTGGTCCTGGAGAACTGGGAAAGGCTGAGTACAAAGCCTTTTGAAGTTCCCGCAGGAATCTCGGCAAGGCATGTGCATTTATCCGGAGAACACGTTGAAATGCTTTTTGGAGCAGGTTACAGTCTGACTCCTAAAAAAGCTTTAAGCCAGCCGGGACAGTTTGCCTGTGAGGAACAGGTGGCTGTCTGCGGCCCGGCGGGAACCTTTTCCAAGGTGAGGATTCTTGGGCCGGAGAGAAGGCAAAGCCAGGTGGAAATGGCATTTAGTGACTGCAGGGTCCTGGGAATAGAAGCAGCCGTGAGATCGTCAGGAAATTTAAAGGGAACTCCCGGAGTCCTGTTAAAGGGGCCAAAGGGAGAGGTCATGCTGACGGAAGGAGTTATTATTGCAGACCGTCACATTCACATGACTCCTGAGGATGCCTTGTGGTTCGGGGTATCGGATCAGGAGCGTGTAAAGGTTGTGGTTCCAGGGCCAAAAGGCGGAGAGCTGGGTCAGGTGCTGATCCGGGTTAGCGCAAACAGCAGGCTGGATTTTCATGTGGACACGGACGACGCCAATGCATTCCAGATCAGGCAGGGACAGTGGGTAACCATCAGAAAGGAAGAGGCCAGGTGATATTAGGAACAGTAATGGGAACAGTGGTTTCCACCAGAAAATGCAGGAACCTGGTTGGGTTCAAGCTGCTTTTGGTAGAGCCTTATTATGGAGATAAGAAGAGTATTTTTGTGGCAGCCGATACCATAGGGGCGGGAATCGGGGAACTGGTGCTGGTGACCACCGACGATACGACCCAGTACGCTTTGGACCGTTCAGCTCCGGTGGATGCCTATATTGTGGGCATCGTCGATGGGCCGCCTCAGCCGGGAAAGTAAAGTGAGAGGGTGAAAGCTTATGAAACAGGAAAAGCTTAAGGTTTTGGCAGTGGCAGACCCGGCGGTGGAAGGGTATCTCGATAAAGAGCTGGGAATTTTAGACGGATACGGTGAAGAGGTGGATTTTCATATCGTACCGTGGGCGGATTATTACCCTATGATGATGAAAGCGTTTGCCGGGGAAGCGGATTATGATATTGTCATGGTTGCAGGCCATTTGTGGCTCCGTGATTTTGCAGAAAAGGGATACCTTTCGGAAATTAATTTTGAGGAGGAAGATATTCTTCCGGTCATTGCAGAGGAAATGAAGTATAAGGGGAAAGCTTATTTATCACCTTCCTTCTGCGACGGGCATATGATTCTTTACCGCAAGAGCCTGCTTTCTAAGGTGCTTGGAAAAGAATTTGGCAGTGTCATCACTCCTCAGGAATACATAGAGACAGCTAAGGCTTACAGGGAGGCTGCCGGAGGGCAGGCCGCGGCAATGAAGGCCCACAAGTCTGAAATCTTTACTGATGCCCTTCCCTTCCTTCGCATGTACGGGGGAGACGCCTATGATTCCAATGGGCTGGCAGTCTGCCAAAAGGAAGAGGCCGTAAAGGGGCTCCAGTCTTATGTGGAACTGAAAGAATACGCAGTTGACGGCACAGAGGATTTCGGCAACGGGGAAATCGCTTCAGCCATCCGGGAAAGAAGAGCGGTTATGGCAGTTACCTGGAGCGGTCAGATGGGAGAGGTCTTTAAAGACGGCTGCCTGGAACCGTGGGATATCGGTTTTTCCACCTTTTCCACGGCCTGGAACGTGACCTGGTCCTTTGGAATCTGTTTAAGCTCCGGGAAAAGAGAAGAGGCACAGGAATTTCTTAAATACCTACGGTCCCCTGATATAGACCGGAAGGTGGGAAAGAAAAGCGGTGCTCCGGTGAGAAGAGGAAGCTATGAGGAAGGAACCGGGGAGTGCCCATGGTTTCCGGTGCAGCTTCAGATGATGGAACTGGCCAGACCTCTTCCCCACCTGTCAAAAGCAGGGGAGAAAAACGGAATTCTTTACGAGAAAATCTCTGAGGCCTTTTCCGGAAGAAAGACAGCAAGGGAAGCCATGGAGGAAACCGGAGAAGAGATTGACAGGGTCATATGATCGGAGAGAAAGGTTGAAAGAAAAGAAGCTTTCAGCCTTGAGTTTGTGAATCAACGGGATATGCTTGTATATCCGCTTGATTCATTAGGAGACAAAATATGAAGATTATTATAATTGGAGGAGTGGCGGCAGGCATGAGCGCTGCTTCCAAAATCCGAAGGGTGAATCCGGATATCGAAGTTACGGTCTATGAAAAGGGCGGTTTTCTTTCCTACGGAGCCTGCGGACTTCCTTATTATGTGGGAGACTATAATGATGATTACCGCAAGATGATCGCCCGTTCCAGAGAAGCTTTTACCAAAATGGGCATAGTTACCTTTCTCCGCCATCAGGTGCTGTCCGTTGATGCAAAAGATAAAAAGGTCTTCGTAAGAAATTTGGAAAACGGTCAGGAATTTACGGATACATACGATAAGCTGATGATAGCGGTGGGAGCGGAGTCTGTGGTTCCCCCATTTCCGGGAAAAGAGCTGATAGGGGTTCATGTGCTGAAAACCCTGGAAGACGGAATCTTTTTAAGGGAATATGCCATGCTTCCGGAAATCCGAAACGTCACCATTGTGGGTGGCGGATATATTGGAGTGGAATGTGCGGAAGCCTTTTTAAATATCGGAAAACAGGTCCGCATGCTGGAGGCGGCTCCCAGAATTTTGATGTCCTTTGATGAGGAAATGGCTGCCCTGGCCCAGGAAGAGCTGGCAAGGAGCGGAGTAACGGTCCATACCGGGGAAAAGGTAGAAGGCTTTTACGGAGATGGGCTTTATGTAAAAGGGGTAACGACGGATAAGGGAACGTATGAGACCGATCTGGTGATCGTTGCCGCCGGTGTCCGTCCCTGCACGGAATTTTTGAAGGATACGGGGATTTCCATGGCAAAAAATGGAGCCCTGCTGGTTGACCGGGAGATGAGGACTTCCCTGCCTGATGTATATGCGGCGGGAGATTGCATTCTGGTCTATAACGAAGTTTTGGAAGAAGACAGTTTCCTGGCCCTTGGCACGGTTGCCAACAAATGCGGAAGAATTGCAGGGGCTAATCTGGCAGGAGGCCATGAGCGGTTTATAGGCGCTCTTGGGTCTGCCGCGATCAAGGTCTGCGATCTGGAGCTTGGGCGCACAGGAATGGGAGAAGGGGATGCCAAACGCCTTGGAAAGGATTACAAGACTTTACTCATCCGGGCCAACGACCATCCTGCTTATTATCCCAATCCAACCCCCATTACCATTAAGCTGATTTATGAAAATGGGACGAAAAGGCTGCTGGGCGCACAGACCTGCGGGCAAAAAGGGGCTGTTTTGCGGGTGGATGTGTTTGCAGTGGCGATTCATGGCAGGATGACCACAACGGAGCTGGGAATGACGGACCTGGTTTATGCTCCTCCTTTTTCCGGCGTGTGGGATGCAATCCAGATTGCCTGCAATGCGGCTAAATAATGGCCGGAAGGACAGAAAAGGAGGTCAGACCATGAGCAAGGTGATGTCTTTGCAGGAGGCTGCAGCCCGGATTCATGACGGGGATATCCTTGGCCTTGGAGGCAATGTGCTCCACCGGGCCCCTATGGCGATGGTGCGGGAGCTGGTGCGCCAGAATAAAAGAAATTTAAAGCTGGTAAAGACGGCGGGAGCCATGGATGTGGACATGCTCTGTTTTGGAGGATGTGTTTCCAGCGTTGATGCCGGATTTATCAGCTATGAAAGCGAATATTCCCTGGCAGGCCATTACCGCAGGGCAGTGGAGGGCGGAAGTGTAAAAGGAAATGAACACGCCTGCTATACCGTGATTTCTGCTCTACGGGCTGCCAGCTACGGAGTGGGGTTCATGCCTGTAAAGGGGATGGTAATCAGTGATCTGATCGATGCAAATGATTATTTCATGCGGGTAGAAGACCCCTTTACAAGGGAGCCGGTGACAGTGGTGAAGGCCATAAGGCCGGATGTGGCAGTCATTCACGTTCAGGAGGCAGACGAAGAAGGAAACGCCAGGATTACAGGGCCTTTATTTGAAGATGTCTTATTTTCCAGGGCAGCCAGACGGGTTATCGTGACGGCGGAAAACATTGTCCGGGAATCGGCTTTTACAGCAGGTTTGCAAAAGGCGGATATCCCTCATTTCCTGGTGGAAGCGGTGGTCAGGGTATCCAAAGGGGCGTCCCCTTGCTCCTGTCCCGGTTCTTATGACATTGACAGAAGAGATTTGAAGAAGTTTAAGGAATTGAAGGACTTAGAGGGCCTTAGAGCGTATTTAAAGGCATTTGAAAAGATCGACTATAAAGGGTGAGGAGGCTTGGCATGATGGAAGAAAAATACAGAGTCTGTGATATTATGATCTGCGCCATGGCCCGCCTCATACCTGACGGCGGCAAGGTATTTCACGGGGTTTCCTCCCATATGCCCATGATTGCGCTGATGCTGGCAAAAGCCCTTCATGCGCCGGGTGCTGTGCATTTAAATATTCCCGGAGGCGTGGACCCTGACCCGGCAAGGCTTAAACGGTATACCAGCGCAGGGGCAGAGCTTTTGGAGCGCTCCACAGGATATTTTCCTTTAATGGAGGTGTTTGACCTGGCTATGAGAGGGGAGCTTGATATGGCATTTTTAAGCGGAATCCAGTTTGACCTTCATGGCAATGTCAATGCGTCGGTCATCGGAGATTATCACAAGCCAAAGGTGAGGATGCCGGGAGGAGCGGGAAGCGCCGTATTGATTCCAACGGCAAAAAGAGCGATTCTCTGGAGAACAAAGCACGATAAGCGCACCTTTGTAAATCAGGTGGATTTTGTGACTGTTAAGGGAAATGTGGAGCGGATCATCACTCCTTTGTGCATTTTTAAAATGGAAAACGGGGAACTGGTTCTGGAAACCATCCACCCTTCCTCCAGTTTGGAAGAGGTACAGGAAAACACCGGATTTCCCATAAAGTTCTCCCGTGTGGCCTATACGCCACTCCCAACCAGGGAGGAACTGAGCGCTCTGAAGCGGATTGATCCGGGAGATTTCAGAAATATAGAATTCTAAGGAGGCCCTTTATGGCATTTGAAAGGATCAATGCAGTAGGAACCAGCTTTTTCGGCCGTGGCTCCCTGGGACTTTTGCCGGAGGAGCTTAAGAAGCGGGGATTTAAACGGGGGCTCATCGTTACGGACCCTTTCCTGTATGAAAACGGCACCGGAGATAAGGTAGGAGCCTGTCTGTTAAAGGCCGGAGTGGAGTATGCTATCTATTACCTGGTTGAGCCCAATCCTTCCACAATCATTGTCAATGACTGTCTGGAGGCCGCCAGAGCCTTAGAAGTCGATCTTTTGGTGGCGGTGGGCGGAGGCTCTGCGATTGACACGGCAAAGGCAGTCAGCATTGTCATGGCAAACGGCGGCAGGGTGGAGGATTATGAGGGCATTAACCGCTCCCGTAAGCCGGGAATACCTGTTGTGGCGGTCAATACCACGGCGGGAACCGGTTCGGAAGTCACTGCATTTTATATTGTCACCGATCCGGCCAGACATTCCAAGATGTGTATGGTGGACCCCAATTCCATGGCCGCCATTGCTGTCAATGATGTGGAACTGATGATGACCATGCCAAAGGGCCTGACAGCCTCCACGGGAATGGATGCCATGACTCATGCCATTGAGGCGGCAGTGTCAAAAAGAGCTACCCCATTTACCGATAAAGACGCCCTTTGGGCAATGGGAGTGATCAGGACTCATCTTCCCCAGGCAGTGTCTGACGGAAATGATGAAAAAGCCAGGGAAATGATGGCTTATGCACAATACAGCGCAGGTATGGCATTTTCCAACGCAGGTCTTGGCATGGTTCATGCCATGGCCCATTCTCTGGGAGGGCTCATGAATCTGCCTCATGGCATCTGCAATGCGGTTTTGCTGCCCTTTGTGATGGAATTTAACGGCACTATGCCGGATGCCGCTAAGAAGTATAAGAAGGTGGCAGAAGGATTAAAGCTTCCCGGAGCGGATTCCATGACAGGGGAGCAGGTGGTGAGGGAAACGGCGGCCTGCATAAGACGGCTGTCCAAGGAAGTGGGGATCACACAGAGTTTGCGGGACTTAAACGTAAATCCCGGAGATTTTAAGGCTTTGGCGGAAACTGCAATGCGCGATTCCTGCATGGAGGACAATCCCTTTAAGCCGACACTTCAGCAGGTTATAGAAGTATATGGGAAAGCATACGGTTAATGGTTTGCGGATCCATGAACTGTAATAAATTGTGGGAAGGAGAAGAAAGAGGATGAAAAAACTGATTAATGCACCGGAAAACTATGTAAATGAAATGATGGAGGGGATTTATCTCGCTCATCCGGATTACGTCACTTATGCGGCAGGCGACCTGCGCTGTCTGGTCACCTCCAATAAGGTAGAGGGAAAGGTGGGAATTGCTACCGGAGGAGGTTCCGGGCATCTTCCTCTGTTTTTAGGCTATGTGGGGAAGGGAATGCTGGATGGCTGTGCCATCGGAGACGTATTCCAGTCTCCCAGCGCAGAACAGATGCTTCATGTGACAAAGGGCATTGATTCCGGAGCAGGGGTCCTTTATATTTACGGCAATTACAACGGAGATATCTTTAATTTTGACATGGCCGCGGAAATGGCTGATATGGAAGAGGACATCCGCGTGGAAAGCGTGGTTGCAGGAGAGGATGTGGCATCCCCCAAGGCAGCTCCTGGCGAGAAAAATACCAGAAGAGGCGTCGCCGGTATTTTCTTTGTATTTAAATGTGCAGGCGCAGCAGCGGCAGCCGGAAAGGATCTGGATGAAGTAAAACGGATTGCAGAAAAAGCGGCTGCCAATGTAAGGACCATGGGCGTGGCCCTGACTCCCTGTACGGTGCCAAGAGTGGGTCATCCTGGATTTGAAATCGGAGAGGATGAAATGGAGATTGGCATGGGTATCCATGGAGAACCGGGAATCCGCCGGGGCAAACTGGAAACCGCCGATGAGGTTACAGCGGAAATGATGGAAAAAATCCTTGAAGATATTCCTTATAAAACCGGAGATAAGGTTGCGGTTCTTGTAAACGGTTTGGGAGCCACTCCGCTTGATGAACAGTATATTGTGGCAAGGAAGGTCAATCAGATACTGGAAGAAAAGGGAATCCGGGTTCACCGCTATTATGTGGGTGAATACGTGACTTCCATTGAGATGGCAGGCTTATCCGTTTCTCTTTTAAAAATGGATGAGGAGCTGGAAGGATATCTGGATGCCCCGGCTGATACGCCATTCTTTAAACAGGGGATTGTGTAAAATCAGATATTCTTCATCATGATAACACATCGCCGGTGGGCGACAGAATGGAGGCGGGTATGAACCAGCAGGAATTGATAGCTATGCTTGAAAGAATCAGCAAGATCATGGAAAAAAACAGAACCTACCTGATTGAACTGGACAGCATTGTAGGTGACAGTGACTTGGGACTGACCATGGGAGACGGATTTCTGGCGGCTTATGAATCGGTTTCCGATGGACAGGAGACGGATATTGGGAAGCTTTTGTACAAGGCCGGAAAAACAATGGGAAATAAGGTCCCTTCCACCATGGGAACCTTGATGGCGGCAGGTTTGATGCGGGCAGGAAAGGTTTTAAAAGGAAAGACGGAATTGTCCGGTGCCGATGTTGTGGCCTTGTTTGAGGCCTATGAAGAAGGCGTTGCTGATTTGGGCAAGGCAAAACCGGGAGATAAGACATTTTTAGATGGATTCCATCCCGGAGTACAGGCTCTTAAGGCAGAGGTGGAAGCAGGAAAATCTCTTGAGGAAGCATTTAAGAAGGCGGCAGAAGCTTCATGGGAGGGATTTGAACGTACTACAACCATGGTGGCTGTTCACGGAAGGGCGGCAACCAGAGGAGAAGCGTCCCGTTCCTTAAAAGATCCGGGGGCTGCTGTGGCTGCGCTTATGATGAAGGCTGTGGCGGGCGAATAAAGCAAAGAAAAACAAAAGAAAGCACCGTTTTGCGATAAAGGTTTTTCATAATCCTTCTTATTGCAAAAGGGTGCTTTCCTGTATTTCAGCTTTTATATGAACAGCAAAAGGCTGACAGCCATGACAGCCATTCCCGCAATCAAGCCGTAAATGGAAAGATGGTGCTCTCCGTATTCTCTGGCGGAAGGCAGAAGTTCATCAAGGCTGATATAGACCATGATTCCCGCTACGGAAGCGAATATAAATCCAAAGGTAACGTCATTAAAGAACCGGTAGAAAAGCAGATATCCGATCAATGCGCCTACGGGCTCTGAAAGCCCTGATAAAAATGATAACTGGAAGGCTTTTTTCCTGCTTCCTGTCGCATAGAATACGGGAACGGCTACGGCTATGCCCTCCGGTATATTGTGGATAGCAATGGCTACTGCAATGGGAACGCCCAGCTTTGGATCGCTCAGTGCAGCGGTGAAGGTTGCCAGCCCCTCCGGAAAGTTGTGGATGCCGACGGCCAATGCGGTAAACAGGCCCATTCTCATCAGATTTGCCTTGTGGGATTCGCTTTTCCCATCCATTTCTTCCACCGTATGTATTTCATGGGGATTTTCTGTTGAAGGGATCGCCTTGTCAATCAGCGCTATTACAAGTATTCCGAAAAAGAATCCCCCTACGCAGGCCCATGCCCCGCCTCTCTCTCCAAGGGCGGATACCAGGGCATCCTTGGCTTTTATAAGTATTTCAGCAAAGGAAACGTAAATCATAACGCCTGCCGAAAACCCCAGGGATATTGAAAGGAATTTGGGACTGGTTTTCTTTGTGAGCAAAGAAAGAGCGCTTCCGATTCCAGTGGAAAGACCGGCAAAGAGCGTCAGGGAAAATGCAAAAATTACAGTAGATAAATCCAAAAAATTCACTCCTTTTCATCGTTTAATTAGGAAAAGCAATTGCGCTTTTTTATTATTATAAAGTACAAAACGTACGAAGGCAAGACTTTTGCCTTTAGTGATTTTATATCTCATAAAAGCACCTGTTCACCCAGTTGCCGTGCTTGTAATGAATGTGGGTATATGGTATGATTAGGATGCAGTATGGGATTGCAAAAATGTTAATGATAATGGAAAGATAGAAAGAGAATTTCCTTCTGGCGATATTTTTATTTGCAAGGAGGAATATATGACAAGAAAAAAGTTTGAAGATTTGACCATCACCGATGACTTCATGTTCTGCAAAATCATGCAGGATATCGAGGAAATTAAAGCGAATTCTGAAAGGAGGAGTGAATACATGGCGCTATCCGTATTTGAATCCGACATTAAGAGGGAAGCCAAAGAAGCGGGTAGGCTTGAAATACTGGCCGAGTTGGTGCGCTCCGGAGATATTCCCTTAGAAAAGGCGGCCCAAAAGGCTGGCCTTACTGCAGAAGAATTTTGTAAGAGAACAAAATTACCGTTTTAATATGATTCAGGAGCCTTTATTGTGAAGGCTCCTTTTCAATGGAAATGACAATTTTATTTTTTTATGGTATGATTATCCTGAACTCCGGAATCGATAAAACTTCTGGGATTTATACAGCGAGAAAGGATGGAAGAGATATGGACCTTTTAGGCAGCTTTGTCATTGCGTTTTCCATGTATTCCCGTATTCCCATGCCTCAAGTGGAGTGGACAAAGGAACGGATGAAATATGCCATGTGCTTTTTCCCCCTGGTGGGAGCTGTGATTGGCCTGCTTGTGGCGGCTGTTTCTCTCCTCTGTGACCGGTGGGGATTTCCTCACTTTCGAAGAATTCTCCCGGCGGTGCTTCCTGTATTGGTGACAGGCGGAATTCATATGGATGGGCTTTTAGATGTAATTGATGCAAAATCTTCTCATAAGAGCAGGGAAGAGAAGCTTGAAATATTAAAGGACCCTCATACAGGTGCATTTGCTATCATCGGATGCGGCGTTTATTTTCTTCTCTATCTGGCGGCTTTTGGGGAAATGAAGCAGGGGATGATCCCGGCATATGCAGTGACCTTTGTTCTGACCAGGGCCTTGAGCGGGCTGTCTGTGGTCACCTTTCCCATGGCAAAGGCAGGAGGTCTTGCGGCAATGTTTTCCAGTGCTGCACAAAAGAAGGTTGTGGCCGCAGTGATGGCCGGATATGTGATTTTAGCGGAGGCAGGAATCTGGTATTTGGGCGGTTTTTTTGCGGCAGCAATGGCTTTTGTGGTTTCACTTTTCATTTATGCATACTATTACACCATGGCAAAACGGGAATTTGGCGGGATTACCGGTGATCTGGCCGGATATTTTCTGCAAATATGCGAACTGGGGCTGGCGGCAGGGCTGGCAGTGGTTTCTCACTTAATATAGAGGATAAAATATGATATTGATTACAGGAGGAGCCTGGCAGGGGAAATTGGACTTTGCTTTGGCATTGGCAAAAGAAAAGGGAAAAGACAGAAACAAAGTGGCAAAAGGAACATCAGACCCTTTTGACGCTGCTCTTGACAGTACCATCATTCATGGATTCCATGAATATATAAGGCGGATTTTAGAGGAAGGAAAAAGCGTGGATTCGTTTATAGATTCCATTGCAGAGAAAAATCCGGATGTGATCATTATTTCCAATGAACTGGGCTGCGGCATTGTGCCCATGGACCCAAAAGACAGACAGTGGAGAGAAGCATCAGGCAGGGCATCAGGCAGGATTGCGGGAATTTCAGAGGAAGTTTACCGGCTGGTCTGCGGAATTGCTTCCCGGATAAAATAGGGTGGAAAATGATACGATTACATTTATTAGCGGTTTTTATAGGCTGTTTTCTGGATTTTTGTTTTGGCGACCCCAGATGGCTCTGGCATCCGGTCTGCGCAATCGGATCTTTGATCGGTTGGCTGGAGAAAAGACTCAGAAAGTTGTTTCCAAAGGGAGAGAAGGGAGAGCGTACAGCCGGTGTGTGGCTGGTGGTTTTGGTGCTTTTGATAGTGGGAGTCTTATCCGGGGCCGTGACAGTGGGCGCTTACAGCCTTTCTCCTTATGTGGGAGTTGCGGCAGAAAGCATCATGTTCGGCCAGATGATGGCATGGCGTTCCCTTCGGACGGAAAGCATGAAGGTTTATGAGGCATTTTGTAAAAAGGATATAGAGGAAGCCAGAAAGGCTGTTTCCATGATCGTGGGGCGGGATACGGAAAACTTAACGGATACCGGAATTGCAAAGGCAGCCATAGAGACAGTAGCGGAAAACACCTCTGACGGGATCATTGCTCCTCTTCTTGCAATGGTGCTTTTTGGGGGACCTGGAGTATTCCTTTACAAAGCGGTCAATACCATGGATTCCATGGTGGGATATAAAAATGATAAATACATCTGGTTCGGATGGGCGGCGGCCAGACTTGATGATATCTGTAATTTCATCCCAGCCAGGTTATCGGCCCTGTTTATGATAGGGGCAGGATATTTGTGTCAGCTTTTCTATGGAAAAAGTAAAGGGAATAATCCGTTCAATGGAAAAAACGGCTTAAAAATATTTAAGAGGGACCGGTTCAACCATAAAAGTCCCAATTCCGCCCAGACAGAATCCGTTTGCGCCGGAGCGCTTCAAATTGAACTGGCTGGAAATGCAGTTTACTTTGGAAAACTGTATGAAAAGCCTGCCATAGGAGATGACATCAGGCCTGTGGAATACCAGGACATTTCCAGGGCCAATGATTTGATGAGCGTTACTTATGGACTGGCTTTGATGGCCGTTCTTATACTTTTTTTCATTGTGTGACAGAACAAATACGGTTGAAAGAAAAGCCTCTTTCAACCCTGGGTTTATAAATCAACCGGATGTGCAGGAATATCGCCTGATTCATAGGGAGAATTTACCCATAGGGCAAAGAGAGGCCTCTCTCCGGGGGTTAAGATACAAAATTCAGGAGGCAAAGTATGGAATATCAGCATGGGGGAGACATTTATACCAATTCCGTTACAATTGATTATTCGGCGAATATAAATCCTTTAGGGCTTCCTGAAAAGGTGAGGGAGGCTCTCCATGAGGCGGTGGAGAATTGCTCCTGTTATCCTGACAGCCGGTGTTTGGCTTTAAAACAGGCTCTGGCAGAGTTCCATCAGGTTCCGGCGGAAGCGGTCATATGCGGAAACGGAGCGGCTGATTTGATATTTCAGATCGTGCAGGCAGTGAAGCCGGAACATGCCCTTTTAATAGCCCCTTCCTTTCTGGAGTATCGGCAGGCACTTTTAGCAGTTTCCAGTGAGATCACTTATTTTGATTTAGAGGAAAAGGAAGGATTTCGTCTGGAAGAAAAGAAGCTGGAAAAGTGGATAGAGGAAAGTGAAATCCATTTTCAGATGATATTTCTATGCAATCCTAATAATCCTACCGGTTTTGCAGCAAAAAGAGAGGATATGGCAAAGCTTCTTGATTTTTGCAGGAAAAAAGGGATTTTCTGTGTGGTGGATGAATGCTTCAATGAGTTTTTGCAGGAACCGGAACGGTATTCCATTCTGGAAGACCTTCAAAAAGAGGAGTTCGGACATGTATTCCTGTTAAAAGCCTTTACCAAGATTTACGCCATGGCAGGCCTGCGCCTGGGTTACGGGATATGCTTTGACCGGAAGATAACAAACCGCATGGAGGAGCTGCGCCAGCCCTGGAGCGTATCCTCTCTGGCCCAGGCCGCGGGGATTGCTGCTCTTAAAGAGAGTGATTATGTGGCACGGACCAGAGAACTTATTGCGTGTGAACGGGAGTTTTTAAAAGAAAAGCTTTTGGAGCTTGGATTTTTTGTGTTTGAATCCATGGCTAATTATATTTTCTTTCGGGATATGAGGCAGGCTGCTTTGGAGGAAGAAAACCTCCTTTATAAACAGCTTCTTGAACGAAAGGTGCTGATCCGTTCCTGTGGCAATTACAGGGGGCTTGACGGGACTTATTACCGCATCTGTGTCAAGCGGCGGAAGGAAAACGAAGAGTTTATTTCTATTTTAGAATCAGTATGCAGGGAAATGCCCTGCGGATGTTCCCCTATGCCTGAAGTGCGTGGGTGATTGACGGGGGTATCCCATTATGCCCAAAGTGCGTGGGCAATTTGTAAGGAAAAGGAGTGAGGAAATGGCAAAGACCATCATGATACAGGGGACCATGTCCAATGCAGGAAAGAGCCTGATTGCGGCAGGGTTATGCCGCATTTTCAAAGAGGATGGCTACCGGGTGGCTCCTTTTAAATCCCAGAACATGGCACTGAATTCCTATATTACGGAGGAAGGTCTGGAAATGGGACGGGCCCAGGTGGTTCAGGCCGAAGCAGCGGGAGTAAAGCCTTCCGCAGCCATGAATCCCATTCTGCTGAAACCCACCAACGACTCAGGCTCTCAGGTGATTGTAAATGGCATTTCCATAGGAAATATGCCTGCCAGAGAGTATTTTGCATACAAGAAAAATCTCATACCGGAAATTGAAAAGGCTTTTCACTCCCTTTCAGATGAGTATGATATCATAGTCATCGAAGGGGCGGGCAGTCCGGCAGAAATCAATTTAAAGCAGGATGATATCGTCAATATGGGAATGGCCAGGATGGCAGATGCACCTGTCCTCTTGGTGGGAGACATTGACCGGGGCGGCGTGTTTGCCCAGCTATACGGAACCGTCATGCTGCTGGAGCCGGGAGAGCGGGAAATGATCGGCGGACTGATCGTCAATAAATTCCGGGGAGATAAGACCATCCTGGACCCAGGACTTCAAATGATTGAAGAACGGCTTCATATTCCGGTGGCAGGTGTGGTGCCTTATATGGATGTGGATATAGAGGATGAGGACAGTCTGGGAAATCATCTGGCAGGAAAAGAACGGACAGAGAAGGCGGCTGTGGAAATCGCAGTGATCCGGCTGCCCAGAATTTCCAATTTTACGGACTTTCAGGTCTTCTCCATTTTACCGGAAGTCCATCTGCGCTATGTGGACCGGGTATCGGACCTGGGAAGACCGGACATGGTCATTCTGCCGGGCAGCAAAAATACGGTTCAGGATTTGCTCTGGATGCGCCAAAATGGCCTGGAAGCGGCAGTCTGCAAGCTGGAAGGGGCCGGAGTTCCGATTTTTGGCATCTGCGGCGGTTTTCAGATGCTGGGAGAGAGCCTGTCTGATCCTCATATGGTGGAGTCAGAATCAGCGGCTTCATCCATAAGAGGCATGGGGCTTTTGCCTGTCCGCACTGTTTTTGGAAAAGAAAAGACGAGAACAAGGGTTTCCGGGTCCTGCACCGGCATTGGAGGTATTTTTGAAGACCTTTCCGGCATGGAGGTGGAGGGCTATGAGATTCATATGGGAGAAACAACCAGGTCTTTGCCTCCTCTGACTTATATTATGGAGAGCCAGTCGGGCTCTCATCTGGCTAAGATGGATGGCTGCCATAGGGGAAATGTATACGGCACTTATATCCACGGCTTTTTTGACAGGGAAGGAATCGCGGCAACCATGGTAAAGGCCCTGATGGAGAAAAAAGGGCTGGCCTTTGAACCTGACGGAAGCTTTCGCTATGAGGAATACAAGGAACAGCAGTATGGCCGTCTGGCAAAGATTTTGAGGGACAGCCTTGACATGGAACGGATTTATGAGATCATGGGACTTGAGTAGCTGAATTAAAACAACAGGGAGAAACCAATGGAATTTTATGAATTAGAGCGGGTGCTGCCCGAAGAAATAGAAAAGAGAAGTTTTGAAATCATAACACAAGAACTTGGAGAAAAGGTTCTCAATCCGGAACATGAACTGATCATCAAACGGGTCATTCATACCACGGCTGACTTTGAATACGCCGATAACCTGATATTTTCTCCCGGCGCGGTGGAAAAGGCGCTGGAAGCCTTAAAGGGCGGATGTAGGATCATCACGGATACCAATATGGGCAAAGCGGGCATCAACAAAGGCGCCATAAAACGTCTGGGATGCAGCGTTGACTGTTTTATGGCGGATGAAGATGTGGCAGAATACGCCAAAAACCATAATACCACGAGGGCCAGGGCCAGCATGGATAAGGCTGCCGGCCTCTCTGAGGACTGTATTTTTGCGGTGGGAAATGCGCCCACTGCCCTGGTACGGCTTTATGAGCTGATACAGGAAGGAAAAATCCAGCCTAAGCTGATCATCGGAGTCCCGGTAGGCTTCGTCAATGTGGTCCAGTCCAAGGAAATGATCATGTCACTGGCACAGGTCCCGTTTATCGTGGCAAAAGGGAGAAAAGGCGGAAGCAATGTGGCAGCGGCCATTGTAAATGCCCTGCTTTATCAGATCCGGCAATAGAAGAGAGAGAAGGAAAGAATGCCATGGATTTATATACCATAATTTTAGTGGATGATGAAGAGGAAGTGCGCAAAAGCATCATCAAGAAAATAGACTGGCAGGCAGCTGGGTTCCGGGTCATAGGCGATGCGGAAAACGGGGAGGATGCCATGGAAAAAATTGAGGTTCTGGAGCCTGATGTGGTATTGACGGACATCCGGATGCCTTATATGGATGGACTGGCGCTGGCAGAGAGAATCCGGCAAAGGTATCCTTCCATGAAGGTGCTGATCTTTTCCGGATATGACGACTTTGAATACGCCCAGAGAGCCATTAAACTGAATGTGACTGAATACATCTTAAAGCCTGTCAATGTGGAGGAATTGACTTCTATATTAAAGAAGATCAGGTCTAATCTGGATCAGGAAATAGAAGAAAAGAGAAATTTAAACCACCTTCGGGAAAATTACAGAAAAAGCCTTCCCATTATCCGGGAACAGTTTTTCAATGATCTCGTTCATAAGAATCTTTCCAGGGAGCTGGCAGAGCAGAAGCTGAGAGAGTATGATATCCCTGTTCTGGGAGCGAGAAAATGGGTCCTGGCCGCCATTGATGTGGAGCGGGGAGATATGAAGGAAAGTCTTTCCCTTCACAATGAAGAAGAACTGATTCCCATTTCCGTCATGCAGATCGTGAGGGAAAAGCTGCAGGGATACTGCCGCTTCGCCATTTTCCAGTCCTCCTCTGAGGCCGATATGGTGGCAATGGCCGCTCTTGATGAGAATAATTCCACAACCGGGCTCATTGACGTGCTGGGGGATATCTGCAAGGAGACAAAGCGTATTTTACAGGTTCCGGTCACCATCGGAATCGGCCATAGCTGCATGGAATTATCCGGTCTTCGGGAAAGCTACCAGTCTTCCATTGACGCTCTGGGCTATAAAGCCATAGCCGGAAGGGGAAATACCATATATATTAACGATATGGAACCGGTAGGAAATGGAAAGCTGGAATTTGACAGCATGACAGAAGCGGATTTGATTTCAGCCATTAAATTCGGGCCTGCGGAGAAGATTCAGGCGGCAGTGTCCAGAATTATGGAGAAGATGGAGTCAGCCAAGGTTCATTCCCGCCAGCAGCAGGTCTATATGTTCGGCGTGGTAAACAGCGTCCTACAGATGATCCGCCAGTATGACTTGACTCTGGAGGACATTCTGGGCGGAGAGCTGGCTTATATGGAAATCCTGGGCAACCTCCAGAAGAAAGAGGAGTTCGGACAGTGGCTTTTAAAGACAGGGGAGAAAATGAACCAGGTCATCAACCAGGAACGTGACATGACTGCCCGCCAGGTCATCCAGGAGGCCAAGCAGTATATTCTGGACCACTATCAGGACCCGGACTTATCCGTGGAAATGATATGCCGCCATCTTCACATGAGCCCTGCCTATTTTTCCACCATGTTCAAGAAGGAGACGGGGCAGGCTTACATCGCCTACTTGACGGACTTGCGGCTTAATAAGGCGGTGGAGCTGCTCAACAAAACCGATGACAAGACTTACGTCATTGCGGCCAAGGTGGGTTATCCGGAACAGAATTATTTCAGCTATGTATTCAAAAAGAAGTTCGGCGTATCGCCGACCAAATTTCGTGGAGCCAGGTAAATGGAAAAAAAGAATACCAGCATTCGCTATACGATCTTTATATATTTTACAGTGACCGCTCTGGCAGCCAGCCTTTTGATCACATTTTCCCTGTATCAGCGCCTTTCCTCCCAGGTGGCGGAAATGGTGCAGGAGGAAAACCAGAGTCTGATCAATCAGGCGGCCAGGTCCGTGGAATCCTATCTTCGGACGGTCATGAAGCTGTCGGATTCCCTGTATTACGGGGCGGTGAAAAATGCGGACCTTTCCTCAGAATCCATCAATAACGAAATCACTCTTTTGTACGATAACAACAAGGATAATGTGGATAACATTGCCCTATTTTCCCAGTCAGGCGCCATGGTGGAGGCAGTTCCCGCGGCCAGACTGAAAAACGGCCTCGATGTGACGAAAGAGGAGTGGTTTTTAAGCGCTTTGGAAAAGACGGAAAACCAGCATTTTTCCTATCCCCATGTCCAGTATGTCTTTGACAGCAATGAAAACCAGTACCGGTGGGTGGTTTCCTTATCAAGAGCTGTGGAGCTGACGGAAGGAACTTCTACCACCCAAGGCGTGCTTTTGGTGGATTTAAGCTACTCCAGCTTAGAGCATTTGTTTGACGGGGTCACCACGGGAAAGGGCGGCTACGTTTACTTAATCAGCAGTGACGGGGAGATTCTTTATCATCCGAGAATCCAGCTCATTGATTCCGGGCGCCTGCAGGAAAACAATATGGTTGCAGCCGGGTATAAAGACGGAAACCATCAGGAGGAATTTCGGGGAGAGGACCGGATTATCACGGTGAAGTCCATCGGTTATACGGGCTGGAAGGTGGTTGGAGTGACGCCTAAAAACGTAGTTTCCTTGAACTCTATCAAAACCAGACTTTTTATCGTGTTCCTCATCACCCTCATCCTGTTCATCCTGGCCCTGATCAACTCCTATATCTCCTCCCGCATCACAAATCCCATTAAGGAGCTGGAAAAATCCGTGGGAATTCTGGAGGAGGGGGATTTGGAAACGCCTATTTTCATAGGGGGGTCTTACGAAATCCAGCACCTTGGAAATTCCATTAAAAATATGACGAAGCAGATCAGGGTTCTCATGGATGATATCGTGGAGGAACACGAGGCCAAGAGAAAGCAGGAATTTGACACATTGCAGTCCCAGATCAACCCTCACTTTCTTTACAATACCCTGGATATCATCGTGTGGATGATTGAAAACGAACAGAAGGCAGAGGCTGTAAAGGCGGTGACTGCCCTGGCACGGTTCTTCCGCATCAGCTTGAGCAAGGGAAAGAGCGTCATTACAGTGAGAGATGAGCTGGAGCATGTGCGCAACTATTTGATGATTCAGCATATGCGCTTTAAAAACAAGTTTTCCTATGAAATCCGCGCCGAGGAAGACTGCCTGGAATTGACCAGTTTAAAACTGGTTCTCCAGCCTCTCGTGGAAAATGCCATTTATCATGGGATGGAGTTTATGGATGGGGATGGAGAAATTTCTATTCATGTCTGGAAGACAGAGGAGGACCTTTTCCTGGCTGTAAAGGATAACGGTCTTGGCATGACGGAGGAACAGGTGGAAAGCCTGTTTTCCGACCAGGTTCACGTGACCTCAAAAAAAGGCTCCGGAATCGGTGTAAAGAACGTCAACGAAAGAATCAAGCTGTATTTTGGAGAAAAATACGGGCTGACCATTGATTCGGAGCCTGATGAAGGAACGTCCATCACCATCTGCCTTCCTGCGGTTCCTTATGATTCCATGACAGGAAAGGGGGGAAGGCTGTGACCAGACAGGAAAAATTATTGTGGAGTCTTTTGGCAGGGGGACTTGTGATCCTGTTCCTGCTCTCTTCCACGGATTTGATTATCAAGGAAAAAAAGACGGTCATCTACCCGGTTTCCGTCATCATCAGCGATACCTCCGACGATTATTACTCCAATTTCAGAAAGGGAGCGGATAAGGCGGCAGAGGAATACAATGCCGATGTGAGTTTTATCACCCTTTATGAAGAGGGGGACCCCATTCGTCAGATGGAGCTGGTGAAAAGGGAGATTGACGACGGCGCTTCGGCAGTGGTTCTCTTTCCGGTCAATCCTGTGGAATGCGGAAAACGGCTGGATGAGATGATTTTAAACAGCCCTGTCATTGTCATGGGAAGTCCCATTCCCAATGACCAGGTCAAAAGCGCAATCACCCCGGACCACGAAGAAGAAGGAAGGCTTTTGGGACAGGCAATCATAAAAGAGAACTCTCCAAAAGGGGCTGTAAAGGTCATCTGTTCAGACCTTTCATATGGATACAACAAGGATGTTTACAGCAGCCTTTCAAAAACTCTTGAAGAGGCAGGATTTTCCGTGATGCTGTATGAAAAACCGGCGGAGGAGGTTCTGGCGGAGAGTTCCGGGGAAGAAGTCATTGCAGCCATTGATGTGAAGAGCCTTGACCAGGCAGCGGATATTCTCTCAGGAAACCCGGAATACGGAAACTCCCGGATCAGGCTTTACGGAATCGGGAGCACAACGAAAATACTGACGGAGCTGGACCGGGGAAGGATCAAGGGACTGGTGATTAGCGATCAGTTTGATGCAGGATATATGAGCATTGAAAAAGCGGTGAAAGCGGTTCATAAAGGGGTGGAGAAGGAGGAAATTCTTCTGGAGACCCATTATATTACGAAGGAACATTTAAGGGAAAGCAGATTTGAACGAATCTTATATCCGATTGATTAAAATGGGGGTGGCAGGATGAAAAAAAGATATTATGCATTGGCGGCGGCAATCCTTCTTGTACTTGTCTTTTGGGGAATTGCCGGATCAGGAAAAGGGGAAGAGAGCGGGGCGGAGAAAAAGTCCATCCGCATTGGGGTGACTTTATACCGGGGAGATGATTCCTTTATCAACACCATACGGGGGAAGATTGAGGAACAGGCCAAGGAATACGAAAAAGAGACGGGAATTAAGGTGGTCATGGACATCGTGGACGCAAAGGGGAATCAGAATACCCAGAACAGCCAGGTGGACCGGTTTATTTCCCTGGGTTATGATGCCATCTGCGTCAATATGGTGGACCGCTCCATGGCTTCCAACATCATCAGCAAGGCCATGGATGCAGGAAAGCCGGTGGTGTTTTTTAACCGGGAGCCTGTGGAAGAGGATATGCGGCGCTGGGAAAAGCTCTATTACGTGGGAGAAAACGCCAAGGAGTCTGCGGTTCTCCAGGGAAATATTCTGGTGGAAGCCTATGAAAAGGACCCTTCTTCCCTTGACTTAAACGGAGACGGAAAGGTCAGCTATGTGCTTTTGGAAGGGGAAAACAGCCATCAGGATTCCCTGATCCGGACAGAGTGGTCCATCCAGACCTTAAAGGATGGGGGAGTTCCCCTTGAAAAGATCACAGGAGGAATCGCAAACTGGGAGAGAAGCCAGGCCTCCGCATGGATGGAGCAGTGGCTTTCGGAATACCCGGAGGAAATCGAAGTGGTGATCTGCAATAACGATGACATGGCTTTGGGAGCAGCAGATGCCCTGGAGCGGGAGGGCCTTGACAGGCCGGTCAAGATTGTGGGAATTGACGGAACGCCTCAGGGACTGGAAGGGCTTAAAAACGGAAAGATTTTCGGAACCGTCCAGTGTGACAGCAGGGAGTATGCACAGGTGATCTTTAAGATCGCAGCGGCAGAGGCTCTGGGCCAGGAGGTGGGAGAATCCGTAAAACTGGACAGGGACAAATACTATGAGTGCAGCCAGATCACCTTAACAGCCCAGTGATTTTTTCCATATTGTGAAAAATGGATATAAATATCGAAAAAAATCGAATGAATCAGGCAATCTAAAAAATTCGATATATAAACCAAGAAAATTATATGGAAAAGTGCATAAATGAACTGTATAATATGTTTATCGATAGGGCAAAACGCCTATCAAAAATATATCATATGGGAGGATTTTAGTTATGAGATTACTCAAAAGAGCAGCAGCAATCGGTATCGCTTCACTGATGGTACTTTCTATGGCAGCTTGTGGGTCAGGTGCCAAAGAGACAACTGCTGCAGCGACAGAAGCTACAACAGCAGCAGAAAGCAAAACTACAGCAGAATCAACTGCAGAAGCAGTGAAAGAGGCTGTTGGCGGCGACATGTCCGACAAAAAAGTAGGTATCTCCATTTACAAATTCGACGATAACTTTATGACCCTTTACCGCACAGAGCTTCAGCGTTACTTAGTGGACGAGCTGGGCTTTAAGAAGGAAAACGTTGTTGTTCAGGATGGAAAGAACGATCAGGCAGAGCAGACAAACCAGATCCAGAATTTCATCACTCAGAAATACGACGTACTGATCTTAAACCTTGTTCAGTCTTCTTCCGCTCCTGAAGTTACTGAAATGTGTAAAGAAGCAGGAATCCCTGTAGTTTACATCAACCGTGAACCAACCCCAGAAGAAGAGCTGAGATGGAAAGACGAAAAGATCAAAGCTACTTATGTAGGCTGCGACGCAAGACAGTCCGGAACCTATCAGGGCGAAGAAATTCTGGAAACCTCCAATAAGGGCGACATCAACGGCGACGGCGTTGTTTCCTATATCATGGTTCAGGGTGACCCAGAGAACGTAGATGCTCAGTTCAGAACAGAGTTTTCTGTTAAAGCTCTTACTGACGCAGGCGTAGAAGTAAAAGAACTGTTAAAGCAGCGCGGTGACTGGGATCAGGCTAAAGCTCAGCAGATCGTTCAGGACGCTCTGACACAGTATGGCGATCAAATCGAAGTTGTTTTCTGTAACAACGATGCTATGGCTCTTGGTGCTCTTCAGTCCATCGAAGCAGCAGGCCGTACCGTAAACAAAGACATCTATTTAGTAGGTGTAGACGCGCTGACAGAAGCTGTTCAGAACGTTCTTGATGGCAAGATGACCGGTACTGTATTCAATGATCACCTTTCCCAGGCTCAGGCAGCAGCAGATATGGCATCAGCTTTCATCCTTGGAGAAGAAGTTGAAAACGTAAACATGGTAGACTATGTAAAAGTTACAACAGAAAATGCTAAGGAAGTTCTTGAAAAATTAAAATAATTTCCAGCAGCCGTTAGAAACGGGTGTGTCTGTAAGGCACACCCGATTTTTAAAGATTTCTTTGCCCATAAAGCGTGGGCAATGTTAATGAATCACCCTGCGGGTATACCATTATGCCCATAAAGCATGGGCGTAATTAAGGAAAGGAGAAACGGGATGGCAGAGCAATACAGATTGGAAGTGACTGGAGTCAGCAAATCCTTCCCCGGTGTCAAGGCACTTGACAAAATCAATTTAAAAGTACGTCCCGGTACCGTTCACGCTCTGATGGGAGAGAACGGAGCGGGTAAATCGACCCTTATGAAATGCCTCTTCGGCATTTATAAAATGGATGAGGGTGAGGTCTTCATTGATGGAGAAAAAGTCAGCATTGCAAACCCTGACGATGCCCTTCACAAAGGACTCGCCATGGTGCATCAGGAGCTTCAGCCGGTTCCGGCCCGGTCCATTGCTGAAAATATGTACTTGGGAAGATATCCCATGGTAAAGGTCGGTCCTTTAAAAATCGTGGATCACAAGACCATGAACTCAGAAGCGGAAAAATGGCTGAAAGATGTTAAGATGAGCTTCAATCCCAAGGCAAAGCTTGGAACATTATCAATAGGACAAATGCAGTCAGTGGAAATTGCAAAGGCAGTGAGCCAGAATGCCAGACTGGTTATTTTGGATGAGCCGACTTCTTCCCTGACTGATAATGAAGTAGATGCACTGTTTTCCATTATCAGGGATTTAAAATCCAGAGGTGTTTCTATGATATATATCAGCCATAAGATGGCTGAAATCAGGCAGATCGCTGATGATATCACGATCATGCGTGATGGTACTTATGTAGGTTCCTGGGAGATCAAGGACATTTCCGACGATGAAATTGTAAAGAAGATGGTTGGACGTGAACTGAGCAATGTCTACCCGCCTAAGGGAGATTACAGAACCGAAGAAACTGTTTTAAAGGTGAGCCATTTAAGCAGCATCCATGAAAAATCTTTCCAGGATTGTTCCTTTGAGCTGAAAAGGGGAGAGATTTTAGGATTCGGCGGACTTGTAGGAGCCCAGAGAACAGAGCTGATGGAAGCGATTTTCGGCATGCGGGGCGTTGCCAGCGGGGAAATCGAGATTCTTGGAAAAAAGGCAGTAGTCAGGCGCCCTCAGGATGCCATCAACGATTCTGTTGGAATGATCACAGAGGACCGGCGTGGAACCGGAATTTTCGGCTGCTTAAGCATTGCCGATAATACAGCCATTGCGTCCTATCGCAACTACGTCAAGAGCGGTGTCATTAACGGCAAAAAAGTAGGGGAAGTGGTAAAGGAGAGCATTGCAAAGCTGAGCATCAAGACCCCCAGCGATAAAACCACCATTCAGTCCTTATCAGGAGGAAACCAGCAGAAGGTGATCATTGCCAGATGGCTGGCCAATAATCCCGATGTGCTGATTATGGATGAACCTACAAGAGGAATTGACGTAGGCGCTAAATATGAGATTTATCAGATCATGATTGACCTTGTGAAGCAGGGAAAATCGATTATTATGATTTCCTCCGAGATGCCGGAGCTGCTTGGCATGTCAAACCGGATTATCGTCATGTGTAACGGACGGATTACGGGAGAAGTGGAAGAGGAAGAGGCAACTCAGGAAAGAATCATGGCATTTGCCACAAAATTCGATTTAAACGATAATGCAAGAGAAAATTTCACACAGGAGGTTCAATCATGACAGCAACGAAAAAAATCAATGTAAAGGATTTCCTTATTAATAACGGAATCATTGTTGTTCTCATCCTGTTGGCTATTATCACCGCCATCAGACAGCCGTCATTTGGTTCATTTGATAACTTTAAAAATATTGCTTTAAACGTAGCCCCCCGTTTTATCATCGCCTGCGGTGTGTCAGGCTGCCTTATTACAAGAGGTACAGACCTTTCTGCCGGACGTATGGTAGGCCTTTCTGCCTGCCTTGCAGGTACACTGCTCCAGAAGCCGGATTACAGCGGAAAGTTCTTTCCTAACCTTCCTGATTTCGGGGTTTGGTGGGTCGTTGTTGTGCTTTTAATCTGTGTTGCTGTTTGTGCCATATTCGGACTGATTAACGGTATGGTGGTTTCCTTCCTTCAGGTTCCGGCCTTTATCGGAACTCTGGGAATGCAGTTGATCGTTTACGGTGTCTGCCTGGTTTACACCAATGCGACTCCTATCGGCGGCTACCGTTCTGCTTACACGGAAGTGGCAAAGGGCAGACTGTTTGGAGCGATTCCATATCTGTTCCTCATCGCTCTTGCAGTGGGCTTTGTGATCTGGTTTATTTACAATAAAACACCTCACGGAAAATATATGTATGCCATCGGCGGCAACGAGCAGGCAGCAGAAGTTTCCGGCGTAAATACGAAGAAAACCAAAATTATCATCTATGTGACCGCAGCAGCTCTTTATGCTTTGGGCGGGTTCCTGGTAGGCGCAAAATCCGGCGGTTCCTCTGTTAACATGGGAATGGGCTGGGAGCTGGAAGCCATCGCAGCATGTACCATCGGCGGTGTATCCGTAAACGGCGGTATCGGAAGAGTGTCCGGCGTTTTAATCGGTGTGCTCGTATTCGAAATATTAAAGACCTGTCTGCAGTATCTGGGCGTTGACACCAACTACCAGTACATCGCTCAGGGAATCGTTATCGTAGTGGCTATTGCCCTTGACATCAGAAAATACATTGCAAAGAAATAAATAAAAGAACCGGAAAAGGTGCGGGATCAGTCCTGCACCTTTTCCGGTTCCTTTGCATACAGCCGGATGTGAGCCTGCTTAAGGCTGGCGGCTTAAACGGCTGTTTTGATATTCCCCTGAAAATGTCACATCTTCTCCGAACCAGTCAGGCGCAAGGAAGTGTTCTGCTTCTTCTAAAGAAGGAAACTCCACCTCAGCCAGCATAAGTCCCTCAAACCTGCCTTCAAAGACATCCAGCTCTATGGTCAGATGATCCGAACCTTTTACCGGGATGAGATAGCGCTTTTTCGTCAGAATATGGCCATCCGCTTTTTTGATCAGGTGGCGGTACGATTCTTCGGTCAGAGGAAGGTTGTATTCCTCACGGGCTAAAAGCCCTTTTGATTTGTAGGTCAGGTAATACGTGTCATCTTCCCTGCGCACCCGGACCACAGGCTCTGTGGAAAGATATCCCTGCTCAATGAGATGGTGAGGGAAGGAAGTATAGTCAGACGGGGGATGTGATATCAGATATTTGCGTTCTATTTCCATGGATAGGTCCTCCTGTTTTCTGTCAATTGTTGTTAAATGTCCTTAGTATACCACAGGAAAGCAAAAAATAGAAGATAGTGGAAAAAATCTGAAAAACGTGGTAAGATGGAAACTACAGTAACATGCAGGAGAATAGGAATTATGAAACAGTTAAATAGATGGATTGCCATGGGCCTTCTCATGCTGGGAGTTGTCTTCGTGGTATGGGGCTGCGCTCCCTATCAGAAAGAGGAAGAAAGCCCCCGGACCCAGGCATTCGAAAGCGGTGAAGCGGAGGGGGCCGGAAAAAAGGGACCTAAGATCGGAGTCAGCATCTACCGGTATGATGATGAGTTCATGAGACTATACCGTCTGGAGCTGAAGCAGTATCTGGAGGAAACGTATCAGGCGGAAGTGGTCATGCGCAATGCAGGCGGGGACCAGGAGGAACAAAACCGCCAGATGGAGCAGTTCATTGCAGAAGGGTGCGACGGAATCATCATAAACCCGGTGGAGGTCCAGGCAGCGGGCCGTCTGGCGGACAGCGCTTCCCAGGCGGGAATTCCCCTTGTTTTCATCAACAGGGAGCCGGGAGAAGAGGAGCAGAGCCGTTGGAAGGAACGTAAGATGGCTGTATCCAGCGTAGGGACGGATTCCAGACAGGCAGGCACTTACCAGGGGGAACTGCTTTTGGAAGCTCCGAAAAAGGGAGATTTAAATGAAGACGGAACGGTTTCCTATGCCATGCTGATGGGAGAAGAGGGAAATGAAGACAGCCGTTACAGGACGGAATACTCCATCAAGGCATTGGAAGCAGGTGGAATGGAAACAGAGGAGCTTTTTTCCGGAAGCGGGCAGTGGGACCAGGAAAAAGGGGAAAAGCTTGCCAAAACTGCTCTGGACACTTACGGCAGCAGGCTGGAGGTCATTATCAGCAACAACGATGCCATGGCAAACGGAGCTTTAAAGGCGGCAGAGGAAGCAGGCCGTATTCCGGGAAAGGATATTCTCCTGGTGGGGATAGACGGACTGAGGGACACGGTAGAATATATTAAAGAAGGCAAAATGACAGGTACTGTTTTAAATGATCATGAGGGACAGGCAAGGACCGCCTCTGATATTTTAATAAAAATGCTGGGCGGCGAAGAAGTTGACACAGCGTATCTGGTGGATTACATCAAGATAACCGGAATCAGTACATTTCAAAATCTGGAAGGGGAAGAATGAAAATGGCAAAAGTATATGGTTTTGTAGCAGACGGTTCAGAGGAAGTAGAACTTTTGGCAGTCGTTGACGTGTTAATAAGAGGAGGCCAGGATGTAAAGCTGGTTTCCGTCACCGGAAAAAAAGACGTGGTTACCTCCCATGGAATCCGTCTGCAGGCGGATTATGAGTTTTCCGAGGTGGACTGCGATGATGCAGACCTTCTCTTCCTTCCGGGCGGAATGCCGGGGACAAAGCATCTGGGGGCCCATGAAGGCCTTGCACTGACCTTAAAAAAGGCCCATGCAGAGAACAAGCGGATTGCTGCAATCTGCGCTGCTCCCAGCGTGTTGGGAAAGCTTGGCATTCTGGAAGGAAAAAAAGCCACCTGTTATCCCGGTTATGAGGCAGAGCTTAAGGGCGCGGAGCATACGAGACAGGGAGTTGTGACTGACGGCAATGTGACCACGGCCAGAGGGCTTGGTTATGCCCTGGACCTTGGAATTGAGCTTTTAGGGCTTTTAGAGGATAGGAAGCTTGCTGCCCAGATTCAGGAGGCGATTCAGTACGATCAGGCTTTGCCGGGGAGATAAACGTATGAAAAAGAGATGGATATTACCGGTTCTGGCGGCAGCGTCCCTTATATTGCTTTCAGGATGTGATAAGAAGAACACAGATAAAAGGTCGGGAAAGGAACCGGTGACCATTACGGTCTGGCACTATTACAACGGTGTCCAGAAAGAGGGGTTTGACAGCCTGGTTCAGGCATTTAATGAGAATGAGGGCAGGAAAAATAATATTGTTGTGAAGGCATTTAATAAAGGAAGCATTGATGAACTGAGCACTGCGGTCAGCGACAGCATTGAAAAGAAAGTGGGGGCAGAGCCTCTGCCGGATATCTTTTCCGCTTATGCGGACAAGGTGTATGAGGTGGACCAGATGGGTCTGGCAGCAGACTTAAGCCAGTATCTGACAGGGGAAGAGCTGGAAGAGTATGTGTCCGCTTACATAGAGGAAGGAAGGTTTGACAGCAGCCAGAGCTTAAAGGTGTTCCCCATTGCCAAGTCAACGGAAATCCTCGCCATTAACAAGACGGACTGGGATAAGTTTGCAGAGGCCACGGGGGAGACAGAAGAAGCCTTTTCCACCTGGGAAGGCATTACCCGTGTGTCAGAGGCATACTACAAATGGACAGACAGTCTGACTGAGACGCCGGAGGATGGGAAGGCGTTCTTTGGAAGAGATGCATTTGCTAACTATATGATCATCGGCAGCCTGCAGCTTGGCCACGAGATTTTTAGGGCCGAGAACGGAACCGTGGTTCTGGACTTTGATAAGGAAGCCATGAGAAAGCTTTGGGATAATTATTACGTTCCTTATGTCAATGGATATTACGGAGCCTATGGAAAGTTCCGAAGCGATGATGTGAAAACGGGAAAACTGGCTGCAGTGGTGGGAGCCACCACCGGAATCGCTTACTTTCCAACCTCTGTGACCCTGGAGGATGGGACGAACTACGCCATAGAGAATAAACTTTACCACCTTCCCAATTTTGAGGGGGCAGCTCCTATTGCAGTTCAGCAGGGAGCCGGCATGATGGTGGTGAAGTCGGATGAAAGGCGGGAGTCCGCAGCAGTCAGCTTTTTAAAGTCTCTCACCAGTGTGGAAAATAACCTGGACTTTGCCATAGGCTCCGGCTACCTCCCGGTGAAAAAGGTGTCTGCGGCTGAGGAAGCCCTGCAGCCCTTTTTAGAGAAAGCAGGAGAAGGCAGCGCTGCAGCCCAGAACCTTGCGATTGGTCTGGATACGGTGAACCGTTACCGGCTCTACACTTCAAAGCCCTTTAAGGGCGGTGATAAAGCCAGAGGTATCCTCTCCTCCTCCATGTCCTCAAAGGCCAGGGAGGATTACGAGAAAGTGCGGACGCTGATGGGCGAGGGTGTTTCAAGAGAGGATGCTGTGGCAGATTTTGTGACGGATGAAAACTTTAATGCCTGGTATGAGGGCGCAAAGAAACAGCTTGAGGAGATTATCGGAGAGTAATTTATGAAGAATAAGAGAAGTGAATCCATCCGGAATCGTCTGCTGGGACCGCTGCTGTTCCTTTTGGTTTTACAGGCAGTGGTAATAGCGGGAATGGTGCTGTTTGGCGGAGTTTCCATCAAGTTAAAAAATAATGAAATCCATATATTAAACGAAAATACGGAAAACAGAAAGCTGGCATTGGAAAAGGAAACCGTTTATAATTGGGGGATTATGCTGAATAATCCTGATTTTATGGCGACTGAAATCCAACAGGTTCTGGAAAGGAACGGCAGAAAGCCCAAGGATATTTTTCGGGATTATGAACTGAACCGGAAAATAGTGGAAAGAGTCATGCAAAAGTCCATAGACGTCCTTCATTTGAACAATGCGACGGGAGTCTTTCTGATTTTAAACGGTCCTGCAGCCGAAAACAGCCCAGAGGGGATGCAGGCCGGCTTTTATGTGCGCAATTCCAATTCGGAAGGATATTTAAAGGATAATTCGTCCCTGCTCATGGAACGGGGACTTCCTTCTGTTGCAGAAAAATACGGGATTCCCCTGGACTCCTTTTGGGAGCTGGGATTTGGAGAGACAGGGGAGTCCGCTTCTTTTTACCATAAGCCTTACAATCTTGCAGTTGAAAATCAGGCCCAGCAGTCAGATGCCATGAAGTTTGCTTATTTCAGCCCGGCGTTTCGGTTAAGCCCAAAGGACATGCCGGTGATCACGTATTCCATTCCGGTCATTCTAAGTGACGGAACTGTGGCAGGCGTATGCGGTCTGGAAATGACCTTGAGCCAGATGAAGAGGCTTCTGGAAAAGGACCGGTCCAAATCTGGCTTTGAAGAGTGCTGGATTCTGGGGATGAGAAAAAAAGGGACCAATACCATTGTTCCTGTTGTCAGCTCCGGATACTTATATAACCAGTATTTTAATGAAAGCCAGGAGATTCAGTATAAGAATTATGGAGGCGAAGATATCAGCCATTTGGAATCCTCTGACGGAACAAAGTGGTATGCCAGCATAAAAACCTTTGAAACCTACGGCAGCAACAGCCCTTTTGAGGAAGAGGAATGGGTTCTGGCAGGAGTCGCCCGCCAGGAGGATTTGCTGTCTTTTTATCATGGAATACGGCGCATGCTGTTCAGCTCCATTTTGATCCCCCTTCTTCTCAGCATGCTGGGAACCTATATTCTGGGACGGATTGTGACAGAACCCATTCTGGGGCTGTCCATGCAGCTTCGGAGAAAGTCTGTAAACCGGGAGCTGGCGCTGAAACGGGTGCATATCAGTGAAATTGACGAACTGACGGAAATCATTGAGCAGTTGAACCGGGAAGTGGAACGGGCTTCTTCCAAGATATCGAGTATTCTGGAGCATGCCAATGTTTTGATCGGGGTTTTTGAGTACGATGATGAGAATGACAAGGTCTTTTGCAGCCGTTCCCTCTTTGAACTGCTGGGCTGGGGAGAGATGAAAGAGCCCTACTGCTACTTGAGCATACGGGAGTTTGAGGCCAGCATGGCGGAGACATTTTCCGGAATCAAGATGAGGGGAAACCGCATTGTCAGGTGTCTGGAGGAACCGGGAGGAAACCGGTGGGTGGAATTCATTCTGGATGAGTCTGAGACAGGGATGATGCTTGGCGTCTGTTCCGATGTGACGGCGGACATCGAGGAAAAGGAAAAACTGGAGCGGGAGCGCAACTACGACCTTTTAACGGATATTTACAACCGGAGGGCATTCCGGGAACGGGTTAAGGAAGCTATGGCCCTTCAGAAGGACCAGGTTGCCGCTGTCGTTATGTGGGATCTGGACAATTTGAAATTCATCAATGACACCTACGGCCATGACGAGGGGGACCGGTATCTCGTTCTCTTTGCGAGCTGCATGAAGCGTTTGAAAAAGTACGGAGCCATTGTATCCCGGTATTCGGGTGATGAATTCGTTGCCTTTTTGGCCGGTGCCAATAAGGAGGAGATCAGAGGACGGGTGGAAGTGTTCATGAATCAGGTCAGGAAGGTCAAGCTGGAAGTGGAGGGCGGATATCAGTTTCCCATCCGCGTATCCGGGGGTCTGTCCTGGTATCCTGATGATGCGGATTCCTTTGATACCTTATTCAGTTATGCGGACTTTGCCATGTATATGGTAAAGCACAGCGTCAAGGGAATGGTCAAGGAATTTGATTACAATGATTACATCCGCAACTCCTATATGCTGGCGGGCAGCGAAGAATTTAATCATATGCTGGATACGGGAGATGTGCGGTTTGCCTTTCAGCCCATTGCCACGAGGGAAGGAACCATTTACGGCTATGAGCTTTTGATGAGGCCGGAATTTACCAATATAAAGAGAATTGACGAAGTCTTGAATCTGGCCAGGACCCAGGCAAAGCTTCCCCAGATGGAGGAAGTCACCTGGTTTGCAGGGATGAAAGCGGCAGCCGCAGAAATGGAAGCAGGCCACCTGGGAACAGAGGAAAAGCTGTTCATCAATTCCATTGCAAGCGTCTGTCTGGCGGAAGATGACTGGCTGAAGCTGGAAGCGCTGTACGGAGATATGCTTGGCCGGGTTGTCATTGAAATGACGGAGAGCGAGCCTGCCAGCAAGGACTTTATGACCAGGAAGCTGGATATGGCAAAGCGGTGGAAGGCCCAGACCGCTGTGGACGATTTTGGAACGGGATATAACAGCGAGACTATCCTGCTGCGCATGAAGCCGGATATTGTAAAGGTGGATATGAGCATTGTGAGGGAAATACACAAGGATCAGAACCGTCAGATCATCTTAAAGAGTCTTCTGGATTTTTCAAAGCGCAACCACATACGCGTGCTGGCAGAAGGCGTGGAGACTGCGGAGGAGCTGAAATTTCTCATGGGCTGGGGCGTTTCCCTGTTCCAGGGGTATTATATCGCCAGGCCTCAGATGGAAATCCGTCCTCTTGATCCTTACATTGCGAAGAAGATGCAGGAGTTTTCAAAGATGATGGATTAGATTCGCCGTGGCACGCATCATTTTTCAGAAAAGTGCCCCAATTGAAATAATATTTCTCCACGGCTTAAGTTTTCACAAATAATACTGGAATTTACGGGACGAGTATGTTATAATGCTAAATTGAAGTGTAACGCCCTCACGGTATGGCGGTTCACATATATCTCAAGGAGGAACCCATTAATGAGTTTACAAGTAGAAAAATTAGAAAAAAACATGGCAAAGTTAACCGTAGAGGTATCGGCTGAAGAGTTTGATAAGGCTCTTACTGCAGCTTATAATAAGAATAAGGGCAGGTTCAACATTCCTGGATTCAGAAAAGGAAAAGCTCCTCAGGCCATGATTGAAAAAATGTATGGAGCAGGCGTTTTATACGAAGATGCAATAAACGAAGCTCTTGATGCAACATATGGCAATGCAGCAGAGGAAAGCGGACTGGAGATCGTATCCAGACCTGAAATCGATGTCGTACAGGTTGAGAAGGGAAAAACCCTGATCTATACTGCAACTGTTGCAGTGAAGCCGGAAGTAACTCTGGGTGAATACAAGGGGATTGAAGTTGCCAGAGCATCTGCAGATGTGACCGATGAGGATATTGACGCAGAGTTAAAGAGAGTTCAGGAGCAGAATTCCAGACTGGTCACCGTAGAGGACAGAGCAGTGGAAGACGGCGACCAGACAGTCATCGATTTTGAAGGCTTTGTAGACGGAAAGCCATTTGAAGGCGGAAAGGGCGAGGATTATCCTCTGACCATCGGTTCCCACTCCTTCATCGACACCTTTGAAGAGCAGCTGGTAGGTAAGAATGTCGGAGAGGCATGCGAAGTAAACGTGACCTTCCCTAATGAATACCATGCTACTGAATTAGCTGGAAAGCCTGCTTTATTCAAGGTAACAGTTAAGGAAATCAAGAAAAAAGAACTTCCTGAGTTAAACGATGAGTTTGCAAGCGAGGTTTCTGAGTTTGAAACCCTTGAAGAATACAAAAATGATATCAAGGAAAAAGTTGCTTCCAGAAAAGAGAAGGCAGCAGCTACTGAGAACGAAGACCGCGTAGTAGAAAAGGTCATTGAAAATGCCACTATGGAAATTCCGGAGGCAATGATCGACAGCCAGGTGAATAACATGGTGAATGACTATGCAAGAAGAATGCAGAGCCAGGGACTGTCTCTTGACCAGTATATGAAGTTTACCGGCATGACCATTGAAGTTTTAAGAGAGCAGATGAGACCTCAGGCACTGAAGAGAATCCAGACCAGACTGGTGCTGGAGGCTGTTGCAAAGACAGAGGGCTTAACCGCTTCTGAAGAAGCAGTTGAGAAAGAAATTGCCAGCATGGCAGAAGCTTACAGAATGGAAATCCCACAGGTGAAGGAATTCATGGGTGAAGCCGGCCTGGAGCAGATGAAGGAAGATTTAGCAGTACAGGAAGCAGTTGATTTCCTGGTTGCAGAAGCAAAATTAGTTTAAGAAATCCTGGCCGATAGATTCCTGACTTTTTGTCGGGAGTCTATTCGGCTATGAAGAGAAATAACAGACAGGAGGAAGACAAATGAGTTTAGTACCTTATGTCATAGAATCAACCAGTAAGGGCGAGCGCTCTTACGATATTTATTCACGCCTTTTAAAGGAACGCATCATATTCCTGGGCGAAGAAGTGTCTGATGTATCCGCAAGCCTTGTTGTGGCCCAGCTGCTGTTCTTAGAGGCAGAAGACCCGAATAAGGATATTAACCTATACATTAACAGCCCTGGAGGTTCCGTCACTGCAGGCATGGCGATTTATGATACCATGAATTATATTAAATGTGACGTTTCCACCGTTTGCATGGGTATGGCAGCCAGCATGGGAGCTTTCTTACTGGCAGGCGGAGCAAAGGGAAAGAGATTTGCCCTTCCCAATGCAGAAGTCATGATCCATCAGCCTTCCGGCGGAGCCAGAGGCCAGGCTACGGAAATTCGGATCGTGGCGGAAAATATTTTAAAGATTAAAAAGCGTTTAAATGAGATTCTGTCCGCTAATACAGGGCAGCCTTATGAAGTGATTGAGCGGGATACGGAGCGCGACAATTATATGAACGCGGAAGAAGCAAAAGCATATGGCCTGATTGATGATATTATCTACAGCCATAACAAAGAAGCGTAAATGATGCTTGCCCAAAGTGCACGGGTATACCACTATGCCCAAAAGTGCATGGGCGATTTATAAGGAAACACCCTACGGGTATCCCATTATGCCCAAAAGTGCATGGGCAGTTTATTATGAAAGCATGAGGTGTATATATGCCGATTAGAACAGATGACAAGATCAGGTGTTCTTTTTGCGGAAAGTCCCAGGACCAGGTAAAGAAGCTGATTGCCGGTTCCAATAATGTCTACATTTGTGATGAATGCATTGACTTATGTGCAGAGATATTAGAGGAAGAATTCGACGATCACGACGAAGCCCAGTCTCCTGATTTCGGTGAAATCAATTTGATGAAACCCAAGGAAATCAAGGAGTTTCTGGATGACTACGTCATCGGTCAGGATGGCGCAAAAAAAGTACTGTCTGTCGCAGTCTATAACCATTACAAGAGAATCACCTCCAGGAAAAAACTGGACGTGGATGTGCAAAAGAGCAATATTCTCATGTTAGGACCTACCGGTTCCGGCAAAACCTATCTTGCTCAGACCCTGGCGAAGGTGTTAAATGTTCCCTTTGCCATTGCAGATGCAACTGCCCTGACAGAGGCCGGTTACGTAGGCGAGGATGTGGAGAACATCCTTTTAAAGCTGATTCAGGCGGCTGATTACGACATTGCCAGAGCAGAATATGGAATTATCTATATTGATGAGATCGATAAGATCACAAAGAAGTCAGAAAATGTGTCCATCACCAGAGACGTTTCCGGTGAAGGCGTACAGCAGGCCCTTTTAAAGATTCTGGAGGGAACCGTTGCAAGCGTTCCGCCTCAGGGAGGAAGAAAGCATCCTCACCAGGAACTATTGCAGATCAATACCACCAATATTCTGTTTATCTGCGGAGGAGCTTTTGACGGATTAGAAAAAATCATTGAACGCCGTTTGAGCGCAGGCTCCATCGGTTTCAATGCGGAGATAGTTGATAAGAACAAGACAGACATTGACGGACTTTTGAAGAAGACCCTGCCTCAGGATTTGGTGAAGTTCGGACTCATACCGGAGTTCATCGGCCGTGTGCCGGTCACCGTAGCCCTGGAGCTTTTGGACAGGGAAGCCCTGGTAAGAATCCTGACAGAACCGAAAAATGCCCTGATCAAGCAGTATCAGAAGCTGTTTGAGCTGGATGACGTAAAGCTGGAGCTGACCAGGGAAGCGGTAGAGCGGATTGCAGAGCTGGCCGTGGAACGGAAAACCGGAGCCAGAGGGCTTCGCTCCATTATGGAAAGCGTCATGATGGATATGATGTATGAAATCCCGTCTGACAGCAGCATCGGAATCTGTACGATTACGAAAGAAGTTGTGGATCAGGAAGGTGAACCGGAGCTGGTTTACAGGGATATGACAGTTCCCAGAAAGCCGCTGGCTCCAAAACGGAGAAAAGATAAAACAGGCGAGATCGCATAGATCCCGGCATGAGTCAGGAAGGTGTTACAGCAAAAAGACCTGCTGCAACACCTTTTTGGATGCGAAGGAGAGAAGGTAACAGTGGATAAAACAATTACAATGCCAGTCATTGCCTTAAGGGGCATGACAGTGCTTCCCAAAATGATGCTGCATTTTGATATCAGCCGGAAAAAATCGATTGCGGCTGTGGAAAAGGCCATGGTGGGAGATCAGAAGGTATGTCTGGTCACCCAAAAGACCGCAGAGGAAGCTGATCCCGGAATCGATGATCTGTTCCAGATCGGCACAGTGGCCCTCATCAAGCAGCTTGTAAAGATGCCTGACAATGTGATTCGTGTTATGGTAGAGGGTCTGGACAGAGCGGAGATTTTAAGCCTGGACAGCGAGGAGCCCATGCTCATAGGAGAAATTGTGAAGACCCAGGATGTGAATCCTGCCATTGACTATATCACCATCCAGGCCATGATACAGATTACCCAGGATAAGCTGGAGGAATACGGAAGGGAAAGTCCCAAGATCGGCAAGGAAGTGGTTCCCCATTTGAGGACCATCACTGATCTGGGAGAACTCTTAGACCAGATCGCCGTCCACCTTTCCTGGGATTACCGGATTCGCCAGCAGGTGCTGGAAAGCTTTCTTCTGGAGGACCGGTATGCTCTTGTCATGAGAAATCTGGTGACAGAGATTGAGGTTTCCAAAGTAAAGCGGGAGCTTCAGTCCCATGTAAAAGACCGGATTGACAAGAACCAGAAGGATTATATCTTAAGAGAACAGCTAAAAGTGATCCGGGAAGAGCTGGGAGAGGACAACCCCCTGTCTGATGCCGATGAATACACCAAAAGGCTGAAAGCCTTAAAAGCGGATAAAGAGGTTCAGGAGAAAATCCGAAAGGAAATCGAACGCTTTAAGGCGATGCCGGGAGGAAGCCAGGAGGCCAATGTGGTCCGCATGTATTTAGAGACGGTCCTGGACCTTCCGTGGAAAAAGATGTCCAAGGACAACAATAACATTGCCCACGGAGAAAAGATATTAAATGAGGACCATTACGGCCTTGAAAAGGTGAAGGAACGAATTCTGGAATATCTGGCTGTCAGGATTCTGACGAAAAAGGGCACCAGCCCTATCGTATGTCTGGTAGGCCCTCCGGGAACTGGAAAGACCTCCATAGCCCGTTCCATGGCCAGGGCTTTAAGCAAAGAATACGTGAGAATCAGCCTGGGAGGAATCCGTGATGAGGCGGAAATCCGGGGACACCGCAAGACTTACGTGGGAGCTATGCCCGGAAGAATTGTGGAAGCCTTAAGACAGGCAGGAGTCAGCAATCCTCTCATGCTTCTCGATGAGATCGACAAGGTCAGCAGGGATTATAAGGGAGACACCTCCTCGGCCCTGTTGGAGGTACTGGACAGCGAGCAGAATATGAAGTTCAGAGATCACTATGTGGAAGCTCCTATCGATTTGTCCAATGTGCTTTTTGTGGCAACTGCCAATACCACCACCACTATTCCAGGCCCCCTGCTGGACCGTATGGAAGTGATTGAAGTGAGCAGCTACACGGAGAATGAAAAATTCCATATTGCAAAGAATTATCTTGTAAAGAAGCAGAGGGAAAAGAACGGTCTGAAAGAAAAGCAGGTGACTATATCCGATGGGGCTTTAAAAAAGATCATTCACAACTACACCAGGGAAGCCGGAGTGAGAAATTTAGAACGGCAGATCGGCTCTGTGTTCCGCAAGGCAGCCAGAGAGTTTCTGGAAGGCGGAAAACAGGTCATAGAGATCAGGTCAAAGGATTTGGAAAAATATCTTGGCAAGGAAAAAGTGACCTTTGAAGATGTCAATGATGAGGACCAGGTGGGAACCGTAAGGGGACTTGCATGGACCAGTGTGGGAGGCAATACCCTCCAGATCGAGGTCAATGTGATGCCCGGAAAAGGAGCCCTTCAGATGACCGGACAGATGGGCGGAGTCATGAAGGAATCTGCCCAGACAGCACTCAGCTATGTGAAGTCAGTCTGCCCAGATTATCAGGTGGCAGAGGATTACTTTGAAAAGCACGATATTCACCTTCACATTCCGGAGGGAGCGGTGCCAAAGGATGGCCCGTCTGCAGGAATCACCATAGCCACTGCCATACTTTCCGCCATTACCAATAACAAGGTCAATGCAAAGGTGGCCATGACAGGAGAAATCACTCTCCGCGGAAGGGTTCTTCCCATCGGAGGCTTAAAGGAAAAAATCCTGGCCGCCCGTATGGCCCATGTGGAAAAGGTCTTAATACCTGATAAAAACCGCCCGGATATGGGAGAGCTGTCAGAGGAGATCACAGGAGGCCTTGACATCGTCTATGTAAAGACCATGGCGGAAGTATTAAAGGAAGCATTCACCGGAAAGGAAACCGAATGATTATTAAAACAGTAGAATTGGAAACCGTTTGCGGCATAACCAGCACGCTTCCGGAGAATACCAAGCCGGAGTTTGCCTTTGCCGGCAAATCCAATGTGGGAAAGTCCTCGCTGATCAATGCCCTGATGAACCGCAAATCCTTTGCCAGGACATCTTCCCAGCCGGGAAAGACTCAGACCATTAACTTCTATAACATCAATGACGCCTTTTACTATGTAGACCTTCCGGGTTATGGTTATGCCAAGGTGTCCCTGGAGGTAAAGGCCAAATGGGGGAAGATGATCGAGAACTATCTCCACAAATCCCCCATGCTCCGCTGCGTTTTCCTTCTGGTGGACATCCGGCATGAGCCCTCCGTCAATGACAAGACCATGTATGACTGGATCGTGCACAACGGCTATCATCCGGTGATCGTAGCTACCAAGCTGGATAAAATCAAACGGAGTCAGGTATCAAAAGCCGTAAAGATTCTTCGGACAGGCTTGGGACTTGGACCGGATGATATCGTCATTCCCTTTTCCGCAGAGACGAAGCAGGGAAGAGAAGAAATATGGGACATGATTTCAGAAATAGTAAATAGTATTGACAATGGGTAAAAATCTTTTTATAATATTCACAATGCAGTGAAGCAGTGCGAAAGAGGGGCAAAGCCCGTAAGCCAGCGGACCACATCAGGGGTTGCTGGCTAAACTGCGGTTTTATGGTAACGACAACTTTCAAAGAGATGAGGAGAAAAAGATTATGAAAAAAACAATGAAGAAGATTGCATCTGCCTTTTTGGCGGCAGCCCTGGCAGCAACTGCCTTAACAGCCTGCGGAGGCGGAAACTCAGCAGCCGGCGGAGACGGAAAAAAGGTATTAAAGGTTGCCATGGAGTGCAGCTATGCGCCTTATAACTGGACCCAGCCTACCGATGCAAACGGAGCAGTTCCCATTTCCGGAAGCTCTGACTTCGCTTACGGCTACGATGTTATGATCGCCAAAAAAGTGGCTGACGAGCTTGGCTATAATTTAGAGATCGTAAAGCTTGACTGGGATTCTCTGGTTCCTGCAGTTCAGGCCGGAACCGTAGACTGCGTTATTGCAGGCCAGTCCATCACATCAGACCGTCTTCAGTCTGTAGATTTCACTGATCCTTACTATTATGCGACGATCGTTACCCTGGTAAAGGCCGGAAGCAAGTATGAGAATGCAAAAAGCGTTGCAGATTTAGCCGGCGCTGTCAGCTCTTCTCAGATCAACACCATCTGGTATGACGGCTGCCTGCCTCAGATTCCGGACGGAAAGATTCAGCCTGCTCATGAGTCCGTACCTGCTATGCTGGTAGCACTTAACGCCGGCGGTATTGACCTGGTAGTGACAGATAAGCCTACCGGACAGGCCGCTTTAATCGCTTATCCTGATTTCAGGCTCCTTGATTTTACCGGAACAGAAGGTGAGTTCCAGGTTTCTGAGGAAGATATCAACATCGGCGTTTCCTTAAAGAAGGGCAATACAGAATTAAAGGATGCCATCAACGGTGTGCTTTCTAAAATGAATGAAACAGACTTTGACAAGATGATGGAAGATGCCATCGCAGTACAGCCATTGTCAAATTAATACAAAAGGAGAAGATAAAATATGTCCCTGCCATCAGATTTTTTGGGAAGAATCATCGTTATTCTGCAAGGGTATGGACCGTCATTTCTCAGCGGAGTGGGGAAGACAATGGTGGTTGCCGTTGTAGGTACCTTAATCGGCTGTATCATCGGTTTCGCAGTGGGAATTATTCAGACAATTCCCGTGGCGAAAAATGATAACGTGATCAAGCGGTTCCTGTTACAGATTGTAAAAATCATATTAAACATCTATGTAGAGGTATTCCGGGGAACCCCTATGATGGTTCAGGCCATGTTTATTTATTTCGGTTTCTCCATGTTGTTTCAGATTAACATGTCTGTTTCCTTTGCCGCTTACCTGATTGTTTCCATTAACACCGGAGCCTATATGGCAGAGACGGTGCGAGGCGGAATTCTGTCCATTGATTCAGGACAGACTGAGGGAGCCAAGGCCATCGGCATGACTCATTACCAGACCATGGTCAATGTGATCATGCCTCAGGCCCTGCGCAACATCATGCCTCAGATCGGCAACAACTTAATCATCAACATCAAGGATACCTGTGTGCTTTCCGTTATCGGCTTTGTGGAGCTGTTTTACACCACAAAGGGAGTGGCAGGAGCCTACTATACTTATTTTGAAGCCTTTACCATTGCAATGATCCTTTACTTTGTGCTGACCTTCACCTGTTCCAGAATCTTACGCTACTGGGAGAAGAAGATGGACGGACCGGACAGCTATGATCTGGCTACCACGGATACCTTGGCTTACACCAGCGGTATGGTGAGGTTCCCCAATCCAAGAGACAAGGAGGAGAAGTAAATGGCAGGCGAAAAAGTGTTGGAAATTCATCATTTAAGCAAGACCTTTGGAACCAATGTGGTGCTTCGGGATATTGACTTCTCCGTCAATGCCGGGGATGTGACCTGTATTATCGGCGCCTCCGGTTCGGGAAAATCAACCCTTCTGCGCTGTTTAAACCTTTTGGAAACTCCTACCAGCGGAGAAATCCTCTATCACGATGTGGATATTACGGACAGGAAGATGAACGCTCCTTCCTATCGGACCAAGGTGGGCATGGTGTTTCAGAACTTCAATCTCTTTAACAACATGACTGTTTTGGAAAACTGCATGGCAGGCCAGATAAAGGTTTTAAAAAAGGACAAGGAAGAAGCCAGAAAAAAGGCTATGATGTATTTGGAAAAGGTGGGCATGGCTCCCTATATCAATGCAAAGCCAAGGCAGCTTTCCGGCGGACAAAAGCAGAGGGTGGCAATTGCCAGAGCCCTGGCCATGGAGCCTGAGGTGCTGCTCTTTGACGAGCCGACTTCTGCCCTGGACCCTCAGATGGTGGGAGAGGTGCTGGCTGTTATGAGAACCCTGGCAAGAGAAGGTCTTACCATGATTATCGTCACCCATGAAATGGCCTTTGCCAGAGACGTGTCCAGCCATGTGGTCTATATGGCAGGGGGAGTCATCGAAGAAGAAGGACCTCCCGCTGATATATTCGGGAATCCGAAAAAGACAACCACAAAAGAATTTTTAAGCAGATTTATGCAGGGATAAAGAATAAAGAAAAAGCTGATTCAGGAGAAAACCGCTGAATCAGCTTTTTTATCTATTTTTCTTCGGAAACCGGCTCAGGATGCAGGACTTCTGTTTCCACTGGCACCTTGGGAACGGCCACCGGCTGGGACGGTTCGTCAGGCACTTTTTCAGGAAGGGGTTTGGCAAAGAGCTCTCTTACCTTGATCCGGATAAAGGTCTGTGCCGCCTTGGCAGAAATCAGGACGAGAAGGATGGGAAGAGCGATGGTCAGAATAAGCCTTGTCTTGAGGCGGAATCCCTTCTTTTTCAGCTTTTTCTGTTCCTGGATATATCTGCGGTTGATCTCCTGAAGCAATGTTCTTTTTTTCTGAATCTTATTCAAGATGAATCCCCTTTCTGTCTGATGAAATTTTAAGAACCGCTCATCAGGGTTTTCATGGCAAATGCGTAAATTTCCTGGCTTTTCGCTTTCCAGTGGTCGCACATGATCTCTGCCTGGGCCTTGTCAGGAACGGAAAGCTCCAGGTTGATCAGATTGTTTTTTCCTTCTCTCACCTGGCAGCGGACAATATAGTCCTGGCTGGTGGACTTATAGAAATCAGCGGTGATTCCCACTTCGTTGCGGAGGCGGAACTTGTTTTCCTTTAAGTATTCATCTATATCATTAATGATGGCAGGTGAAATTTTGTTACCGAAAAAAGAGAGGGTTTCTTCCCCTTCTCTGGTGATCTCATACCGGCTGCTGTTGTGGTTGGTCTCCACATGGAGAAGTCTGGCTTCCAGCAGTTCATTAAGGGCCTGGTTTAAGGTGAAATAAGTGGTGTATTCATGTTCCAGAAAAAAGTTGGACAGTTGTGCGCTTGTCAGGGGGAAATTTACCTGCTTCAGCATATATAAAATCATCAGTTTGTACAGGGTCATAGGTTCTGACAGCATAGTTACCTCCAGTGGCGCATGGTGGGCGCCGTAATTTTTACCCGGTGATACGGGCGGATAAGGCTGGGCGGAAAGCCTCTATGACCGGATATGATCCCTGACCGCACGGCTTACAACTTCTGCAACACGGGGATCAAAGGCCTCCGGCAGAATGTTGTTTTCATCTCTCTTAGAAGGGTCCACAAGGCCGGCTATGGCAGCGGCGGCGGCAAGCTTCATCTCTTCCGTAATGGCAGATGACCGTCCTTCTAAAGCACCTTTGAAGATGCCTGGGAATACAAGTACATTATTGACCTGATTTGGGAAATCAGACCTTCCTGTTCCTATGACTTTGGCACCGGCAGCCTTTGCCAGATCAGGCATGATCTCAGGAACCGGATTTGCCATGGCAAAGAGAATGGAGTCCCGGTTCATGGAAGCCACCATTTCTTCGGTGACGATTCCGGGGGCGGACACTCCGATGAAAATATCGGCTCCCTTCATGGCATCGGCCAGAGAACCCTGTTTTCTTTCTGAGTTGGTCACATCCATCATCTGTTCCTGCATCCAGTTTAAGCCTTCCATGCCCTTTGAGAGGATTCCGATCCTGTCACACATGGTAATGTGAGGGAAGCCATAGGAGAGGAGGAGTTTTGTGATGGCGACTCCGGCAGAGCCTGCACCGTTTACTACCACACGGCATTCTTCTTTTTTCTTTTTCGTCACTTCCAGAGCATTGATGATGCCTGCCAGAACAACGATGGCTGTTCCATGCTGGTCATCGTGAAATACAGGGATGGGAAGGAGCGCTTTTAACCGTTCTTCGATCTCAAAGCAGCGGGGAGCAGAGATGTCCTCTAAATTGATGCCGCCAAAGGCAGGGGCAATATTTACCACGGTTTTGATGATTTCTTCCGTGTCCTGGGTGTCCAGACAGATGGGGATGGCGTTCACCCCTCCGAATTCTTTAAAAAGCACGGCCTTTCCCTCCATAACAGGCATGGCTGCCAGGGGGCCGATGTTTCCCAGGCCCAAAACAGCGCTTCCGTCGGAGACAACTGCCACAGTATTTGATTTGATGGTATAGTCGTATGCTGCTTCAGGATTTTCGGCAATAACCTTGCATGGCTCCGCTACTCCGGGGGTATAGGCCAGGGCTAAATCTTCCCTGGTATTTACCTTTGCTTTTGAGGTTATTTCCAGCTTTCCATTCCATTCCTTATGGAGCAATAAAGCTTTCTCATTGGTCGTCATAATTGGTTTGTCCTTTTTTCAACAGTTTTTATTTATCATACCAATTTTAGGGTTTTAAATCAATAGAAAATATGGTAGAATGTAGTGTAATTGATAAGAAAATAAACCAACAAGAGAAGGAAGCCCTTTAGGTCATATGATTTTGCTTAAGGGAGCGGACAAATTAAACATACAGGTGGCACTATGAGAGAACGGATCAACAGGCTGTCAAAAGGCATTATTGATTCAGAAATTCCAAAGATTAAGGTAACCCCATCGGGAATTGATGATGTGGTCCGCTCCGGCGGGGCAGCAAGGCGTGAGGTTGTCGTTACCAGCGAGAACAATTTACATATAAAAGGACTTGCATATTCCTCAAATTACCGCGTCAGGCTTTTAAACGGAGCCTTTGGCGGTACATATAACCATCTGGTCTATGAGATAAACAGCAATTATCTGGAAGATGGTGATGTGATTAAGGGAGCTTTTTATCTGGTTACCAATGGCGGCGAGAGAGAAGTCCCTTATTCTTTTCGTGTGGAGCTGGGGACCTCAGGGAAGGCCCTGGGGGATTTAAAGACAGCAGAGGACTTTGCAGCCATTGCGAAAAAAGATATGGACACGGCCTTAAGGCTGTTTGAATACAGAGATTTTGATACGGCCCCCTTTATGAAGGATTTACATGTGAGGGCCATTTACGACGGATTGCGGGGCAGGCCTGACAGGAGGAAGGAACTGGAAGAGTTTCTTACGGCCTTAAAGGTCAAAGAGCCGGTTTCCCTGACTGCAGAAACAGGTCCCAGAAGATTTGGAGAGCTGGAAGAGCCGCTAAAAGACCAGTTGGTCTTAAAACGGAGCGGCTGGGGTTATGTGAATCTGGAAGTGACAACGGATTGTGATTTCATAGAGCTGCCCAGAAAAACGATCGGGGAACAGGATTTTGAGGGCGATGAGTGCAGAGTGCCCTTTGTCATTCACCCGGAGTGGATGCACCAGGGAGAAAATCAGGGCAGAATTCTCATAAACGGGATGGAGGAACCCTTTGCCCTTCCGGTTACAGCGGTTAAAAATCCTGGCGGCGGGATATCGGCTGAGGATGCTTTTACCAAAGAAGCGTTCGGCCGTTTTTTACGGTTCCGCCTGGAGGAGGAGACAGGACAGAAGGACCTGGCTGTTCTCTATGAAGGGATGAGAAAAGCGCTCAACGAGATTGAAGTGATGAAAGGAGATACCAGCCTTGTCAGGCTGTTCCGGGCAGAAATCTGTCTGGGAGAGGGAAATCCTTCAAAGGCGGTATTGTACTTAGACGAATGCAGGGATGAGATTCTCGGCCAGCGCCAGGAAAAGAGGGAGCTGTACTGCTATTACCAGTACCTGCGTTTAAAAGCGGAGCCGGACGAATACCAGAAAGAGTCCTTAATCCGCCTGATGAAAAAATATCTGGAAGAAGAACCGGGACAGTTCTGGCTCTTTTTGCTTATTTTGAAAATGGATTCCAAACTTTTTGAGAATCTGCCTTCTTTGTTTTCCATGCTGAAGCGGCAGTTTGATATGGGAGTGAGAAGCCCATTTTTCTATGTCTGGGGATGCAGGATTTTAAACAGTGCGCCTGATATGCTCCGGTCTTTGGGACCGATGGAAATACAGATTCTCTATCACTGTGCCGGAAAGGGTCTGGTGGAGAAAACGCTGGCTTTGGCCGTATCCAGGCTGACTTTGAATGTAAAGCATTTTAACCGCCTTCATTACCGGATGCTTTTAAAGCTTTATGAGGAGTTTCCCGAAAAAGAAGTGCTGGAGGCTGTCTGCGGCCTGCTGATTAAGGGCGAGCTGCGGATGGGAGATGCCTTTTCCTGGTATGAAAAGGGAGTAAAGGCTGGAATCAGTCTGACCAGATTGTATGAATATTATTTGTACAGTCTGCCCAAGAATTACTTTTACCTCCTTCCCAAGGAGGTGCTCCTTTATTTTTCCTATGGAGGAAGTGAGCTGGACCTTTACAGCAGGATCACTCTTTATAAGAATGTTCTGGTGTATTTGGAGCCGACAGACCCTCTTTATCAGGCTTATGAGCGGACCATTGAGAAGTTTGCCACAGAACAGCTTTTTGAATCCCGGATCGATAACCGGCTGGCGGTTATTTATGAGCGGATGATTTTAAAGGATGTCATAGACCTTCCCATGGCAAAGGTGCTCCCTGCCATTCTCCGGTCTTACCGGGTGGAATGCAGCAATAAAAAGATGAAATACGTCATCGTCTGCTATGAGGAGATGAAGGAGGAAGACGCATTTCTGCTGGACGAAGGGGTCGCCTATGTGCCCTTGTTTTCTGAGCGCAGTATCCTGCTGTTTCAGGATGCTTACGGGAACCGGTATGCCAATGTTGCCTGCAAAAAGGACCCGGTCATGGACAAACCGGAGCTGGAAGAGCGCTGCTTTGAACTGTATCCGGAACATCCCATGCTAAGGCTTCGGGCCTGCCAGAAGGTTTTGGAACAGGGAGAGGCTGACGGAGAAGAGATCAGGATTTTGGAAAATACCCTGGAGGACCCTAAGCTGCGCCCTGCTTATAAACGGCTTTTGCTCTCTAAAATCATTGAATTTTACCAGAAACAGGCTCTTCCGGGAGAAGAGGAAAACGAAGGAGCCGGGTATTTGTTAAAGCTGGATAAGAAGGTTCTTTCCAAGCCGGAACGTATCGGGGTATGCAATACTTTGATCCGCAGCGGCCACGCGGAAGAGGCGTTTTCCATGCTTCGGGAGTTCGGCACCGAAGGGATTGAAGCAGAAGGGTTATACCAGCTTTGCAGCAAGATGATTTTAAAGAAGCTCTTTGATGAAGATTCCCTTCTTTTGCACCTTTCCTATGAGGTTTTTAAGGAGAAAAAGGGCGACAGCGTCATAATGGATTATTTGTGCGAACATTTTAACGGGCTTTCGGATCAGATGTATGCCGTCCTTGCAGAGGGTGTTTCCCAGCATGTGGAAACCTATGATCTGGAGGAGAGACTGGCGGCCCAGATGATGTTTTCCGGCTGCTGCGCAAAGCTGGATAAGGTGTTCCAGCTTTATAAGAGCCGCAAGGAGCCTAACGACACCATTCTCAAGGCGTATTTTACCATCAAATGCACAGAGTACTTTATGGAAGATAAAGAGCTGTGGGAGCAGGTGTTTGCTTACTTAGAAGGGCTGGTGCAGGCTTCTTCTTTAAAGGGAAGGCTTCCGGTCATTTACCTTCTGGCTCTCACCAGGTATTACTCTGAGCTTTCCGGGCTGGAGGAAGACCAGGCGGCATTGTGCCGGGAGACGGTGGCTTTTCTGTTAGAGGAAGGCTTTGTGTTCCCTTATTTTAAGACTCTGGCCAAATATGCGCCCATTCCTGAGGATATTATGGATAAGGCCATGATCCAGTATTCCGGGGACAGGGATTCTAAAATCGATCTCCAGATCAGGATTCTTCCTGATGAGGAGGAGTACCACAGCGAGGATATTTCCCGGATGTATCAGGGGATTTTCGTGAAGCAGAAGATATTGTTTGAAGGCGAAATCATGGAATACCGGATACGGGAGCTGGTGGAGGAAGAATGGGTCCTCAAAAAGGAAGGCAGTGTGGAGTGCTGCACAGGACTTCCTGTAAGGGATTCAGAAAGCCGGTTTGCCTGTCTCAATGAAATGAGCCTTTCCTTAAATATAAAGGATGAAGACGGACTCAAAAAGCGGATGCAGGAGTATTTGAAAAAGAATGCTGCTGCAGAAGAATTATTTTCACTGATGTAAGGGGGCTGTCAATGGACGGACTGATAATAGGGCTTGATCTGTGTGATGCCTATACCCGCATATGCTGCTATGACAGGGAAAAGTCATGGTGCATTCCTACGGTCATCTGCCGGAAAAAGGATGAAGATGCCTGGTACATAGGAGAAGAGGCGTACGCCTATACCCTGGTAGGGGAAGGCATTATCGTGGACAAGCTGATAAAGATGGTCAGGAAGGATGGAACCGCCACCTTGGGCGGGACCAAGTATGAAGGCCTGGACCTGTTAAAAACATTTTTAAAGAAAATACTGAAACTTCCCATGGAGGAATTTTTCAGCGACGAAGTGAAGCAGCTCGTGATCACCTTGCAGAAGGTGGATGGGAAGCTGATGGATGGGATTATGTACTGTGCCGATGACCTGGGGATTCCCAGGGACAGGGTCCACATCATCAGCCATACGGAAAGCTTTGTGTATTATGCCCTCAGCCAGAAAAAAGAGGTCTGGAGCAATCAGGTGGCTGTGTTTGACTTATCGGAGGATTCCTTCCATTACCATGAGCTCAAGATTCAAAGAGGTCTGCGCAAGATGGTTGTGATGGCGGAGGAACAGGCCCTTGAGGAGAGCTTTAACTTAGATATTCTGGATACGCCCTCCGGCGGAAAGCTGGCGGATAAGATTTTAAGCTCCTGTGCGGAACGGCTTCTCCAGAAAAAGCTGTTTTCTTCTATCTTTCTCACGGGAAAAGGATTCAGTAACCATGAGTGGGCCAGTGACTCCATGAAAATACTCTGCTCCCGGCGAAAGGTTTATATGGAACCGGAGCTGTTTGCCAGAGGCGCCGCAGTGAAGGGCATGGATTATGTGCAGGAGAAGACTTCCTTTATCTGTATCTGCCAGGGACGGCTTCATTCCACCGTATCCATGAGGGTGCTCCATAAGGAGCGGGAGAACCAGCTCATCGTGGCTTCGGCGGGCGATAACTGGTATGAGTCCAGAAGCAGCGTGGATTTAATTGTTGACGGTCAGGATTATGTGGAATTTATGGTAACGCCCATGGACCCCAAGCAGGCAAGGCTGGTGAAGATTCCCCTGGAGGGATTCCCAAAGAGGCCCGACAGAACCACCAGAGTGGGGATCAGTGTTGGGTTTCTGGATGAGAAAACCATGGCAGTGGTGTTAAAGGACAAGGGCTTTGGAGATTTGTTCCCGGCCACTACTGCAGTGGTAAGACAAGAGGTCATGCTATGAGTCTGATTCTTTGCCGGCAGGAACCGGTAAAACAGCCGTTTTATTTTGAGGGCCTGGGAATTCGTCTGTATTCCTCCCAGGAGCTTTGCTATGTGATTTACAATAATCCTCTTCTGGTTATGGAAGGGTTTGTGGATAAAAGTCTGATCGATTTCATCAGGGATGACCTGGATATGGCCTTTTTGGCTGCCAAGCTGGAGAAATGGCAGCAGAGCGGGGAAGATAAAGATGAGCTGCTCGCCATCATCCTTCAGGAGTGTGACTATTACGGCGCCGCTGAGGTGAGCCGGTTCAGGCAGAATCTGGCCGCTTACAAAAGGATGCCGGAGGGTGAGTTTTTGAAGGAAAAGGCTGATTATCTCTTTTCCCGGAAACAGTATGGAAAGGCTGTGGAAGAGTACCGCAAGATTCTGGAGCTTCCAAAAGGCAGTGCCGGAAATGCCGCATTCCAGGCCAGGATTTACAACAACTTAGGTTCCGCTTACGCCAGATTGTTTATGACGGATAAAGCTTACCAGGTTTATCAGAAGTCCTTTGATCTGGTGAAAAACGGAGAGGTTTTAAAGCGAATCTGTTATCTGTCCATGTGGAATGACCGCCTGGCAGTCAGCGAACGGTTCCAGTCCCTGATTACAGAGGATGTGAAGCGGGAGTGTGAGGAAGATAAGAAACGGGCGGAGGAAGCGGCAAAAGAGGCCCAAAGCCTTAAGGAGCTGGAGGGCTTATTCCAGAAAGACCCCATTAAACGCCTTCAGGGTGCAGGGGAGCTGGTTCAAAGCTGGAAGCAGGAATACCGGAATATTATGTCTTAGATATTGTGTGATGGAAAGTCTCCTGCAAACCCCTTGACAAATCTGTAAAAAAACACTATCATTACAAAGTATATATGAAAAGGTAGAGAAGAAGAGGAGTACGTTCATAACCCTGAAAGAGAAAATCATCCACCGGCTGAAAGATGGTTAAGGCAGTGTGTACGGAAGGTAGCTTCGGAACCGGAAGGCTGAAAAGACGAATGTGAGTAAGCTTTCACGCATGGCTGCGTTAAAGGCTTTGAGATATGGCAGTATGCCGTATGAAAAAAGGTGGTACCGCGTTGATTCGCCCTTTGCATCCCAGGATGCAGAGGGCTTTTTTAATGTCCAATACAATAGTCAGAAAAAGGAGAAGTTTATGAAAGAGTTAGAAAAGACTTATGATCCGGCAGGGATTGAGAGCAAGCTTTATGAAAAATGGCTGGAAAAAAAGTATTTCCATGCAAAACCCAATAAAGATAAAAAGCCCTTTACCATTGTGATGCCCCCGCCTAACATCACAGGCCAGCTTCACATGGGCCATGCTTTGGACAATGCCATGCAGGATATTTTGATTCGTTACAAGAGGATGCAGGGCTATGAGGCCCTTTGGCAGCCGGGCACAGACCATGCGGCTATTGCCACGGAAGTAAAGGTTATTGAAAGCTTAAAGGAACAGGGAATCGACAAGGCTGATTTAGGCAGGGAAGGCTTCCTGGAAAAATGCTGGGACTGGAGAAAAGATTACGGCGGACGGATTATCAACCAGCTTCACAAGCTGGGCTCTTCCGCTGACTGGGACAGAGAGCGGTTCACCATGGATGAAGGCTGTTCCCAGGCTGTTCAGGAGGTATTTATCCGGCTTCATGAAAAAGGATACATTTACAAGGGTTCCCGTATTGTCAACTGGTGTCCGGTATGCCAGACCACTATTTCCGATGCAGAGGTAGAGCATGAGGATCAGAACGGCTTTTTCTGGCACATCAATTATCCCATTGCAGGGGAAGAAAACCGGTTTGTGGAGATCGCCACAACCAGGCCGGAGACCCTTCTGGGAGATACTGCTGTGGCAGTCAATCCGGAGGATGAGAGATATCAGAATCTGGTGGGAAGGATGTTAAAGCTCCCTCTGACAGACCGTGAGATTCCGGTTGTTGCGGATTCTTATGTTGATAAGGAATTTGGAACCGGCTGCGTGAAGATCACCCCGGCCCACGACCCCAATGACTTTGAGGTAGGAAAGAGACACAATCTGCCGGAGCTTTGTATCATGAACGACGATGCCACCATCAACCTTCCGGGCAGCAAGTATCACGGAATGGAGCGGTACGAAGCCAGAAAAGCCATTGTAAAGGACTTGGAGGACCAGGGACTTTTGGTAAAGGTAGAGCCTCATACTCATGCGGTAGGCACTCATGACCGCTGTAAGACTACCGTAGAGCCCATGGTAAAACAGCAGTGGTTTGTGAAGATGGAGGAAATGGCAAAGCCGGCCATTGAAGCCTTAAAGACAGGGGCGCTTAAATTCGTTCCGGAGCGGTTTGACAAAATTTATCTTCACTGGCTTGAAAATATCCGGGACTGGTGCGTTTCCAGGCAGCTTTGGTGGGGCCACCGGATTCCTGCTTACTATTGCGGTCAGTGCGGGGAAATCACAGTGTCAGCGGAAGCTCCCGCAGCCTGCCCCAAATGCGGAGGAACTCATCTCACTCAGGATGAAGACACTCTTGATACCTGGTTTTCTTCTGCTCTCTGGCCTTTCTCCACATTGGGCTGGCCTGAGGAAACAGAGGACCTCAAGTATTTTTATCCCACAGATGTGCTGGTAACAGGTTATGACATCATTTTCTTCTGGGTCATCCGTATGGTATTTTCCGGCATTGAGCAGACAGGAAAGCTTCCTTTCCACACTGTTTTGATCCACGGACTGATCAGGGATTCCGAAGGACGGAAGATGAGCAAATCCTTAGGAAACGGAATCGATCCTTTAGAGGTCATTGAAAAATACGGCGCTGATGCCCTGCGCATGACCCTGATTACAGGAAATGCTCCGGGAAATGATATGCGTTTTTACTGGGAGAGGGTGGAAGCCAGCCGGAACTTCGCCAACAAGGTATGGAATGCTTCCCGCTTCATCATGATGAATATTGAAAAGGCCCAGGGAGCAAAAGCAGACCTTTCCCAGCTCACCATGGCGGATAAATGGATTCTTTCCAAGGTCAACACCCTTGCAAAGGATGTGACGGAGAATCTGGATAAATACGAACTGGGAATCGCCCTTCAAAAGGTTTATGACTTTATCTGGGAGGAATTCTGCGACTGGTATATTGAAATGGTGAAGCCAAGGCTGTGGGATGACCAGGATGAGACAAAGGCAGCGGCCATCTGGACCTTAAAGACTGTTCTCATCAACTCCTTAAAGCTTCTCCACCCCTATATGCCTTTCCTGACCGAGGAAATCTTCTGCAATCTTCAGGATGAAGAGGAATCCATCATGATTTCAAACTGGCCGGAGTATCAGGAGGAGTGGAATTTCAAGGCTGAGGAGCATGCGGTGGAAACCATTAAGGAAGCTGTAAGGGCAATCCGGAATGTGCGCACCTCCATGAACGTTCCGCCAAGCAAGAAGGCTAAGGTATACGTTGTCTCCGAGAATCAGGAGATTCTTGATATATTTGAGCGCAGCAAGATATTCTTCGCTTCCCTGGGTTATGCAGGAGAGGTGTATTTGCAGAAGGATAAAAGCGGAATCGCTGAGGATGCGGTATCCGCTGTCATCCCTCAGGCAGTGATCTACATGCCTTTTGCAGAGCTGGTGGATATTGAAAAGGAGATTGAGCGCCTTAAAAAAGAAGAAGAACGGCTGGGCAAGGAACTTGCCAGGGTAGAGGGCATGCTGAATAATGAGAAATTTGTCAGCAAGGCTCCGGAGGCCAAAATCCAGGAGGAAAAGGCCAAGCTTGAGAAGTATGCCCAGATGATGGAACAGGTAAAAGAAAGACTTTCCCAGTTGGCTTAACTGAACTTTTTCGCAGTGTCAGCAGTGCCATATTTCTGCACTGCTGAATATTGTGATAAATCGACAATAAAAAATGAAATGTGAAAAACAGTCGAACACGGCTTTATCCCCGTGTCCGGCTGTTTTTTTGTGCGCAGGGAAGAGGAAAGTCCGGCGGTGAAAGGGAAAAAGGGAACGTATGGTCTTAAGAGCCTGTCGCTATATGCCGGGAAAGAGGGGAAAAAGACGATGAAAAACAGGAATCTTCCCCAAGGTTTTGACAAATTCTGGAAGGCATGGCAGATATAATGTTCCTACAGGGCAGGAGGTGAATGCAGCAACGGAAATAAACCTGTACATAGATGTGTTGTTCTTGATTAATTTTACCATGAATTTTATGATCTTATCCATTGTCAGGAGGGGGTTGAGATTTCGCCTCATGAGATGGAGAATGATTCTGGGGGCTGGTCTGGGATCAGCGTGGGCTGTGTTTGCTGCCGCATTTCCGTATCTGCCCTTATGGCTTGAGATGGCCATTACTTACGGGGCTGTGAGTGCCCTGATGGTAATGACGGCCTTCTGTTTAAAGAGACCAAGGGATATAGGGAAAGCGGTGGGAGCGCTTTATGTGGCAGCCGTAGTGATGTCAGGAGTCATAAATGCCCTGTATCAGCATACGAAGGCCGGTTATTATATAGAACAGATTCTTGAGGGAAACAGCAGGGGAGCGATTCCTCTTTACCGGTTGATTTTTCTTGCAGCAGCCACTTATTTCGGAATCCGTTATCTTTTATGGCGGATTCCCGGCGTGTTAAAGGGTAAGAGCAATTTTTATGAAGTCACCATGCACTATAAGGGAAAGGAAAAAAAGGTGACCGCTCTCCTTGATACGGGAAACAGGCTGTATGAACCAGTGAGCCGCCGTCCTGTTCATGTTGTGACTTATGAAGCTGTCCGGGAGCTGTGTGAGATCGTGACAGAGGTCGTTTATATCCCATATGAAAGCGTTGGGAAAAGCGGCGGTATGATGCCCGGAATTTTTTTGGATCAGATGGAGGTACGCCAAGGCGACGAAAGCAAGGTAATTGAGAGGCCTCTGATAGCTGTCTGCAAAAGACCGCTGTCGGAAGATGGAGGGTATCAAATGCTTCTGCATGAAGAGTGAATGAAAGATGTAAAGGAGAATATATTGACATGATTATAAAAGTTTCAGTACCAAACCGTTTCCAGTTTAAAGCCATTCCAACTTTTAAGACCCTGATGATGCCTTCTAAGGGAGAGGTGCATTACATTGGAGGAGCAGACATTCTGCCTGCGCCTTTGGACAATGAGAAGGAGGCGCAGATCATCGCTCTTCTTGGGGGAGAAGACGATCAAAAAGCCAAGTCAGAGCTGATCGAACACAATCTGCGGCTTGTGGTTTACATTGCAAAGAAGTTTGACAACACCAGCGTTGGGGTGGAGGATTTGATTTCTATCGGGACTATCGGTTTGATTAAGGCCATCAACACCTTTAATCCTACAAAAAATATAAAACTGGCTACTTATGCTTCCCGCTGTATTGAAAACGAAATACTCATGTATTTGCGCCGGAACAACAAGACCAAGATGGAGGTGTCCATTGATGAGCCTTTGAATGTGGACTGGGATGGCAATGAGCTCCTTTTATCCGATATTCTGGGAACAGAGGAAGATGTGATTTATAAGGATTTGGAAACCGAGGTGGAACGGAACCTGCTTAATACCGCCATCAGCCGTTTGAGCCCAAGGGAGAGAAAGATCGTGGAACTGCGGTTCGGACTTACGGATGAGGAGGGGGAAGAGATGACCCAGAAAGAAGTTGCGGATTTGCTGGGTATCTCTCAGTCTTACATATCCAGGCTGGAAAAGAAGATCATGAAGAGATTGAAAAAAGAAATCGTGAGATTTGAATAAAGGGTTTTGTGGTAAAAAGACTTTCTGCAGGCAGTTGATAAAGGGTCATTGCACTCATTCTGCTGCTTGCACAGAGTCTTTTTGATTTTTAGCGCTCATGTTTGGGGAACGGGATTTTTGTATTTTTATGATCATAATTACGATCATAAAAAGGGTTGTAAAAAGTACCTAGAAATTTAAAAACAATGATAATTCGACGGAAGCAGGATTGTAAAATCATTTATGTTGTGAATGATTTCACATTGTAAAAATTTAGGATAATATATAGGGTAAAATATGCACAAAAAATATGGTTTTAAATATATAAATTACACAAAAAATCGAAAACAAACATATAATGCAAAAGCGGTCATTTAACGCTCTTGAAAAGTGGGATTTAACGTGATATTATCTAGTTGTTAAAGAGAAAGTCGCGCAAAAGCGATCATAAAACAATCATAAAATAAAGGAGGATGTTCAAATGAGTAAAGTGGATGAAATCACAAGGGAAAGCTGGATTATGAGCACGTTCCCTGAATGGGGTACCTGGCTGAACGAGGAAATCGAGAATGAGATCGTGGAACCAGGAACCGTAGCTATGTGGTGGCTTGGATGTACAGGCATGTGGTTCAAAACACCGGGCGGCTGCAACATTACCGTGGACTTATGGTGCGGAAACGGAAAGCGTTCCCATGGAAACGGAAAGATGGCAGTCGGACACCAGATGGCAAACATGTGCGGTGCAAGAGACATGCAGCCTAATTTAAGGGCAGTTCCATTTGTCATCGACCCATTTGCGATCAAGCAGGTGGATGCGGTACTGGCAACCCATTACCATCAGGACCACATGAGCGCAGAATATGCGGCACACGTGATCCAGAGCAAGCTGACCACCGTCGATGAGAACGGAAAGGAAATTCCGGTTCCATTTATCGGCCCCAAGAAATCCGTTGAGCTTTGGCAGAAGTGGGGAGTTCCCGCAGAGCGCTGTATCACAGTTGTACCTGGAGACAGCATCAAGATCAAAGACATTGAAATCATAGCTTTGGATTCCTTTGACAGAACCTGCCTTGTAACGACTGATTCCACAGGTCCGGACCGTGAGGAGCTGACAGGAAAATGCCCGACAGACATGGATGAAAAGTCCGTCAATTATCTGATCAAGACTCCCGGCGGAAACATTTATCACAGCGGCGATTCCCATTATTCCATTTATTTTGCAAAGCATGGAAAAGATTACGATGTCGATGTGGCTTTTGGCTCTTACGGAGAAAATCCGGTGGGCATGGCAGACAAGATGACATCATGCGACATTCTGCGCATGGCAGAAGCTTTGGACTGCAAGGTTGTAATCCCCATCCACTACGATGTATGGACCAACTTCATGGCAGATGTCAATGAAATCAGGGTACTCTATGATATGAAGAAAGACAGACTGGATTACAAGTTCCATCCGTTCTTCTGGGAGGTAGGCGGAAAGTACGTTTATCCTACGGATAAAGACAAACGTGCATACCACCACAGACGCGGTTTTGAGGACTGCTTTGAAGCACCGCAGAACATTCCGTTCCGTTCACTGCTGTAATTTCAGAAAAGAGGGGAAAAGATGCTTAGAGATTTCGTGGAAAAGAATCATTATAAGTTTGCCAGAGAAGCAAAGGACTGGGAGGATGCGGTCAGGATGAGCTGTGAATGCCTGGAGGCTGACGGAACAGTGGAATGCAATTATAAGGAAGAGATCATCGCCTGTATTAAAAAATACGGCCCTTATATCATTATTCTGCCTGACATCGCCATGCCTCACTCCCAGGAGGGTGCAGAGGGGGTTCACAAAACCAGCATTGCTTTTATGAAGCTGGAAAACCCGGTCAGCTTTGATCCGGAAGATCCGGAAAAGGACGCCATGCTTTTCTTTACGCTGGCTTCCTGCAACTCGGATCAGCACCTGGACAATATGAGCCGGTTATCTGATATGCTTTGCAACGAAGAAGTGATTGCTGAACTGAAAAAAGCCAAAGGTCCGGAGGATTTACTGAAAATTCAGGAACAATATTTGGATTAGGGAAAAGGGGATTACACTTATGGATATTTTAATGAAAATATGGAGTTATTTTGCTACAAACATATTACAGCAGCCGCCTTTTATGATCGGCCTTATCGTTATGGTAGGCTATATCTTGCTTGGAAAACCCTGGTATGATATACTGGCTGGAACAGCAAAAGCAATCGTAGGCTATTTGATCTTAATGGTAGGTTCCGGCGGTCTGGTCAATAACTTCCGTCCCGTACTGGTAGGACTGAAAGACAGATTCCAGATCAACGCCATGGTTATTGACCCGTATTTTGGACAGAACGCCGTTACAGCAGGCGTGGAGGAAGTGTTCGGAAGAGGGTTCGGTGATGCGATGATCCTTTTGTTTATCGCATTTATCGTCAACATCCTTCTGGTGCGCTTTTCAAAATACACCAAGCTCCGCGCTTTATTTACAACCGGAAACGTTCAGGTACAGCAGGCTGCCACAGCATACTGGCTGATCATGTTCGCCTGCCCCTTCCTTCTGGAAAACCGTGCTGCCATGCTTGTGGTAATGTCTCTGCTTTTAGGCGCTTACTGGGCAGTTGGTTCCAACTTGACCATCAAGGCCTGTCAGGAAGTAACGGACGGCGCAGGTTTCTGTATGGCTCACCAGCAGATGTTTGGAACTGCATTCAGCTACTGGGCTGCAGGCAAGTTCTTTGGAAATGAAGGCAAGAACAAAGATAAAAAAGTAAGAAAGATTGAAGACATTGAATTACCGGGCTTTATGTCCATGTTCAATGACAACATGGTAACTACCTCCATCTTAATGGTGGTATTCTTCGGAGCCATCCTTCTGGTTCTTGGCAAGGAATATCTGGTTACAGGAGAGTTTATGAAACCGGCAGACAGCATGTTATTCTATATCTTAAAAACATGTCTGAACTTTGCGGCTTATCTGGCAATCCTTCAGTTGGGCGTTCGTACCTTCGTAGCAGAGCTGACAGCTTCCTTCCAGGGAATCGCAGACAAGCTTCTTCCCGGTTCTGTTCCTGGCGTAGACTGTGCCGTAATCTTCGGATTTGGTGCTCCTAACGCTGTAACCTTAGGCTTTTTGGCAGGCTTTTTCGGCCAGATTCTCGCCATCGTTGCTTTGATCGCATTAAAGAGTCCTGTACTTGTCATCTGTGGATTCGTTCCTGTATTCTTTGACAATGCCACCATCGGTGTTTTTGCAAATGAAAAGGGCGGAGTGAAAGCTGCTCTTATCCTTCCCTTTATCTCAGGTCTTCTTCAGGTATTCGGTTCTGCATTCATCGCAGGCTGGGTAGGCATGGCTGCTTACGGCGGATACTTGGGAATGTGGGACTGGGCAGTGGTATGGCCGGTGTTCACCGTTGTCATGAAGTATTTAAGCTACGCCGGAATCGCAATCGTGTTTGTATTCCTGCTGGCAATTCCTCAGATTCAGTACTGGAAGGATAAAAAAGGTTACTTCCTTATGACAGAGGATTATGACGCATATAAAGAATTAAAAGAAACTAATAAATAAAATTTAATTCAGGAGGTTTGTATTATGGCTGGTAAGAGTTTAAGTTTTCTGGTATGCTGCGCAAATGGAGCAGGTTCAAGCCTGATGGCACAGATGGCTTTGGAGAAAGTGCTGAAAAAGTATGACATCAAGCCCCAGAAGGTTCATCACTGCCCCCTTTCAGAAGGAAAAAGCACTGCTTCCCAGTACGATGTGCTGGTTTGTGCACAGAACTTCAAGGACATGTTCGGAGATGCCAAGGATAAGGGTGTTACCATCATCCCTCTGCGCAATGTCATGTCAGCTCAGGAAATTGAAACCAAGTTAAAAGAAGAGGGAATTATCGAATAAACGCTGGATTGCAGCAGTGATCAGATATGAATAGAAAGTGCAGGTGAACCGATGAAAAGAGAGTATGCCCTTGTGGAGGAGAGAAGAGCGCATATATTGGACGTGGTGAGAAACAGCCCCAAGGTGTCCGTCAACAGTCTGGCAGAGCAGTGCGGGATTTCCGTGGTGACGGTCCGCAGGGATTTGCAGTATCTGGAAGACAGGAAGCTTTTAAAGCGCTGCCACGGAGGGGCCATTCCCATTGAAACGGGCCCTGCACAGGCTAATGAAATACTACTTTACAGACGGTTGATAGCCAGCTATGCCGCAACCCTGGTGGATGACAATGATACGCTTTTTATCAATACCAGCAGCACTGCCCTGCAGATGCTGGAATCCATCAATGCCAGAAATGTTACGGTCATAACCAACAACGGAAAGGCGATCAACAGTGAGCATGGGGCCGGGGTAAGCATCATCCTGACCGGAGGCGAGCTTCGCTATCCCAAGGAAGCCATGGTAGGAGATTTTGCAGTCCGAAACCTTCAAAACATCTATGCGAAAAAGGCATTTTTGGGGTGTTCGGGAATTTCGGTCATGTCCGGAATGACCACCGAGATCATCAACGAAGTATGTTTAAATGAATTGATGATCGAACACACGAGGTACGAGCTGTATATCCTGGCCGACCATACGAAGATAGGAAAGAACAGCAGCTTCTCAAGCTGCAATATCGGTAAAGTTCAGCATCTGATCACAGATGAAAAGGCTCCCGAAGATATTTTAAATGAATTTAAGGAGGCTGGAGTGCAGATCCACCAGGTGAAAAAAGGAGATTTTTAAATGAAAGCCTATACCCTTGGATTATATGAAAAGTCAATGCCTGCAAATTTGAGCTGGAAAGAAAAGCTGAAAGCTGCAAAAGAGGCGGGTTTTGATTTTCTGGAAATGAGTGTGGACGAGACCGATGAAAAGTTAAAGCGGCTTGATATGACTTTAAAGGAGCGTCTGGAGCTGACAGAACTGATGAAGGAGATTGGCATTCCCATAGGAACCATGTGCCTTAGCGGACACAGGAAATATCCTCTGGGAAGCCATGATCCGGCAGTCAGGGAAAGAAGTCTGGAAATCATGGACAAAGCCATTGAGCTGGCATCGGATCTGGGCATCAGGATCATTCAGTTGGCCGGATACGATGTGTATTATGAAGAATCGGATGAAGAAACAAAACAGTATTTTGAGGAAAACTTAAAGAAAGCTGCTGATATGGCTGCCCGTGCAGGTCTGGTTCTGGGATTTGAAACCATGGAGACGGAATTCATGAATACGGTGGAAAAATCCATGAAGTATGTGAACCTGATCTCTTCTGTATACTTAAATGTTTATCCCGATATAGGAAATATCACCAATGCCGCAATCACTTACGGAACCGATGTGTCAGAGGATTTAAAGCTCGGAAAGGGCCGTCTGGCCGCCATGCATTTAAAGGAGACAAAACCGGGCATATTCCGTGAGGTTCCTTACGGCGAAGGCCATGTGGATTTTGAAAAGGCTGTTGCGACGGCATGGGAGCTTGGGGTAAGAAAATATGTGACAGAATTCTGGTATACGGGAAACCCGTCCTGGCAAGAAGACTTATCTGCGGCAAATCTTAAGATGTCCGGGATACTGATGAAACAGGAATGAAAGGGGATCAATCATTATGAACATTGAAAAAAAGGTGATGGGGAATCTGACGAAATGTTATTCCATAGCCCCGCTCCGCTATAAAGAAAGCGATCATATCCTGGTTGCGGCGGAAAAAGTGGACCGCTGCCTTCTGTTTGACACAGACGGCAATCTGGAGGACACCCTTTGGACAGAGCCGGGCGGTGTTATGACCATGGTTCAGGTTCCGGGCACAGACGGACAGTTTCTGGCAACTCATAAATTTTATTCCCCCAACGACTCCAAGGAGGCCAGAATCGTTATCGTGACCCCCCAGGAAGAAGGCGGCTGGGAGGTGAGGACTCTAGCAGACCTTCCTTTCGTCCACAGGTTCAATATTATTGAAAGAAACGGAATCAACTACTTAATCGCATGTACCTTAAAATCCGGACATGAGTTTAAGGATGACTGGTCCAACCCTGGAAAGGTGTATGCAGCGGTTCTTCCTGTGGATTTAAGCGGATATAATCAGGACAATCAGTTGAAGCTGGAAGTGATCAAGGACAATATGCTGAAAAACCACGGTTATTACCGTGTGGAAGAGCAGGGAGTTCAGACCAGCCTCATATCCTGTGACAGCGGAGTGTACCAGTTTATTCCTCCTGCTGCTCCGTCAGAGCCCTGGGAAATCCGTCAGTTGATAACTGAAGCTGCCAGCGATGCGGTTTTAGTGGATTTTGACGAGGACGGAGAAAAGGAACTGGCGGTGATTTCCCCATTCCATGGCGATAAGATCAGCATCTGGAAGAAGACAGGGGAAGAGTACAAGGAAGTCTACGTTTACGACCAGCCTGCCGAGTTCAACCATGCCATTTACGGTGGAATGCTGTGCCAAAAGCCGGCTCTGGTGATCGGACACAGGCAGGGAGCCCGCAATCTGTTTGCCCTTCGCTTTAATCCTTCCACGAAGGCCTATGAAACGGAGATCATCGACAGAGACTGCGGACCTGCGAATGTATACAAGTATACTAAGGACGGAAATGATGTCATCATATGCACCAACCACGGTATTGATGAGATTGCCATGTATACACTGAAAGCATAGGAGGTAAAACATGTTAGAAGCCTTAAAACAGATTGTTTACGAAGCTAATATGGAACTTCCCAGATATGGGCTTGTCACCTTTACCTGGGGCAATGTCAGCGCCATTGACCGGGAGAGCGGCATGTTTGTCATCAAGCCCAGCGGAGTGGATTATAACAAGCTGAAACCGGAAGATATGGTAGTCATGGACTTGGAAGGCAACCGGGTGGAAGGGGAATACAATCCTTCATCCGATACCGCCACCCATTTAGAGCTTTACAAAGCATTTCCAAAGATGGGAGGAATCGTGCATACCCATTCTTCCTGGGCGACGAGCTGGGCCCAGGCCGGACGGGGGATTCCCTGCTACGGCACCACCCATGCGGATTATATATACGGAGAGATTCCCTGCCTGCGCTGTCTTACCCCGGAAGAAATTGAAGAGGGATATGAGAAGAACACAGGACTTTTAATCGTGGATTATTTCAAGGACAAGGAATACATGGCTGTGCCGGCCTGTCTTTGCAAAAATCACGGCCCCTTTGCCTGGGGAAAGGATGCCATGGATGCCGTGCACAATGCAGTGGTGCTGGAAGAAGTGGCAAAGATGGCATTGCGGTGTGAGCAGATCAATCCGGATAACACTCCTGCGCCTCAGGCTCTGCAGGATAAGCATTATTTGAGAAAACACGGAGCCAATGCTTATTATGGCCAAAAAACAGGAGCATAAACCGTGATAAAAACAGTTATTTTCGATATTGACGGCACCATGTATGATTATACAACCGGTAACCGCAGAGGCCTTGAGGCTGTTAAGGATTACTGTCTGAACCATGCGGGCATAACAGGGGAGATGTTTATGCCTGCCATGGCAAAGGCTGGAAAGAGGCTGGAGGAGCGGCTGGGAAAGGACAATGCGGCAATTCACAACCGGCTGCTGCGCTATCAGTGCATGCTGGAACTTCTGGACAAGCCTGTTTTCCCCCATGCCCTGGCCATGAGCGATTCTTACTGGGGGACTCTTCTGGAAGGAATGAGCCCCCAGCCTGGCCTTTTGGAATTTATGGAAGACGTAAAGCGCCGGGGAAAGGGAATCGGAGTGGCTACCAATATGACGGCTTATATGCAGTATAAAAAGCTGGAGAAGCTGGGAGCCGCTTCTTATATGGACTGGCTGGTTACCAGCGAGGAAGCGGGAACGGAAAAACCCAGCCCCGGTTTTTATGAAATCTGTCTGGAAAAGGCCGGGTGCAGGGCTTCTGAATGCCTTTTTATCGGTGACAGCCTAAACGGTGATGTACAGGCTCCGAAGGAGAGCGGGATGCATGCTCTCTGGTATTGCCCGGCAGAGACCCCAGGGGAGAATGGGACTCACAGCCATCGGTTTATCCGGTCGTTTGAGGAGTGCATGGAAGAAACGTTCTGGAAAAATTTTGAGGAGGAATGAAATATGAGGTTTTTTTTAGATACAGCAAATGTGGAAGATATCAGAAAAGCCAATGACATGGGAGTGATCTGCGGAGTGACTACCAATCCTTCTCTCATTGCCAAAGAGGGAAGAGATTTTAAGGAAGTGATCAAGGAGATTACTGATATTGTGGACGGACCCATCAGCGGCGAAGTAAAAGCCACCACAGTTGATGCGGAAGGCATGATAAGGGAAGGCCGGGAGATCGCAGCCATTCATCCGAACATGGTTGTGAAGATTCCCATGACGGTAGAAGGCTTAAAGGCCACAAAAGTGCTGTCTTCTGAGGGGATTAATACGAATGTAACTCTTGTATTTTCAGCAGCCCAGGCTCTTCTTGCAGCCAGGGCAGGGGCAGCCTATGTTTCTCCGTTTTTAGGCCGTCTCGATGATATTTCCATGCCGGGAATTGATCTGATCCAGGAAATCATGGATATTTTCCAGGTTCATGATATCAAAGCCCAGATTATTGCCGCCAGCGTGCGCCATCCAATCCATGTCATTGACTGCGCCAGAGCGGGAGCTGATATTGCAACGGTTCCCTACAGCGTTATTGTTCAGATGACCAAGCATCCCTTAACAGATCAGGGAATTGCAAAATTCCAGGATGATTACCGGAAGGTATTTGGGGAGTAATAACCAGCAGGGAGGTTAAGATATGAACAAAGAATACAAATCAGTCAATGCGATCCGCATACTGGCAGCAGATTCCGTGCAAAAGGCAAACTCCGGCCACCCAGGGCTTCCCCTGGGGTCCGCCGCCATGGCATACGAACTGTGGGCCCATCATATGAACCACAACCCGGCTGACCCAAAATGGGAGAACAGAGACCGCTTTGTTCTGTCGGGAGGCCATGGCTCTGCCCTGTTATACTCTCTTCTTCATTTATTTGGCTATGGCCTGAAAAAGGAGGACTTGATGCAGTTTCGCCAGAAGGACTCCTTGACTCCGGGTCATCCGGAATACGGCCATACCACAGGTGTGGAAGCGACCACAGGCCCTCTTGGAGCGGGTATGGGAATGGCAGTTGGAATGGCTATGGCGGAAGCCCATTTATCAGCCGTATTCAACAAGCCGGAGTATCCTGTTGTTGATCACTACACCTTCGCTTTGGGCGGAGACGGATGTATGATGGAAGGAATTTCTTCGGAAGCTTTTTCCCTGGCAGGGACCCTGGGTCTTTCCAAACTCATCGTTCTGTATGATTCCAACAAGATATGCATTGAAGGAAGCACTGACATCGTCTTTACGGAAAATGTTCAAAAGAGGATGGAAGCGTTTGGCTTCCAGACCCTGACCGTAGAGGATGGAAATGATTTAGAAGCAATTGGAAAGGCCATTGAAGAAGCAAAGGCTGACAAAGGGCGCCCTTCCTTTATTACGGTAAAAACCCAGATCGGCTACGGCTGTCCCGGAAAACAGGGAAAAGCCAGCGCTCACGGAGAACCCCTTGGAGCAGAGCATGTGGAAGCGCTTAAGGAGAACCTGGAGTGGGAGAGCAAGGAGCCGTTTTTCGTGCCTCAGGATGTCTATGACCATTACAAGGAACTGGCAGAGCAGGGTGCAGAGGCGCAAAAAGCCTGGAATGAGCTGTATGAGAGCTACTGCTCCGCTTATCCGGAGATGAAAGCTTTATGGGATCAGTATCATGACCTGGATGCTGCAAAGGCCGTTTTAGAGGATGAAAGCTTTTGGGCTTATGAGGACAAGCCTCAGGCAACCAGAAATTTATCCGGAATCATGATAAACCGTTTGAAGAATGTTCTGCCCGGTCTGGTTGGCGGAGCTGCCGACCTGGCCCCATCCACCAAGACCTACATGCAGGACATGGGTGATTTCTCCAAAGACAATTACGGGGGAAGAAATATCCATTTCGGAGTGAGGGAGCTGGCCATGGCGGCTATGGGAAACGGTCTGGCCCTTCACGGAGGACTTCGGGCCTTTGTATCCACATTCTTTGTGTTCAGCGATTACGTGAAGCCTATGGCCAGATTGTCCGCCCTGATGAAACTGCCCATTACGTATGTGTTCACCCATGACAGCATTGGAGTGGGAGAGGATGGACCGACTCACGAGCCTATCGAACAGCTTGCCATGCTTCGGGCTATGCCGGGATTTAACGTGTTCCGTCCGGCTGATGCCACAGAAACGGCTGCCGCCTGGTATTATGCGGCCGCGTCAAAAGACAGTCCTACGGCTCTGGTGCTGACAAGACAGAACCTGCCTCAGCTTGAGGGCTCCGGCAAGGAAGCTTTAAAGGGCGGTTATATTCTTAAGGACTGCGATGGAAAGACGCCTGATGCTATTCTCATCGCCAGCGGTTCCGAAGTGTCCCTGGCAGCAGAAGCAGCTAAGGTGTTAAAAGACCGCGGTATCAGCATCCGGGTGGTCAGCATGCCGTGTATGGATGTATTTGAGCAGCAGAGTGAGGAATATAAAGAGTCCGTACTTCCGAAAGAAGTCCGCAAAAGAGTTGTGGTAGAAGCGCTGTCTGATTTTGGCTGGGGAAAATATGTGGGGCTTGACGGGGCCTATGTGACCATGCATGGGTTCGGTGCCTCGGCTCCGGCAGAACTGCTGTTTGAAAAGTTCGGATTTACCGTAGAGAATGTGGTTAAGACTGTAGAGAATTTAATGTAGTTATGTAAAAGCCTGCCTTTCTATATGGAAAGGTGGGCTTATATGCATTGCCTAAGAAAGATAATTTTTCATGGCTTTCAGTGCATTTTTTTCCAGGCGGCTTACCTGTGCCTGGCTGATATGGATTTCTTCTGCTACTTCGGTCTGGGTCTTCCCTTCAAAGAAACGCATGTCAATGATGTGCCGCTCCCGTTCCGGAAGGCGCCTCATGGCTTCATTTAAAGAAATGTCCTCCACCCAGTTTTCTTCTAAGTTTTTCTTGTCGCTGATCTGATCCATGACAAAAAGCGGGTCGCCGCCGTCGGAGTAGACCGGCTCGTAAAGGCTGACAGGGCTTTGTATGGCATCTAAAGCGTAGGTAATGTCTTCCTTGCTCACCCCGATTTCATCTGCGATTTCCATCAAAGTGGGTTCTTTTAAGTTTTTCTTCATCAGGTTTTCCTTGGCGTAAATGGCCTTATAAGCGGTGTCCCTGAGGGAACGGCTCACCCGGATGGAATTGTTATCCCGCAGGTAGCGCCTCACTTCGCCCATGATCATGGGAACCGCATAGGTGGAAAATCGGACATTCTGGGTAATGTCAAAATTGTCAATGGCTTTGATCAGTCCGATGCAGCCAATCTGAAACAAATCATCCACATTTTCGTTGCTGTTGGAAAAACGCTGTATGACACTGAGAACCAGTCTTAAGTTCCCCTTAATGTAATCTTCTCTGGCTTTTTTGTCCCCGTCCAGAATCCTTTTGAACAGGACTTCCTTCTCTTCGTTGCTTAAAAGAGGCAGTTTGGAAGTATTAACGCCGCAAATTTCTACTTTGTATCCAGACATATCTTTCCCTCCGCATCATTTTATTACTCATAAAGAAATGATGTACTTAACCGAGGGCTTTTATACGATGGACAGGAGAAATTTTATTTCCAATTTTTGGCTCACGTTTAGACATGCAAAAAAACAGGCAGAAAGTTGGGCAGGTGAGTGCTCGCATTCACCTGCCCAACTTTCTGCCTGTTTTTTTATAGGGCGAACGCCCGGAATGAATAATTTGGCCGCATTTAGCCAAATTATGAATGCATGTCGTCCAGCCTTTCGATCCTATTTATTTTTTTCATACAAAATCATCAACCCCTTCAACAACAACGCCTCATCAAAAACAATCTTCCTCCGGCAAAGAGGCACCACAAGCGAAGCCAGTCCCCCCGTTGCCACCAGACTGACAGAACTCCCCAGTTCCTCTTCCATCCGGTCAACAATCCCATCAATCATAGCTGCATTCCCGTATAATATCCCGTTTTTCATACACTCAACGGTATTTTTCCCGATTATTTTTGAAGGCTTATTGAGCCCGATGTAAGGAAGCTGGGCTGCCTTGCTGCTCAAAGAATCCAGGGATACCCTGAGACCCGGAAAAATAACTCCGCCTATATAATTCCCTTCGTGATCGAGGGCGGATACGGTGGTGGCTGTCCCCATGTCAATGATGATGACAGGAGGCGTATAATCCCTCAAAGCAGCCACAGCCTCCACAATCAGATCGCTTCCCACTGTCTTTGGATTATCCATTTTTATATTAAGCCCGGTCTTCATCCCGGACCCTACCAGCATGGGCGTTTTCCCCGTTATTTTCTTCACAGCACAAAGAAGCACATCCGTAAGCGGCGGAACCACAGAAGAAAGAATAGCCCCTTCTATGGAGCTCATGGGCATACTGTGAATTTCCATAATATTTTTTATATCAACGGCGTACTCCAATTCCGTTTTCTGGTGATTGGTAGTCACCCGCTCCACAAAATAAGTTCTGGTCTGATCGATGCCTCCTATGACGATATTGCTGTTTCCCATATCAATGGCTAAAATCATAGAGGGAACTCCTTTCCAACTTTTTTTTATTATGCTATACTGTAGAGTATCATATTTTAATATGAAAGACAAGAAAGTTCCATAGGAGGCGCTTATGCTGAAAGGAAAAAATGTAATTTTAGGAGTGACAGGAAGCATTGCAGCCTATAAAACAGCAGGGCTTGCCAGTATGCTGGTAAAAAAGGGTTACAAGGTGGATGTTATGATGTCCCGCAATGCCACTAATTTCATCAACCCCATTACCTTTGAAACCTTAACGGGAAATAAATGCCTGGTGGATACCTTTGACCGGAATTTCCAGTTTCAGGTGGAGCACGTATCTCTGGCAAAACAGGCAGATATCGTCATGATCGCCCCGGCGAGCGCCAATGTGATCGCAAAGCTGGCTCACGGGCTGGCAGACGACATGCTGACCACCACGGTTTTGGCCTGCAAATGCAAGAAAATCATAGCTCCTGCCATGAACACCAATATGTATGAAAATCCCATTGTCCAGAACAATTTAAATATCTGCCGGTCTTACGGGATGGAAGTGATCAGCCCTGCCGTAGGCTATTTGGCATGCGGTGATACGGGAGCCGGAAAGATGCCGGAGCCTGAGGAGCTTTTTGAATACATCGAAAAAGAAATCGCCTGCGAAAAAGATTTGCAGGGAAAGAAGATTCTGGTGACTGCAGGGCCGACCAGAGAAGCCATTGACCCGGTTCGTTTTATCACGAATTATTCCACGGGAAAAATGGGATATGCCATCGCTAAAGCTGCTTCTTTGAGGGGAGCGGAGGTGACTCTGGTAACGGGAAAGACTGACCTTCCAAAGCCCAGGTTTATGAAGGTCATTGAAATAGAAAGTGCCAGAGACATGTTTGAGGCGGTTACAGCCGAAGCCCAGCAGCAGGATGTCATCATCAAGGCGGCGGCTGTGGCAGATTACAGGCCAAAGCATGTGGGCACTGAAAAGACAAAGAAAACTGACGGAGAAATGGCAATCGAGCTGGAGCGGACCGACGATATTTTAAAATGGCTGGGAGAGCATCGGAAAGAAGGGCAGTTCCTCTGCGGTTTTTCCATGGAAACCCAGAACATGCTGGAAAATTCAAGGGCAAAACTGGAAAAAAAGAACATAGACATGATTGTCGCCAATAATTTAAAAGTGGATGGGGCAGGCTTTGGAACGGACACCAATGTGGTGACCATTATCACCAGAGAAAAGGAGACTGCGCTGGAAAAGATGACCAAGGAAGAGGTGGCAGACCGTCTGCTCTTTGAGATATTTGCAGAAAAGAGTGAATCTTGACTTATGGCAGGAATCATACTACAATATGGTTTATGAGAAGTTGTATTTTAACTTCTCATAAAAAGGTGCTGTTTTCAGCACCGTTCATCCAATTACAGGAATATGCTTCATGTTCCTGTAATCGATAAGATTGAGATGTAAGATTTGGAGGAGCTACTTTAGTGAACATAGCGGAAGAAATTAAGAAGAGACGAACATTTGCCATTATTTCCCACCCTGATGCAGGAAAGACTACCTTGACCGAGAAATTCCTTCTTTACGGAGGCGCCATCAATCTGGCGGGAACTGTAAAGGGAAGAAAAGGCGCCAAGCATGCGGTTTCCGACTGGATGGAAATTGAAAAGGAGAGAGGTATTTCCGTCACCTCCTCTGTACTGCAGTTTAATTACGACGGATTCTGCATCAATATTCTGGACACGCCCGGCCACCAGGATTTCTCTGAGGACACGTACCGTACCTTAATGGCAGCCGATTCTGCTGTCATGGTCATCGACGGTTCCAAGGGTGTGGAGGCCCAGACCATCAAGCTGTTTAAAGTCTGCGTTATGCGCCATATCCCTATATTTACCTTTATTAATAAAATGGACCGGGAAGCCAGAGATCCCTTTGAACTGATGGGAGAGATCGAGGACGTTCTTGGAATCCGCACCTGTCCGGTCAACTGGCCTATCGGATGCGGAAAGGAATTCAAAGGCGTTTATGACCGCTTTAAAAAGTCCATCACCACCTTCCGCGCAGCATCAGGCGGACAAAAGGAAGTGGAGGCCACAGAGGTTGAATTAGGTGACAGCCACGTGGATGAGATGATCGGAGAGAGCTTTCACCAGCAGCTTATGGAGGATATTGAGCTTCTCGACGGAGCCAGTGACGAGCTGGATATGGACCGTGTGGGCAAAGGCGATTTGTCTCCCGTATTCTTTGGTTCAGCCCTGACAAACTTCGGTGTGGAAACCTTTTTGCAGCATTTTCTTCAGATGACAACTTCCCCTCTTCCAAGGCTGACCAACACAGGCGTGGTGGACCCTTTTGAAGAGGAATTTTCCGCTTTTGTATTTAAAATACAGGCCAACATGAACAAGGCTCACAGAGACCGTATCGCATTTATGCGTATCGTATCGGGCAAGTTCGACGCTGGCATGGAAGTAAACCATGTGCAGGGAGGCAGAAAGATGCGCCTCTCCCAGCCTCAGCAGTTGATGGCTCAGGACAGAAAGATCGTGGAGGAGGCTTATGCAGGAGATATCATCGGAGTCTTTGATCCGGGAATCTTCTCCATCGGAGACACCCTCTGCAAATCCAATGAAAAGTTTGAATACGAAGGAATTCCTACCTTTGCGCCGGAACACTTTGCCAGGGTGCGCCAGATGGACACCATGAAGAGAAAGCAGTTTATCAAGGGAGTCAATCAGATCGCCCAGGAAGGTGCCATTCAGATTTTCCAGGAATTCAACACCGGCATGGAAGAAATTATCGTAGGCGTGGTAGGAGAACTGCAGTTTGAAGTGTTGACTTACCGCCTGGAAAATGAATACAATGTAGAGGTAAAGCTTGAAAAGCTTCCATATGAACACATCCGCTGGATTGAAAACAAGCATGAAATTGATGTGGCGAAGATTCAGGGAACCTCTGACATGAAGCGCATCAAGGATTTAAAGGATAACCCGCTTCTCTTATTTGTCAATAGCTGGAGCGTGGGCATGGTATTGGATCGCAATCCTGACTTAAAGCTTTCTGAATTCGGACGGAACTAGGCAGGCAAAATTATTTTCATAGAAAATAGAAGGAGGCAGCAGACAATGAGCAGAATCGATGAAGTGAGAGCCGCCATGGTGGAAGCCATGAAGTCAAAGGACAAGAAGAGAAAGGACGCCCTTTCCATGCTTCTTGCGGCACTGAAAAATTTTGAAATTGACAAAAAAGACCACACCCCTATTACAGAGGAAGAGGCCGATGCAGTCGTAAAAAAGGAACTGAAGCAGTCCCAGGAAACCTACGACACAGCTCCGGCTGACCGGGATGATATCCGGGAAGAAGCGGGCTTTCGCATTTCCGTATACAAGGAGTTTGCGCCTGAGGACATGAGCGAGGACCAGGTTAAGGAAGTCATTCTCTCTGTTCTTTCAGAGCTTGGAATCGAAACGCCAGGTCCCGCAGACAAGGGAAAAATCATGAAGGTCCTGATGCCGAAGGTAAAAGGAAAAGCAGACGGCAAAGTGGTCAATGAACTGCTGGCCGCCATGATGAAATCATAAAAGAGGGAAACGATATGTACAAGAAAAAGATCGAAGAGTATATAGAAGCTCACAAGCAGGAAATGATCGAAGACATCTGTACCTTGTGCCGGATAAACAGCGAAAAGATGTCTTACGAAGAAGGCATGCCCTATGGGCGGGGAGCTTTTGATGCTTTGGTTGAGGCTTTGACCATGGCGGAATCTTACGGATTTTCCATTAACAATTATGACAATTACGTAGGAACCATAGATATGAACGACAAGGCACCGCAGCTTGATATTCTGGCTCACTTAGATGTGGTTCCTGCGGGAGAGGGCTGGAAGGAAACAGAGCCCTTTCATCCTGTGGTGAAGGACGGAAAGCTTTTTGGCCGCGGAACAGCAGATGACAAGGGACCGGCAGTAGCGGCTCTCTATGCCATGAGAGCTGTAAAAGAGCTGAACATCCCTCTGACAAAAAACGTGCGCCTGATCCTGGGAACGGATGAGGAATGCGGAAGCTCCGACATTGCCCATTATTATGCCGTTGAAAAGGAAGCGCCCATGACCTTTTCCCCTGACGGTGCATTTCCGGTAGTCAATACGGAAAAAGGCGGATTAAACGGCCACTTTACAGCAGAGTGGACACCTTCTGAAGCCCTTCCCAGGCTGGTGAGCCTGGATGCGGGAATCAAGGTCAACGTAGTTCCCGGAAAAGCCGGAGCAGTTGTCAGAGGCGTGGAACCTGAAATCTTAAAAGAGGCAGCTAAAAGCTGTCTGGAAAAGACGGGAATCCGCTTTGAGCTGGAGTGGAGGGGAGAGGACACTTACATCACTGCAATCGGAGCAGGCGCCCACGCTTCCACACCTAAAGAGGGAAACAATGCTCTCACCGGACTTTTAACGCTCTTAACAGCGCTTCCTTTAGCAGAGTGTGAACAGGTTTCCATGCTGCGCAGCCTTCTGGAATTAATTCCTCACGGCGACACCGAAGGAAAGGCCCTGGGAATTGCCATGAGCGACGAGCTTTCCGGAGCCCTTACACTGGCATTCAGTTTATTAAATGTGACCGAGTGCGGGCTGGAAGGAACCTTTGACAGCAGATGCCCCATCTGCTCCAATAATGAAAACGTTCTGGAGGTTGTGAGAAAGAACATGGCTGATAAGGGCCTCACTCTTCACAATGACTCCATGAAACCGCCTCATCACGTGGATGGAGATTCCGACTTTGTAAAGACACTTTTGAAAGCTTATGAACGCTATACCGGACGCAAGGGAGAATGCGTTTCCATGGGAGGCGGAACGTACGTCCACTCTCTGAAAAACGGAGTCGCCTTTGGAGCTGCCATGCCGGAAACCGATAACCGGATGCATGGAGCTGACGAGTATGCGGTGGTTGATGAGCTGGTAGTGAGCGCAAAGATATTTGCACAGGTCATTGCAGACCTTTGCTCCTGATAAAATTATTTTCGGGACTAATATGAAAATAAGTATTGACAAATGCGGTAATAAAGGGTAAAATACGGCTCAGAAAGCAAAACATAGTTAACCTATAGGGAAACGGAAATTGTATGGATTGCGATTTGATTGGCCGGAGCAGAAGCGTGCTGAAATTACCAGGCCGCAGGTCTGTACAGGGCCTGCGGCCCTTTTTACCTTAAGAAAGGAAATTGGACAAATGCAGTCAGCAGAACCTATTATCCGGCTGGTCGGGCTTGGGAAAGAGTTTTATACGACAAGCGGCCCGATTAAAGCCCTTGAAAATATCAACCTGTCCATTGAACAGGGGGAAATATTTGGAATTATCGGCTTAAGCGGAGCCGGAAAGAGCACTCTCGTCCGCTGTATCAACTATCTGGAGGTTCCTACGGCCGGAGACGTGGTTTTTGAAAACAAAAGCCTGGCATCCATGAGCCCAAAGGAGCAGAGACTGGCGAGACAGTCCATGGGCATGATCTTCCAGCAGTTTAACCTGCTGTCCCAGAGAACAGTCCTTCAAAATGTCTGTTTTCCTTTAGAGATTGCCAATGTGCCGAAAAAGGAAGCCGTAAAGAGGGCCTCAGAGCTTTTGGAAATGGTGGGCTTAAAGGACCGCGCAAAGGCATACCCATCCCAGTTATCCGGAGGGCAGAAGCAGAGGGTGGCCATAGCAAGAGCCCTGGCTACCAATCCGAAGATTCTCCTTTGTGACGAAGCCACAAGCGCTTTGGACCCCAACACAACCAAGTCCATTCTCGGACTTTTAAAGGAAATCAACCGTTCCATGGGAGTCACCGTAGTGGTCATTACCCATGAGATGTCTGTAATAGAAGCCATTTGCGATAAGGTGGCCATCATTGACCAGAGCCAGATCGCAGAAGTGGGCCGGGTGGCGGAGATATTTTCCGAGCCAAAGTCTAAAATCGGACGCCAGCTCATATTGGGAGAGGCGGCAGAGCAGGTCACGAAATTCGGAGACTCCAGAAGGGTCAGAATCTCCTTTGACGGACGTTCTTCCTTTGAACCGGTTCTTGCCAATATGATTTTAGCCTGCAAGGTTCCGGTGAATATCATCCATGCGGAGACAAAAGATATCAACGGAACAGCCATGGGGCAGATGGTCATTCAGCTTCCTGAAAACGAAGTGGACCAGAACCGGGTGCTTCATTATTTGAAATCAGCAGGAATCACACATGAGGAGGTGAAGGCACATGACCTTTGATGGAACGACTGTTAGTATGCTTCTTACCGGCATAGGTGAGTCTTTGTTTATGGTTTTTACATCCTCCTTTTTTTCCTACCTTTTTGGAATTCCCTTAGGCATTATCCTGGTTGTGACGGATAAGGACGGAATTTATCCCATTCCCTGGCTTCAGCGGACTCTGGGATTGATCATCAATCTGTTCCGTTCCGTGCCCTTTATCATATTGCTGATTTCGGTAACCCCTGTTACGAGGGCGATTGTGGGAACCATTTTGGGACCCAAGGCCATTGTCCCGCCTTTGGTCATCGCTGCGGCTCCTTATGTGGCCAGAGTGGTGGAATCTTCCCTCAAGGAAGTGGACAGCGGAGTGATTGAAGCGGCCAAGTCCATGGGAGCTTCTGTATCCCAGATTATATGGAAGGTTCTCCTTCCGGAAACAAAGCCGTCCTTGCTGATCGGCGCAGCTCTTTCTGTTACAACTATACTGTCTTATTCGGCTATGGCCGGATTTGTAGGCGGCGGCGGTCTTGGCGACATCGCAATCCGCTATGGATATTACCGCTACCAGACGGAAATGATGCTGGTGACGGTTGCAATCATTGTCATCATTGTTCAGATCATTCAGGAAACGGGAATGAGGCTGTCTAAAAAAAGTGACAAGCGCATCAGATAGTAACGGCCGACAGGCCTTACATATAAATTAAGGAGGAAACAAATTATGAAAAAATCACTTTACGTATTAACCGCAGCTCTTCTTACAGCAGGCGCATTAACAGCATGCTCAGGCGGAGATCAGGCCGCTCCCACAACAGCAGCCCAGACAGAGGCTTCTAAAGAGGAAACAAAAGCAGAAGAATCAAAGGCAGAAGAGACGAAAGCGGCAGGCGAGGTTCAGGATATCGTTATAGGAGCCACTCCAGCGCCTCATGCAGAGATTTTAAACGCTGTAAAGGATGTGTTAAAGGAAGAGGGCTACAATCTGGTGATCAAAGAATACACCGATTATGTACAGCCTAACCTGGCTCTTGAGTCCGGTGACTTAGATGCCAACTACTTCCAGCACAAGCCATACTTAGACCAGTTCAATGCAGAAAAAGGCACCGACCTTGTGAGCGCAGCAGGCATTCACTACGAGCCGTTCGGCATTTACGCAGGAAAGTCTGACAGCCTTGAGAACCTGGCTGACGGAGCTCAGATCGCAGTTCCCAACGACGTTTCCAATGAAGCAAGAGCTCTTCTTTTACTGGCAGACAACGGCTTAATCGAGTTAAAGGAAGGCGTTGGCCTGGAAGCAACAAAGAATGACATCACAAAGAACGATAAGAATTTCAAGATCGTTGAAGTAGAGGCTGCACAGCTTCCCCGTTCCTTAGGCGATGTGGATATCGCAGTTATCAATGGAAACTATGCCATTGAAGCAGGATTAAAGGTGTCTGAGGCTCTTGCCGTAGAAGATGCAAAGTCCACTGCAGCAACCTTATACAGCAACATCGTTGCAGTCCGCGCAGGAGAAGAGACCAGCGAAAAGACTGCCGCTCTTGTGAAAGCTCTCACAAGCGAAACAGTGAAAAAGTTTATGGAAGAAACCTATGACGGTGCTGTAGTTCCTTCTTTCTAACAGGAACTGCCGGAGTAGGTCACAGATATTTAGGTGCGCCTCAGTTTTGCGGGCAGCCGGGGAAAATAGCCGTTATGGAGGCAGATACTGCGTCTATAACGGCTTTTTTCTATGGCAGAACCGTATCACGATATTTTTCCAGGCATAGAATAGGGTAAGAAAGCTATGCCGGGAGAATGAGGGAAGCTATGAGACTTTGCGATCTGAAACAAAAAGAAGTAATCAACATCTGTGACTGCAGGCGTTTGGGCTATGTGGGCGATGTAGACCTTGATATGGAGACGGGCTGTCTTCTGGCAATTATCGTTCCCGGTCCCGGCTGTTTTTGCGGTTTTTTGATCAGGGAAAAGGAATATGTGATTCCTTTCTGCGATATACGCCAGGTGGGACCGGATATTATTCTGGTGAATGTGGATATTGATAAAGCCACGGAAAGATGCGGGATATAGAAGGAGAAAGGCTTGCGAAATCAGGCATTGTAAGTTATGATATACATAAGCGAAAGTTCAGGACCTAAGACAGGAGGATCAGAGAGTGAAATGCCCATTTTGCAATGAAGCAGATACAAAGGTCATCGATTCCAGACCTGCAGAAGATAACAGTTCCATCAGACGCCGCAGGCAGTGTGAAAAATGCGGAAAACGTTTTACTACCTATGAGAAGCTTGAAACCATGCCTCTCATGGTGATCAAGAAAGACAATTCCAGAGAGGTCTATGACCGTTCTAAAATAGAATCAGGAATTTTACATTCCTGTCATAAGCGTCCCGTATCATCGAGGCAGATCGATGCCATGGTGGATGAGGTGGAAACCCAGATTTTCAACCGGGAGGAAAAGGAAGTGGAGAGCACTGTCATCGGGGAGCTTGTCATGGAGAAGCTTCAGGAAGTGGATGAAGTGGCTTACGTCCGTTTTGCTTCTGTGTACAGGGAATTTAAAGACGTGAATACATTTATGGAAGAGCTGGGAAAACTATTGAAGAAGTAGGAGACTTATGTTTAAAGTATTTTATCCGGATGAAGAAGCGGTTTCCGCTTATGACATACCCTATGAAGCCATGTATGACAACGGAATCAGGGGTGTGATTTTTGATGTTGACAATACTCTGGTCCCTCACGGCGTGCCTGCCGATGACAGGGCAAAGAAACTGTTTTCACGGCTCAGGGAGATTGGCCTGGAGACCTGTCTTCTTTCCAATAACAGAGAACCGAGAGTGTCTGCCTTTGCCCAGGCAGTGGGCGGTTCCAATTACATTTATAAAGGGAACAAGCCGGGGAGAAAGGGCTATGAAAGGGCCATGGAACAGATGGGGACTGATGTGGGACATACAGTTTTTGTGGGAGACCAGCTTTTTACCGATGTGTTCGGGGCCAAGCGGGTCGGAATCCACAGCATTCTGGTAAGGCCCATTCATCCTAAGGAAGAGATTCAGATCGTGCTGAAGCGTTATCTGGAGGCAATTGTGCTGTATTTTTACCACAGGGATGAGAAACGCAGCTACAAATCAAAAGAAAGGCAGAAATAACATATGAAAATTCTTGTGCTCAACGGACCTAATTTGAATTTTCTGGGGATACGTGAAAAAGGCATATATGGAACGGAAGATTATGAAGGTCTGGTTAAGATGCTGAAAGAAAAGGCAGAGAAAGAAGGCCATGAGCTGGAGGCTTACCAGAGCAACTACGAAGGCGGCCTCATTGACAAGATTCAGGAAGCCTATCACAATGGAACCCAGGGAATCATCATCAATCCCGGTGCATTCACCCATTACAGCTATGCGCTGCGGGATGCTCTCGGTTCTGTTGAAATACCGAAAATTGAAGTCCATATTTCCAATGTCCACAAGCGTGAGGAGTTCCGTCACGTGTCTGTGACAGCGCCTGTATGCACCGGACAGGTGGTGGGTCTGGGGCTGAAGGGTTATGCTCTGGCTATGGACTATTTGACGGGAAAGTAATCACGGAACCTGAAAAAAAGTGAGATAAAAGGTCTATATTTGCAAAAAACAGTTGAAAATGCGTTTGTTATAGTATAGAATATAAAAGGTTTAGAGAGAAGGTTGAAATAAAAGAGTCTTTCAATCTTGGACTTGTGAATCAACGGGATATGTAGGCATATCTGTTTGATTCGCCAGTATACAAATTCAAGGAGGAATATCATTTATGATATCAGCGGGTGATTTTAGAAACGGTATCACACTGGAGATTGACGGTACCGTATATCAGATTATGGAGTTTCAGCATGTAAAACCTGGAAAAGGTGCTGCATTTGTAAGAACTAAAATTAGGGATGTGGTAAACGGCGGCCTTCAGGAGCGTACTTTCCGCCCTACAGAGAAGTTCCCACAGGCAAGAATCGACAGAGTAGACATGCAGTATCTGTATGCTGACGGCGATCTTCACAACTTTATGGATACCAATACCTATGAGCAGGTAGCATTGGCAGCAGATGTAATCGGAGATGCACTCAAGTTCGTAAAAGAGAATGAAAATGTTAAGGTATGCTCTTACAACGGTAAGGTATATTCTGTAGAGCCTCCTTTATTTGTGGAACTTGTAATCACAGATACAGAACCCGGATTCAAGGGTGATACTGCCCAGGGCGCTACGAAACCCGCTACGGTTGAGACCGGAGCAGTGGTATACGTTCCTTTATTTGTTGAACAGGGAGATAAGATCAAGATTGACACTCGTACAGGCGAATATATGTCCAGAGTTTAATAAAAGAGATTGAAATAAAAAGGCAGCCTCGTGGTTTCGAAGAACCACAGGGCTGCTCTTTGTATTTTATGCTGTTTCTTCGATCTGTTCCTTTAGCTTTCGCAGATCGTTTTCCATTCTGTTAACCCGGATTAATAGCATTTCTTTTTCGCTTTCTACTTTTAAGGCTTCATCCAGACGGCGGTTTAATAAGGTATGGCCTTCGGCAATAATTTGAATATTGCGATTGGTTTCATTTTCCAGTGTAAGCTGCAGAGACCGGACATCCTTTTTAGTCTCTTTCACATCGGCTTTGAGAGTTTGAATATCTTCTTTAGTCTCTTTCACATCGGCTTTGAGAGTTTGAATATCTTCTTTAGTCTCTTTCACATCGGTTTTTAGAATGTGAATATCATCTTTCATGTCTATCATATTTTCATAAATACTTTTAAGCATTTCCATATCTGTCATAACACCCCTCCGTTTCAGTGCTTTCCAAAACCTTTATCCATTTATGGATTATATATGACTATACAATACCATATTTTTTCTGGCTTCGCAAGTACTGCCATTCATTCATCACTAATTATGGATATATTGCAGTTCTTTCGGTTAATCCATTCCGTTGAGGCATCCATTGCAGCACGGCAGGCCGCAGTGGTATCAAGTGCATTCAGCATCACGAAATCGTGTATAATCGCCTGGAAGCGCATTGATGTAACATCAACACCCGCCGCTCTTAGCTTTCTGGCATAGGCTTCTCCTTCATCTCTAAGTACATCGGCTTCGCCGGTTAAGATCATGGTGTCAGGCAGGCCGCATAGTTGTTCCGGCGTCGCACGCAGCGGCGATGCTGTGATTTCACAGCGCTGCCTGTCAGACGAAGTATACTGATCCCAGAACCACATCATCCCCGCCCGGTAAAGATAGTAATCACAGGCAAATTCCCGGTATGAACCGGTATTAAAAGCTGCATTTGTAACGGGGTAGTAAAGGAGCTGCTTATGTATTTTGGGACCGTTCCTGTATTTGGAGAGAATTGTCATAACGGTGGCCATATTTCCGCCGACACTGTCGCCGGAAACGGTCAGAGTATTCAGATTAAGCTGCCAGTTCATGTGTTCCGCAATAGCGGGAATGTTCTGAAGGATAAAGTAACACTGCTCAATGGCAGTGGGGTATTTCGCCTCAGGAGAAAGGCTGTACTCCGGAAATAAAACCACTGAATTCGTACGTGCCGCCAATTCCCGGACCAGCTTATCGTGTGTATGGAGATTACCGAAAACCCACCCTGCGCCGTGTATGAAATAAATAACGTTTGGTATTCCGACAACATTTTTTGGCCGGATATAGTTCAGGGCTACCTCACCGTATTTTCCTGTATCCACCAGCACGGTGCAGATGGATGCGGGATATTTAAATACGGGAGTATCCTGTGCCTGATTCAGCCTTTCACGCCCCTGTTCAGGCGGTAATTGAAAAATCAGGGGAGGCAGGGAACTTTCATTGCTGACTTCTTCGGCGGCTTTTTCCAGTTGCACGCAACGTCTCATACAGAGCCCTCCTTAAATTGCTGCATTTTATGCTGTTAGCATACTATGTAAAGACAGGGTTATATGTTCAGTATTGTATTCTTTAATGGGAATCATGACCACCCGTCAAACGGGTGGTTTGTCCTGAGGCTATAAGCCTCTGTTA
>NZ_JASGFH010000007.1:0-178543 GCF_047605665.1 Lacrimispora sp. | reverse complement strand
CTGTATCGAGTCCTGTATTGGGTTCTGTGTAGGGTTCTGTATTGGATTCTGTACCGGATTCTGTATCGAGTCCTGTATTGGGTTCTGTGTAGGGTTCTGTATTGGATTCTGTACCAGATTCTGCATCGATTTTGGCCTTTCTGTTTCAAGACCTGTTTCAAAACTCATTTCAAAGCCCTTTACAACACTTTCCAAATGGGCTACTCTTTGTTCCAGTTCGGCGATTCTCTTTTCTGATGATCTCATCTCACACCTCCTGTTCTCCATTCGTCTGAATGGGGTAGTCGGGACTTACTGATAACCATATTTTACCACCGATAGGTTTTAATTACAACATTTTTGATTGTTTTCACACCTCTATACAGTTCCTGCTTTTCATTTCCTCAGCTTCCCCCTCATTTACGCCGCCACACATTACTTAAACAAGCTGCGATATCTTCTTCACAGTATTCGCATTTCTGATGGTAACGCTGTCATATACACAAGAACCCACGATCTTCGACCACCGTGTTCTTGAAAAGGTTTTAACAGGTGCCGACCAGAAAATGACTCTGCCATAATAATCAACCGCTTCATATTCCGGCTTGATTTCTCCCACTTCCTGAAACACCTCTTCTGCAGTCACAGGCGGTATCACAAAAATCGCATTATGCTTTGACTCCCCATCCTCTCCCCACCAGGCCGGAGCATGATCAAGGGCATCCAGTAAGTCAGCCGCAGATATGATCCCAACCAAAATGTTTAATTGAAACTTATTCAAAATTATCGCTTCACATTCCTCTTTTAATTTTTTCTCATCAGTGTTATCACTGGAAAAAATGATATTTCCGCTGTTTATATATGTGATCACATCCTGAAACCCGTTTTCTTCCAGGTACTTCTTCAGTTCAGGCATGGGCACCCTGTTCTTTCCTCCCACGTTGATCCCGCGCAGCAAAATAATATACCTTCCCACCGGCAGCCCGCCTTTCTTTATTTTCTCATCAATCCCGATTGATTGAAAAGGCAGCCCTGTCACAACGGCTGCCTTTTCACTGCAAAAATACCAAGATTCACACTTTCAGCACTCCCCGAAACCCTCTGGAGCTGTAAAAAGAGGGGGCACTGTTATGGTATACAAAAACGTGTCCGTAACGGCGGTCCATAAAAAGGGCGCCTCCCAGCTTCCTGATATCAGAAGGAGTCTTCACCCAGGTAGAAGTCTTGAGATCAAATTCCCCAAGCTTCTGCAATTCCCGGTATTCTTCCTCTGTCAGAATCTCAATTCCCATGGAAGCTGCCATGCCGACAGCGCTTCCTTCCGGATACACTCCCTTTTTCTCCCTCTGCGCCTGTCCATCAGGGTCATAACACGTGTTTTTTCGGCCCATTGGAGTTTCGGCAGAGCAGTCATAAAAAATATACTCTCCCGTTTCTCCATCATATCCCACCACATCCGGTTCTCCGCCGGTTCTTTCCATCTCACCGAGGGAACGAAGTTTTTCCGCATCAGACTCCAGACGTTTCCTCACGTTCTCCCATTCCAGCCCCTGATGGCGTTCCATATGAGCATGAAAACGGTTCTCCAATACATTAAGCAGTTCTGAATTTGACATAAAATCGCCTCCTTTACCTGGGCTTAAGCTGGCCGATACCTGCCTCTTTCTCTATTCTCCAGCCTTTATAAGGGCAGCTATATCCAGCCTTTTCATCTTTAAAAGCGCATCCATAATCCGCTTTCTTCCATCTTCCGTAGCTCTCTCCATAATCTCATCCATATTTTCAGGCACGATCTGCCAGGACAGACCGAACTGGTCCTTCACCCAGCCGCACTGCTCTGACTCAGGAACAAAGGAAAGCTTATCTGAAAAATAATCAATTTCCTCCTGATCTTTACATGAAATCATCAAAGAAAAGGCTTCATTAAAGGTAAACTCTCCGCCCATCCCATGATCCATAATGACCATCTGATTTCCTTCCACATTCAGCTCTCCGTAGTTTATCACTGCCCGTTTCTCCGGAGTCTCTCCAGCCTGATAATAATTCACATACCCCTTTTTAGCTCCTTTAAAAACCGAAGCATAATAATCCAGGGCTTCTTCTGCCTTTCCGCAGGCCTCTCCCGCAAACAGCAGGTCCAGCCTGATTCTCTGCTGCTCTTTGTCAGAGTCAACCAGCATGAGCTGCCAGCTAAGGCCGAACTTGTCCTGCACCCAGGCATACCGCCTGCTGAAAGGATACTCTCCCAAAGGCATCAGTTCTATCCCACCCTCAGAAAGGCTGGAGTGGAGCCGGTCCACCTCCTCCGGGCTGGTGCAGGCGACCATAAGGGAAATGGAAGGGTTGAGAGAAAAGTAAGGTCCGGCACTGATGGCGCAAAACCTCATGCCTGCAAGCTGAAAATCAACCGTCTCTGCATCGCCTGACGGCGTATCGGAAATAATGCTGGTTTGAATGATTTTGGAATCCTCAAAGAGTTTTGTATACCACGTTGCCGCCTCCAGTGCTTCTTTGTCATACCATAAATGGGGAATTATTTTCTGCATACCGTCAACCTCCTGATTTTTTATTATTGTAACCATATATTTTTCTGCTATTGCAGATACTGACACAAAATCAAGGATAATGATACAACAGCCGCTGATCAAATGCTTTAAATCAACGGCTGTCTCCTCCATTACCTTATTACAGAACCCCTTTTGTGGACCACACTCCGTCGATCCTCGATTCATACATCGTAGCCATATCGAGAGCTTTTGCAAATGCCTTAAAGCTTCCCTCTGCGATATGGTGGTTGTTAAATCCGCTCATCTGCTTTAAATGAAGATTCATTTCTCCGGAATAGGAAACCGCATAGAAGAAGTCCCGGATCATCTCCGTATCCACATCTCCGATTTTAGGCACTGTGAAATTGACATCCCATTCAAAATACGGCCTTCCGGACAAATCAATGGCGCACAGCATCAGAGTCTCATCCATGGGAAGGAAAAAGTTCCCATAGCGTTTAATTCCCTTCTTTTCACCAAGGGCTTTCTTAAGTGCCATTCCAAGGACAATGCCCACATCCTCTATGGTATGATGAGAATCCACATGCAAATCTCCCCTGCACACCAGATCAATGTCAAAAAGTCCGTGACGGGCCAATCCATCGATCATATGGTCAAAAAATCCGATTCCTGTATTGGAACTGCAAATGCCTGTCCCGTCTAAATTGAGAGTCAGAGCGATATCCGTCTCCTTTGTTGTCCTTTTTATATGCGCAATTCTTGGCTCCATTTTTGTTTCCTCCTCATGCTCCGGATGGTTTGTACAGCCGTTTCTTGTTACCAAGCATACCATATTATTGAAATCCAGGCAACGGTAAAAATAAGGCCAGCCCTTTCAAAAAAGGCTGGCCATGTAATCTGTATATTAATAGAATAAACGGTTCACTGCACTGAAAATACCTCTGATGGACGCTCTGGTAATGTTGGAGCTGATGCCCACGCCATAAGTGGTCCGGCCTGTTTTCACATCCAGTAAGTGGATATAAGAAGCCGCCTGAGCTGCTGAACCGGAAGTGAGCGCATGCTCGTTGTAATCCAGAACCCGGATTTCAATGCCAAGCTCTTTCTCCAGTCCCTTCTGTATCGCATCAATAGGTCCGTTTCCGACACCTTCAAATACCTTCTCTACGCCGTGATCGGTATAGCGTACCTTGACTGCTGTTGAGAACGCTGTATCGTCTTCTGCTTCCGTAATCTGCGCTTTGCGGAAGTGGATAGGTTCTTTCTTTTCTGTGTAATTGTCCTTGAATTCCTGCATGATCTGCTCTGGAGCAACCTCACCCTGCTTTTCGGAAATGGCCTGAATCACATCGGCAAATTCCTTGTGCATTCCCTTTGGAAGCTTGAAGCCGTAGAAGGTATCCATAACAAAAGCGACACCGCCCTTGCCGGACTGGCTGTTGATCCGCACAACCGGCTCATACTGCCTGCCGATATCCGCCGGATCGATAGGAAGATAAGGAACCTCCCAGTACTGGTTCTTTCTCTCGTTCATAGCCTGAACGCCCTTGTTGATGGCATCCTGGTGAGAACCGGAGAACGCGGTGAAGACCAGCTTTCCTGCATAAGGATGCCTCGGTCCTATTTCCATCTTGGTGCAGCGCTCGAAAACGTCTACCAGCTCCCGCACATTCTCGATGTTCAGTTCCGGATTGATTCCCTGAGAAAACATATTATAAGCCAGAACCGTCAAATCCACGTTACCGGTACGTTCTCCGTTTCCAAAGAGCGTGCCTTCCACTCTGTCGGCTCCTGCCAGCAATGCCTGCTCTGCGGCTGCAATGCCGGTTCCTCTGTCATTATGAGGATGAATGCTTAAAATAACGCTTTCCCTGTTCTTGAAATGGGAGTTCATCCATTCAATCTGGTCCGCATAAACGTTAGGTGTTGTCATCTCCACGGTGGAAGGAAGATTGATAATGATCTTCTTATCCGCTGTAGCGCCCCATGCCTCCTGTACTGCTGTACTGACTTCAAGGGCATATTCTAACTCTGTTCCTGTAAAGCTCTCAGGAGAATACTCTAAAATCACTTCTCCGTCAAAGCCCTGCATATACTGTTTCACCCACTCTGCACCCTGGACAGCGATCTCCTTGATCTCTTCCATGTTCTTGTTGAAAACAACATCTCTCTGCAAAGTAGAAGTGGAATTGTAAATGTGTACAATGGCCTTTTTAACTCCCTGAAGGGCCTCAAAAGTTCTTTTGATCAAGTGCTCCCGGCACTGAACGAGAACCTGAATCACCACATCATCAGGAATCAGCTTTCTTTCCACAAGCTGTCTTAAGAAATCAAACTCAATCTGGGAAGCTGCCGGAAAACCGACCTCAATCTCCTTAAAGCCCAGCTTCAGCAAAAGGTTGAACATCTCCACCTTTTCTTCCACCACCATAGGCTCTACCAACGCCTGATTTCCATCTCTCAAATCAACGCTGCACCAAATAGGCGCTTTCTCAATCTCTTTATTTGGCCACTGTCTTTGCGGGTAATCAATTACCGGCACTCTTTTATATCTCTGATAATTCAACATAATCTTATCTCCTCCATAATATAAGTCGTCTGTAAATCCGGCCCTCTACGGTCAGCCTTTAAAATTCTTCTTCCTAAAAAAACCGTCACAGGCTTTGGAGTCGATAAATCACGCTGTATTTCCAGACAATGAACAACGTGGTTTTTATAGGTCTAACCCCATCTATCATCATTCCTTTTCGTTAAAATCACCTACCTAAGCCAAAATATGGGCCTCAGGTAAAATGTTAAGTTATTATAGCACGAAAAAAAATGACTTACAACCAAAAAATATTTTTTCTTCCAGCACATATATTTTGGCATATCTAAAAGCTTTTCACTTCAATCCCCGCTTCCAGAAGGCCTTTTCTTATCTTTTTTACAAATTCCAGGGCCTTCAATCCATCCCCGTGAACGCATACAGAGTCCGCCTTAATGGAAACCGCACTTCCATCAATGGCTTCCACGACCCCTTCTTTTGCCATCCGGATCACCCGGTTTACCGCCAATTCCTCATCCTCAATCATGGAACCCTTCCGGCTTCTGGAAACCAGACTTCCGTCCCTTTCATAAGCCCTGTCCGCAAATACTTCACTTGCAGCAGATATCCCCATATCCTCTGCCGCCCGAAGCATCTCACTGTTGCTGAGAGCCAGGAGAACCAGACTGTCATCCACTTCTTTTATGGCCTGGCAGATGGCTTTTGCCAGTTCATAATCCTTTACCGCCATATTATACAATGCACCGTGGGGCTTTACATGGCAGAGCCTGACTCCGGCTCCTTTGCAGAAAGCGCTTAAAGCGCCGACCTGATACATGACACTGGCTTTTACCTCTCCGGGCGAAAGACTCATGTTCCGCCTTCCAAACCCTGCCAGATCGGGAAAACCCGGATGGGCCCCTGCTCTCACGCCGTATTTTTTGCACAAGGCCACGGTCTGTTCCATCACTACAGGGTCTCCCCCATGAAAGCCGCAGGCAATATTGGCTGATGTGACAAAAGGCAGTACCTCTTCATCAAGGCCCATTTTATAAGCGCCGAAGCTCTCTCCTAAATCGCAATTCAAATCAATGACCGGCATATTCTCACCTCTAATTTTTTAATTCCGCATTTTTCAAATCCGTAATAAACATGTGTCCCGGAGAATGGGTGATCACAAAGGGCGGCTTGCTGTTCATGACCACTGCCTGAGGCGTTACCCCGCAAGGCCAGAAAACAGGCACTTCTCCGTCATATACGGTCACGGAGTCTCCAAAATCCGGCTTGCTGATATCTTTTATTCCAAGGACTTCCGGATAACCGATGTGGACAGGAGCCCCGTGAACCCTCGGCATGGAAGCGGTGATGGCAACTGCCCCGGAAACCTGATGATGGGGAATGGGTCTCATGCTCACCACCATATTTCCGGAAAACACCCCTGCCGGTATGCAGGGAATGTCGGTATAAAACATGGGGACATTGACTCCCTCCTCAATCTGCCTCACCGGAATTCCCGCTTCCAAAAGTGCTGTTTCAAAAGAAAAGCTGCATCCGATGAGAAAGCTCACCAGCTTTCCCCGGTTTTTCTGATATTCTTCAAATAATTCCGATACATCGGTGTATTCACCGGTACAAATCCCGTATTCATACACCCGGTATCTGGGGATATCCTTTGTGATATCGCTTCCCTTTGCCGTCAGGGGAAAGCTCCTGCTTCCCGCATCCGATACTTCCAAAAGAGGGCAGGACCTGGGATTTCTCTGACAGAACAAGAGAAAATCCCAGGCCAGCTCCTGAGGAAGAACCACCAGATTTCCCTGGGCATATCCGCCGCACATTCCGGTAGTAGGGCTTTGGATCACACCTTCCCTGATCAGGCGGCGGACTTCCTCTGGTTCCTTATCCATGTATTCAAATCCCATGCTTTCTTCCCCTCTTTCCTGTCTCATGACAATTTACCGGTAAACGGTATTCATCAGCCATTCCTTCAGCTTCCCCAGCTTTTCTGCTTCCTTCCGGCAAATTGCCACGGCCTCATCTGGGCTCACATACTGAAAGGCCACCCATTCCCCCGGCTTTAACTGAGCCAGGGCAGGAATATCCGTGCTGATCACCGTGGCAATTTTCGCATATCCTCCGGTGGTCTGATGGTCTGCCATCAGGACCATTGGAAGCCGGTCAGACGATACCTGAACCGAACCTTCTGCAATCCCATCAGATATTATGTCAGCTCCATCCTTCATTTCTATGGGCTCTCCTTCCAGCCTGCAGGCCATGCGGTCACAGTCACTGCTCAACCGGAAAAGATTTCTTACCAGAGTGTTGAGTCCCAGGTCTGTAAATGCATCTTCCTGAGGCCCCATCACTGCACGAAGTAAAACCACGGGGGCATTTTCATAAAAGCGGTAAGGCGTTGAAGAACGGCGCATCCACGGTTCAATTTCTCCCATTGATGCCAGCCCTTTATTTCCTTTTAATCTTTTGGCTGTTTTCTTAAACTGCCGGCTGCCGCTCCCTGATTCCAGGCAATCCCCTTCCAGAAGCTGCCTCCCTTCCAGCCCGCCTATGCGGCATTTTAAATTGGTGGAACGGCTTCCCATGACAGAAGGCACCTGGATTCCTCCGTAAACAGCCATATAAGTCCGCAGGCCGGAAACGGCAAGTTCCATGGTCAGAATATCTCCCTTGTGCACCAGGACCGGAGAAAACATGGGAATTGGACTTTTGTTTACACAGGGCTTCATATCTGCGCCTGTGAGGGCGATGATCTCATCAGAGGTAAAACGGAGCTCGCCGCCCTTTAGTGTAAATTCGATAACTGCCGCTGTCTCCGGTTCTTCCAAGTTCCCGGCAAGGAGATTGGCCAGCTTCATGGAATACTTATCACAGGCTCCGCTTTCCTGAAATCCCTGGCTTAAAAAGCCTCTTCTCCCTTTATCCTGAACCGTGGATAAAGCTCCCGGACGCAATATCTCAAATCCCACCCGATCACCCCTTTTCCTGCTTTCTGCTTATTTCTTCAAATTCTTCCTGACTGATGGGCACAAAACGAATGGAATCACCGGCTTCATAAAGAGGCTTTCCCGCCTCTTCCGGTTTAAAAAGGCGGTAAGGCGTGCGCCCGATCAACTGCCAGCCTCCCGGAGAGTCCATGGGGTAAATTCCCGTCTGCTCTCCGCCGATTCCCACACTGCCCGCTAAAATCCTGGTTCTGGGCGTTTTTAACCGGGGTGTAAAAATCCGTTCATCCATCCCCCCAAGGTAGGGAAATCCCGGAAGAAATCCCAGCATAAAAATGCGGTAATCCCTGCCGCAGTGAATCCGGATCACCTCTTCCTGCGTGATCTTTCCATGCTCCGCTACAAAAGAGATATCCGGCCCAAAGCTGCCTCCGTAGCAGACCGGAATCTCCACCAGCCTTCCTCCTGTCCCTGCCCTGGCTTCCAGTGACTCTGCCAGTTGAAAGAGAACCTTTGACACCGCCTCATAATCCGTTTTCAAAGGATCATAGAAAACGAGAACAGAACAAAAGGCAGGCACTGTTTCAAGAATTCCCTCCAATGAAAGCCCATTGATTTTTTGGTTTAATTCCATTACCTTCGAGTTTACCGCCTCGCTGATGGAATCGCCTAACTCCACCAGGGCGCCGCAGTCGCCAACCGGCTTTATCTGAACCATACTCTATCCCTTTCTTCAAAGAACCCTTTTTCCAGTACAGAACCAAACCAGTGATCGGAATTATGGGAATACCGTACCGCATAAGCCGTACACTGGCGCATCAGGCTGACGATTCCGGTGTTGAGCCGGGTGTTGAACCCGTCGATTCCGGGAACCAGAGAGCCTGTCATATCGATCAGCCCGGTTCTCGATGCCACTCTCATCAGCTCTGCTTCCATTTCTTCCCGATGGAGAATCTCCATATCCCGCTTTAAGTAAGCCAGTGCAGCGATCAAACCGTAACAGCCCCAGTCGGAGCAGGTGGCCGTGATCACATGGTCTGCCCTGCTGGCCGCTAAAATTCCGCCTTTGCAGCCGCACACACATTCTCCGGAACCGGCAAAGGGAATATACTTTTTAATATGGTCTGCAATGGCTCCCATGCCGATCTCATTGCCCAGATCACCGATGGCAATGTTTAAGATTCCCTTTTTGCGAAGCATTTCCCACAGCACGTCTGTCTTGGCTTCCAGCTCCGTCACATCGTTTCCGGCTGCATTGTGATAAACGCCTTTTTCATTGGGACCAGGGGCTTCCACGGAGATCACCGCTCCAGGAGGGGCTTCTTTTATCAGCCATTTTGCTTCGATTTCCGCCCTGGCCGGATTTTTTGTAAAGGCCGCCACTCCCATGCTGTAAGGAAGCGCTTTGACTTCCTCTATATCCTGATATATATGAAGGCCTACCACACCGGCACATTTTTTTACGGATTTCACACAATCCTCCGGGCAGATGATGACAGGCTTTGCCCCGAAAGCCATGACCAGAGCCCGCGCCAGCAGCAGGGAACTGACCATGCCATCCATCTCCGGCTTTTTATGAGGCAGCAGCACAAATCCCGTCAGAATATAAACGAGATCGTTTTCCTTTACCGTTTCACACAGCTTCTCAGCCGCTCTCATGGTAAGAGGCTCTCCCATCTGCTCCCGGCTTCCGGCGTAGAGAATCCGGCACACGCCATATCCTCTGGGGTCTAAATTCATAAGAGCATCCAGGTTTTCCCCCACATTTCTTTTTTCCAGCTCGCCTCTGTCCATCTTAAACTCCTAATCGAATATGCTCGTTTTGCCTGTATACTCCAGGTATTCTTCCAAAACAGCATCCTGAATCCGCTTTAAGGTTTCCGGGTCTTTCCCTCCTGCCGGCTTTCCGTCAATCATATCTGCATGGAGACAGAAGTTGGAAGAAGAGGTCACAATGATCTCATCGGCATCCATCAGCTCCTCCAGGGTAAAGGCCCTCTCCAAAACCTGAATGCCGAGCCTGTAGCAGGCCTCTATCATATGGGTCTTTGCGATTCCCCGAAGGATCAGATTGTCATTAGGATGGGAAATGAAGGTTCCGTTTTTTAAAATGGAAACATTGCTGTGAGCGCACTCCGTAACCGTGTCCCCTCTGTGCAAGACCGTTTCCATGGCTCCCGCCTTTAAAGCCTCCTGAGAGGCGATGACAGAGGGAATCAGGTTTAAGGTCTTAATATTGCAGTGAAAAAACCGGGTGTCTTCCCTTGTTATGAGGCTGACGGGCACATCGGGGTCCCGCAGCTTATTGGGCCTTATCATGACCCACAGCTTTCCGGTCATTGTCTCATCATAAACATGATCTCTGGGAGCCGCCCCTCTTGTGACCTGCCAGTACACAAAATGAGTCTCCCCTTCCACCATGGAAAGAAGCTCCGTCAAAAGCGCTCCAAACGCCTCCTTTTCCATGGGAATCTTAATATCCAAAGCCTTTGCGCTGGAGTAAAAACGGTCCAGATGCTCCTGCATGAGAAATACCCTGTGATTTCCTCCAACAGTGGCATCGTAAACGCCGTCTCCAAAAAAATGAACCCGGTCCTGAAAGGGAACCATCAGTTCCTCCGGGCTTCCGATCTTCCCGTCATAATAAGCAAGCTCTTTCATACTGTCTCCTTCACACTTGGGCCAATCCCAAATTTCAGCTCCACATATTTTTTTATTAATTCCACGCAATTGTCCAGCCCCAGGCTTTCCGTATCGAGACAGAGATCGTAATTTTCAGGGTTTTTCCACATCCTGCCGGTATGGTACACATAGTAGGAACTCCTGTACTTATCCAGTCTGTCTATGTATTTTGCAGCCTCCTGTTCGGATATCCCCTGCCGCTCCATCTCTCTTTTCAAGCGGAATTCCCAGGGCGCATCCAGATATACGGACACCACATTGGGCTCATCCTTTAAGACAAAATCTGCCGCCCGGCCGATGCAGACATAGGATTCGTGATGGAGAAGCTCCTGCAAAACCTTTGCCTGATAATTAAAAAGCTTTTGATCCGATGGAAAATTTCCGCTTTCCCTTGGAATGGTTTCGCCGTTGTAAACTCTTCTTGAGGCGCGGTATAAAAAGGTCTTTTTCGTATTTTCATCTGCATTGGCAAATATGGTTTCATTGATCCCGCTGTCATCCGATGCCAGGCGCAGAAGCTTTCTGTCATATACATCGATCCCGTAATCAGCCGCCAGCTTTTTTCCTATATAGCTTCCGCCTCCGCTCCCGCAGGTGCGGGTAATGGCGACGGCAAAATACTTCTTATTCTCCTCCATGGTCGCAGCCTCCTATTGTCCAAGATATGCTTTCTTTACCCGGTCATCCTTTAACAGATCTTTGGCATTGCCTTCAATGGTGATCTTCCCCGTCTCCATAACATATGCCCGGTTTGATACGGATAAGGCCATTTTCGCATTCTGTTCCACCAGTAAAATGGTGATTCCTTTTTTGTTCACTTCCCTGATAATTGAAAATATCTCCTTTACCAGCAGCGGAGAAAGTCCCATGGACGGCTCATCCATGAGGATCATTTTAGGCTTTGCCATGAGGGCACGGCCTACGGCGAGCATCTGCTGTTCGCCGCCGGACAGGGTCCCTGCCAACTGTTTTTTCCGCTCTTTCAGCCTGGGAAACCGTTCAAATACATCTTCCATATTGGCTGCCATGTCTTTTCCATCGGTAAAGGCGCCCATTTCCAAGTTCTCCTCTACGGTCATCTGGGCAAAAATATGCCGCCCTTCCGGCACATGGGCCAGCTTTAAACTGATGATTTTGCTGGGTTCTGTTTTTATCAGGTCGGCCCCGTCAAAGCTGATCTCTCCCCTGTCTGCCTTTTTTAACCCTGAAATGGTCCTTAAAATGGTGGTCTTTCCCGCCCCGTTGGCCCCGATGAGGGAAACGATTTCTCCGTCATGGACTTCTAAGGATACGCCGTGAATGGCTTCAACGGCCCCGTAAGACACTGCCAGATTCGTTACCTTAAGCATCTTCCTCTACCTCCTCATCGTCTTTACCCAAATAGGCTTCAATGACCTTTGGATGATTGGCAATCTCCTGCGGAGTCCCGGCTGCAATGGTGGTGCCGAAATCGAGAACTTGAATCCTCTCACAGATTTTCATGACCAGACTCATATCATGCTCGATGAGAAGCACGGAAATCTTAAATTCATCCCGGATGTAGTTGATGATATCCAAAAGCTCCTCCGTTTCCGTAGGATTCATCCCTGCCGCAGGCTCATCGAGAAGAAGGAGCTTCATATCCGTAGCCAGGGCCCTGGCTATTTCCAGGCGCCTCTGTTCCCCATAGGGAAGATTTCCCGCTTCATAATCCTCTTTTCCCTTTAAATGCACGATCTCAAGCAGCTCTTTCGCCCTCTTTGTCAGCTCCTTCTCCTGCTTCCAGTAGGCGGAGGTGCGGAAAACCGCGTGGAATAAGTTATAGGAAAGTTTGGCTCCCATGGCTGCCTTGACGTTATCGATCACAGTCATTTTTTTAAATAACCGGATATTTTGAAATGTTCTCGCAATTCCTGCACCAACGATCTGATGAGTCTTTTTTCCATTCATCCGCTGCCCGTTTAAGTAAAAAGACCCTTCCGTAGGTTTGTAAACACCGGTGATCAGGTTGAACACAGTTGTCTTTCCCGCACCGTTTGGCCCGATGAGCCCTACCAGCTCCGACTCTCCGATTTCCATATTAAAGCTGTCCACCGCCTTTAAGCCGCCGAACTGGATTCCCAGGTTCTGTGCCCTTAATACCGGCATGGTTCCTTCCGTCCCTGCCATATTTACACACCCCCTTCTGTATTTTTCCGGCCCTTTTTCCCGCTGCCATCTTTATCTGTCAGCCGGTCATAGATACGGATGAGGGAAAATTCCCACGCTCCAAAGATGCCGCCCGGCTTAAAGATCATGACCATCACCAGAACGACTGAGTATGCCAGCATCCGGTACTGGGAGAACTGGCGCATCATCTCAGGAAGGGAAGAAAGAAAAGCCGCACCGATGATGGAGCCCGTAAGGGAGCCGATTCCTCCGATAATAACCTCGGAAAGAAGCTCCGCAGAGTACATGAAGTTAAAATTAGTGGGAATCATGGCTGTCATGTAATGGGCGTAAACACCCCCGCCGATTCCTGCAAAAAAGGCGGCTACGGTAAAGGTGAGGACTTTATAATAAGTCACATTGATTCCTGAAGCCGCCGCCGCTATGTAATCCTCCCGGATGGCCTTCACAGTTCTGCCAAACCGGCTACGCACATACATGTACATGACGGTAACGCATATGACCATGACCCAGAAACTCCAGTAAAAGTTGGAAAGCTTTAAAATGCCGCTCATGGTCTTTCCGCCGCCTGTAATCGTTAAGTTGCAGAAAAGCACCCGGATAATCTCTGCAAAGGCGATGGTCACAATGGCAAGATAATCCCCTCTTAAACGGAGAGCCGGAATTCCCACCAAAACCCCTGTCATACCGGCCGCAATTCCTCCTGCTAAAAGGGCAATCAGAAATAAGGCTATATCAGGAAGCCCTTTTCCTGTAAGCCCATTGGACACAATGGCCGAAGCATACGCCCCCACCGATACAAAGCCCGCATGGCCCAGGGAAAATTCACCCATACAGCCTACCACCAGGTTTAAGGAAGCCACCATGATGATGGTATAACAGGCCGTGGTGCTGATTCCCTTAAAATACTGGGTGGACTTGCCGAAAGCACCGTTTTCAAAAAGCAGGACAAGCAGGAAAAAGACCGCCAGTACACCAAGGAAATTAAAAAAATACGAAACTTTAAACCTCTTTTCCATGATCCGCCCCCTCACACTTTCTCGCCCACATTCTTGCCGAGAATGCCGGACGGTTTCACCAAAAGAATTACGATCAGTATAGCATAGGTAATAGCCTCATACCAGCCCGGTGCAAAGAGCTTTACAAAAATTTCAATAAGGCCCACAAGGATTCCTCCAAGCATGGCGCCGGGAATGATTCCGATGCCTCCAAGGACAGCGGCAATAAAGGCCTTAAGCCCCATCATGGAGCCCATATCATTGGTGACACGGGGGTATTTGGCGCAGTACATAAGGGCTGCAACTGCGGCCAGACCGGAACCGATGGCAAAGGTCATGGTGATCACCTTATCCACATTGATTCCAGCCAGGATAGAAGCATCCCGGTCCTGGGGCACCGCCCGCATGGCCTTGCCCATTCTCGTATTCTTGATAAACAACTGAAGCCCTGCCATCATAAGGATTCCGATACAGATGGTTAAAATAACATTTAAGGGAAGAGCCGCTCCCAGCAGGTTTACGGAGGGCAGATCAAATATCTTCTGGACATTTTGGGGTTTCGCCCCAAAGAGGACCATAGCCAGATTTTCAAGAAACAGGCTCATGGCCAGGGCCGTAATAAGGGCTGACATGGAGCCTGCCTTGCGGACCGGCTTATAAGCGATCACCTCAACCAGAACTCCCACCGCCGCGCAGATGACCACTGCAAGAAACACGGAAAGCCAGGCCGGCATTCCTGCGTGAGTCATCAAAGGAATGGTGTAAAACAGGGTATAAGCTCCAATCATGATAAAATCGCCGTGAGCAAAGTTGATCATGCGGATGATTCCGTACACCATGGTATAGCCCAGTGCGATCAAAGCGTAGATAGCGCCCTGGTTCAGTCCGTTTATCAGGCTTTGAAAGAATAATGAAAATGTCATAGGACCTTCCTTTCTCAAAAGGAAAATGTGCACCAAAGGTTTTTAAGCCTTTATGCACATCTCCTTATCTTTTTTTCAGACCTTCCTGCAAGATTTATTTCTTTGTTCCTTCCGGTGAAAGAGTCATAAGCCATTTCACCTTGCCGCCTTCAAAGGTATTGATCGCCACGGATTTCTCCGGGTCGCCGTTGCCATCCATGGTAAAGGTTCCTCCCACACCCGTAAAAGTCATTCCCGTCATCCCCTTTACCAGGGAAGCCGTATCAGATGCGCCACCGTTCTTGGCAGCCTCCGCCACCATGTAAATGGCATCGTAGTAAAGAGCCGCACAGGCGTTTAAGCTTTCTGTACCGTACTTTTCCGTATACTTGGATACAAAGTTGACGACAGCCGGAGCCGTATCCTCGGAAGAATAGTGGTTGGTGAAATAACAGTTTTCAAATTTGTCTTCAAAGCCTGCCGTATCCGTTCCATCCCAGCCATCACCGCCCATGACTGCGCCCTCAAAGCCTGCATCCCTTGCCGCGCCGATCAGAAGAGGAACCGTATCAAGAAATGCGGGGTAAAACAGGAAATCCGCTCCCTTTGCCACGACCTGAGAGGTCTGGGACGAAAAGTCCGTATCCTTTGTGGTGCATTCGCCCACATATACAACTTCAATTCCGCTGGCCTTTGCATTTTCAATAAATGCATCCTTTAAGCCGTTGGAGTAATCATCATCTTTTGCGTAAATAACAGCAGCTTTCGTCCAGCCCTTTTCCTTTGCAAACTGGGCCGCCATCTTGCCCTGATAGGGGTCGATAAAGCAGTTCCTGAAAATGGTGGCGCCCTTTAAAGTCACGTCTTTATTGGTAGCCCCTGTTGCGAGAAGGAGCATATTATCTTTAGAAGCCTGTTCGGCAACGGGAAGGGTGACAGAAGAAAAGAAGCTTCCCACGATGGCGCCGGGCTCTTCCTTCATCAGGCTGTTGTAGGCATTGATCGCCTGCTTGGCATCGCCGCCGTCATCCACGATTTTTCCGCCGTTTACAATTTCCACCTTATAGCCCAAATCTCCGGAGTTGATTTCTTCCACCGCCATATCGATTGCATTCTGGGCTCCCTCCCCATAGACAGCAGAACCTCCTGTGACAGGGCCGAACACACCGATTTTAATGGTTTTGCCGTCCCCTCCCTGGGCAGAGGCTGCCGCCGGTGCTGTACTTCCTCCTGCAGCGCTCTGCTGTGCGGATGAGCCGCATCCGGCAAGAAGTGCTGCCGCCATTGCTGCCGTAAAAGCTGCTGATAATAACCTTTTTTTCATAATCGCTTCCTCCTCAATCTTTTATCATTCAGACGGGCAGAATCAAAACAAGGAGGTTTCCCGCAAAATGCAGGGGAAACCTCCTCGTTCTCCATGAAATAAAAAAGAAGCCGCAACCGTACTTTTGTACGCTTGAGACTCCTTCGTTCTCTCGTCTGATATGTTGGTGGCATTATAGCATCCCCGCTTTTTAAATTCAAGGGATTTTGCCACTTCCATGTTTTTCACGGTCATAACCTGATTTTCTTAACTTTACAGCCCCAATTTCCGCTGATTCAAAACCGGAAGCCCAAATTCTGCCGTAAAATGTTTTTACAAGTCTTACCGGCTCATCTGCAAAAGCTTTGCCTTTAACTCGCCTTCCAGCCTGCCCAGCTCGCTTTCCGCCTCCCGGCGTCTGGCCCTTCCCTCTTCCTGAATCCGTACGACTTCATCCAGAGTTGTGATCAGGGATTCATTGGTCTTTTTAAGGGTTTCCATGTCCACGATTCCCCGCTCTGACTCCTTGGCCGTCTGAATGGTGGAGGTCTTTAATACCTCCGCATTCTTTCTCAGCAGCTCGTTGGTCATATCAGAAACCTCACGCTGGGCTCTGGCCGCCTGCTCGGAATGGTTGATGCCGATGGCCAGGACCATCTGGCTTTTCCATAAGGGGATGGTATTCACCAGGGTGGACTGAATCTTTTCCGTCATTAATGTATCGTTATTCTGAACGAGACGGATCTGGGGAGCCATCTGAATGGATATCATCCGGGTGAGCTCCAAATCGTGCAGCTTCTTTTCAAACCGTCCGCACATGGAGGCCAGGTCATTGGCTGCCTGTGCATCCTCCGGAAGACCGCTCCTTTGCGCTTTATCCATCAGCACCGGAAGCTCTTCCCGGCGTACCTTTTCAAGCTTTCTCTTTCCCGCCAGAATATACATGGTGAGCTCTTTAAAATAAACCGTATTCAAATCGTACATCTTGTCCAGCAGGGCCACGTCTTTTAAAAGCTGAATCTGATGATTCTGTAAAACCTTGCTGATCTGGTTCACATTGGTTTCCGCCTTGGCGTACTTGGCTTTCATCCCTTCCAGGCGGTTTGCACCCTTCTTAAACAGGCCGAAAAAGCCCTTTTCCTCTTCCTCTGTTTCAAAGCCCCTCAGCTCTGTCACCACCTGGGACAGCATCTGCCCCACTTCTCCCAAGTCCTTTGACTTTACATTGTCAAGGGCTGACTCGGAAAAATCAGCGATCTTTTTCTGGGCTCCTGCTCCGTATTGAAGAACCAGGTTTGAATCCTTTAAATCAATTTTGGCCGCAAAATCAGCCACCTGCTTTTCTTCCTCAGGCGTCAGCACTTCCTTTGGCGCTTCTTCCACCGCCAGTTCGGCGCCCTCGGTTTTTAATTCCAAAACAGTCTCCTCCAAGGGTCCCAGAGTCAGTTCCGGTCCTTCCTTTAACATCGCTTCAATGTCCTTACTCATGTTTCTTTCCTCCTGTAAAATCACTTCCTGCCCAGCCATCCTGTTTCAGCATTGTCTGTAGGACGGAGGCATCGGTGCTGATGTCCAGGGCAGCGTCCTGATAAAGATCATCAAGAAGCTGCTCAAAAGCCCTGTTAATAGTGTCTAAAGTTCCCTCGATCTCCGCCTTGGCAGAGGCAATATTAGCCCCCTGGGAACCGGTCCGGTCAAAATCCCGGTACGTGGTCACCAGCTTGGCCGTGGTGGGAAGGTAATAATCCATAAACCGTTCCATCTCATCCATCTGCTCCGGATGCTGGGAAACCGTATCAAAAATCCGGCGTATCACATCCTCCAGCCGGGAAATCTTCCCGGAAATCACCTCTCCCGGAATGGCATCATTGGCTTCCCGCAGAATCTTCAAATAGTTCTGTCCTTCCGCCATCATCTGTTCCAGCTCTTTATTTCTCTTAAAGCTTCCGGCTTCTTTCTTTTTCGCCTGTTCCTCCAGAGCTTGTACCCGTTCCCTTTCCTTAAGGGCTTTCTGGGATTCCAGATACTGCCGGTAAGAAGCATCGCCAAGGATGAGGCATGTCTTTTTCTCATCGAGATAAGCCTTTCCCAGGGTTCCAAGCTTAATCATCTTCTGCAAATCTTTTACCACATAGTCCTTCGACTTTCCGACAGCCCCTGCCAGTTCCTCGATCCCGCAGTACATCCGCTTTCCGGCTTGTCTCATATAGAGTTTAGCCCGCTTTAACCGTCCGCTCATGGATATGCCTGCCTTAAGCATGAGGCCAAACCCGCCTGCCATTGCCAGCAAAAAAACCGAAGTGCCGGTCACTGCCCAGAAAACAGGCTCTGCCACCAGCGCCAGAATCCACACCACCAAAAGCACCAGAAGCATGATTCCCAGACCAATGCTGCCAAACACCGTATAGAGGATTCCCGCCACACGGCCCGTCTGATTCACTGACACCAGCTCTCCCTTTTGGGGAACGCGGGGCTCATAGCTCGTCTGAAAAGGCTTGTAGCCCGGCCCTTCTGCCTTCGGCGGCTTTTTCACCATATGGTCTCTGGCCTCCTCCAGGGCAAAATTGACTGTGGCGGATATGGTTTTATTCAATTGCTTAAAATCCATGGAATCAATGGCGTCCTGCACCGAATCCCGGATCTGTTCTCCTAAATTTGAAAAGTCTTTATTATCCATTGTCCTGGTCTCCCAAAATCAAACATTGTGCAGCTTTTATCATACCACGAATCACTCCTGTTTACAAGAAAGTTCGATTTGCCAAACGCCGCCGGAACAAAGGGCTGACCCTTCCTTCCGGCGGCGTTTTATGATCTTAAATCGGTCAGGAAAGGAGGTGGCCTCTCTGCTTCATGACTTCAATAACCTGATTCACACATCTTTCGCAGGTTTCCAGCTCCGATGCCTCCACCATGACCCGCACCACCGGCTCTGTTCCGGACTGGCGCAGCAGGATTCTTCCATCCTGTCCCAGGCTTTCGGCAACCTTCTTCACCTCTGCCTGCACCGCCTCATCATCCTGAGCGGCAGTCTTGTCGTGAACACGGACATTTTTAAGGACCTGAGGATAGATTTCAAGCTCGGAAACCAGCTTGGCAAGGCTCTCCTTCTTCTCCAAAAGAACCTCCATCACCTTTAAGGAGGTCAGAATGCCGTCCCCTGTGGTGGCGTGTTTGCTGAAAATAATGTGGCCGGACTGTTCGCCGCCCAGACAGTTTCCGTAAGTCACCATGTTTTCATACACGTACTTATCGCCTACTGCCGTCTTATCATACTCAATGCCCTCTCTCTCAAAGGCCTTGTATAATCCGAAGTTGGACATGATGGTGGTAACCACCTTGTTGTTCTTTAGAGTTCCCTGCTCCTTCATGTACTTGCCGCAGATGTATAAGATGGCATCTCCATCCACCACGTTTCCGTTTTCATCCACCGCAATACACCGGTCCGCATCGCCGTCGTAGGCAAATCCCACGTCAGCCTTCACTTCCTTTACAACCCTCTGGAGGTGCTCGATGTGGGTGGAACCGCAGTCTGTATTGATATTCAAGCCGTTAGGGGAATTGCTGATGACATAAGTCTCGGCTCCCAGAGCGTCAAACACGTTTTTAGCGATGGCAGAGGCGCTGCCGTTTGCACAGTCCAGGGCCACCTTTTTATTTTTAAAGGACCTGGTTGCGGTGGAAATCAGATAGCCGATATAACGGTTCCTTCCTGCGGCAAAATCCACGGTGCGTCCGATCTTATCCCGCTTGGCAAGAGGAAGCTCCCCTTTTTCTCCGTCCAAGTATGCTTCGATCTCCACGATCACATCCTCTTCCAGCTTTTCTCCCCTTTCATTGATCACCTTGATTCCGTTGTCGTAATAGGGATTGTGGCTGGCGGAAATCATGATTCCGCAGGAAAAGCCTTCTGTGCGCACCACATAGGAAACGCTGGGGGTGGTCGTAACGTGAAGCAGGTAAACATCGGCTCCGGAAGCTGTAAGGCCTGCGACCAGTGAATACTCAAACATGTAGCTGCTGCGCCTTGTGTCCTTTCCGATTACAACCGTACAGGGTTCCTCCGGATTTTTCTGTCCATAATACCAACCCAAAAAGCGGCCTACCTCATAGGCCGCTTCAACGGTCAGATCCACGTTAGCCTCACCCCGGAAGCCGTCTGTTCCAAAATATTTTCCCATCTTCTATCTCCTCTTTGCTTATTCTGCTGCTGTTATAAAAATATATGTACTGCAGCTTATCAGAAATTATCTTTTTTATTTCAAAATAACAGGCGGCTTTAATATACCACAGCACAGCCTATTTTTCAACCTCCGGCACTTCAACGGCATAGAGAATGGTACGTGCATCGTTAAACTCATAGCTGCATGTCACAAAGGACCAAAGCCTTGCGGGCTGCTCCTCCGGCATATCCATGACAAGGCCTCCCTCTGTCATATTCACCACATACTTTTGAAAGCTCTCTTCCGTGTCAAACTTGGTCATACGGCGGATTCCCACTGGAGCCGTATAAAGAACTGCGATGGGCTTTAAGTGAATTTCCCGATCCGGAAGATAGACCGTAATCTTCTGATGCTCCTTAAAATACGCCTCTTCCTTGTACTTGACAATGTCCTTGAACATGGTCCCGTTCTTCATATGATGCCCATATAAAATGTTATGCCTGCCGGAAAAATCCGGTTCACTTTCAAAATCCAGGAAAATGGCTCCCGCCACACTGTGATTTCCTTCAAAATCCGTATCCAGATAAGTTTCATTGTTATCGGTCTGGACAATGGGATAGTCAATGGATGTATTCTCCACCCTGAGCCAGCCCTTTACATCGGGATTGATGGCTGCCAGTTCCTCAAACTGGATCGGAGAAACGTATCTTTCTGTCTCCTTGATTTCCTCTGTTTCCGGGACCGTCTCTGTCGGGGCCTCTGTTTCCGGGACAGTGCTTTCCCTGGCTAAGGCTGCCAGGCTTTCATATTGCTTTTGGGCCCGCACTCTTCTTAAATGCTCAGAGTAGAGACCGCCCACTCCGACAGCAAAAAAGAGGACACCTAATATAAGAACAAAAATGGCTAATTTTTTCTTTTTCATGGCTGCTCCCTTCTTTCTTTATAAATTTGAAGCTGCTACCAGTATACATTATTTTTATAATAATCACAATCTTTTCTATGGCAGCCCTAGACTTTTTCACGATTTTTCTATATACTAGGAGAGAAAATACAAACACGGAGATGTTTATGAACAATCAAGAATCTATCATTTATGTAAATATGCTGGGGGGCTTCTCCATATCAATTGGAGACAAAGTGATCATAGACCAAAACAATCAGGCAAAAAAACCGTGGAGCCTTCTGGAATATCTCATCATTTTCCGGGACCGGGACATCCCGGTGGAAGAGCTGATGGACTTATTCTGGAAAGACGATGCCAGCAACAATCCGGCCGGGGCCTTAAAGACCCTGATGTTTCGGGTGCGCAAGCTTTTGGAGCCGCTGGGATATCCTACTCATGAGCTGGTTGTCCAAAACCGCAAGACCTATGGCTGGACCAAGGAGTTCACCACAGTCTGTGATACAGACCGCTTTGAGGAGCTGTGCCTCCGTACGGAAAATGGCGCCCTTTCCGAAGACGCCCTTTTATCTGTCTGCCAGGAAGCCTTTGATCTGTACAAGGGTACCTTTCTTCCAAAATCTGAGTGGGAGTCCTGGGTCATTCCCATTCACACCCATTATCACAGCCTTTACCGCAAGCTGGTTCATAAGACCCTCATCCTTTTGGATAAAAGAACGGACTTTCCTTCCATCATCGATGTATGCCAGAGGGCCATTGCCATTGATCCCTATCTGGAAGACGCTCACTATTACTTGACTTACGCCTTGTTCCAGAGCGGAAACCAGATGAAAGCCATGGAGCATTACCAGCGGGTGACGGACATGTTCTACAACGAATTTTCCATCACTCCCTCCGCCCAGTTTAAGGAGCTTTACAAGGTGATCAGCGACAAAAAGCACGGAATCACCATGGACCTGGGCACCATACAGGAAGCCCTGCTGGAAGGAAACTCAGACAGCGGCGCATTTTTCTGCGAGCCTTCCGTATTTAAGGATATTTACCAGTTGGAAACAAGAGGCTCAGAAAGAACCGGAGATTCCGTCTTCTTATGCCTTTTGACCATCAGCAACTTAAAAGGAGAGCTTTTAAAGCCGGCAGTCCAGGCCAGAGCCATGGACGAGCTGGGCGAATCCATACGCAGCTCACTCCGCCGGGGAGATGTATATACCCGGTACAGTGTAAGCCAGTACTTAATGCTTTTACCCACCGCCACTTATGAAAACGGGGAAATGGTTTTAAAGCGGATTGTTCAGACCTTTAAGAAGGAGTATTCCAGAAAGGACCTCTCCATCACCTATTCCCTGCAGAGCATTGCTCCCGTTCCAACCGGTTCGAAAGCAAAAGCAAAGGAGGCTTCTGATGTTACAGGATGAATACGTAACACTCACGTTAAAGAAGAAAAAGAACATCGCACTCATCGCCCATGACAACAAAAAGCAGACCCTCATCGAGTGGTGCAGACAGCACAAGGCGATTTTGGAAAACCACATTCTCTGCGGCACCGGCACAACGGCCCGGATGATCACCGACCAGACCGGCCTTTCCGTAAAGGGCTATAACAGCGGCCCCTTAGGCGGAGACCAGCAGATCGGCGCAAAGATCGTGGAAGGCGGCATTGACCTGGTGATCTTCTTTTCCGATCCCTTAACTGCCCAGCCCCATGACCCGGATGTAAAAGCCCTTCTGCGCATTGCCCAGGTCTATGACATTCCCATGGCCTGTTCCAGATCAGCGGCGGATTTCATCATCTCCTCCCCGCTCATGGAATCCACTTATGAGCATCAGGTCATTAATTTCAATAAAAATATTTCAGACAGGGCCAAAACTCTGTAGGAATCTCTTTAAAGTAAAATGAGGCAGCCCCCGGCAAAAAACCGGGGCTGCCTCATCGTTGTTTTTTTATAATCTATCCAAACACCTGTCTGCACAGCATCTTATATTCTTCATAAGCAGGAAGTCCTTCCAGCTCTGTCAGGCGCTCTGCAATTCCTTTATAGTACCAGGCGTGTTCTGACTTGTCTTTTTCATTAAAGCGCTCCCAGACCTTTTCCCCCACCAGCAGGATATCTCTTGCCGTTGTCCGCAAGTTGCTCAGCTTGTCCGCCAGAGCCAGTATCTTGGTTTCCTTAGAGGCCGTCTCCAAATGAATTAAGGTGGCGCCCTTTCTCTCCTTCCAGCATCTGGTCTTGTCCTCTGTTTCCGCCATCACAAATTCTGCCACACGGGGGCCGAATTCTGCCCGCAGCTCTTCCTCCGTAATTCCTGCATCCTCTGCCACATCGTGAAGAATGGCAGCGCAGATCAGTTCTTCATCTTCTGTCATAAGGGAAACAATCACTGCTGTCTCCAAGGGATGGACGATATAGGGAATCCTGGTCCCTTTCCGAAAAGTCCCCTCATGGGCTCTGGTTGCCAATGCAACGGCTTTTTCCACCATACTGCATCTCCTCTTCAGTTTCTTTCTCAGACATACTTCCAGTTTCTATCTTATCACAAATTATTACGATTTAACAGTTAATCTTGTAAGAAACCTGATTTTCTGATATGCTTAGAAACGTAAAAACTATCAGGAGGAACGCAAACCAGTATGAACCACTATAACAACCAATCCAGATCCAACCGCAGGAAAACAGGCTCCGGCTACAAAAAGGGCAGCGGGCGCAGCAGCTTCCTGACAATTCTCCTGTTTTATGTCCTGCCGTTTCTGGTTATAAACGGCCTGATCTTTTTGCTGGTGACCTCCAGGCCAAAGGGCGAGGTCATGATAAGCGAAAGCAAGGACTATATTTCCACCACCATGGAACTGCGGATCAGCTCTCTTCTTCCCATCACCTCCATGGAAATGGCTTTAGACGGAACTCCCGTTGAGGCCACAAAAACAGGCTCCAAGTCCTACACAGCAGTCCTCACCAACAACGGAGTGCTTGAAATAAAGCTGACCAGCTTAAACCAGATGAAAAACATCCTGTATGAGCAGGTCAATGTGCTGGATGACACTCCCCCTTCCATGAAGGAAATCCGGTTTGACGAAGGAGTCCTTTCCTTCTTCTTAGAGGATACCCAGTCAGGCGTGGACTTTTCTTCTATCTATGCCTCTGATGAGGACAACCCTGATATCCTGCCCCTTTCCATTGACAGGAGCACGGGCCTCATCACCTTTGAAATCAAAAAAGAAAATCTGACCGTCAACGCAAAGGACAAGATCGGAAATGAGATGCACAAAACCTTTACCCCAGAGGGAGAAAGCGTCGAAGATTCCGAAGAAGAAACGGAAACGGCAGCAGAAGCCGAAACGGCAACAGAAGCTGAAACGGCAAAAGCACAATAGGAGGAAGCGGTTTAAAACCGCCTCCTCCTGTTTTTATTTGGTTGAAACGTATTCTCTTGTGGATTCTCCAATGACCAGTTGGCCCTTAAACACTTTTTTCTGGTGCTCCGCCTGATTGCGGATCACATCGAATAAAATCCGGATGGTGGCCTCTGCGATTTCCTCCACCGGCTGCCGTATGGTGGTAATAGCCGGATTGTAATAATGAACGATGTCCAGGCCGTCATAACCTGCCACAGAATAATCCTCAGGAATCCGTTTCCCGTGTTCAAAAATAGCCTTGCAGGCTCCGATGGCAATGCTGTCTGAAATGGCATACACAGCCGTAAAGTCCAGCTTTCTATCCAGCACCCGGTTCATCATCTGGTAGCCGTTGTCCATGGTGTAGGATTCGCCGCACCCTTCTGAGTGCATCACCAGCTGCGGACTCCAGACAATGCCGTTGTCTTCAAGCGCTTTCTTATACCCTTCCAGACGAAGGCGGCCAATGCTTTCATCATCAGAAGATGCCGCCAGAATCAATATCTTCTTATGGCCCAGCCCGCATAAATAATTCACCAGCTTCCGGCTCTCTGCAAAGTCATCCACTGACACGCAGGAAAAGGCCGGGGATTCATCAAGGTACTCGGTCATGCCCACAGTGCTGAGGACGTAGGGAACCGTGAGCTGCTCCAGCTTTTCTCTACTGTGGGAGAAGTAGCCTCCAAGGAATACAATTCCCCTCGGCTTTTTCTCCTTAATCAGCTCTAAGGCAACCTCCACTTCATCCTCCCGCTCTTCCACACGCTGCAGGATAAATGAGTATTTCTTTTTCTGAATCTCCTCTTCAAAAATCCGGATCATCTTGCCAAAAAAGGGATTGCTGATGCCCTTGATCAAGACTGCAATAGCTTTGGAATCGGTGCGCTTTAAGTTCCGGGCGCTGTTGTTGGGGATGTAATTATTCTCCTTGATCACCTGCAGAATCATGTTTTTTGTCTCCGGATTGATGTCCGGATGGTTGTTAATAGCCCTGGACACAGTGCTGATTCCAACTCCGCATATCCTGGCAATGTCCTTTATATTTATGGACTCCATCAGAAATACTCATCTCCTTTCGTCACACCCTGCCGTAAAGCCTGGCAATCTTTCTGCATTTCTCCGCAAGTTCCTCTGTCATTTCCCCGGAAATCATGCGCCATCTCCAGTTCTTTCCAAGAGTGGAAGGCTCGTTAATCCTGGCTTCTTCTCCCAGCCCCAGGTAATCCTGAAGGGGGATCACCGCCAGCCTGGCTACACTGGCAAGGGCCAGACGGATGAAATCCCAGTGGATTTCCTCTCTGGGCGTTCTTCCGTTGCCGATATAATCCACGGAAAACAGCCTGTCTTCATAAGACATTTCCTCATACCAGCTTTTTAAGGTGTTGTTGTCATGAGTACCCGTATAGACCACACAGTCGCTGCTGTAATTGTGAGGCAGATAGTCGCTCTCCTCCCTGGAATCAAAGGCAAATTCCAGCACCTTCATGCCTGGAAAGCCGGTGTCCTTTACCAGCTTTAACACGGACGGAGTCAAAAACCCCAGGTCCTCAGCAATGATATCCAGCTTGCCGAACTTCTCTTTCATCCGGTCAAAGATGGCAATTCCAGGCCCTTTTTCCCACCAGCCGCCTACGGCATTTTCATTGGTGGCCGGAATGGAATAATACTCGTCAAAGCCCCGGAAATGATCCACTCTCACCACGTCATAGAGACGGAAGCTGTACTCCATACGCTTTAACCACCATTCATACCCTGTTTTCCCATGGTAATCCCAGCGGTAAAGGGGATTTCCCCAAAGCTGTCCCGTAGCGGAAAATCCGTCAGGCGGGCAGCCTGCCACTGCAACAGGATTGCAGTTGTCATCAAACTGGAACAGCTCCGGATGAAACCAGGAATCCGCGCTGTCAAAGGCCACATAGATCGGGATGTCACCGATGATGCGAAGCCCTTTTTCATTAGCATACGACTTTAACCGGGACCACTGCTCCTCAAACTTCACCTGGAGAAAGCCGTAAAAGCCGATCTCATCCGCCAATTCCTTTTCATATTTTAAAACCGCTTCCTCGCTTCTGAGGCGGATATCCTCATCCCAGAGAATCCAGCTCTTCCCTTCAAAGTGGTTCTTCACTGCCATATAAAAACAGTATCCGGCGGTTTCCTCACTTAAAGAAGCCCTCGCTTCCTCCCCTGTATGGCCCTGGTCTTTCCACCGTCCATAAGCCTTCCTCAGCAGAGGAAAACGGTTATAATACATCTTTTCATAATCAATATCCCTTGGATTATCTCCAAAATCAACGGCTTCACATTCCTCTGTCAAAAGAAGCCCTTCCTTTACCAGCTCATCTAAATCAATGAAATAAGGATTCCCCGCAAATGCGGAAAATGACTGATAAGGGGAATCTCCGTAGCCTGTAGGGCCTAAAGGAAGAATCTGCCAGTAATGCTGTCCCCCCTGCTTTAACCGATCAATAAATTCATATGCCTCTTTTGAAAATGCTCCGATCCCGTACTTTGACGGCAGGCTTGCAACCGGAAGCAATATACCACATTCCCGCATAACCAGTCTCCTTTTTCTGTTTGTTTTCTAACCCTTCACTGCGCCTGCAGCCACGCCCTTAATGATGTATTTCTGACAGCTCAAATAAAATACAACGATGGGAAGGATGGCCAGAACCAGCATCGCCATCATGGCTCCCATGTCAATGGAACCATAGCCTCCCTTTAAATTCTGGATGACCATAGGTATTGTACCTTTTTCCTGCGGAAGAATCAAGCTGGGAAGAAGATAATCGTTCCAAATCCACATAGAATTTAAGATGGCAACCGTCACTGCCGTAGGCTTTAACATGGGAAATACCACGTTAATGTAAGTTTGAAGGGGAGAACAGCCGTCAATCATGGCCGCTTCCTCGATTTCAAGAGGGATAGCCTTTACAAAGCCGCAGAATAAGAACACCGCCTGCCCGGCCCCAAAACCCAGGTAGAGAAGGACCAGTCCGTACATGGAATTCAAGTACAGATCATTGGCTGTTTTGGACATGGTGAACATGACCATCTGGAAAGGCACGATCATGGCGAACACAAACACGTAATACAAAAGGCTGGTAAATACGGACTTCACCCTGGTTATAAACCAGGCTGTCATGGAGGTAAACAGGATGATGACGGCAACGGAAGCCACCGTAATAAAGAGCGAGCGGCCAAATGCCTGGAAAAATCCTGTTTTCCGTATGCCCTCCGTATAATTGGCAAGGCCTACATAGGTGTCCCCATTGGGAAGCTGAAAAGGCGCATTGCTGATAAAAAGCTTGCTCTTAAAGGAGTTGATCAAAACCAGCACAACCGGAAACAAAAATCCAAGGGAAAGGGCGGTCAGACATACGGTGAGAACCGTTCCCGTGGTTTTGCTCACTTCCATTTCTTTGTTATCCATCAGCTTTCCACCTCCCTACGCCTTGTGAGGAAGAGCTGGGTCAGGGAAATGAGCGCCACCATGAGAAAGAACACTGTGGCCTTTGCCTGGCCTACACCCTCCCAGCCCACTCTTCCGTAAAATGTGCTGTAAATATCAAGAGCCAGCATGCTGGTCTGTCTTCCCGGCCCTCCGGCGGTCAGCGCCAGGTTCTGGTCAAAGAGCTTAAAGGAATTTGTCAGGGTCAGAAACAGACAGATGGTAAAGGAAGGCATGACCATGGGAACCATGATCTTTCCCAATATCTGAAACCTTCCGGCCCCGTCGATCTTTGCCGCCTCAATCAGCTCTCCCGGAACATTCTGCAGTCCTGCGATGTAAATGATCATCATGTAACCGATCAACTGCCAGTTCATCAAAATCACCAGCCCCCAGAAGCCGTACCTGGCATCAAAGGAAAGGGTGACCCCAAACCTGGCTAAAATACCGTTTAACAGAAGCTGCCAGATATAACCCAGCACGATTCCGCCGATTAAGTTGGGCATAAAAAATACCGTACGGAATAAATTAGTCCCTTTAATCCCTCTTGTGAGGACGTATGCCAGCAGAAATCCCAGTACATTGATGGTCACCACCGACACAACCGTAAATTTCACCGTGAACACCAGAGCATTCACGAAATTCTGATCCATAAATATCTTTTTATAATTTGATATTCCAACCCAGTCCGCATCCTTTACCGTGGTGAACTCCGTAAAAGATAAGTAAATGCCTATGATAAAAGGGTACAGGAATGCAATGGTGAATGCAGCCAGTGTGGGCAGAACAAAAAGCGGAAAATACCGTTTCATCGTCTTCTGCATGGCAGGCCCTCCTTTCTTCCTATGGAAAATGGGTGAGACATTTCCCCGCTCTCACCCATCTCCCATTTCATCTGTGTTATTTTGTCATAGCCTTTTCATTGGCCCAGTCTGCCTTCATATCCTCAACCACTGCGGTCCACTCCTTGCCGCCCTGAGTGTACTGAAGAAGGGAAGCGCCGAAATTGTCCTTAAAAGTCTGGCTTGGGAAGGAAGTGAAGTTCCAGGTAACAGAGTATAAATCGCTGTTGTTCATGTACCGGTCAATTTCCTTTGCCAGAGGATCGGTTGGTTTCTCATCTTCTGCAAAAGTATCAAAGGGAGCGATAAAGCCCAGCTTGTTGGTCACATAATCTTTTCCCGTATCAGAGGTAAAGAGCCACTCCAGGAAATCCAGGGAAGCCTGCTGATCCTCTTCCTTTGCCTGGCCGTTGATGGAGAAGAAGTTTTCTGTACCGATGCAGAGACCCTGTTTTTCTTCTCCGCTGACTCCAGTGTAGATAGGAAGGAATTTCACGTTTTCTTCCTTAACAGTGTTTCCTTCTACTCCTGAAACCTGACCCCAGCCCCAGTTTCCGTTCTGTACCATAGCTGCCTTGCCCAGAGCGAAATCCGCCATGGAGTCTTCAACCGTCTTGGCGCCTACCATCTTGGGATCGGTGCAGGAATTGTTGATGTATAAGTCAAAAATGTTTTTGTAGTTATCGGAATAGGTGAAGTCAAGGGCATCCTTATCAGCTACGTTTCCATCCTTATATTCATAATAAACAGGAAGGTTTGCCAGATGGGTCTGCCATCTCCAGTCCTCGCCGGGAGCGAAGGAGGTGGAGGCGAACACGCCTTCAATTCCAAGGTCCGCTTTTCTGGCCTGCATATCCTCAACAACTGCCTTTAAGGCTGCGAAGTTATTCACTTCATCCATGGATTTTGCCTTTGCGCCGTCCAGGGCGAAGTATTTCTGCATAATGGCATCGTTGTAAATGATTCCGTATCCTTCCACTACATAAGGAATGCCGTAAACGCTGCCGCCGTCTTTAACTGCCATATCCTTATCAACCAGATGGCTGTAAATAGCGGAATCCTTTAAATCCCTGGTGTACTTGGACCAGGACTTGTAGCCGATGGGTCCGTTGATCTGGAACAGTGTGGGCGGTTCCTTCTTTGCCACTTCTGATTTTAAGGTCTGCTCGTAAGTTCCTGCTGCTGCGGTCTGAACCTTCATGGGAACTCCGGTTTCTGACGTATATTTTTCAGCCAGCTCTGTCCAGATGTCTGCTACTTCCGGCTTAAAGTTCAAGTAATAAATCTGTCCTTTTCCCTCTGCTGCTGCCTGGGTCTCTCCTGCGGCTTTGGTTTCACCTGCCTGGGTGGTTTTCTGTTCCCCTCCTGCATTTCCTCCGGAATTTCCGGAAGAACAGCCCATCAGGGTTCCGGCTGCCATAGCTGCTGCCAAAGTGATTGCCGCCAGTTTTCCTAATTTCATAATATCCTCCTTCCGTGCTCTGCGCACATGCCGAAACCTGTCGGTAACGATTTCGGTAACGTTTCCAATACCTTATGTCATTACAATAGCATATTGCACAAAGAAATGCAATAGTTTTATGAGATATTTTACTCTTTTATTTTTTCTCCGTATGTTTCCTATGCCGGTTGTACGTATTATATACATTTTGTCCTCTTTTCCTTCCTTTTATTATTGTTTTGGTCAGGAAGGAGCTGCTGTTCCATTTTCCGGAATTTTTGTAAATAAAATCTATGAATTTCGACCTGGAATGTTAAGATAAAAGAAAGACTTAATTTGAAATTTTCCGGTACAATAGAATCATGAAAATAAAGGAGGAAATATTTATGAGAAAAATAAAGAAACCATTGGCTGCCGCTCTTATTGCAGCCGCAGCACTCAGCATAACAGCCTGCAGCCAGGCAGAAAACCTTTCCGCTTCAGCGGCCAGCGTCACTGCATCCAATCCACAGACAGGTGCAGCTTCCATTGATGCCCTGTCAGGAAAGACCGTTCAGGTTTTTAGTTCAGAAGCAATTAAAGTAGTTCCTGATATGGCTCAGGTCACCTTTGCCGTGATCACCCAGGATGGCAACCCCCAGAAGTGCCAGGAGAAAAACAGCACAGACACCGCAAAGGTCATTGAATTTTTGAAGAACTTCGGCATTGCCGATACTTCCATCCAGACCTCAGGCTACGGCTTAGAGCCCATGTATGACTGGAAGGAAACAGGGCAGACCATCATCGGTTATCAGATGCGCACCAGCATTACCGTATCCGATATTGCCCTCGATAAAGTAGGAACCATGCTTTCCTCCAGCATTGAGGCAGGAATCAACAGCATTGAAGGCGTCAGCTATCTTTCCAGCAAATACGACGAAACCTACAAGAGCGCTCTTAAAAAGGCCGTTGCCTCCGCTAAGTTAAAAGCAGAGGTCATTGCAGAAGCCAGCGGTTCTTCCCTGGGCGATGTAGTCTATGTAGAAGAACAGGTTACTTATCAGAATGTCAGATATATCGGCATGGCAGGAGACGGAGCCGCCAAGGCAGAAGCTCTTAAGTCCGTGGTCGTGGAACCCGGCCAGATCGGCGTGGAAGCACAGGTTAAGGTTACGTATAAGATAAAATAAGAGAGAACCAAAAGAGGTCAGAAAAGGCGCCCCATATCACATGGCGGCGCCTCTTTTATACCATTCTTTCTATATCAGGAATGCCGTTCCTTGACCTGCACTTCCATCCGGTTATAGGGAATTTCAATTCCCGCCTCATCAAAGGAGGTCTTGACCCGCTCCATGATCCCGCAGCGGGCAGTCCAGAAATCACTCGTTGCAGTCCAGCCTCTGCCTCCCAGCATGACGGCTCCCTGAGCCACCTCGCTGACAAAGACTTCCACAGGCTCTTCCTTTAAAATCCCTTCCTGCTCCCGGAAAATTCTTTCCATGATCTCTTTTGCTTTCTTTAAATCAGAATCATATCCAATGCCGATGACAATATCCACTCTCCGCTTTTCCATGGCAGTCACATTGGTCAAGGCCGAGTTGGAAAGGGTTCCGTTTGGAATGACCACCTGTCTGTTGTCAATGGTGGTCAACACCGTATAGACCAGACCAATGGTCCGGACCGTTCCCTCCCCGTCTTTGGCGATAATGTAATCCCCTACCCGGAAAGGCTTCATGAGCAGGATCAGCACCCCGCCTGCAAAATTAGCCAGACTGCCCTGGACCGCCAGGCCTATGGCAATACTGGCAGAACCCAGCACTGCCAGTATGGACGCAGAATTAATGCCGATCTGCCCTGCTATGATAAATCCCAGCAGACAGTAAAGGAAGGCCTTTAATACGGACAGCAAAAATTTCTTTAAGCTGATCTCCATATCCATCTTTACGAAAGAACGGTTCATCATTCGATAAATGAGTTTGATAACCCTGGAGCCCACAAACAGTATGATCAATGCGATCAAAAGCTTGATTCCAAAGGCGATCAGCTCAGGAAGCCAGCCCTTTATGGTCTCCATAAGGACATTGGGCTTTAACTGGTTTAAGTTTTCCTGAACCTCCTTTTGCAGCTCTGCCAGGGATTCTTCCGGAAGTACGGTGGAAATGGAAGCAAATATCATTACTTAGAGACTCCTCTCTCTTTCACTTTTGCCGGAGACTTTGTCTTTTCGGCTTTCTTCACAGTGGCCTGTTTTCTCTTTTCAGGCGTACACGTAAACACCATCACACTTAAAGGCGCCACAGTTATTTCAATGGAATTGGGCCTTTCATCTGCCTCTTTCTTCTTGGAAGTTCTCACCCTGGCATTCACCCGGCCTTCTCCTCCAAAGACAGCGGCGTCGCTGTTTAAGATTTCCTTATATTTGCCTTCAAAGGGAACTCCCACAGGGAATTTCTCATGGGCAATGGTATCAAAGTTGCAGACAAAGAGCAGCGTTTCCTCTTTTTTCTTCGTCTTTCTCAAAAATGCGATAATACTGTTCTCAGAATCCGTACACTCCACCCATTCAAAGCCCTCAGGATCAGAGTCGAACTGATACAGGGCAGGCTGGCTCGTATAAAGGAGGTTTAAGGCCTTTACATAGTCTTTTACCTGGCTGTGAAGAGGATACTCCAGAATATCCCAGTCCAGACTCCTGTTTTCGCTCCATTCCCGGATCTGGCCGAATTCCTGGCCCATGAACAGAAGCTTTTTGCCCGGATGACCTGTCATAAAGCCATAGGCAGCCTTTAAATTGGCGGCCTTTTCCTCTAAATCCTCTCCCGGCATCTTGCCCATGATGGTGCCTTTTCCATGTACCACCTCGTCATGGGAGAACACTAAAATGAAATCTTCGCTGTAAGCATACAGCATGCTGAAGGTCAACTCTCCGTAGTGGTGCCTTCTGAAATACGGATCGCACTGCATATACCCGGTAAAGTCGTGCATCCAGCCCATATTCCACTTATAGTCAAAGCCCAGACCGTCTTCCTTTACATCAGCCGTGATCTTGGGCCATGAGGTAGATTCCTCTGCAATGAGAACCGCCCCATCCTTACGCCCCTTAAATATGGAATTCAAGTGCTTTAAGAATTCCACTGCCTCCAGATTTTCATGGCCTCCGTAAATATTGGGGACCCACTCTCCCGGATTCTTGCCGTAGTCCAGATACAGCATGGAAGCCACTGCATCCATGCGGATTCCGTCTGCATGGTATTTTTCCGCCCAGAAAAGCGCATTGGCAATGAGGAAGTTTTTCACCTGAGGCCTGCCGTAATTATAGATCAAGGTTCCCCAATGAGGATGGGCTCCCTGTCTGGGGTCCTTGTGCTCATAGACACAGGTCCCGTCAAAGTTTGCCAGTCCAAAGCTGTCCCTTGGGAAATGGGCCGGAACCCAGTCTAAAATCACGCCGATTCCCTGCTTGTGCATGTAATCCATGAAATACATGAAATCATCAGGCGTTCCATAGCGGCTGGTAGGCGCGTAATAACCTGTCACCTGATACCCCCAGGAAGCATCCAGAGGATGTTCCATGACAGGAAGCACCTCTATATGAGTATACCCCATATCCATCACATATTCCGCCAGCTTTTCAGCAATTTCACGGTAATTATAAAATTCAGAGCCGACAACGGGCTTTCCGGCCTCATCCAGCTCCGGTTCCCTGCGAAGCCATGAGCCCAAATGAACTTCATAAATGGACATGGGCTGCTGCTTTGCACTGCTCTTTGCCCGTTTTTTCATCCACTCCTGATCGCTCCACTGGTATGTTCCAATATCCCACACAACAGAAGCGCTGGCAGGGCGCAGCTCGCAGTAATTTCCATAGGGGTCGCTTTTTAGCTGGACATCGGTATTCGTATGCTTGATTTCATATTTGTAAATGGTTCCAATCTTAAGGCCCGGAACAAACAGTTCAAAAATCCCGGAATCCCCAAGCCGTTTCATCTGGTGGCGCCTGCCATCCCAGAGGTTAAAATCTCCCACCACGCTGACACGCATGGCACAGGGGGCCCATACGGAAAAATGCACGCCTTCCGCCTGACCCATCTTCATGGGATGAGCTCCCATCTTTTCATAAATGCCGTAATGAATTCCTGACTCAAACTTTTTCAAATCCCCCGCTGTATAGTTGGAATCAAAGGAATAGGGATCAAAAAGCTCTTCCTGCACATCATTGTCATAAGTTACCAGCAGGGTGTAATCCACAACGGTCTTAGACGGAATGAGTACGGCATAAAAGCCTGCCTCATCTGCCTGCTCCATGGGATATTCCTTCCCGTCTTCCCTGGTTTTAACGGTTATCTTTGATGCGCTCGGAATAAATGCCTGAATCAAAAGGCCCGCCTTTGTCACATGAGGCCCCAGAAGCCCATGAGGATTGGTAGCTTCGGAATACACGATTTCCTCAATTCCGGCCCAATCCATCAGATCATATAATTTTTTGTCCATTCATTGCTCCTCCTAGTCCTTCCTGATAAAAATATTTTATCATTGAGACAGGTAATTTTCAATAGATTTCCCCAATACTGGAATCCTTTTCCAAAGAGATTGTGAATATTTTCTTACCATTTTGTGAAACCCCTTGCGTAATAAATCAATCTCATTTAAACTTTGTTATGGAACCATCAGGAAGGGAAGCGAAATATCATGAAAAGAAACGAAGACACACAAAAAGAACAGGGGACATTTAGCTGGAGGGAAGAGATTATAAGCTGGGTCAAGATCATCCTCACAGCCGCTGTCATCGCATTCCTGCTCAATAACTTTATTATTGCGAACAGCAGAGTGCCTACCGGGTCCATGGAACAGACCATTATGGCAAAGGACCGGGTTATCGGCTCCAGGCTGTCCTATTATTTTGACGATCCCCAGCGGGGTGACGTGGTCATCTTCCATTTTCCCGACGACCCCACCGGAAAGACTTATTATGTAAAGCGGGTCATCGGACTTCCGGGAGATGTCATCGACATTAAAGGCGGAAAGGTGTATTTGAACAATTCCGATGCTCCCTTAGAAGAGCCATATCTGCCGGAACCCATGGAGCCTGAGCCTGACGCCCACTTCGAGGTGCCGGAAAACAGCTACTTCATGCTGGGCGACAACCGGAACTTCTCCGCGGATGCCAGACGCTGGAAGAACAAATACGTGGAAAAAGATAAGATCATCGCCAAAGTCCTGTTCCGCTATTTCCCCTCAATCAATAAAATCAATTAAAAAAACGCAGGCCAAAGCTCATCCTTTGCCTGCGTTTTTGATTGTTTTTCAACACCTGTTTTCAATTTCTGCCAGCATATCCACACGGCGCTGATGTCTTCCGCCTTCATAGCTGGCTTTCAGCCATTCCTCAGTGATCATCTTTGCCATTTCCACGCCGATGACCCTGGCTCCGAAGCAGAGCACATTGGAATCGTTGTGCATTCTGGAAAGCTTGGCCGTATAAGGCTCGCTGCATACGCAGGCCCGGACTCCCTTCACCTTGTTGCAGGCTAAGGAAATGCCCACTCCGGTTCCGCAGATGGCGATTCCCAAGTCCGCCTTGCCATCCACAACGGCCCGTCCTACTTCTTCTCCGTATTTGGGATAGTCGCAGCTTTCTGTGGCATTCGTTCCAAAGTCAAGGACTTCATATCCCATTCCTTCTACAAATGCCTTGATTTCGTTTTTCATCTCTATGGCCGTATGGTCATTTCCCATTGCAATTTTCATCATCGTTTCTCCTCGTTTTTAAATGTAAGCGCTTAACAGCCGTAAAAGGCCTGGATTTTATCCAGCCTGGAGGCCATATTGGACAGAAGCAGGTCCGCAGTCGTAAGAGCTGCCATGGATTCCACCACCACCACTGCCCTTGGAACAATCACAGGGTCATGGCGTCCCTTGACCTGAACCTCCAGTTCCTCGCCCTGGCGGTTTATGGTCTTTTGGGTCTGGGCGATGGAGGCCGTAGGCTTAAATGCAGCCCGGAACACGACCTGGGTGCCGTCACTGATTCCTCCCAGGATTCCTCCTGCGTGGTTGGTCCTCTTTTTGGCTCCTCTTTCATCTTTTCCGGAAAAACTGTCGTTGTTTTCAGAGCCCAAGGCGCGGGAAGCCTGGAAGCCGTCTCCGATCTCAAAGCCTTTTACCGCACCGATGGACATGACCGCTTTCGCAAGAGCCGCGTCGTACTTGTCAAATACCGGATCGCCAAGGCCTGCCGGAACTCCGTCGATGACGCATTCCACCACGCCTCCCACAGAGTCGGTCTTTGACATCATCTCCTCCACGTACTCCGCAGCAAGGGCTGCCGTTTCATTGTCAGGCATGTAAAAGCTGTTCTGATCCCGTTCCTTTATATCAAAGCGCTCCGGATTGACATCGTACGGTCCGATGGACTTTGTATATGCCGTAACCGTGATCCCAAGGCTTTTTAAAAAGCAGGCCGCAATGGCCCCGGCAGCCACCCTGGCGATGGTTTCCCTTCCGGAAGAACGCCCGCCGCCCCGGTAATCCCGGATTCCGTACTTGGCATCAAAGCCAAAATCCGCATGGCCCGGCCGGTAGACATTCATAATATTGCTGTAATCCTTAGACCTCTGATCCTGGTTCCATACTACCATGGAAATGGGAGCTCCTGTCGTCTGCCCCTCAAAGACACCTGACAGTATCTCCACCTTGTCGCCCTCCTGGCGCTTGGTGGTAAATCTGCTCTGGCCCGGTTTTCTCCTGTCAAGGTATTCCTGGATATCCCCTTCCTCCAGCTTAAGCCCTGCCGGACAGCCGTCCACAACAACGCCTACTCCTTTTCCGTGTGATTCCCCCCAGGTTGTCACCTTCCATATTGTCCCCAGTGTTGATCCTGCCATGTATCATTCTCCTTTTAATTTCTGACTTTCACAATGGTGCAGCTGTTGGGCTCATTGACCCTTAACTCCTTGCCGTTCATGATGAGAAGGCCCTTTTCATAGTCCACCGTAAAGAAGGTGATGCTGCCTGACTCATGGTTGACGGAAGCGATATGCTTATCATCCGGGAAGGCCGTAACGTCTTTTGGATAGCTGCCGCTGATGGGAAGGCAGCATACGGGATCCAAAAGTCCCGTATCCGGGTCCCTCTTATAGACTGAAACAGAATCATCTCCGGCATTACCGCAGAATAAATGCTTTTCATCGTGGGCTATGCGCATGGAGCTGGCTGCAGTGAGCTGGCTGCGCTTTGCTCCTGTGGTGGAAATGGTCTGTATCTTTTCGATCTTCGGCTGGCGGTCTCCCGTCTCATAGGTGAATACGTCTATGACATTCTTTAATTCATAGAGCAGATAGAAAAACTTTCCGTCTGAGCTGAACCGGAAACACTTTGGCGCGGATTCCCGTTCACACCGGATGGCGTCAACCAAAATCATTTCCTCCATCTTTTCATCAAAGCGGTAAATCTTCACCTGGTCAATGCCCAAGTCCGCCACCATGACGTATTTTCCGTCGGGAGTTCTTCTGGAGCAGCTCACATGAGGCCGAAAGTTTCTCTCCGCCACGCTGCCAAGGCCCTTGTGAAATACGGATGTTACGATCTCACCTACGGAACCATCCGTATTCAACCGGAGCACCGTGCACTTTCCGTCGTGATAGCCGGATACAAATATGTATTTTTCAGAGCTGTCAATGGATAAGTGACATCCCCTCATTCCCTTTATATTGGCAGAATTAAGCCTTGTAATCGATCCGTTTTCATGAATTCGGAAGGAGATCACTCCGGTATCTGTAATGGAATAAAGGGTTCTTCCGTCTCTGGAGGAAGTGATATAAGAAGCGTTGTCAACCTCTACCTCACACCGTTCCGTAAAACGTCCCTTTTCCACGTCAACATCATATACCGTAATCCCTTTGGCCTGTCCGCTGTAGGAGTAAGAACCCACATAAGCCATATACTTTCCCTTCATCATACATTCCCTCGCAGAAATAAGCTTATCGGGCTCATTTCTTTTTTATGGTATAGAAAATATCTATACAGTTGACAGTTGCACAGCAAACCTTTTAAACCCAAGGCGCTCATTTCCATAAGTATAAGCCGTATCCATTTTCCCGTCAATATTTTTTACATTTTTCACGTAAAACCTCCATAAAAACTATTGACATACAATGAAAAAACAGTATAATGAATCATGCTGCATGTTTATTAATACTAAACTTTTTAATTAATTTTACCGTTAGTCCGGTCTTGCCTTACGGGCGCTTTACAAAGGAGGAACTTATGGATATAGGTGGAAAATTAAAGGAGCTGAGGGTCTTAAAGGGCCTCACTCAGGAAGAACTGGCCGACCGGGCAGAACTGTCCAAGGGGTTCATATCCCAGCTGGAACGAAATTTAACCTCCCCCTCCATTGCGACTCTCATGGACATCCTTCAGTGCCTGGGGACCTCCACGGCGGAGTTCTTTCACGAAAGCAGGGAGGAACAGATCGTATTCGGCAAGGCTGATTATTTTGAAAAATACGATGCAGAGCTGAAAAGCGAAATCAAATGGATCATTCCCAATGCGCAGAAAAACATGATGGAGCCTATTCTCCTCACGTTAGAAGCAGGGGGGCAGACTTATCCGGACAATCCCCATGAGGGCGAGGAATTCGGATATGTCCTGCAGGGAAGTGTTTCCATTCATATAGGAAATAAAACATATAAAGCCAAAAAAGGGGAATCCTTTTACTTTATATCAGACAAAAAACATTACTTAAGCAGCAAGGCCGGCGCTGCCCTGATCTGGGTCAGCTCTCCGCCGAGCTTTTAACAGGAGGATAAGAGGTTATGGGGCAGCCACTCATTCATTTACAGAATATCACGAAAAATTTCGACGGTACCATGGTGCTGGACGATTTAAACCTCTCCGTCAAGGAGAATACATTTGTCACATTGCTGGGACCCAGCGGCTGCGGAAAGACCACAACCCTGCGCATCATCGGCGGCTTTGAACGCCCGGACAGAGGTCAGGTGATCTTTGACGGACAGGACATCACAGGCCTGCCTCCCAACAAGCGCCAGTTGAACACAGTTTTCCAGAAATATGCGCTTTTCACACACATGTCCATTTCGGAAAACATCGCCTTTGGCCTAAAAATCAAGAATAAATCCAGGTCCTACATTCAGGACAAGATCAAATATGCCTTAAAGCTGGTCAACTTAGACGGCTTTGAAAACCGCACCGTAAGCTCGTTAAGCGGCGGACAGCAGCAGCGTATCGCCATTGCAAGGGCTATCGTAAACGAGCCAAGAGTCCTTCTTTTGGACGAGCCTTTGGGCGCTCTCGACTTAAAGCTGAGACAGGACATGCAGTATGAGCTGATCCGTCTGAAAAACGAGCTGGGCATTACCTTCATCTACGTCACCCATGACCAGGAAGAGGCCCTCACCATGTCCGACACCATTGTGGTCATGAACCAGGGCTATATTCAGCAGATGGGAACTCCGGAAAACATCTACAATGAGCCGGAAAATGCCTTTGTGGCCGACTTCATCGGCGAAAGCAACATTGTGCCGGGAATCATGCTGCGGGATGAGCTGGTGGAAATCTTCCATGCCAAATTCGTCTGCGTGGACAAGGGCTTTGGAACCAACGCCCCGGTGGATGTGGTCATAAGGCCTGAAGACATTGATCTGGTGGAACCGGAACAGGGCTCCTTAACCGGAATTGTCACCCATCTGATTTTCAAGGGCGTTCATTATGAAATGGAAGTCAAGTCTCCCGACGGTTTTGAGTGGCTGGTCCACAGCACAGACATGTTCCCAGTGGGACAGAAGGTGGGAATCCATGTGGACCCATTTGACATCCAGATCATGAACAAACCGGCTTCAGAGGATGAGGAGGCCGTGGGAATCAATGAGTAAGAAATTATTATCAGGTCCTTATATCATGTGGATGATCGGCTTCATTCTGATCCCTCTGGCTTTGATCGTATTCTACGGCCTCACCGACAGGTCCGGGGCCTTTACCTTAGCAAATGTCATTTCCATCGGATCGGCAGAACACGCAAAAGCTTTGTGGCTTTCCCTGGGCCTTTCCTTTATCAGCACCATTCTCTGCCTGGTTCTGGCTTATCCTCTGGCTCTGGTTCTTCGCTCCAGAGGCATGGGACAGGGAAGCTTCATTGTTTTTATCTTCATCCTGCCCATGTGGATGAATTTTCTTCTGCGCACCCTGGCATGGCAGACTCTTCTTGAGAAAAACGGAGTCATCAACGGGATATTATCTTCCCTTCATCTGCCCACCCAGAGCCTGATCAACACACCTGGGGCCATTATCCTGGGCATGGTTTACAACTTCCTGCCCTTCATGGTCCTTCCTATTTATAATGTCCTTTCCAAAATTGACGACAGCGTCATCAATGCGGCCAGGGACTTGGGAGCCAATTCCTTTCAGGTTCTGCTGCGCATCCTGATGCCTTTAAGCATTCCGGGAGTGGTAAGCGGCATCACCATGGTATTTGTGCCTGCCCTCACAACCTTTGTTATCTCAAACATTTTAGGAGGAAGCAAAATCCTTCTCATCGGAAATGTCATTGAGCAGGAGTTCACCAGGGGAAGCAACTGGAATTTAGGCTCCGGCCTTTCCTTAGTCTTGATGATATTCATTCTGATCAGCATGGCCCTCATCGCCAAATATGACAAGAACGGGGAGGGAACAGCATTCTGATGAAAAGAAAAACTGGTTTAATCAAACGCTTTATCCAGGACTTTTACCTGGTGATCATTCTGGTGTTTTTATATGCACCCATCGCCACCATGATGGTGCTGTCCTTTAACAGCTCCAAATCCCGCACCCAGTGGGGCGGCTTTACCCTGCGCTGGTATCAGGACCTTTTTGCCAGCAGCACCATTATGACAGCCCTTTACAACACTCTGCTGATCGCATTTTTGTCCTCCCTCATTGCTGCTATCATCGGCACGGCAGCAGCCATTGCCATCAACAGCATGAACCGGGGGCCGCGGTCTTTGCTCATGGGAATTACAAACATCCCCATGCTCAATGCGGATATTGTAACAGGAATTTCTCTGATGCTGGCATTTATCGCCTTTGGGATTTCCCTAGGCTTTCAGACGATTTTGATTTCGCACATTACCTTTAACATTCCGTACGTGATTTTGAGCGTTATGCCCAAGCTGAAGCAGACGGATAAGAGCACTTATGAGGCTGCCATGGATTTGGGCGCCACTCCGGTCTACGCCTTTTTTAAGGTCATTTTCCCGGATATCCTTCCGGGTGTGCTTTCCGGATTTTTGCTGGCTTTTACCATGTCCCTGGACGATTTCATCATCACCCATTTTACAAAGGGAGCCGGCATCAACACCCTTTCCACCTTGATTTACAGCGAGGTGCGCCGGGGAATCAGGCCATCTATGTATGCCCTGTCAACCATCATCTTCATCGCAGTTTTAGTGCTGCTTCTGCTCACCAACTTTGCACCGAAAAGAAAAAATAACAGGAGAACAACCATATGAAAAAAAGATTATTTAAGGTTATGACCGCAGTTTCCCTGGCTGCCATGATTGCCTCTGCTGCTGCCGGATGCGGAAAGCAGTCTGCAAAGGCAGGAGCCGCAGGCGAAGTTTACGTCTACAACTGGGGAGAGTATATTGACGAATCCGTCATCGAAGAATTTGAAAAAGAAACAGGAATCAAGGTGGTTTACGATATGTTTGAAACCAACGAGGAAATGTATCCTGTCATCGAAGCAGGCGGCGTGAAATACGATGCCGTATGTCCTTCCGACTACATGATTCAGAAAATGATCGAAAACAACCTTCTGTCAGAAATCAACTTTGACAACGTGCCTAACTTAAAGGAAATCGACCCTCAGTACCTGGAAATGGCAAAAAGCATTGACCCGGAAAACAAGTATTCCGTGCCCTACGCCTGGGGAACCGTAGGAATCCTTTACAACACCAGCCTGGTGGCACCGGAAGACGTTCCGACCAAGTGGTCTGACCTTTGGAATGACAAATTCAAGGACAACATCCTGATGCAGGACAGCGTCCGTGACGCCTTTATGGTAGCTTTAAAGTCTCTGGGATATTCCATGAACACCGCCAATGAAGCGGAAATCAACGAAGCAAAGGAACTTCTGATCAGTCAGAAGCCTCTGGTTCAGGCCTACGTCATTGACCAGGTCCGTGACAAGATGATCGGCGGCGAGGCCGCTGTAGGCGTGATCTACTCCGGAGAAATGCTTTATATTCAGAATGAAGTGGAAGAGCTGGGCCTCGATTACTCCCTGGAATACGTGATTCCGGAAGAAGGAACCAATCTCTGGCTGGATTCCTGGGTAATCCCTGCCAATGCTCCTAACAAGGAAAATGCGGAAAAATGGATTAACTTCCTCTGCCGCCCTGACATTGCCAAGAAAAACTTTGAATACATCACCTATGCCACTCCCAACAAGGGCGCTTTTGACTTATTAGACCCGGAAATCCAGAGTAACAAGGCTGTTTTCCCGGATTCTGACAAGTTGAAGAACAGTGAAGTATTCCAGTATCTTGGAAATGATGTGGACTCACTTTACAACGAAGCGTGGAAAGAGGTAAAGTCCAACTAAAAAAGAGATGGGGAGGGTTACAGTTATGGCTGAGAGCATGGAAATACTTCTGCGGCAAGTCGTGGACATAGCCATTTTATTCTTCGAATTTATGGGGGTAATTGCAATCATCGTCACAGGTATTCGGGGAATCCGTGACAGTATCAGACACAATATGGATATCCGCTTAAATCTGGCTCAGGGTATGGCCCTGGGACTGGAATTTAAGTTGGGAAGCGAGATTCTCCGTACTGTTGTGGTACGGGAATTATCGGAGGTGGCAGTGGTGGCAGCCATCATCATCTTAAGAGCCGCCCTTACCTTTCTGATTCATTGGGAAATCAGGATCGAGAAGGAATCAATTGACGTAAAGTAAGAACAAAAGAAGTGGCTGTCAGGAAATAAGATAGTCCGATGAATAGAGGCGGCGTTGCAAAACAGATGAAAAATCTTCTGTGGAGCAACGCTCCTTTTTTGTTCTAAATCAGGAAAAGATGGAGAGATCATTCCAAGCCGTTTTAATGTTATTTTTCTTTATTTATTATGTGTTGATTATACTTTCTTAGGCGTCTAAGTGTAGATATAATACTGCTTAACAGCTCTTTGACTATTCGAATTCCAAAATCAATTTCCATCAGCTTAGCACAATCATCCCTGATTCCTGGCAATACACGGCAAGTATTCGGGTATCATAGCAGTTTTATAGATAAGATTTAATTATAATTATTTTGTTATGTTTTATAAATTTATATCGAAGTTTGTTATATTTAGCATCTGAAAATTGTCTTACTTATTTAGAAATATAAATATACAGAAAGCAAATGATTATATAAATAGAACAATCAATGAATATTGTACACCGTAAAAATCTTTGCAATGGTGATAATGCTTTGATATAATGCAAGGAAAGCATATTACAAATGGGGGAGTATGAAAATGTTATCTGACCTAATAGATAGTAAAGAGGATTTGTCAAAATTTCAACGTATTTATGAAAGGCACAAAAATACAATGTATTCAGTTGCATATGATGTCTTGAAAAATTCTCATGATGCAGAAGATATTGTTGAACAGTCTTTAATCAAGGTAATCGAAATTTTGAATAGTATCGACGTAGAAGATATTGACAAACCCAGGTGCAAGAATCTGATGATTACAATAACTAAAAATACAGCGATTGATTATCTGAGGAAAAATAAGAACGAGTCGGTTTTATATAAAGATATTGAAGTTCGGCGAACCGAAAAAAGCACTGAGGATTTGTACATAGAGATGGAAAATTATCGGGATGTAATATCATGTATAGATAAGATGGATGATAAATATAAGGATGTTCTGCGGTTAAAGGTACTTCATCATTTAAGCTCGAAAGAAGCAGGGAAAATCTTGAATATAAGTGAGTATAATGTTAATGTGAGATTTATGAGGGCCAAGGCAATCTTGAAAGAGAAACTAGAGGAGCGTGGAGGAAAATGAATGATGATTTTAAAAATAAAAAAAGTGATTATCTGTTAGAACTTGCACTTGAAGAACAGCTGGAACATGATATTGAAATGGAAAAATATAAGGGTGACAATAAAATATTGAATCCACACGTGTTCTCGCAGGAACATGAAAAGAGAATCCGGGAAATATTCAAGATGGCAGAAAAAGCCGAGAAAAAATCCAGGCGTACAAAAAGATTCCACCAGATGGCCGCAGGGGTTTTGTTGTTTCTTGGTATTAGTACATTTTCAGTAACACAGGTGGAGGCATTCCGGCTTCCAATAATCCGTTTTTTTACCGAGATAAAAGAAAAATCGACTTTATTTAATTTCAATAAGGAGAATAACACTGGCCTTACTGAAAATTATAAAGAATATGAACCGTATTATGAACCGGAAGGATTTTCCTCACTGGCAGTGCATGAAGAAGAAGGGGAATTTCATATTGAATATTTAAATGAACAAAAACAACAGGTATATACGTTCTTTTTTTTCGATAGTGTAGACAGTATAGCTATTGATACGGAGGAAGGGGATACCGCAGAAATTAAAATAGATGGGAACCAGGCATATTTAGTTCAGAAAGAAGAAGAAATCAGAATGTTGATGATTAAAGATAATAAACAGTTTTATTTAGCAGGTCCTATATCTTATGAAGAAGCTGTAAAAATCATGAAAAGTATAAAATAATTTTTGCTTTTTGTTATATTACAGTCCCTTCAATCGTAAAAGATAGAAAGAATATTATTTTAGGAGGGATTTTATGAAACATTTAAAAAAGAGATTTTTAGTATCCTTATTTTTAATGGTGTTGGCGGTATCTTCAATCACTGCATATGCATCTCCAGTGGTCGGGCCTCAGTGGTCATATCTCACAATGATAACTGGCCGTATGAAAGTAGATGATAAGAATTATGCTAAGATAACGGTAGCTTGCAGCAGTGATAAAATTGAGGTCACTAAAGTGACGGCAAAATGTGAATTACAGCAATTGGAGGGCTCTTGGAAGACAATTAAAAGTTGGAGTGAATCCAGTGCGGGCAGGAATATTGCATATACAAAAGAATATGGAATTGCCAAGAACTATAACTATCGTTTAAAAGTTACAGCTTCAACATATAAAAATTCAACATTATTGGAATCAGCTACAGAATACTTTGATTATGGATATTATGAATAAACAAGGTATCGGGTAAATTCGTAAGCACGAAAAATCTGAGTATTGGGTTACTGCACTATATTAATTAGTGTGGTGGCCCCTTTTTTTACCACAAATAAATAAACTTTTAAAAGAATGGAACCTTAAATTTTTGCTAAAAAGATTTTAAAAGTCTGAACAGCTATTATGCTGATTTTGACAGAACAACCAGGAAAACAGACACTATATAGTTTTTAATATGAAATATCTCCAATATCATGTTAGTCAGCTTATAAACAATTAAGAATTGTTACATTATTTCTTAATTTTCTGTAAATAAATACCATTTTGTTATGTTAGCTTCATAAGAAACGTATAACTTATGAACTACAAAAAAGAGGGATAATTTCAATGCATATTTAAAAACTGTATTCTAAGAAAACCCAAGCCTATGTTACACATCTGGAAACACGATTAAATTAATATAGATCATGATTATTTCAATCAAGTTTGCTCTGTATAGTCGGATGAACTTTTTCACTGAGAAGACTATTTATGTGTGTATTCATGGCTGTGGGGGTAATGATTAGACTGGCAGTCTGCGGTAAAAACTACTGGTTCCGGTTTGTGGCTTTCCCATAATACTGTTAAACGTGTCCGAAATGATATAGTTTTTAGACTGCTCCCGTTGAAAAGGGCTGCTATACCGGGATAACTGGGAAGTTTTCTAATCGTATAATTTTGAGAATATAACAGATTACAGTTAAAAAATGGCATCTATATCCTTGGGGGGAGAGTGGTTGCTTCGTTTGTTAGCATTAGTTGCAATAAAGATAAAACGCCGGCAAAGCGATACTTCTACCCAAAGAAAGCATGCTGAAAATGCTTTATGTGGCCCATAATAGGCACTACGAAAAAGAAGGGAGGCTCAAGCATAAATTAGTCTTAAATGCAGAGTTACTTTGAAACGTAATTATTCTTCTGTCATACTATAAGTTTATTTTTAGTTATTAATGTAACACTTTAAATCTGTTCAAAAATAGGTATGGATTTATTTTTTCATAAGAACGGATGGGTATATTGAAACAGCCAAAATATTTAATGATTTTAGTTTCTAAATTTGCATTTTATTCCTTTTTACATTCAAAAAGGGAGTATGCAAAATGGAAAATACAATCAGGCTGCTTGTCAAACAATATCAGAAAACTGGAGATGAACAATATTTTGAAGAGTTAGTTGATCGTTTTCAACCTCTCATAAAGTCATATGCCCGTAAACTGTATTATCTGGAATATGAAGATTGTTTACAGGAATTAACACTGGCCCTTTATGAAGGGGTAACTAAAATGACCAGAACTGATGATGAATATAGCTGTATTGCTTACATAAATAAAGCAGTTAAACATAAATTTTGTAAATTATATTATGACAGTATTGATGCCCAAAAACAGCAAGAATCCAACATATACCCGGATCTTAATCAAATATCAGGTTCCCGTCCAGACTATGAAATAGAGAAATGTATTTGTAAAATGGACTTAGAGAATTTCTTCAAAGGAAAAAACGAACTGGAATGTTCGATTATTAGTTTAATCTTATATGGTTATAGTGATGATGAAATTGGGAAAAAGTTAGGTTATAGCCGCCAGTACATCAATCGGATAAAGAAAAGAATATTAATACCATAATTATAATAAACAAAGACCGCCATAAAGGCGGTCGGTGTTTATTCGGTATTTCTGTTCTGTGATGCACATATGTTGGCTAATTTCTCATTCATAACATTGATAATTGAGATCTTATCGGTCAATTCCGATATTAGTTCCTGATACTTTTTCTCTCTGGCATCCTGCATTTCATCAAGTTTATCACTTTTCTTAATTGTATACAGTAATAGAAATACAAATAAAACGGCCCAAATTCCTTGGGATTGAGTAAGTTGTATTACCAGTTCCTCCACTTCAAACCTCCTTTCAGTGTTTAGTCACATATTAATAAGGAGAGGAAGGTGAATTTAGAAACAGACATTAAAAAAGCCTGTATATTATTAAGAGTAAGAGAAATATTACTTTTTGAAAGTTTTTGAATAGAAACAACGTGGTTCTTTCATCATGTATAAAAGAAACTATTAAGATATGCATATGAATATATAAAGAATATTTGCCGGCTATTGACATGCAGTAATAGATTTGTTATATGTGAAGCCAGATATAAAGGCCTATTTAACTTAGACAATTTTACTGTTGGTGTAGTAAAATGAAAACCCTACCGGAGTGGGTAATGTGGATTTTTTCATAGATAGTTTAATAAAAGTGACTAATACAATCGTTTATCAGCACGGGCACTAGCCTAAAATCTTTACTCAGAAAGGGAAATATTTTATGAAACGGAAATTAATTGGATTTATATTTCTAAGTTTACTTATCATTGGTAATACAGCTTGCCAGCCGCGTCAACAGGAAACCGTTCCTTTGGAAACTCTGGAGGTAAGTACCCCTTCGGAACCAACAAAATATTATGCAGGCAGCCTTGACGAGGCGGTAAAAGAGTTCGCAAACATAGAGAGTAGATATATTACAGATCGATTCAACATAGGAAACCATTTTTATATAGATCATGAGAACGTTCTGTGGGGAACCGGGCAAAATGAATACTGGCAATTAGGCATACCAAAAGAGGAGGATCGAAATGAACTTGCTGCCATCTATTCCACGCCCGTTATGATTGCTGAAAATGTAATCCATGTGGATGCCTCTGAAAATGGATATTTTATGATATTTTTAACGGAAGACCATAAGCTGTATGGCATGGGGTCCAACAGACTGGGAGTATTGCGCCTTCCCCTAAAAGAGAGTGAGGAAGGGAACTATCATCTGAATATTACTGCAGAGCCTGTCCTGCTAATGGAAAACGTGTTATTTGCTTCTGCAGGCAGAGAAAGTATTTCTGTTTTAACAGAGGATAATAACGTATGGTGGTGGGGGAGATTCAATAGTACCACAGGTACTGATAAGCTGGATCAAATGTATAGTGAGACTCCCCTTTTAATGGTTGAGAATGCAAAATACACAGTCTGTGGGGCGGATATGGCGGCGGCTATTGATCAGAATAATAATTTATGGACCTGGGGAAATAATGTGTGGGGGCAATGCGGGATCCGTTCTGAGAGAGACTACCTAAGAGAGGCACAAATGGTATGCAGCGAGGTAGATATGGTATGGCTGGATATGCTGAATTCAAAGCAAAACCGGATACCGAGCGATGATCTGCCAGATTTTGATCCGTATGATGACGTCCGGTATTCCTATACTACTTTTATCAGAAAAGAGGACGGAGAATTATATGCATGCGGTATTAACTTGGGGACGGAAGAAAAAACAGTGAATCTTTATGGAGATATCCTTGCTTCCGACCAGGAAGATAAATCCGGATATACATTTAATTTTTCTGCGGAATTTTTAGAGGTTGGAATTAAATCTACAGATAAAAAGTAAAGGAAAATCGTGATTAAAATTTTTGACAGATATGCAAAAGTAGGCCTCTTATTTTTAGTCAAACCGTGCATGACATGTTCCTATATCTGTCATGCCCCAAAGAAATGGAATAAAGGGCTGTTAAAGCGCGTATTGTCAGATAACCAGCAGCAAAAGGGACCTCTTCATCCTGAAGGAAAGGAGGCATTACCTGATATCCGCAAGTGATGCATTCATAATATCTATCTTCCTGGAGCATCATGGAATGTCTGGTACAGTCTCTGAAATTTTCACCGCACATAGTTCCCCCCTTATGCAAAACCGTTGTCTTTTCCAGAAGAAACATTTTTATCTACAGCAAACTTAGTGCCATCTGATGCCGTTACAGGCAATTAGTCCTATTAAATTTGTTTTTCTTACGTAATTGGCATTCCAATATTACTGCGCTTCCCGAATATAGGTCTTTCCCTTTTTAACCGTTTTAAAGGCATCAGAATTTAATAAAGCACGAATAAAAACCGGCTGCATATTTTCATCTTTATTTGGAAAACCGAAATCTGACTTGAAGAAATGATCTGCACTTATTGTAAGTAAACCGTAATCGCCATTAATTCTTCCACAAGCATACCCTTTACAATAAAAGCCACATTGCAGAATTTTTATTAAATTTTCAGAAGTTGTATCAGCACCAATAGTGGCACAACTGTTCCTTGTTCCATTGCCAAATACTCCATCTGCTGTTAGTCCTAATTCGTATTGAAGGGCATGCACTAAGGCTTTGAAAGTTCATGCCCCTGTAATTTCATCCTCTTCAATATAAACATATCTGGGAATCCTTATGTATGTTTGATTATACCATTCCTGAACTTCTAAAACCTTTAAATTCATATTGATCACATCACTGATTACAGGTTGTTAAAGCGCCTTCTTCCCAGCTGTATAATATTTGATTGGAAAGAAGGCATATGATTGATTTCATTGCTGCCTAAAAAAGCAGAATGTCCTACGATTGGTTACGCTTTGTAGAGGCAGAAATTCTTGGAAAACATCGATCCACCGGCATAATTGAGCGTTAAGAATCCTGTATAACTGGTCACGCCGGCACTTCCTTTTTTATATCCGATAATGTGCATGTTCGCGGGATTACTTTCACCACAAGTTGCCCCACGTGTGTATACGTAATCTCCGGTGCTTAATGTTGTGTGATGACTTCCGCTTGAAGATACCACATTCATATTTTTTCTGAGCTTAAAGCGGTAGCAGGCACTGCCCAAGGCGGATTCCGTTACACTCTGTCCAGAATAAGCCAGGTTTCCATACTGTCCACTATTGATGAAGCCTAATTCATATGAACCATTGTTTTTAAGGAATCTGATTTCGTAGTGGCCGAAATACCCCATGTGCTCTCGGACGAGAGTAAAAACTTCACCATTGTACAGTGTTCCTATTTTTCCGTCACTAGGACAATCGGATGCCCAGTATACTGGAATATTTGACCCTTCATTTATTGCATGATAACCCATATTTATCTCTCCTTTTTCATTTTTGATTTTGATGTTGCGATACTATTTAAATAAATCTTAGTAAACAAGGTGCTCTTTTCCGATAATTAGATAAAACTTTTTTTATTTGATTCATACCCAATTGGTCATCACCGCCTTTCGTTTATTCTCATTAGTTAATAAGGAGCAAAAATAAAAAGTGTAAACTATATAAATAAAAATTGTTATCTTCTGCAATATGTGAATGGAAGTAACTGCACCATAGATAGTTTTTTCGATACAGAGTAAGCGCTAATATTTAAGGTGGACTGTGCATCACACTGATTTTATGTATAATTGTTTAGTGGCAATGTGAGTATTTCACTCCATTATCGTTGCGATATATAAGCATTCACTATAAATTCTAGAAGTGATTTATAAATGCCAGCTGCCTGAAGCCCTATAGAAAGACAGTACTAGTTGATCATGGAATACCACACCAGAGGTATGTCTGACTATCAGCAGTATACAGAACACTGCATTAATCACTAGATAAAGTGCCTCCGGCGCAAAATCTGCTATAGGCGGTTTAGTCTCAGCAATAACCTTGAGAATTTCATTCGTCCCATAACTAGGGAAAACCGCATCTTTAGTGATACTCAGTCTGATGCCAGTATGCTTGTCTGAATGATAAGCAAAATGGCTAAGACTCATAACCCGAATCATTATAAGTACCTGAATTATCCGCTGGAATAAAATGGAAATCTCTAGGCTGGAACGTCTGCTTAGCTCCAGCCTAAAATTTTGTGTTTACGGTTAAAACAGCTTTTTTGTTGCATTCTAATTTGATATCATTTATTCTATATATAAAAACTGTATAGTGCTTGGCAGCTAGTAAGATTTGTATGAAATAAATTGATAGTTTTTCATTCCCGATGAAATATAATTAGATAGCATTTAGTCTGCATATATCTAAAGGAGGTACATATGCTATGCGCTGTAAAAAGATATATTTAGTACAAGTTATTTCAATGTTGAGTTTGCTGTTGTTACTAACAGGCTGTTCAAGGCACAAATATGAAATAAATGATAATAAATCCATTATTCTCGATACAGAATATAACGAATTTAGAGATGGAGAAACAACATATTCATACGAGATTTATGACTCAAGGATTAGCTTATATTATCCAGAGGGGTATAGATTTACCTATGATTCATATTTGGAGAGGTTTACTGGTTTTGATGAAGAAGAGTATCAAGATGCGAAAGAAAAATATGTTGATCCGGAAGAATTGGTCAGAATTCTCGATTCACAGCCTAAGCGTGAAGGGGTGTTGGGATTCATAGGAATGATGCTTTTGGCATATGGATTTGCAATTTATTTTTATCCTGATATGTTTTATACTATTCGTGGATTATGGAAAAGTCAATTTCTTATTCCTTCTGAAAGTGAATATCCTGTTATTAGAAAAATATCAATTTCTAGCATTATACTTGGAATTTTCTTGTTTTTTTTGTATATGATTGGTTAGATTTAAGGGAGGCCAGAATATGGCCTCCCTATTGCATTTAGACAATAGATTTCTGCCTCCAAAATACAGATGGCTGATCGCTATCAGCATAAATAATATTTTCAATTAATGTAGCCTGCATTGTTACTGGATCATCATATAAAATGTTTAACCGTACATAAAAATTTTCGGGAACAATTTTAAATTTTTCTGCACCTTCAGAGACACCTCCAGCGTTTACAGTATAATAGAATACGTCCTCATCGGCCCACATTGAAATAATGTCAGCTATACCATATAATACATATAGATATTTTAAAACAGGAGCATATTTCGCATATATAGGAGTTCCTTCTAAGGCTTCAACAGCTTGATCTACAAAGTAATCCTGTGTGACACCCTCAAGAAAATCCAAAGAGGTTTTTTGTTCATCCTCGCTTTGCTGGCGTTCAAACAGATAAGTTGTAATTGGCCCAAGAGCGGTTCCTACAATTGGGAGAAAGCCGGCAAACATGGCAATTGCTGCGTCACTTTGTTTTAATTGAATGATAATTTCCCTGGTGTATCGGACATTGTCCATAACTGTATATGCAAATCGAGAACGTTCCTGGGCAGAAGTTTGATAAACATAATCGCTTTCAAAAAGTCCTGTTTCATCTGAGTAAATACCTGGATATTTATCTTTATACTTGCTTTTCCTTCTAGTAGCCCTCATTTCTCCGTAAAGTATATCGCATATTGCATAATTTTCTTCTCTTAAATATGTTAAAAACATACGGGATAGAGCGACTACCAGTCGATAATCTTCATCCGATAATATCGTAAAGTCTAAGGTAAGTAAGTCTATGTTAGAAAGAAGGTCATTATTAACACTGCTTTCTCCCATATCTGATCCAGCTCTTGTCACAATATTATCAATTGGAAATGTAGTTCCATCCGATGCGGTTATGGAATATTCACGGATTTGATCATAGTTCCAGTTCTCAGGAAGGGGATGGCCAATATTTCCACTGAACCCGGAGGACATATCACTTACAAAGCTCCTCACAGCAAGATTTTCCTCACTTATTTTCTGGCAAATCTGACGAGGTCCATAAATTCCTACCTGATAATGCAAAGGATTTTTATTCTGATTGGAAAAATGATAATTAATTCCTCTAAAAAAATCCATGACTTCCTTGTTTAACTGACTTTCAGAAGCATCAAAATCTACTGGGAAATAAATAATAGTATCTTCTAAAAAACCGTATGATAAAGCATTTTTTAAAGCATTAAATGCCTGATCCTGCCCCTGCTTGTATGAAAAGCAATCCAACGCGTTATTACTTTCCTGATAAATAGGAAATACTTTTAATCCTGAACTTAATAATAGGTCCAGTTCTTCTGGCCGGAGTTTCTTAGAGGTTCCGGAAATATAACGGCCAACCGTTTCTTTACCCTCTGCTTTTATTGCAGCCACTTCTGCAGCACTTGCAATTACATGTGCTGTATCACAGGCTTTGCCTACCCGGTTCTTGTCACCATAACTAATCATTAACGAAGCCCAGGTCTGCTTTCCTACAACACCATCAGAAGGTAATCCGACATATGCCTGAAATTTTTTAACTGCTGATTCCACGCCTCCGCCGAAACCTCCATCGAAGCCGTTAGGATCATATCCGTTGAAATACAAAGCATATTGCAAAATGTATACAAACTGTTTGTTAGTAACCGTTCCGTAACGTCTTAATAACGGACAATTATTAAAGGTATTATTTCCCCAAATTCCATCGATAGAAACTGAGGGTATTGTTTTATGTTCTTCAACTTGTAAAGCCAAAATTAACGCTTTGCTCATTTTCCTGTCTTTGATACCGTTAGTTGGTATTAAATCCATATAACTGTAATAATCTTTATTAAGATTTTGCTGGATAATACGGATATTGGAATCACCCTTAGAAGATAACACAAAGCCGTCCATATTAAGCAAAGCTTTAAATATTTTAGGTTCTGTACTGCCGCCAGGATTTGCCAAACCAGCATCTGTTTTGAATTTTTTAATAGCATTTTTTAATCCATCTCCATAAACCCCATCCAAGCCTGAAGGATTATATCCCTTACAATATAATGCTCCTTGTAAAATATAAATAACATGCTCCAGGTTATTGTAGGTGTTTTCTGGTGTGTTATCGGATAGGACGACTAATTTATCTAAAGTATCTTTTCCAAATACTCCGTCAATCGGATACGCCGATAATTCAATCTGTAACGCTGTGGTTAATGCACGTACAGTCGTGTTTCCAGTTATACCATCGGGATCTATGTTTCCGATCAGATCTGGAGTGTACGTTTGATTAAGCCAAATTTGCACATTTCTTACCATTTCATCTGCCATTTTTTTGTTCTCCTTTTTGGATTTATTTTGTAGGCGCTTACATAAATGTAAAAAGGAGAATTTTAGGAAAATGTAAACTTCATTATTAATAATTTCAAGAAATATAGAAAAAAGACATTATATGCATGGTATTAATTTTTTTATATAGTGCTGCAGAATGACGAAAAAAAATCTATGTTATTCACTGACTATAATATAAATAACGCTTCACAATTAATTTGTATTTGCGAGGCGTTATCTTTATACTTTATAAAGTTCTTAGCTTGAAACGTTGATTGCGTTACATTATCTCCCTGTTAATACTAATTTAGGTAAATACCATCCACACATTTACGAGGTCATTTTTAACGAGTATTAATATCTCCTTTAGTATCAGGAATTGCATCCTCCAGGATATAGCCTGGTGAATTGCTGCCGTTAACGCCATAACCTGTAATTCGGGAATCATCTGCATATCTCCATACTTTACACACCTTGTTGGAGAGGTTTCCTTCAATTGTATAAATTTTATTAGTTCTTTCATCATAACCAACCGTAATTGCAGTGTGAGAAGCATCATTTTTTAAGAATAAGATATCTCCATATCTTGGCAGATAGCTGCCTTTAGCACCAAAGCGTGATTTTCGCTTATACCAATGCAAACCTGTAGAAACTGCAGCATATTTGGGGATGATACCATTCGCATTGTTTGCAGTAGCTAACAGGCCGGCTTGATGAGCACACCAGGATACGAACATGGCACACCAAGGCTCCCCGTCCATTCCGTACCAATCCCCGTACTTTGTAAGATTATCATATTTTTCTACAATTCCGTTTTCATTTAAGGCGATACTTACAAAGTTATCTAAAAAGGCCTCATCATTAATGCTTTTCACAATATTATTTGTCTCTGAAATCACTGAGGGTGCAGGAATTTCTACTTCATATCTTTTGGGAGTTGAAGAATATAACAAGGCAAGAGTATTGGGTCCCGCTATTCCGTCAACAGGCAATCCATTAACTCTCTGAAAATCCCATACAGAGTCGTATGTTCCATTTCCAAAAATGCCATCTGCACCAGCTACACCGCAGGAATACCCTAAAGCAATTAATCTCAACTGTGCTTCTTTAACATTTTCGCCCTTAGCGCCTCTTGATAATACATATGGTGTAGTGTCATTGTTATCAGGGAAGAGCAACTTTAAAGTTCCTGTCCCTGCCATACCATCTGCAGTTAATCCATGGCTGCTTTGAAAGTCTAATATACCGTTATATGTCTTTGCTCCCACAATGCCATCAATTGTGCCAATGTTGTACCCTGCGTTTTTTAATCCTCGCTGTAATGGAATAATCTGTTCACATAACACATTCCAAGTAAGGTCATCAACGATTCCTGTAGTCGTTATTCCATTTTTATTTTGAAATCTTATAACTGCACGCTCTGTTTGGTTTCCATATATGCCATCCATACTGCAAGAATTGATACAAACTAGACGCAATCCCTGCTGTAAAAATTTTACATTGTTACCTGAATCTCCTTTTTTTATTAACATAAACTTTCTCCTTATCAGTTAGATCTTTTAAATGCACATACAACCAACTAAAAAGTTAAAAACAGCGGAATTGTAAACTGAATTATAAAAAACAGGATCAGCAACTAGCCAATCCTGTTTTCTTTGCATTTTACCTGCATAATCTCTACCTACGGCACTAATAATCAATACATTTAAAGGGGTTGATTAATCAATGTCAGATATGCATATGAGTCAGCATCCAACAACTAAATCGGAGCCTGCCATGATGCGTTTGCAAATCAGTATCATTCCAGCTCAGATAACAGATCTACTAGCAATTGGAGATTAGCAACTTCATATTCATTAAATACATTATCGAAAAATTCTGATACCTTTACTGCCGGTGAATACCAAGTATATTTTTCAAAATAATTACTTCTACTCAATATTTATTCTGTACTTCTCCTGTTTTTTGTAATTTAATATTAATATAACTTTTAAAGGGCATAAGTACATATCAAAATTTGAGATGTATAAAAGAAGTATAATAAAAAGAATATCATAAAGCAGTAACAGTGTTAAAGCAATTGTAGTATTTTAAAGGTTAAAGTTAGGAAAAGAAATTCAGGAAATACGGAAAATGAGCAATTTATGTGCCTAAAAGCGAAATTTATGTGTTATGTATTGAAAAAATACCAAGAAAAACAGAGCAGGAAATTCCTTAGAAAAAGGGAGCTTTATTAAGGAGAAGCCTTTATTTTGGTCGTGCTAAAATAAAGACATAGGTAAAACAAACCAATAGAAAAATCCCAGAATAAAGTGTTAGATGCTTATAAAGCATACTTTATACTGGGATGTTTTTATTTATGAGCATTTGAGTTAAAAACTCACATTATCCGGCTGCCCCTTTTTTTCATTAAGTATTAGTAATTGGTTATGAGCACCTCAACCGTAACCGCATCCCTCTCCTTAAACTGATAATTACAGTTAGAATACGTCTTATCGATGTAATGAACCTGATACCGCTTACTCCAGTCGATCAAAAGCTCATTTGACAGGCCCTTGTGGTACAACACATTGGATAAGGCAAACCGGATTCCCCGTTCATCCAGCCTGTCCAGAAGCTCTAAAAGCTGCTGCTCTTCCCTTTCCTTCCAGTCCTTAAACCCCCTGTTTCCATCGTTATAATTTCCCGTGGAAATCAGATAAGGAGGGTCGCAGTAAACCAGGTCCTCTGCCCCAAGGCCGGTAAAGTCCAGCACGGTGAAGTCCTCATTTGAAAACTCAATATTTTTCTCATGAAGAGCCCGGCAGAATTCGGTCAGGTTTTTTTCGATATTTCCATTAAAGGAGCTTCTGTTTCTCCCGAAAGGGGAATTAAACTCATGGCTGTTATTAAAACGTATCTGATGGTTAAATGCATAGCAGGCCAGCACAAACAGCTCTGTTAAGTCCTTGGTCCGGTTATAATGGGACCGGAGGGCATAATAGCCTTCCTTGTTCTGCTGGGTCAGCTCATACTGCTTGATCAGGCCCTTAATCCGCTCCAGAAGGGTTTCCATATCCGACTGCCCAAACATCTGAAACATCTCAATGACATAAGTGATCTGGTCATTGCAGATGATTTTCTCCGCTTCCACATTGATTCCCACATTAAAGCCCCCAGCAAAGACATCCACAAAGGTGCGGATATTCTCAGGAAATGCCTTGAAAATGGGCTCCAGAAGCTTGTATTTTCCCCCCGTGTAGTTTAAGGGACTCTTTATGTACATGGCGGCACCTGCTTTTCTATATAAAACAGCAGCTCCTTTAACCGCTCTGTTTCTTTCACCTTCCGGCTCTTGTACCTGCGGTAAGGGATTTCGTATATATGAAAAGTTTCCGGCTTTCCGTATTTTTTCATGGCCGCCTCGATCTCCTCTAAAGACATGAGTCCGTCGGTGCTGTAGCTTAAGATGATATGCTGAAACCGGGCATTTTCAAGCAGCTCTTCAAATGCGGGAACCGCCTTGTGCTTCATGCAGAAATCCGATTTCTGCCCCTCATCCGGCCTTTGGCCTGTCACGCCTTTTACCTCCGGATAATCGTACCGGGCGGCTGTTTCAAGGACGTGGTAATTGGAAAGGTACTGGCGGGCATTGTAAGGGGGGTCTATGTAGAGAACATCTCCCTGAATCCGCTTTAAAAGCCCGGTTCCGTTTTCATTGAAGCAGTGATTTTGCTTTCCGTTGTGGGGTACGGACAGGCGGAACAGCTCGTAACGCTTATAGCTTCGCCTCTCCCACTTTTTATGAAAAGCCCCGTAGGTGCCGGAGGTGTTGGACACAAACGGAATCCCCTCCACAATACAGGCTGTCAGGTAATAATACTCGTCCTCATTTAACAATCCGGCCTTTTTCCAGTCCTCTACCGTACATCTGGCGAAGTCAATCCGCAGGGCGTTGTCGTCATTTAAATACATGCGGCCCCCGGTGGGCGCATAGGTGTTCTGGAAAAAGCGCCGCTCCTTTGGCAGTTCCTCCAGTTCCTTCTTTTCCCTTCCGTTAAAGTGATCTATGGGGTCCTGAATTCCGGTTTCCTCCCGCAGGCGGGCAAATTCCGGCACACTGTCATTTTCAACCGTAGCCCTTTGCAGCACGTAGGAAAAATAAAGCAGGTCATTGGAATAGACCTGATACCACTGTTTAAAATACCTGGCTACCGCAGCGGTTCCGGAAAATATATCACAAAAGCTCTGGGCATCCGGTGCCTTTTCATCCACTACATATTTAATCTGGTCCAGCAGCAATGTCTTGCTTCCAATAAATCTCATTCTTTTCTTGCTCCCATTTATCTAAGGAAGTTCGATGGGCCTTAGCTCACCGAACTTCAAAATTATGCCTCATATGATTATAATGGAAAAGCGGAAAAAACACAAGGAAAGGATTAATTCTGATAGACCCGTATGGCATTGCGGCTTTCCTTTGCCTGATACAGGGCCTGATCGGCATGGGTAAAAAGGCGCACCGGATCAATGCGGCCGTTGTAAAAAGCCAGGCCAAAGCTGGCCGTCATCTTTACGCAGATCTTCTCCTCCGGGCAAAGCTTTAAAAGCTCTCTGCTGAGCTTTTCACAGACCGCTATGGCCTCCTCCAGCTCTGCATTGCAAAACAGAAGGCAGAATTCATCGCCTCCGTACCGGTAGGGAATATAAGATTTGGAATTCTCCCTTAAAAGCCCTGCAAAGCTCTTTAAGCAGAGGTCTCCCATCTGATGACCCCAGTTATCATTGATGGCTTTAAACTTGTCCAAGTCCGCAATAGCCAATATGTACCGGTTGCTCTTGTCATCCTCAATGTCCTTTAAAGCCTCATGAAGGGCTTTCCGGTTGAAAATCCCCGTCAGCTCGTCGACTTTCAGCCTCTGCCTCAGTTCAAACCGTTCCATCTCCATCTGTATGCTGGCTTCATTTTTCTTCTTCACATACCGGATCACCACCATACTGGCTACGGAGATAGCCAGCAGGATGATGAGTGAAATGATAAAGTCTCCGAGCCTTAAGGTGCTGTCAAAAATACTGACCTTATCCCGGTCCCATTTTACAAACAGCTCTGAAAAAATGATGGCCGCCACACACATGAACGCCGTGATGCTGGTCACCCGGTAACTGGAATAAATCGTGGTCAGCAAGATAGCCATGGTGAAGATATAATAGGTCGATGTAAACGTACTGTGAACAGAGAACAGGATAAAGCAGACAGCCACCAGCATAAGGGAAATGGTGTAAATCTTGTAATTTTGTGATAAAGTTTTAGACCTCATTACCGCCGTATCAACCGCAATGCACAGGAAATTCAAGGTGCCCGGCACCATAATATACTTTAAAACATACCGGTCTAAGGTGGTTCTGAGTAATTCGGAATTGACAAAGATCAGGCTCATGGCGCATTCTGCCGCAAGGGCTAACATCACCAGCCCGATTGATATTTTATAATGAAGCAAAAGCCAGTCCCTGTCAATTTTCCTGTATTCTTCCTGGATATCGGCTGCATGTCTGTCAGCCGGATGCCCCTCTTCTCCCATTCCATTAAATGCCGTTAACATACTTCATCTTTTCCTCATCGTAATGGTATCATTCATATCATTCTTCGAATCCGATAAAATCTCCCCGCTTTTCCACAATCTCATAGCCTACAGAAGCAACCCGGTTTCTCAGACAGACATTGCACTCCGCCGCCTCTTCTCCCGTACATATCTTGTTGTCATACAGCTCGTACTTTTTCCTCACTCCGATAGGGGATAAATTGGGCATCAGGACGTTTGCCCCTGCCAGAATCCCCGCTTCCCTGCCTTTGGGATCAATGGTTCCAAGGGCTGTGGTGGAGGGCAGAAGCCCGTTGGGAATCATGAGCCTTAATATGCCGATGAGAAAAAGGGTCAAGTCCATGCTGCCTGCCGGAAAGTTTCCAAAAGGCGTGTCCTTGTGGGGAATAAAAGGCCCTATGCCCACCATCTGGGGGGACAGCTCCTTAATAAATAAAAGGTCCTCTGCAAGACATTCCGTGGTCTGGTAAGGAGAACCCACCATAAATCCGGTCCCCACCTGATATCCAATCTTCTTTAAGTTTCTCAGGCATTCCTTCCTGTTTTCCAGGGATAAGGAATCCGGGTGAAGAGCCCTGTAGTGGGCGTCGTCAGCCGTCTCATGGCGGAGCAGATAGCGGTTTGCCCCTGCTTCGTAATATTTTAAATACTGGTCATACGTCTTTTCCCCAAAGGAAAGGGTGATGGCGCAGTCGGGATAGCCTTCTCTTATGCTCTTTACAATGTCCACAACCACTTCATCCGTAAATGCGCCATCCTCTCCGCCCTGGAGCACAAAGGTCCGAAAGCCCAGCTCATGGCCTGTCTCGCAGCAGGAGAGAATTTCTTCTTTTGTTAAACGGTAGCGGTCCACATTTCTATTGCTTTTTCTTATTCCGCAGTAGTAGCAGTCATTTTTGCAGTAATTGGTGAATTCGATCAGGCCTCTGGTGTAGACCTCATTTCCGAAATATTTCCCGCTCAAGGACCTTGCCAGGGAAAACAGATATTCGCTGGTTTCCTTATCGAAGTGTTCCAGCAGGTAAATAAATTCGTCCTTTTCCAGGGTCTGTTCCTGGTACAGTTTATCAATCAGGTTTTTCATGGTTTACCACTCCTTTTACGGGTCAAATTCCTGACCTCACTTCGCCAGATTCTCAACGATCTGAATCTTCATGCCGTCCGGGTCCTTGATAAAGAAGTACCTCACGCTTGGATTTGGCTGTACCGGCTCTCCCGCTACGGCAATTCCCTTTTCCTTTACTAAGGACAGAACTGCATCTAAGGAGTCCACTTCAAAGCCCCAGCTAATGTCGTCTCCTGCATGGACGCTCTTTTCCGCTCCGATGCATATGAGCTCGATCTGGGTCTCTCCATCGCCTAAAAATGCGATTTCAACACCGGGACCTGCCGGAAATCTCCTTGCCACGGAAAGGCCTATGATTTCCTCATAAAACTTAATTGATCTCTCTAAATCGGTTACCCTCAATGTGCTCCAGCAAAATTTCATCAGATTTTCTCCTGTCATATTATTATTTTCATCTATATACTTTCTCAATTTGGATGTAATGATTATTATACACCTTTTTTAGCAAACCGGCAATTCTTCTGCCTACAGGGTAAAATACTTTTCAAACAAATCGTGAATGCACTGCTTTGCTTCCAGGCAAAAAGCTGTGTAACGCTCCATCAACTGCCGCCCCTCCTCCGTTACAACAGAGTATCCGCCGTCCTTTCCTCCCTGACGGCTTTCAATAACGGGCTCTCCAAGCTGCTGCTCCATAACCGCTATGATTTTTCTTCCCTTGCTGTAGGATATGCCCATACGGCGGCAGGCCTCCAAAAGAGAACCGGTCTCCTCCGTCAGTTGTAGTAGAAGCTGTGCTCCCGGACCATAAAAGGGCTTTTCCCTGACGATCTGAATCTTGATCTCAGGGCTGGATTTTCTGAGGCTGTGCTCAGACAGCAGATGGTCGCAGCTATCCTTATCCTCTATATTGGCAAGGACGCCCTCATCCTCCACCTCGATAAAACGGCGCTGAAGCCCGGACGCCCTCACTGCCCCGGCAAGGCCGTCTTCCCCTTCATAGGATAAGATTTCCCCAAAGTAATCTGCTCTTAAAAGCAGGGGATGGCCTGTCCTTCCTCTGTAAAAAGGGACGTAGACAGGGCCGTCACTGGCAAACATCAGAGCGCGGACCGTTTCCACGGAAAACAGGGGCACCGCCACATGGGTGACCATGGCCGCCGTGCACTTATCCTGCAAATAAGAAAGCCCGATCTTCACATTGTCGAGCATCTGGCCCCCTTCCTTTCCAGGCAGATAAACCACATTCATATGGGAACCGGGCTTTTCACTGTCATTGCAGACCACCGCAATCCTTTCGATTCCGGCCCGCTGGAACACCCGGATGATGCGGTGTATGGCGGGAATGGTTCCCACTTCCCTCAGCGGTTCAAAATCAGCCCTGTCCTTTGTTTTTCCTGAGGCAATAATCAAAGCAGCAACCATGTGTATTTCATCCCTTCTTTTTATTTAGTTAGATAGTATAGAATTTCCCTGTAAAAGTCAACCGTTTCTGATGAGGCTTTCAGGCAAATCCGTACACATAAAAAATATAACAACTTTTTCTCTGTAACTCCCCGCCTTTATTGACACGTCCCCATAACATGTTATACTTATTCCATGGGGAAGAAACAGTATTCTCACCCAGCCGCAGCAGGGGGGAACTGCTTTTGGCAAAAGTTCTATAATCTTATAAAGATGGAGGAATTGTAGTATGAAAGACAAAATTTTTGGTGTTTTGCAACGTGTAGGCAGATCGTTTATGCTGCCTATTGCCATCCTGCCTGTAGCAGGATTGTTTCTGGGCTTTGGAGGCTCCTTTACAAATGAAACCATGCTGGAAACCTACAACCTGATCGGAGTTATGGGACCGGGAACCTTTCTTTATGCTTTTCTCACCGTATTAAAGGCAGCCGGAGATATTGTATTCGGAAACCTTCCTTTGATATTTGCCATGGGTGTGGCAATCGGAATGGCAAAAAAGGAAAAAGAGGTAGCCGCACTGGCAGGCGCAATCGCCTTTTTCATCATGCATGCTTCCATTGGGGCCATGATCGATATAAACGGCGGTTCCGATCAGATGCTGGCAGGCTCCACAGCCTCTGTTCTGGGAATCAACTCCCTGCAGATGGGCGTGTTCGGCGGTATTCTGGTAGGCCTTGGCGTAGCGGCATTGCATAACCGTTTTTATAAAATACAACTGCCTCAGGTTCTGTCCTTTTTCGGCGGAACGAGGTTTGTACCCATTATTTCTTCCGTGGTATATGTGCTGGTGGGCATTCTGATGTACTTCGTCTGGCCTGTGATCCAGCAGGGTATCTTTGCAGTGGGCGCCCTGGTGAGAGGCTCCGGATATGCCGGAACCATGCTCTACGGCCTTATGGAAAGAGCCCTGATTCCTTTTGGGCTTCATCACGTATTCTACCTTCCCTTCTGGCAGACTGCCCTTGGCGGAACTGCAGAAGTGGGCGGCCGTATGGTGGAAGGCGCCCAGAATATTTTCTTCGCAGAGCTGGGAACAAAGGGCATCACCCATTTCAGTGTGGAAGCGACCAGATTTATGTCCGGCAAATTCCCTCTGATGATATTCGGCCTTCCGGGAGCCGCACTTGCCATGTATAGAACTGCAAAACCGGAAAAGAGAAAACAGGTGGGCGGTCTTCTTTTGTCAGCCGCGCTCACCTCCATGCTGACCGGTATTACAGAGCCCCTGGAATTCACGTTTCTCTTTGTAGCTCCCCTTCTTTACGTCATCCACTGTATCTTTGCAGGGGCAGCTTACATGCTGATGCATATTTTTAATGTAGGCGTGGGCATGACCTTCTCAGGCGGATTTATCGATATGTTTTTATTCGGTATTTTACAGGGAAATGCCAAGACGAACTGGATCAACATTGTTTTTGTAGGAATTGCTTACTTCGTGGTTTATTACTTCCTTTTCAGCTTCCTCATTGTAAAGATGGGTCTTAAGACACCGGGACGCGAGGACGACGATCAGGAAGCAAAGCTTTACACGAGAGCGGATATAAATGCATCAAAGGGCGATAAAAAGGCGGAAGCAGGTTCGGGAAATGACGAAACCTCTGCCCTCATCACAGGCGGCCTGGGCGGAAGCGGCAACATCAGCGACGTGGACTGCTGTGCCACCAGACTGCGCATCACGGTTCACGATGCGGACAAGGTCAGAGAGGATTTATTAAAGCAGAGCGGCGCAGCCGGTGTGATTAAAAAAGGAAACGGAATCCAGGTTATATACGGCCCCAGAGTCACTGTGATCAAGTCTGACCTGGAGGATTACCTGGCCCAGGGAGGAACCGGAGACAGCGGCAGTGCACCTGCTCCCGCTCCGGAGCCGGCCCCGGTCCAAAAAGAAGCACCTGCCCAGGACAAAGAACAGGCAGACATCATCACCTCTCCCATAGAGGGCAATGTCATCTCCTTGGAGGCGGTCAATGACGGCGTATTCTCCTCAGGAATGCTGGGAAATGGAATCGCCATCGAGCCTTCCACCGGACGTGCCGTAGCTCCTGTAAGCGGGACAGTTACCGTCGTATTTGACACAAAGCACGCCATTGCCATCACCTCAGACAGCGGAGCAGAGGTCATGATTCACATTGGTCTGGATACGGTTCAGCTCGGCGGAAAACATTATACCACTCACGTCAATGTAGGAGATCACGTTCAGCCGGGTGACCTTCTTGTGGAGTTTGATATGGATAAGATCAGGGAGGAAGGATACCCCGTAGTGACCCCTGTGATCATCACCAACACCTCTTCTTATCAGGAAGTTAAGGCTCTGTCTCACGGTCCTGCAAAGGAAGGCGATGAAATATTAAAACTGGTGAAATAACAGGGCTGTTTGCCGGCGGTCTTTATTTCAGTATAAAATTACTTATTCCACTTTACATAACTTTGATTATACGGTATACTTAAATTAAACTCTTCTTAAGGGCACCGTTTTCCCCAGTTTCTTCGGTGCTCTTTTTATTCCCGGTCCGGGACTTATTTTAGCATTATTTTTCAATTTAAAAAGGGATTCCCTTGTCAATGCCGGGGCTTCCCTTTTTTTACATACAAACCTTAAATTTATATAAACTTTTTCACATAGTAATTGCCTTTTTGCTATATTATATAGTATAGTTATGTTGAGGAAGTATGTAAATATTTACTCACAATTTTTAAAGAACAGGAAGTGATCCTATGAAGATAGAACGTATCAACGAAAACCAGATCCGCTGTACGCTTACCAGCTTTGATCTAAGTCTCCGGAACCTCAACTTAGGCGAGCTTGCCTACGGCAGTGAAAAAGCACGCAGCCTGTTCCGCGAAATGATTCAGAAAGCCTCCAATGAGGTGGGGTTTGAAGCAGAAGATATTCCTCTCATGGTAGAAGCAATTCCCTTATCTAACGAAAGTGTGATGCTGGTCATCACAAAAATTGAAGACCCGGAAGAATTAGATACCCGTTTTGCAAAGTTTTCACCGTCTTCGGAGGGAGACTTAGACTCTATATCAAGTGATTTAGCCAGCGAGCTTTTAGAAGGTGCCGACGGGCTGTTAAGCCTGCTGGGAATCGATAAAAAAGATGAATCGGAAGAGAAACAGACTAAGGAACCGTCAGGCTCCTCGGCCATAAGAATCTACTGCTTTGACAATCTGGATCAGATCTCTGATGCTGCCAGAACCATCGGACAGGTCTACGATGGAGAAAATACATTATACAAAAAGCCGGACTCCAGACAGTATTATTTAGTGGTCCGTAACACTCCTGAAAAATCCCAGGATTTCAGCCGCATCTGCAACCTGCTTGCGGAATACGGCTCCAAGGTCCATCAGGATTACGCTTCTGAAGCTTACTTCATGGAGCATTATGAGGTGCTGATCAAGGATCATGCCCTCCAGTCCTTAGCAAAACTTTAAACCAGACATCAAAATGAGGTTCAGCCCTTTTCCGGGCGAACCTCATTTTTTGCATTCCCTTAAACATTAAAAGCCCAAAGCTTCCTCCAGGAAAAACATGGCAATCAGTTCCAGAGTTGCGTCGGTTTCCTTACAGGGAATCAATATCCAGTCATGGATCATCTTTGCACCTTTTTTATAAAGGAGTTTCGTTTCTTTTAATGCTTTGGCCTTTTCCGCCAAAAGCTCACAGTCAGGTGTCATGATCTCCTCTGTTCCGGACAGCACCAGAATCTGCCCCAGATGGTTCCAGTCCCCGTAAAGGGGAGAAACCAGGGGATCATCCGGCTCCAAGGCGCCCCGGTAGCGGGTCCCCGCCTCCTTTAAGGCTTCCACCGGAAGGATGGGGTCTGATTTTTTTGCTATTTTTATCTTGGGATTGTCAAGTCCTAAGTCAAGCCAGGGCGAAATAACGGCAGTGCGCTCCGGCATGGGTAAGCCCCTGTCCCTTAATTCCTGTAAAAATGAAAGGGCCAGACCGCCTCCGGAAAAATCTCCCAGCAGAAAAATTTTATCTTCAGGATACTCTTCCTTTAAACGCAGGTATGCGTTGATCAAATATTGGTGAACAGCCATGGCTGTGTATTCCGGTGCCAGCGGGCACTGGAGTATGGACACTCTCACCTGTTCTTTTATGGCAAAATGCTCTCCCAGCTCCCTGTAACGCTTTGCCGGCTCCAGGGTATAGGCGCCTCCGGGAAGCATGAGGATGTGCGCACTTTTCACGTAGCTTCCGTTTATGGTCACTGCCTGGAAGCCATCTATGTTCCAGGACTTTACCCGCACCTTCTTGGAAAACCGGTCCTGAGCCAATTCCCCGCTCCCCCGGACCGGCTGTTCCAGCGCAAGGGCCATTTTCTTCTCCCTTTTGCCCATAGCTGCAAAAATCCTGGTCATCTCTGATTTTAAACTCATGAAGGTCATCTCTCCTTTCCCTGAATTCCTTCTTTTCCGGCACATTTCTTCCAGGTTACCAGCATATCACACTGAGTGGGCTTGCTCAACCACTTTTTACTGCCGTCCCCTCTTCTCTTTTATCCGCTTCCGGTATTGAAGGGGCGATTCTCCCTCTGACAGCAGAAAGCTTTTACAGAACACGGAAGCATCATGAAAGCCGCAGGAGAGGCCGATTTCCGTGATGGTAAGGCCCGTGTGCTCCAAGAGCCGCTTTGACTCCGTGACCCGGTAAGCGGTCAGGTAGTGCTTGGGGGACATCCCCTTGTATTTTACAAACAGCTTATAGAGGTAGGTCCTGTCGATTCCCACGTGTCTGGCTACGTCGTGAATCTGTATGGGGTAGCTGTAATTGTGATGAATATAGCCTTCCGCCCCCGACAGATAGCGCTGTTCATAGTCCATTTCCCTCCAGTCCTTGGGAAAGTGAGAAAATAAAAGGTAGAAGTAGCCTGTCATTTCATCCATGTTGTGCCTTCCGTTCTGAAAGGAATCCACCAAAAGCAGCATGGGAGAGCGCCAGCCCTCGTCCCTTTCGAAGCGGTAGATATACCCCTTTTCCTCCTGGCGGTATTCCGAAATAAGCCTCTCCGCCTCACTTCCTGCAAAAGCCACCCAGGCATACTCCCACGGGTCTTTTTCATCAGCCCTGTAATACGTAACCTCCTGAGGCTTAATTAAGAATGCATCTCCCGCCCTCAGCGCATATTCCTCTCCCCCGGTCTGGTAAATTCCCTTTCCCTTAAACACCACATGCATCAGATAGTGCTCCCGGATTCCCGGTCCAAAAAAGTGTCCGGCCGCGCACTGCTGGTGGCCGCAGTTATAAATGATTATGCCTCTGTTTCCCTGATTCATCTCTTCACCCTCCGTGCAACAAAACGACAATTTTATGAAACAATTTTCCTATCTTTTTCCACCCTGTAATTATACAATATTCTCATCAGTACCACAACAGGAACGAGGAGGAAGTACCATGGTAAAAATCACTTTTTTAGGGGCCGGAAGCACCATATTTGCCAGAAATGTTCTGGGAGACTGCATGTGCACCCCAGCACTTCAGGATGCGGAGATCGCCCTTTATGACATCGATCCCGGACGGCTTGAGGATTCAGAAATCATTTTAAACGCAATCAACAAAAACGTGAATCAGGGACGTTCTGTCATCAAGACGTTCTTAGGCGTGGAAAACCGGAAGGAAGCGTTAAAAGGGGCTTCTTTTGTGGTAAATGCCATTCAGGTGGGCGGCTACGATCCCTGCACTATTACAGACTTTGAAATACCGAAAAAGTACGGCTTAAAGCAGACCATTGCAGACACCCTTGGAATCGGAGGAATTATGAGGGGACTGCGCACCATCCCTGTTATGGAGGACTTTGCAAGGGATATGGAAGAGGTGTGCCCGAATGCTTATTTCCTCAATTATACCAATCCAATGTCCATACTGACCGGCTACATGCAGCGTTACACCAAGGTTAAGACCGTCGGCTTATGCCACAGCGTTCAGGTCTGCTCTGAGAAATTATTAAAGGCCCTGGATATGGAGGATAAGCTGGAGGGAAGGACCGAACTGATCGCAGGAATCAATCACATGGCCTGGCTTTTAAATCTTTATGACAAAGAGGGAAATGACCTTTATCCCGCCATCCGCCAGAAAGCATTTGAAAAGAACCGGACGGAAAAGCACAAGGACATGGTGCGCTTTGAATACATCCAGCATTTGGGCTATTATTGTACGGAATCCAGCGAACACAATGCAGAATACAACCCATTTTTCATAAAATCCAGGTATCCGGAAATGATCGAAGAGTTCCAGATTCCCTTGGACGAATACCCCCGCCGCTGCATCAGGCAGATCAGCCAGTGGGAGGAGGAAAAGAACTCCATTTTAAATGATGGCAAGATCACCCACACCCGTTCCCACGAATACGCTTCTTATATCATGGAAGCCATTATCACCAACAAGCCTTATAAAATCGGTGCAAATGTGCTGAATCAGGGGCTGATCGACAACCTTCCTGCCGAAGCCTGCGTGGAGGTTCCCTGTCTGGTGGACGGAAGCGGAATCACTCCCTGCCATGTAGGCCGGATTCCTACCCAATTGGCTGCCATGAACGTGACTAATATCAATCCTCAGCTTCTCACCATAGAAGCGGCCCGTGACAGAGATATCAACAAAATTTACCAGGCAGCCATGATGGATCCACATACTGCTGCAGAACTCAACATTAAGGATATCAGAAGCATGGTTGATGAACTGATTGAAGCTCATGGAGATTACATGAAGATGTACCGTTCTTAAGACTTGGAAATCAAAGGATAAAAAAAAGAGGCAGGTCCACAAGACCTGCCTCTCATAATTGATGTTATCTCACAGCCAGAATTTCATTAATCTGGGATACCAGAACATCACAATCAATTCCATGAACCTGACATGCTTCCTCTAAAGACTCTGCCTGAGAAGACGGGCAGCCAAGGCAGTGCATTCCGGCACGCATTAAGATCGGGGCAATATTTTCATCAAGTCCCAGTAACTGACCGATTACCATATCTTTATTAATCTGCATTTTGCATTCCTCCTTAAAAATTGTATATACCATCTCTGATATAATCTGTTTCCAGATCACAAGTCCGATCATCCGGGGACAAACCAGACTCTCTTCTAATATAATACTTTCCCCCTCAATTATCAAGAGCTAAATTCCACATTTCTTTTAAAGACTATTAATGAAAATTTATCAATTAAAGTTGTTGACATTGTATACAGTATTCATATATAATACATTCATACAAGGGACGTATGAATTAAGCGCCTTTTCGACACCCGCTTACAATTTCTGCCTGATGGCGGAGATCAACAGTTCGATGAAATGCAGCAGAATCGGACTTTCCTATAAAATATCACGAAGAATATCATGGAGGTACACGATTATGAAACCAGAATGGAGAACTTTTACAAAAGGCGTCTGGGAGAGAGAGATCAATGTCAGAGACTTCATCCAGAAGAACTACACTCCCTATGACGGCGATGACTCCTTCCTTGCCGGCCCCACCAAGGCGACTACAGAGCTTTGGGATCAGGTTATGGACTTAACCAGACAGGAGCGGGAAGCAGGCGGTGTTCTGGATATGGACACAAAGGTCATTTCCACCATCACCTCTCACGCAGCCGGATATTTAGATAAAGAAAAAGAAAAAATCACAGGCTTCCAGACTGAAAAGCCCTTTAAGCGTTCCCTGCAGCCTTACGGCGGCATCCGTATGGCAGAAAAGGCCTGTTCAGACAACGGATACACCGTTGATCCGGAAGTATCCGAATTCTTCTCCACCCACAGAAAGACACACAATGCCGGTGTTTTTGACGCTTATACCCCGGAAATGCGGGCCTGCCGTTCCAGCCACATCATCACCGGACTTCCCGATGCTTACGGACGGGGACGTATTATCGGCGACTACAGAAGGGTAGCTCTTTACGGAATTGACCGTCTCATTGAAGACAAGGATGAGCAGAAGAACACCACCCGCACCTCCATGAACTCTGACGTAATCCGGGAAAGAGAAGAGCTCTCCGAGCAGCTTCGTGCTCTCCAGGAGTTAAAGAAGCTGGGAAGCATTTACGGCTTTGACATTTCGAGGCCCGCTTCCAACGTCCAGGAAGCCATTCAGTGGACTTATCTGGCATACTTAGCTGCTGTAAAGGAGCAAAACGGCGCCGCTATGTCCCTTGGACGTACCTCCACCTTCATCGATATTTATGCTCAGAGAGATTTGGCAGAAGGAACTTTTACGGAAGAAGAAATCCAGGAATTTGTAGATCATTTCGTCATGAAGCTGCGTCTGGTAAAATTTGCCCGTACACCGGAATACAATGAGCTGTTCTCCGGAGACCCTACCTGGGTAACAGAATCCATCGGCGGCGTGGGAATCGACGGACGCCACATGGTAACAAAGATGTCCTACCGTTACCTGCACACCCTTCAGAACTTAGGAACTGCTCCGGAGCCCAACTTGACCGTGCTCTGGTCCACAAAGCTTCCCATGAGCTTTAAGCGGTTCTGTGCCAAGAGCTCCATTGAATCCTCTTCCATTCAGTATGAGAACGATGATTTAATGCGCGTTTCCCACGGAGATGACTATGCCATCGCCTGCTGCGTATCCTCCATGAGGCTGGGCAAGGAAATGCAGTTCTTCGGAGCCCGTGCCAACCTGGCAAAATGCCTTCTGTACGCCATCAACGGCGGCGTTGACGAAGTCAGCAAAAAGCAGGTAGGCCCCAAGTACCGCCCCATCACCTCCGAATACCTGGATTACGATGAGGTTATGGACGCATATAAGGACATGATGAAGTGGCTTGCAAGGGTTTATGTGAACACCTTGAACATCATCCACTATATGCATGACAAATACAGTTACGAGCGCCTCCAAATGGCTCTTCATGATAAAAAAGTAACCCGTTGGTTTGCAACCGGTATTGCCGGACTTTCCGTAGTAGCCGACTCCCTGTCTGCCATCAAATACGCCAAAGTAAAAACCATTCGTGATGAAAACGGCGTTGTTGTCGACTATGCTGTAGAAGGTGATTTCCCCAAATACGGCAATAACGATGACAGAGTTGATATGATCGCAAGTGAGCTGGTCCACACCTTTATGAACTACGTCAAGGGAGTCCACACCTACAGAGGCGGTATTCCTACCACTTCGATCCTGACCATTACCTCCAACGTGGTATATGGCAAGAATACGGGCTCCACTCCCGACGGACGTAAAAAGGGCGAAGCATTTGCCCCAGGCGCCAACCCCATGCACCATAGGGATACCCACGGCGCTGTATCTTCCTTAGCTTCCGTTGCAAAGCTTCCATTTAAAGATGCACAGGATGGAATTTCCAACACCTTCTCCATCGTTCCCGGCGCCCTCGGCAAGGAAGACCAGATTTTCTCCGGAGACTTAGAGGTTGATTTAGAGCTGGCTCTCAGCGAGGATCAGAAATAAGGAGTGACTGCTATGGCAGATTCAAAGGAAAGACAGATCGATGATATCGTCTCTATGTTAGACCAGTTCATGTCCGGAAATGGCGGACACATGAACATCAGTGTGTCAGAAAAAGGTATCATAAATGCCGAAGGAACAACGGCAAAATCAGTAACCACCACAAATTCCACGGAATGCGCAGACGGCGATTCAGCCTGCCGGGTCCCCACCTTATTTGAAGGCTTAGACGACCCCGATTCCCAGGAAGACAACTAAAAAGGAGAAAAACAATATGGCAAATATCAGCGAATCTCAAATCGATAACCTCGTGAACTTATTGGACGGCTATGTGGCTGAAGGCGGACATCACTTAAATGTCAATGTCTTCACCCGTGAAACCCTTCTGGATGCCCAGCAGCATCCGGAAAATTATCCCCAGCTCACAGTGCGGGTATCCGGCTATGCAGTTAACTTCAACAAATTGACAAAAGAACAGCAGGATGAAGTAATTTCCCGTACCTTCCACGATCAGATATAAGCTCCGGCAAAGAAGGTGACTCATTTATGACAGGATATATCCATTCGATTGAAAGCTTCGGCACTGTTGACGGGCCGGGCGTGCGCATGGTGGTTTTTTTCCAGGGCTGTCCCATGCGCTGCCAGTACTGCCATAATCCGGATACCTGGAAAATGGCAGGGGGCAGCCCCACCACAGCAGAGGAACTGTTAAAGCAATACGAATCAGCCCGGCATTTTTACCGGGGCGGCGGAATCACGGCAACCGGAGGGGAACCGCTCATGCAGCTCGACTTTGTGACAGAGCTTTTTGAGGCCGCATGGGAAAAGGACATCCATACCTGTCTTGATACCTCCGGAGTCACCTTCCGGAAAAATGATCCGGAGTATTTAAAGAAGATAGACAGGCTCCTGGATACTACCAGCCTGGTTATGCTGGACATCAAGCACATTGATGAAGAAAAGCACAAACCCCTCACAGGCCATTCCAATGAAAACATTCTGGATTTTGCCCGGTACTTAAGCGAAAAGAGCATCCCTCTGTGGATACGCCACGTTGTGGTTCCCGGACTTACGGACCACAAACGTGATTTGTACCGGCTGGGTCTGTTCATCAGCGGACTGAAGAATGTAAAAGCACTTGATGTCCTTCCCTATCACGACATGGGAAAGGTGAAATACGAAAGCCTTGGAATGGAATATCCTTTAAAAGACACTCCTCCCATGTCAAAAGAGGGCGCCATTGAGGCAAAAAAGACCATTTTACAGGGAATCCGTGACGGAAGAGCAGGCATCAGCAGGCCGGATTGCTCCTAATTTTAAACATTACTTGCAGCATTTTCTACTTGAACATTTTTAATTTATGGTATAGAATATAGAAAAATGTATAGAATTTAAGGAGGTAATTTATTATGGCACGTGTTATTAGTGATGCTTGTGTTAGTTGCGGAAGCTGCGAAGGTGAGTGCCCAGTAAGCGCTATCAGCCAGGGTGATTCTCAGTATGTAATCGATGCAGATGCTTGTATCGACTGCGGCGCTTGTGAAGGTGTCTGTCCTACCGGAGCTATCTCCGAGGCATAATTGCCATTCGATGAGGGTTAATCAAATCGAACGTTTAAATGTTTACATAAATACCTCTTCTTGCGGGAAGAGGTATTTTATTTTTAAGAAGGGATATTTTCGGATATGAAAAAACCGCTGATCGGATTGACTCCGGCACACGATACGGATAACGGTGATATTAAGATGCGGCCCACCTTTTTGAGGGCTTTAAAAGAGGTCGGGTGTATTCCTGTGGTGATGCCCTTAGAGGCTTCTGAAGAGGATTTAAGGCAGCTTGTAGGGGAGCTGGATGGGTTTTTATTTACGGGAGGGCCTGACGTCCATCCTTTTTTGTTCGGAGAAGAGACACACGCGCACTGCGGAAATGTGTCCGCTGCCAGGGATCAGATGGAGCTTTCCCTTCTTCCTCTGGTCATGGAGCTTGGAAAGCCGGTTCTGGGCGTATGCAGGGGCATTCAGGTTTTGAATATCGCCTTGGGAGGGGATATCTGGCAGGATGTGCCGTCCCAGGTGAAAAGGGAATTCCCTGTTGCCCATCAGCAGCCCTTTGACTATCACAGGCCCTGTCATCGGGTAGCCCTGGTGAGGGGAAGTCTTTTGGAACGGATATCGGGAATGGAAACCTTAGAAGTGAACAGCATGCACCATCAGGCCGTCAGGGACTTGGCGCCGGGGCTTCTCGCTTCGGCTTATTCTCCTGATCATCTGATTGAGGCCCTGGAAATGCCCGGATACCCCTTTTTTGTGGGGGTTCAGTGGCATCCGGAATATCTGTGGGAAAAACAAAAAGAAGCTCTCCGCCTGTTTGAAGCCTTCGCGGAGGCCTGCAGAAAATAGTACGATATGAATATAAAAAATCCGCAGTTTACACTTTCAGTGGGAGCTGCGGATTTTTGTCTGGTCTGACTTCGCCTGCGTTTATCTGAAAGTAGTTTGAATCTATATCTTTTTTCCGTTCCGCCCGAACTTCTTTTTGCGGTTGAAAAACGGAATCTTAGAGGCGGCTGCTTCGGCACGGCCTTTGTTGTCCTTTTGATAGGTCCGCAAAAGCTCGTCCAACTGCTTGTAGCGCTCTTCTTCTTTTTCTTCTTTTATATTCATCAGGTATTCCATTTCCTTGATGACTTTTTCGTTGACCAGATTGCTGACGTCCTGGCTCAACCGCTCGTTGTTCACTTCCAGGGCCCGTCCAATAATATGGTTCATGATCTCCTGGAACTGTTCCATTTTTTCCCCTACAAGGGCATTGGGGACCGGGTTATGTAATTCCAGCCCTGTTTCACTTTCTGAGACCATGGCTGCATTTTCTTTTAATTCCTGGGTTATCTGGTCCTCCAGCAGCTCGTCCGGTATAATTGGGTCCTGATCGTCTTCAATGACTTTATCAAGGGCCGTCTTAATGGCTTTCAACTGATATCCTTTTTCTTTTAAATCCTTGATCTGCTTGAATAAACGGATGTGTGCCTCAGTATAATAGCGGTGATCCATCTCGTTTCTGGGAATCTTTATTTCCAATTCCTCCTCCCAGTATCGGAGGACGTGGGATTCTACGTCCACTTTTTTGGATGCTTCCGATATTAAGTAGTGTATTTCAGCCATAGTGTATCCTCTCCTTTGGTTCGTTAAGTTTTCATAACCTTACTATTTATATCTTATGCGGGATTGAGATGGATTATGAATGGGAATTTAGATTTTTTTTGGTGTAAGGGTAGTCCGCAGGGGACATCAATGAGAAATGATTCAAAAGGCGAATCATTTCTCATTGATGGGGGGCATTCGCCCCATAGAAAAAAGCGCAAAAAGGGCTGGAGAAAATAAGTGAACTTATCTTCTCCAGCCCTTTCCGCGCTTTTTTCTGCCCTGCTCATTGCTTGGCCATGTTTGCAAACTTCGTATACTCCGGTCTCCAGACCAGATTCACCGTCCCTATAGGACCATTTCTCTGTTTCGCAATAATAACTTCCGCAATATTAGGCATATCCGTATCTTTATTATAATAATCATCTCGATACAAAAACATAACCACATCCGCATCCTGCTCAATCGCTCCCGACTCTCTCAAGTCAGACAACATCGGCCTGTGATCCTGTCTTGTTTCACACGCCCGGCTTAGCTGGGACAGTGCTATGACTGGGGCGTTTAGTTCTCTGGCTAATCCTTTTAAGGACCTGGAAATTTCGGAAATTTCCTGCTGGCGGTTTTCTCCGCCTTTTCCGCTTCCGCTCATCAACTGTAAATAGTCGATGATGACCACGTTAAGGCCGTATTCCAGCTTCATCTTCCGGCATTTGGAGCGGAGTTCCATGATTGAAATTCCGGGGGTGTCGTCGATGATCAGTTTGGAATTGCCGATTACACCGATTCCCTCTACAACGGCATCCCAGTCGGAATCGGATAAGGTTCCGGTTCTCAGCTTCTGGGAATCCACGTTGGATTCCATGGCCAGCATTCGGTTTACCAACTGTTCCTTTGACATCTCCAGACTGAATACCATACAGGGAAGGCCTTTTTTTACAGATATGTGGTCCACCAGATTTAAAACAAAGGCCGTCTTTCCCATGGAAGGACGGGCAGCGATCAGGACGAAATCTGAAGGCTGTAAACCGGAAGTCTTGTAATCCAGGTCAATAAAGCCTGTCGGGATTCCGGTGACAGTTCCCTGGTTCTTGGAGGCCTGCTCGATTTTTTCCAGAACGTTCATGGCCACCTGGCGGATGGGCACAAACTCTCCTGATGTGCGGTTCTGGAGAAGATCAAATATGGTCTTTTCCGTGGATGCCAGAATGGTTTCCAAAGGTTCCTTTCCCGCATAGCAGGTGTTTGCAATATCCTCGTTGACCTTGATAAGCCTTCTTAAGACCGCCTTATCCCGCACAATGGCGGCATAGGACTTTACATTGACTGAGGTGGGCACCATGGTGATGATGTCCCGGACAAATTCCAGGCTGGATACCTCCGGGGGGACATCTTTTTCCTTTAAGCGGTTTTGAAGCGTCACCAAATCCACCGGCCTGTTTTCATTAAAAAGCTCCAGCATGGCTTCAAACATGACGCCATACTGGTGCTGATAAAAATCTCCTGCCGTAACAATTTCGGAAGCCGCAATGATGGCATCCCTGTCCATCAGCATGGAACCAATGACAGACTGCTCCGCCTCTATGCTGTGGGGAAGCACCCGTTTGATCAGGGCGTCATCCATATTCATGCCTCCTAGCTCTCCACTACCTTAACAATCAGTTTAGCAGTTACATCCTTGTGAAGCTTGACCGGAACCTCATGGGAACCAAAGGTCTTAAGAGGATCGGGAAGTACCAGCTTCTTCTTGTCAATATCATATCCCAACTGGCTTTTGATGGCCGCAGAAATCTCTTTTCCTGATACAGAGCCAAAGGCTCTTCCGCCTTCGCCTGCCTTGATGGATAAGGTGACAGAGGACTCGGAAAGCTTTGCCCCAAGGGCTTTTGCCTCTTCTAACACCTCTGCTGCAACTTTCTCCTCATTGGCCTTCTGAAGCTTTAAGTCATTTAAATTCTTGGATGTGGCTTCAATTCCCAGTTTTTTAGGGAGAATGAAATTCCTCGCATATCCGTCATTGACCTTGACGATCTGTCCCTTTTTACCCAGTGCTTTTACATCTTCTAATAACACAATTTCCATTATGATATGTCTCCCTTCTCTAACATCTCTTTGATAACCGCTTTTACGCGGGTTTTCGCTTCTTCAACGCTGACGCCTTCCAACTGTGCGCCTGCGATATTCCGGTGTCCGCCGCCTCCCAAAAGCTCCATCATGACCTGTACATTGACCTCATCGATGGAACGGGCGCTTATGTACACCGTATGATTATAGTCCGTCAGGACCATGGAAGCCTTGATTCCGGCTATATTGAGCAGCTCATTTGCCGCCTGGGCGCCCACCACTGTGGGGCCTTCCACGCCCTCTGTGGGGCATACGCTGATGGCAAAGCAGTTCTCGAAGATCTCTGCTTCCCGGACAGCCTCTGTTTTCGCCTTGTAATCCGCCAGTTCATCCCGAAACAGCTTCCGCACCCGAACCACGTCCGCACCGTTTCTTCTTAAGAATGCAGCCGCTTCAAAGGTCCTTACCCCTGTCTGGTTGGTGAAATTATTGGTGTCGATTACGATTCCGGCATACAGGGCATCTGCCTCTGCAGGCCTGATTTTAATGCCGTCGGCAATATATTGCAGTACCTCCGCCACCATTTCGCAGGCAGAAGAGGCATAAGGCTCTACGTAAGACAGCACAGCATTGTCGATGATCTCACTGCTCTGCCGGTGATGATCGAGAACCACGATGGTCTTTACAAGACGAAGCAGGTCCGGCGCATCGGTAATGCTGGGGCGGTTCACATCCACCACCACCAAAAGGGTTCCCCCATCTACCAGGTCTGCAGCCTTGGCTCCGCTTAAGAATATATCCTCAGGATAATCCGCATTTCCGGTAAAGCGCTCCATCATGGGGCGGACCGTAGTCGTCACTTCATTGATAATGATGTTTGCCTTTTTATCCATGGCAGTGGCTATGCGGTAAATGCCCACAGCAGCGCCAAAGGAATCGATATCCGTAAGACGGTGGCCCATGATTAAAATCCGGTCCTTCGTCTCCATCAGCTCCCTGAGGGCATGGGCTTTGACGCGGGCCTTGACGCGGGTGGTCTTTTCCACCTGCTGGGCCTTTCCGCCGAAAAACTGAATCTTCTCCCCGTCTTTAATGACAGCCTGATCTCCGCCCCGTCCCAGGGCCATGTCAATGGCTGCCCGCGCAGAGTCGTAGTTTTTGTAATAGCTGTCCCCATTCATTCCAAGGCCGATACTCAGGGTCACGGACATTTCATTGCCAATATTGACCGTTTTCACCTCTTCCAGAATGGAAAAGCGGTTTTCCTTCAATTCCCTGACATAGGACTGTTTAATGGCAATAAAATATTTATCCTTTTCCAGCTTCTTTACAATTCCCTCCATGTTGGTGATGTATTTGCTGATCTTTCTGTCTATGAGAGCTGTGAGCAGGGAGCTTCTGACATCCTCCACGCTCTCCAGGGCCTCGTCGTAATTATCCAGATAAATCAGGCCTGCCACCATCTTCTGATCATCCACCATCTGCTTATAGGTGAGAATTTCTGTTTCATCGTAAAGATAAACGGCCACCAGCATTTCCCCGGCCACTTCTGTTCCAATGATCTGGGCAGCGTCCTCCGGCGAATCCTTCACATAGACGGCCTTCATCCGAATCTGGTACTTTCTGCCGTTTCGGATTGCATGCAAAACGGAGCTTTCCTCTTTCAGCGCAAACGCCTCTTTGGTGATCTCCGGAAAAATAGTCATGATATTCTTTCTTGTGACCTTTAAGGGCTTTTCCTCACCCAGTACCTCTGAAAATGCCGCATTCCCCCAGAGAATCCGCCCGCTCTCATCTGCAATTCCATAGGGGAGTTCCAGATCAGCGAGGAGCTTCTTCTGCATCCAGGAGTATTCCGCAGAAAATTCCACAAGGCCGCTTAAAAGACGTTTCCGTCTGTAAATATAGAGCCAGACCGATATTCCGATATACAGGAGGGTAAACGCAGCCATGATAATTCCCGCTTTTACGTCAACTGCACCAATCACCGCATTGGCAGCGATCAGCAATGCGCTTAAATAAAGCGGCCACTGCATATACGTCCTTAGCTGTCCCTTTATTTTAAACTTTTCTTTCATATATTTCTCCTTATGGAAAAAAGGGTCCTCTTTTTCACTATCTTAATATTATAGCATAGTCATCTTGGTTAGTCCATTAAAATGAAAAACGGGCACAGTGGGGCTTCTATATTATAGAAGCAATCCAAAAAGCCAGCCTCATCAACTGTTCATTTTCCGGTATTCCGACGGCGACACGCCGATGGCCTTGCGAAAGGACCTGGAAAAGTAAAGAGGGTCATTAAAACCGACGGAATAAGCGATTACACTCACCGGAAGAGACATATTTTCAATCAGCATATTGCAGGCACATTGTATGCGAAACTGCGTCAGGTATTTTAAAGGCGCAACAGAGTATTCCTTCATGAACAGGCGGTATAGATGGCTGCTTGAAATCCCGGCAAACGAGGCAATTTCATTGATCGTAACAGGGCTTTGATACTCCGTTTTCATATAAGTAAGGGCCTTTTCCAGATAATCACTGCCTTTGGGAATAGGAGGATTGCTCTTGGAATGCAGTATAATAATAGAAAGCAAGTGAGCCAGCTTTGAAATCATATACAAATAGTTTCCGGTTTGTGTTCCATAATTTTTATATAAGTCAATCATGGTTCTGGCAATGTCATCGGAAGGGATATGCAGCGTATGCTTTTTTTTCGTAAATCCGGTCTGCTTGATAATATAAGGAATATCCAGTCCCAAAAATCCCACCCAGCAGTATTTCCATGGGCATTCTAAGTCCGCACCGTATTTAATGATCTCATTGGGAAATGAAAAAAATAAATCCCCTTCTGAAAGCCAGTGCCTTTCGTTCCCCACATTATACCAGCCTTTCCCGGAAATAACGTAGTGAAGCAGATAATACGTGCGGATACCAGGCCCCCAGATATGACCGGGCGCTGTCTGGGAATATCCGGCTGTACGGATTATGATACCGGTGATTTCAGTCCGGTAGGCGGAGAACACTTTTGTAAACGGCACCTCCGGCACGTTTAAAAGCTCGTCCTCCTCATTTAATTCATTGCCGTTATTTTCTTTGAATAACATGGATCATACCTGCTTTCCTGGAATATCTCTGATTATACTACAAAATATACAGATTTTCCAAGTAATAAAGTGGATTTTCCGCCCTTATCATCTTATTGACAAAAACAAAGTATGCAAGAAAAATCCATATAATGAGATTTTTATATATTGTATAAGCACAGTGCGAAATGTAAGATTATAATATGTAAAAATATCTATAATAACCGCAATATCAGACGAATTATTTAGCAAATTGACTAAAATTTCACATGAATTGTCGAAAATTAAAAAATGTTATTATTATAAAATATGGAGGATTCATACATGAAAAAACAACCCTTCTGGAGAAATATCAAGGTGGTGCCCTATCTATATATCCTTCCCAATATGATTTTGTTTATGATGTTTATGATCATTCCTATTTTTATGACTTTTTATTACAGCCTGATGGACTGGAAGGGCATAGGAACGCCCAAGTTCGTGAGGCTGGAAAATTATATGCGCATGCTGACCAATGATGTGTTTTGGAAAACCATGTGGAATACTGTCATGTATACGTTGATGACAGTGCCTCTGATCATGGCTTTTGCCCTGCTTTTAGCGATTCTGCTGAATACGAACCTGCCTTTTAAAGGAGTTTTCCGCTCCTCCATTTACCTTCCGGCGGTGGTATCCACAGTTGTAGTCGGAATGGTTTTCACCTGGCTCTTTCAGGATCAGGTGGGACTGATCAATTACCTTTTAAATCTCATGGGACTTAAGTCCGTTAAATGGGCCAATGATCCCAGATTCGCCATGCTGATGCTGGTTGCCGGAACCATCTGGCAGCGCACCGGCTATAACATGGTCATTTATCTGGCCGGGCTCCAGGGAATCGCCTCGGATTATTATGAGGCAGCGGTCATGGATGGGGCAAACGCCTGGCAGAAGTTCCGGTATATTACGTTTCCTCTGCTGCGGACAACGCACGTGTTTGTGCTGGTGACCTGCATCATACACAGCTTCCGCTCCTTTGATCTGGTGTATACCATGACAAAAGGCGGGCCGTTAAATTCCACAAAGACACTGGTTATGTACATATACGAAACGGGATTTGTAAAAAACCAGTACGGCCGGGCGGCTTCTGCAGGCGTGATCCTGTTTCTCGTAATGGCCGGACTGACTGCGGTGAGATTTTTGAATAAGGAGGACGAAGCATGAAGCTGAAAAAACAGATATATGGCATCATCACCTTTTGTCTGGTACTTTCCGTCGTTCTCATCACGCTGTTTCCTTTTTACTGGATGTTTATAACAGCAGTGAAACCCATAGGAGAAATCTTCGCATTTCCTCCAAAGCTGATACCGTCCAAATTCATGCTGGGCAACTTTGCGGAATCCTTAAAAACCACGGACTTTGGAAGGTATTATAAAAACAGCACCATTGTGACGGTCATTTCCACCGCAATCACAATCTGCATCAACCTTTTGGCCGGATTTGCCTTTGCCAAGTATAATTTCAAGGGAAAAAATATCTTTTTTTTGATCGTTCTCAGCACCCTGATGATTCCTCTTCAGGTGACAATGATCCCTAACTTTATCATTGCCTCCAGGCTGGGAATCCGAAACTCTTACGTAGGCCTTTTCCTGCCGCCCTGCGCGGAAGCCTTTGGACTGTTCATGTCAAGACAGTTCATTGAAGAAATTCCCAATGAGCTGCTGGAAGCGGGAAGAATTGACGGCGCTACGGAATTCGGCATTTTTACAAAGATCGTTCTGCCCAATGTCAAGCCTTTAATCAGCGTATTGGCCATCTTTACGGTGATGTGGCGGTGGAATGACTTGCAATGGCCTCTGATCATGGTGTCAAAGGATGAATTTTATACCGTACAGCTTGGTCTTTCCATGCTAAACGGGGCGCAGTATGTCAATTGGAATCATTTAATGAGCGCTTCACTGATTTCAACAATTCCGGTGGTCATTGTATTCCTGATCTTTCAGAAGCAGTTTGTACAGGGAATCGCATCCAGCGGAATTAAGGGATAATAAAAAACAGGAGGAATGTACATGAAAAAAACAGGAAAGAGACTTTTAGCACTTGGGCTGGGGCTTATGCTCACAGCCGCATCGGTCACAGGCTGCGGTTCATCCGGCGGCGGGACCACCACACAGGCAGCATCACAGGGAACGGCTGCACCGACTGAAGGCACAACAGCAGCCGGAGCCGCAGCGGAAGAGCTGAAGGCAGAAGAAGGCGCTGAGATCGAAATCACCTATTGGGAAGGTTCCCAATCGGATAAGGCTGCCTGGGACTGGGCCATTGAAAACCTGCAAAAAGACCACCCGGAAATCACCATTAAGCCTCAGGTTTATCCATCCAATACATACCGGGATCAGCTTGACACCAGAATTGCCGGAAATGACTGGCCGGATGTCATGCGCTACACCTATCAAAGAATGGGAAAATTCAAAGAGACCGACACCATGCTGGACCTTTCCCCTTATATTTCCGAGGAAAACTTGAGCGATCTCATCCCTGCATTCAAGGCTGCCTGCACCTATAACGGCAAACTGGTTGCCATGCCTCACCACACAGACGTAATCGCCTTATTCTATAATAAGAAGATGCTGGAAAACTCCGGTATCGAAGTTCCCAAGTCCATCAACGAAGCATGGAGCTGGGAGGAACTCACTGATATCGCACGCAAGCTGAAACAGGACAATAACTTAGACTACGCCATGGGCGGAATCTGGGAAAACTCTTCCGGTTACCGCTATCTGCCCTTCATTTACATGAACGGCGGCTCTTTGATGAACGAAGACCAGACAAAAATCACCATGGATACCCCTCAGGTTCTGGAAGCGCTTAAGCTGTACGAGTCCTGGAGAAAAGAAGACTTGATCAATAACGTAGGCTTTACAGCGACTCCTGCTGCCAATATGATGTTCGTGGCAAATCAGCTTGCTTTTGATTTTGCAGGAAGCTGGCACTGTTCCTACATGCAGGAAAACATGCCTGACGGCTGGGGAGTGACCTATATGCCTCAGAGAAACGGCAAAACAGGCTCCGACATGGGCGGAAACGGAATGTTTGCTTATAAAGAAACAAAATATCCGAAAGCTGCTGCCATTGTTGTGGAATACCTCACCGCAGCCGAGCAGATGAAAGGCTTTTGTGAAGCCGGAAACTTCATCCCTGTAAGAGAAAGCCTGATGAAAGAAGGAATTAAATTCACATCATTTGAAAATGAAATGAAGCTGTTCATGGAAATAGCAGGAACCATCGATCCGAAAATGGCTGCTGATGAGACTTCTGTTCCTTTCCAGAACTTAAACGAGAGCTTTAATGAGGCAATGGACCCCATGGTAGTGGATGGTTCCAGCACCGCAGAGGATGTTGCCGCACAGCTTCAGGAAAACATGAGCGAGATATTAGCAGAATATAATTAAGCTGCAATAACTGCAAATACAAAAATCAGGCCGGATCGTCCAACACGATGATCCGGCCTGATTTTATTGCCCGCTCTTTCTGCATTCTCTTTTAACAGCCGCTATGGCTTATACCGCTCTTTCATTCTCCCTGATATACCGGTCCACCACCTTCACAATCTGGGCTCGTGTATAAGGTTTTACAATGAAATCATACGCCCTTATCTTCCAGGCTTCCAGGGAAAACCCCGGAATTCCGGATAACAGAACGACTTCGGGATGGTTTGGAAGCTCATACAGCTTGGAAGCAAAGGTGATACCGCTGATATCCGGCATGACCACATCGGAAAATACCATATCTACAGGATTTTCCTTCACATACTGTATGGCTCCGATTGCTTCGGGGAAGCTGCCGCACAGCTCCACCCCCTTCATATCCTTTAAAATACCTGTAATTTTTACCAACAACTCTTCTGAATTATCTACAGCTATGACTCTGATGCTCATAACGCCTCCCGGCCTTTCCTTAAGTCTTAATCATCCTTTATTTTCAGCTTTGCAAATGCATCTGCAAAAGCTGAATTGATGGGCTCTTCCGCCTCTTTTTTCTGTTTATTCAAATATTTTGCCACATCCTTTTTGGACACGCCTGCACCTTCTTTGGACCGCCGGTCCTTAAAGGCAGAAAGCTTTTCCTTGTAGCCGCATTTGCAGACGAAAATCTGCCCCTCTCCCTTGCCTTTTAACTCCAGCTTCTTATGGCACACCGGGCATCTGGCATTGCTGGTTTTAGACACCACTTCCCTGTGGCCGCATTCCCTGTCCTGACAGACCAGCATTTCGCTGTTTTTACCCTTGACTGACAGCATCCGCTTGCCGCATTCAGGGCATTTGGTGTTGGTCACGTTATCATGGCGGAAGCTTCCGTCCCCGGACTTGATCTGATGGATCAAATCCCCGGAATAGCGGCGGATATCCGCCATAAATGCAGCCCGTTTTAATTTTCCTGCTGCGATTTCCGACAGCTTCATTTCCCAGTCAGCGGTCAGCTCCGGCTTTTTTAAGTCCTCCGGCACAAGGGTTAAAAGCTGCTTTGCCTTGGAAGTGAGGAAAATGTCCTTTCCCCGCTTTTCCAAAAGAAAGCTTGAAAACAGCTTTTCAATAATATCCGCCCTGGTAGCCACGGTCCCCAGACCTCCGGTTTCTCCCAGGGCCTTCGCCAGGCCGGAGTCCTTTGTCTCCATATAGGAAACCGGATTTTCCATGGCAGAAAGCAGGGTTGCCTCGTTAAAGGGCGCCGGGGGCTTTGTCTTTCCCTCTGTCATCACGATGGTGAGATCCAAAATCCGGTCCCCTTTTTTCAGGACGGGCAGAGTCTGTTCCTTTAACTCCCCTTCCTCATCCTCTTCCTCCTGATTCTCATAGACTTCCTTCCAGCCAATAACCGTTACAGCCTTTCCTCTTGCCGCAAAAGTCTCTCCCCCGATATCGAGAGTCAGCTCTGTCTGGTCATACTCAAAAGGAGGATACAGCACTGCAAGGAACCTGCGGACCACCAGATCATAGATTTTTCTCTCATCAATTGTCATATGGTCCAACTGGACAAACTGCTCTGTGGGAATGATGGCATGGTGGTCTGATACCTTTTTGTCATCCACAAAAAAGGGCTTTGCCTCGATTTTCCGGTTCATAAGCCGTCCCGCCAGCTTGCGGTAAGGGCCAACGCCGCAGGCATCCAGCCTCTCTTTAATAGAAGGAACGATGTCGGAGCTCAAATACCGGGAATCGGTTCTGGGGTAGGTCAATACCTTGTGATTCTCATAGAGCCTCTGCATAATGTTTAACGTCTCTTTTGCAGAGTAGTTAAAACGGCGGTTTGCCTCTCTCTGAAGTTCTGTGAGATCGTAAAGCTGAGGGGAGTAAACCTTCTTAGGAACGCTTTTCACCTCCGTGATCAGCCCATCTCCCTGAGCCTTCATCTTATTTAATATGATCTCCATCCTGTCCCTGTCAAAGGAACGGAAGCTTTTTGATTTCTCATCCCTCCAGGTAAAGGTGAGGGCGGACTTGGCGCATTTGGCCGTAATGCCGTAGTAAGGTTTTGGAACGAAGTTTTTGATCTCTTCCTCCCGCTTTGCAATAATCGCCAGGGTGGGAGTCTGCACCCGTCCGCAGCTTAACTGGGCATTGTATTTGCAGGTCAAGGCTCTGGTGGCGTTGATTCCAACCAGCCAGTCCGCTTCCGCCCGGCACATGGCCGCATCGTATAAGTTATCATAATCTTTGCCACTTTTTAATTTGGCAAAACCTTCCTTGATGGCTTTATCCGTAACAGAGGAAATCCAGAGCCGTTTCGTGGGCTTTTTATTCCCTGCCTTTTCTAAAATCAGCCTTGCCACCAGCTCCCCTTCCCGTCCGGCATCGGTAGCGATGATGATCTCTCCCACATCGCCCCGGTGAATCTGGGATTTCACCACGCTGTACTGCTTTCCGGTCTGCTTGATCACTTCAAGCTTGAACCGGTCCGGCATCATGGGCAGGTCCTCCATCTTCCATTCCTTATATTTATGGTCGTAATCCTCCGGGTCCGCCAAAGTGACCAGATGGCCCAGGCCCCAGGTCACCACGTAACGCTCCCCTTCGATCAGACCGTTATTGCTTTTTTTGCATTGAAGCACCCGCGCAATATCCCTTGCTACCGATGGCTTCTCCGCTATAATTAAAGATTTCATATATTTCCTCCAGATTTGCGGTTCTTTCACAATTATATCCTATCAGGCCCGTTATTACAACGCAAAAAAGCCGCCCCTGTTATGCGGTTACAGGTGCGGCCCTTTTGTAGGAGTCTTAATCTCTCACAGGTCAATGAAAGATAATTTCAGAGGGTTAGTCTGATGTATAGAATATTCACATGTTGTTAGCTCTTACTAACTGTTTATATGTTAGCATAGACTAACTAAAAATACAAGCCTTTTCTTGAAATATTTTCTCATTAATCTCATTTTTTTAATTCAGGTTTTCTACAATGGTCCTGATATAGAAAATATCGTTTTTTATCTTCTCTTTGGAGCTCTCTGCAGAGGAAAAATCTTCAAAGGTGATGACCCCGTCATACCCTGTTTCCTTAAGAGCCTGGAAAAATCGTTCAAAATCTGCATATCCGTCTGTAAAAGGCGCCCAGTCGGGAACAAATCTTTCTTTTCCCTCTGTCTCCTTTTTCACCCATCTGGCATTTTTTACATGAACCAGGTCCAGATAGGGGCCTAAAATCTCCAGGGCCATCTTATACTCTTCAAGCCCTTCATAAACCACATTTCCCGTATCGTAAATGACTCCGATATAAGCCGGGTCAAACCGGGAAGCCAGACGAAAGGCTGCGCTGGCGCTCGGAACAATGGTTCTCATATGCATTTCAAAATCAGCCTTGACCCCATGCTTTTTTGCCAGCGCTTCCACCCTTTTAAACCCTTGAACGGCCTCGTCAAGCTGCTCCCCATAAGTCCGTTTAAAATCATAAGAGGGCGCATTGATGCGGATTCTGGTACAATCCATCTTCTTTGCCGCCGTCATGCAGCGCCCAATTATTTCCTCGCTGTCCCGGCAGGTCAGATACGTGCACAGCATATTGATATGGATGCCGTACTGATGGCAGAGGGCTTTTATTTCCTCCGCCTTTTCATCAATGGTTTCTATATCAAGGGTACAAAGATTATTTCTCCAGTAAGACGGCTCTTCCTTTAAGATATCCGGGTCCTCCGGAATGGCAGCCACCCTCCAGTCCACACCGTCATACCCGCATTCCTTCATCTTTATCAAAGCCTGTTCCGGGGTCAATTCCGGTACGCTTACGGTAAACAATGAATATTTCATGGCTTCTCCTTTTTTCATTTAAAATTATGCCAGAGGCAGGGATACAAAAAAGTGATTGCCTGATTTCCCGTCACTTTCCGCCCATATTTTCCCTTTATGGTCGTTTACAATGCTCTGGGCAATGGAAAGCCCAAGGCCAAAGCTTCCGTGGCCGCTTCTGGAATCATCACAGCGGTAAAACCGCAGAAAAATCTGTTCCAGCTCCTCTTTTGGGATGGGCTCACCTTCATTGGAAACCTTCATCAAAAGAGTATTGTGCTCCCCTTTTTGCAAAGTGAGGCGAATACTTCCTCCAGAAGGCGAATACTTCCCGGCATTGTCAAGAAGTATGTGAATCACCTGCTGCAAACGGGCCTCATCACCCATGACCGAAAGGCGGTCTTCTATCTCATAAGAAAATTCCTTTTCCTCATCATAAATGACAGGCTCATACACGAGAACCGCACTGGTTACAAGGTAGCTGAAATCCACGGCAGCATACACCTGGCTCCGCTCTCCATGATCAGACCTGGCAAGAAACAGCATATCTTCCACAAGCTGTTTCATCCGCATGGCCTCCGCATGGATGTGGTCCAGCCGTCGGACGGCCTTTTCATCCTCAAAGGAATTCCCTGTCCGCAGCATACCGGCATTGGATAGGATGACGGTGAGAGGAGTTTTCAGCTCATGGGAAGCATTGGCAATGAACTGCTTCTGCCTGTCCCAGGCAATTTCCACAGGCCTTACAGCCCAGCGGGCCAGAAAAATGGTGATCAGGAAGAATGCCGCCATGGAAGCCCCGCCGATCAGAAGGGAATTTCCAATCTGAGCCTTCATCATTTCCTTTTCCATCGATATATCAGCAAAGGCGATCCGGCTGCCGCCTTCCCGAATCTCCCTTAAATAACGCAGTTCATAATCCGGGAGAATGCCAAGATCATCCTCTCTGGTTAAGGCCATCCGGGCAAGGGGCTTTATATCCTCTTCATCAAGAAAGTGCAGTTGACTGACCACTGCGGACACGCTTCCATCCTCTTCCACATCAACCACAAGAACCGGAAAGCGCCTGCCAGGCCCTTCCTCTCCGGGAGGGAGAGGTCTCGCATCGCCGGCCGGCTGACCGCCATTATGAGGATACGGACCGGCCTTTATCGCCTGGCGGAGCATTCCCTCGCTCATTCTTTCATTATTTCTCTGGGCAGTCACCATCATGGTGAAAAAGATTGCCAGCAGTATGACCGACACAATGGACATGACAATCAATATGAATTTAATCCGCAGTTTTCTGATCATTCCCTGGCCTCCAGACGGTAGCCCACCCTGCGGACCACAGATATCTTTACCTTTGAGCCGATGTGATCCAGTTTTTTTCTCAGGAAAGAAAGATAGACTTCCACAATGCTGTCCTCAGCCTCCCCCTCATATCCCCATATTTTTAAGTAAATGTTCTCCTTGGACAGTAAAATCCCCTGATTGGCGATGAGGAGCCGGATGAGTTCCAGTTCCTTGGCCCCCAGACGCACGGAGCGGCCTCTGCATATGAGCTCGCTGGCAGCAAGGCTGACCTCAATATCCCCATAAGCCAATTCCTCTGGCTTCATCTCCCCGCCTCTCCGGGTAATTGCCCTTAAACAGGCCAGAAGCTCCGGGGTTTCAAAGGGCTTTGTCAGGTAATAATCAGCACCGTTATTCAGCCCGGTGATCCTATCTGTCAGCTCTCCTTTGGCAGTCAGCATCAAGACCGGAGTGATATTTCCCTGCTCCCGCATACAGCGGACAATGTCAAAACCATTGATGTGAGGCAGCATGACATCTAAAATCACAGCATCGTAAATGCCGGAAAGGGCGTGGTCCAGGCCCTTTTGACCGTCATGGCAGACATCGGCAGTATCTTTATTTTCAGTGATAATATCAGCAAGCGTTTCTGCAAGGCGTTTTTCATCCTCCACAATAAGAATCCTCATAAGCAATTCCTCCTTAATGTCAATTATATCATATTACAATGCCATATTACCCTAACAAGTTTAATCAAAGCTTAAACAAATGCCGGACACAAAATGTTCACGGTTCCATTAAGCTTTAATTAAGCTTGGGGCTTTAGTATGGGAGCAGGACGGAGGTGAAAATATGAACCAATTAGAATACCGGCACGAATATAAGCATTCCATCAATATGCTGGATTACCGCACCTTAAGGCAGAGAATCAAGGCTGTGGCCCAGCTCGACCCGAATTCAGGAGCGGATGGGCGTTATCATATCCGCAGCCTGTACTTTGATAACGACGACGATAAGGTGCTGAAAGAAAAACTGTACGGTCTGCCAAACCGTGAAAAATACAGAATACGGATTTACAACGGGAGCGGTGATTTTATCCGCCTTGAAAAGAAAAGCAAGGTCCACGGCCTTTGCAGCAAACAGTCAGAACCCCTGACAAAATCACAGGTTCAGCAAATACTGGCCGGAGACACCGCCTGGATGCTCTCTGCCGGAAACCCTTTGCTGGCAGAATTTTACGGGAAATTGAGCTTTCAAAGGCTTAAGCCTAAAACCCTGGTGGACTACCGGCGGGAAGCCTATATCTTTCCATATGGGAATGTACGGGTGACCTTTGATTCCGACATTCGGACCGGGGTTTATTCAACCGGATTGTTTCAGAAAGATTTACCCACCTTCACCACCCAGGAGCCGGGACTGCTTCTTCTGGAAGTGAAGTATGACAACTTTCTGCCGGATGTGATTCGCGATTTGATTCAGACCAACACACGGCACACGGAAGCATTTTCAAAATATGCGGCCTGCCGCATTTATGGATAAGGAGATCATCATATGAATTTTAATGACTTATTTAAATCGAGTTTTCTCGAAAATATCACCAGCTTTTCAGCCCTGGACATGGTAATCGCCATGGGGCTTGCCTTTGTTTTAGGGCTGTTCATCTTTTTCGTTTATAAAAAGACGTATACCGGAGTCATGTACTCATCCGGTTTCGGGGTTTCGCTTCTTGGCCTCACCTTAGTGACCACCCTGATCATTCTGGCGGTTACGTCAAACATCATTTTATCTCTCGGTATGGTCGGCGCCCTGTCCATCGTCCGGTTTCGAACGGCAATCAAGGAGCCCCTTGACATTGTATTCCTGTTCTGGTCCATTGCCGCGGGAATTGTATTAGGCGCAGGGCTTTTGCCTCTGGCCATGCTGGGCTCTCTGTTTATAGGCGTGATTCTCGTTGTGTTTGTCAATAAAAAAAGCGTGGATTCCCCTTACATTCTCATCGTTGAAAGCGAAAGCTCTCAGCCGGAAAATGATATTTTAAACATTATTAAAGCAGGGGTGAAGCGTTACAGCCTTAAATCTAAGACCATTTCTGATTCAGGCATGGAATTCACCCTTGAAGTGCGCTTAACAGGAAACTCCACCCGTTTTATGGGAGAAATCAAAGCCATCTCTCAGGTAAAAAGTACCGCACTGGTCAGCTATAACGGCGACTACATGTCATAAGGAGGTGCCATGATAAAACATAAATGGATAGGGGCAATTACCGCACTGCTCATGGCGGCTGTCCTGCTGTTTCTGGCAGGGGCATATTTATTTCCGTCCGCCTTGACAGCCTTTTCCGGTTCCTCAGAACTGCCCTATGTTTCTGCAATGGATAAGACTGAAATCCTGGATGTACAGATCATTGCCGATGAAAATGACTGGGCTGATATGCTAGATAATGCCGCGGCAGAAGAATACATACCGGCTGCAGTCATCATCAACGGCACGAAAATAGAAAATGTGGGCATCCGGCCAAAGGGCAATTCAAGCCTGCGCACCGTGGCCCAGGATGATACAACGGACCGGTACAGCTTTAAAATAGAATTTGACCATTACATTTCAGGGCAGACCTGGATGGGGCTTGATAAAATTGCCCTGAATAACATGCAGGGGGATTCCACCTATATGAAGGAATACCTCTCTTACGACTTAATGGATTATATAGGGGTAGAATCCCCTCTTTACACCTTTTCCAACATAAGCGTCAACGGTGAAAACTGGGGATTTTATCTGGCCGTGGAGGTGCTGGAGGACAGCTATGCGAAGCGGGTATATGGGAATGACCATAGCAAACTCTATAAACCGGAAAGCATGGATATGGGCGATTCGGGACAGAGGAATGAAGGAAATGCCGGAGGAAACATGCAAAGGCCGGAACAGCTTCCAATGCAGGAAAACACGCCACCCGAAAACCTCCCGGCTGACACGCCGCAGCGGGGCCCCGGCGGCTTTGGCAGACAGTCCGGCGGCGCAGCTCTCCAATATACAGATGACCAGATCTCCAGCTATTCCACTATATTTGAAGGCGCCGTTTTCGACACCTCAGACAAGGATTTTATGAACGTCATAAACGCTCTCAAAAAACTGAATGCAGGAGAAGATTTGGAAAGTGCCGTAGATGTGGAAGCCACCCTGAAATACTTCGCGGCCCACACAGTCCTTGTCAATCTGGACAGCTACGTATCGAATATGAGCCACAATTATTATTTGTACGAGGAAAACGGCCAGCTCACCATGCTCCCATGGGACTTCAACCTGGCTTTTGGAGGATTTCAGTCAGGCAGTGCGTCCTCCGTTGTAAACTTCCCCATCGACACACCCGTTTCCAATGTGAGTCTGGAAGAGAGGCCCATGATCGGCAAACTTCTCGAAGTACCCGAATACCTGGAATTGTATCACAGCTACTTAACAGAAATCGTTGACGGCTACTTTAACAGCGGCCTGTTTGAACAGACCATAGACTCTCTGGATGCCTTGATCTCTTCCTATGTCGAAGCCGATCCTACGGCATTTTACGATTACACTTCCTATAAAAGCGGTATAGCAGAGCTGAAAAAACTTGGCCTGTTAAGGGCACAGAGCGTGGAAGGACAGCTTAACGGAACAATCCCCTCCACCACGGAAGGGCAAAATGCAGCCCCTGACGCACTGGTGGATGCATCGGATATCAACCTTTCCCTCCTTGGAACCATGGGAGGCGGCTTTGGAGGCAGGCAGGGAGAACGAACACCGAAAAATGCGGAGGGAGAAACAAGTACTCCATCGGAGGCAAAGAGAGGAGGAGACTTTAAAAGAGGCGGCAGACCTCCCGGCAGCATGCAGGAAAATATACCGGAGAATACGCCAGGAAACGCACTGGAAAACACGCCAAAAAACACGCTGGAAAACGCGCCTGGAAACACGCTGGAAAACACTACAGGAAACACGCTGAAAAACACTACAGAAAACACACTGGAAAACAGTCCAGAAGGTATGAACTCCAGATTCCCCCAGGAAAATCAGCCACTTACAGCAGAAGCCTCAACTGCTGCCTCCGGCTTTGACAAAACAGCCTGGATACTCCTGGGCAGTTGTACCGCGCTGCTGTCCGCCGGATTATTATTCGTGATCTTCTTTCACCGCAGGCGCCCTATATAACGTCTCTTAATCATAAAAAAAGCTGTTTTCAGCCAATCCGCCTGAAAACAGCTTTTCATTTTATCCTACAACTCCCTTAATCATTTCATAAAGCGCAGCCACATCTTCTATTCTGGTAGCCCCCGTCTCTTTATCAATAATAGAAGAATACACATGGGGAATGATGCGCTCCACCCCCGCACGTACAGCAATTTCCAGAATCTCCTTAAAATTCTCCAGGTCAATTCCGCCCGTAGGTTCCAGTCCAAAGCCGGTTTCTGCACAGGCCCTGGCTACGGCCTCAAATTCCTCTCTGGCCTTCAGCCCTCCCATGGGAAAGTACTTCAGGGAATCGGCTCCCTGCTCCTTTGCCATGGCAATGGCCGTCTTCACAGGCACAATGGCCGGTTCCTCGTCCTTGCAGAGAGGGCCAGTGGAAATCTTCACATACCCCGGTTTCCGGCAAGGGGCGACCATAGAGTTCAAAAACGGTCCCTCCCCTGTCTTTGCTCTGGTGTAGCCGCCTGCCGTAAAGGTCTGGTTGATATGCTTTGGCTTAATCTGCCCGGAAATCTCCGCCACTGCCTTCCACTGTCCCGGATTTCCTGCCCCCAGGCCCACGGAAATATTGTTGTCCACTGCCTCCTGATACCGCTTCATATCTTTTACAGCACTTTCCACATCCGGATAATCCGCAGAAAGAATGCCCACTGCCACATATCCCTCTGCCGCCTGATAAATTTCCTTCGCATTTTCTATGGAATTGGTCAGGCAGTTTAAGCAAACCCTTCCTTTATAAAAATTCAACCCTTCCACCTCTCACTCACCTCCATTGGCCTGATTCCTGATTTGTGCAAGTCTGCGGTAAATGATCTCCAGCTCTTTAGCACTGTTTAAAGGCCTGGGATCAATTGCAATAGAACCGTTATTGGCCTGATAATCTCTGGTGAAAATGGCTACCGGACCTTCCTGAAGCTTTTTTACCACCTCTTTTGCATTCATTCCGTAAAGCTCCGGGATAAATTCAATTTTACAGCGGTATATTTCTCTTCCGGCCTCATCCCTTATAATAGAAGTCCTGCACCCTTCTATTTCTCCTACACGGGCTCCAAACTGTTCCAGTTCTCCCTTTGTCACCGGACTCGTCCTCTCCCCTGCCAGATATTCCTCAACAGCCTTCACAAGTCCCATGATATTTTCTTTTCCCACCTTCATGGCCCGGCCAATTCCTTTGTATTGAAGCCGCATATGGTCAGCCAGCTCTTCCGTTTTGCAGGCTGTAAAACCGCTGGTGGGCCCTTCAATGGCCTTGGCCCCGCTGTAGCAGACAAAATCCGCTCCCATGGCGCCATAGATTTTCAAATCTTCCTCTGCCGCCGCATCCACGATACACGGAATATTAAGATCATTGGCTAAACGGATCACCGACTGCACATCCACCATATCCTTCTGAACGCAGTGATGGGATTTGACGAAAACAACGGCCAGAGTATTTTCCGTCACCGCCTGTTCAATGTCTTCCAGGGTGGAACCGTTGGCATAACCGGCCTCCACCACCTTTCCCCCGCCCAACTGAATCATTTCTCCGATGGGAGCGCCAAAGTCCACGTTGTGTCCCTTTAAGAGGATCACTTCCCTTTTTGATGTGGCAGGGAGAATATCATAAAGGTGCTTTACCTTTGTCAAATTCCCTCCGCAGATCAGGGAAGCGACGGCCAGGGCAATTCCCGCGGAGGCGCTGGAGGTGACGCAGGCATCCTCTGTTCCTGCCATGGCCCCGATCTTTTTCCCCGCATACCGGTAAAGGTCATCGATGACCACATAGCTTCCTGCCGCCTCCACCAGGGTTTCCCCCACACCTTTCGATATGGTGGAAACGCCCAGCTTCGTCATTCTTCCGGAAGCATTGATTACGGCCTGTAAGCCGTTTCTGCTATATATATTTTCCATGATTATACTCCCAAAAGGCCCTTATAAAATTCCAAGCAGGGAAGCTATGACAGATACAGCCACCACTGTGAGCAGAATTCTGTTGTAATAAGGCCCCTTCTTTCTGAGATAAAGGTAAATGATAAACACGGCTGCCAAAGGAAGAAGGCCCGGTGCTACCGTATTCATAATATCCTGCACCACAATCTCCGTTCCGCTGGAAAATGAGAATTTCAGCGGCGTAGTTATATTCACATAACTGGCGGATAAGGCTCCCATCATGGTAAGGCCGATGACATTGGCCGTAAATATGATGGATTTCATCTTGCCCCCATGAAGCAGGGATACCACCGATTTCTTTCCAAGCGTATACCCGTTATGGATCAATCCGTAAGCGATGGCAATGCTGATAGCCGGATACAAAATCAAAGGCATAATGCCTCCGATAGCGGAACCGCTGCTGGCAAACGGAAGGAAAATGGAAATGATAATAGGCATAATGGCCGCCCACACAATCGCATCTCCCATACCCGCTATGGGCCCCATGAGACCCGTTTTAATTCCGGTAATGGCCTCATCAGTCACATTTTCCCCGTTGGCCCTCTGCTCTTCCATGGAAATGGCAATTCCCTGAATGATGGCGCCGAAGATTCCCTCTGTATTAAAGAACACCAGATGGCGTTTTAAAGCCGTGCTCAGCTCCTCATCGGTCTGATAAAGCTTCTTTAAAACCGGTGTCATAGATGCGCAAAATACCAGACTCTGCAAACGCTCATAGGAATTGGAAAGTTCTGCTCCGGCATAATAAATCCACATGGATTTTGTAATATCTTTTTTAGTAAGCTTTCTTACCTGTGTCTGCTCTCCCATCTTAAACTGCCTCCTCCTTTAACTGGAATAAACCTAAAAGCAAGGCCATACAGGTTGCGAAAATAGCCACTGCCATGGTATCAAGCTGCAAATACATAACCGCAAAGAAACCGATGATAAAGAACGGCACCAGACTCTTCTTTCCAATGACGGACAGGGTGATGGCAAAGCCAAGAGCCGGAAGAATTCCTCCCATGATCTCAAAGGAGTGCATGAGCCAGCGGGGAAGGACGGAAATCAGCTTTTCCACTGCTGTTACGCCGAAAAAGTCAATGGCAAAAACAATGGGGAAACGGATGATAAAGCCTGCAATAGCCGGATAGAGGAAAGCTGCCCGTAAAATCCCCTTTGTATCGGCTTTCTCCGCATACCGGTCTGCCATATGTACCCAGATCGCATTGGTGCTTCTTCTCAACTGGTCTACAAATACTCCAATAACTCCAAAAGGGATGGCCAGGGCAATGGCGACCTCAGGGGTCATGTTGGACATCACGCCCAAAGGAATGGCGATACAGCCCGCAAGAGCCGGGTCACTTGGAACATTGCCGCCAGGGGTTGAGGTAACTCCCAGATAAACCAACTGAAGCCCCGCGCCGATCTTCATGGAGAGCTCCATATTTCCGGTCAGCAGGCCGACAAACACACCGATGACCACCGGTTGCAGCAGCATGGAAGAAAAGGTGTATCCAAATCTCAAGCGGCAGAACCAGTAATAAATTCCCATACATACAGCCAATGTCAAAACGCTCATACCATACCTCCTCAGTTATTGTATTTTTTTAAGATTGCATCCAGATTCTGGGGAACATCCTCAGGAATGGTCTGGAAAATCACCTTTACACCTGCATTTTGAAGATAGACCAGCTTTTCCACATCAGCATCATCCAGGGTAATATTCTGGAATACCACCTTACGGTTTGGAGCTCCCCCCAGACCTCCAACCTGGATATCCCGAACCTCGATTCCCCCGCCGTAAACCGCCTTCATGCTTTCCAGATCAGGAAGCAGTAAAAGCACCCGTCCGCTTCCAAACTGGTTTTCCTTCCACAGCTTTACGGCATCCGCCCTGCTGTAGCATTCCACCTTGACCCCTGCCGGAGCTGCCATGAGGTAAATCTCCAGCATAAACTCGTCGGCAGCCAGGCTGTCGCTCACTACAATGATCTTATTGGCCTGGGACTGGTTGACCCATTTTGTCATGACCTGCCCGTGAATCAGCCTGCTGTCAATCCTGCATAATACGATTTCTGCCATTTTTTAACTCTCCTTTTTTTCCATAGATTTTGTGACTTCACTGATCACATCAATGATCGATGCCTGACCCTGCTGCAATACGGAATCAAAATTCAAATCCTCCATGTACTTGATCTGGGTACAGGCTTCCAGCATGAGCGGCGCGTTGAGGCCTGAAATCACCTTGATGTTGCGGTCCCTCCCGACCTTGGCCCCCGCATTGGTGGTAGTCCCCCCGAACACATCCGTCAGGATTAAGGACTTCTCCGGCAGCCCCGCTGCAAATTCATCCACAAGGGCGTAATACTCCGAAAACGTCAATTCCGGTGTCAGCGCGATCTCATGGACAAAATCAACACTGCCCATGATCATCTTAAGGCTTTCCGTCAGCGCCATGCCCCAGCCTCCGTGGGTTAAAAGTAAAACCTGCGGTTTCTCCATATCATACCTCCTTTTTATTTCCCTTAAATGTCCTTGATAAAACGAATTGTAGCATACTACATTTTTAATGTCAATATTGTATTTGTATTATTTGTATAAGTTTCAATATGTATTTTACTACTTTTCTGTAATTATAACTTTTTTAAACGGGGAATATTGAATTTTGAAGCGGAAATATGATATACTGAATTTGAAATTCACTACAGAAACACTACAGAAATAACAACATTGCTTCCCTGTTCCGGAAGCAGTGAAAGAAAGGCTGCACCTTAAATGACGGAAAAATACGAACTTTTCACCTTAATGGCCCGCATTGACGGCATGTCCAACCAGTTCACCAAAACGGACTGGAAGATCGTCCAATACATCAAAAAATCCACCATGAGGTTCATTGAATTAAGCGCTCAGGAGCTGGCAAAGGAAATCGGCACGTCAGATGCCAGCATCATCCGCTTTGCCCAGAAGGTAGGCTACTCCGGGCTTAATGAGTTAAAATACACCATGCAGAAGGAAATTGACAAGAGCTCTTCTTCAGTCAACCACTCCGATTACTCCACCCTCTTAAATGACAACAAGATGCTTTTGGAAAGCCTGTTCAACTTGACAAACCCCATGGACCTCGATCACGCCAGGGAGCTTATGCTGAAATCCCGGCGCATCTTTATTGTAGGGCTGAATTTTAACCAGAACATAGCAGAAATCATCGCCCATAAATTTATGACCATCGGACTGACGGTACAGGCTCTGACCAATTACGATACCTTGAAGTTGTATCAAAGTCTGTCCCAGGAAGGCGATTTGTTCATCACCATCACCCTGTCGGGCAACCACAAGCAGTTGTCCTCTATTTTGGCGGACTTTAAAAAGAACGGAAGCAGCATACTCCTGGTCACCAACTACGAAAAATCCCTCTGCTCCCCCTACGCCAGCATCATCCTTTTGATTCCCAAGACGGACCTGCTGCACAGCAGCAACACCATTTCCAGGGAAATCCTGATTCTGGCTTTATTTGACATGCTGTTTCACAACTTCCTGACGGAAGATATGAAGTCATTCCAGAACTTTCAAAGGGCTGCTTCCTACTCAAAACTGAGCAGCGAAGATGATACCAGAGACGGGCTGAGAAAGTTCATGGACCTTTTTTAAGCGCTTTTAACGGAGAAAATATAAAAATAACTGCTTCGTCCGCAGGACAGAGCAGTTATTTTTATGTTTCATACTCTTCTGCACCCATTTCAATCCCACCCCCATGGATTCAATACTTTATGGAATATAATACCATATATAGAATTATCCTATAAATACCCTTCATTTATAGCACATTTCGATTTGACTAATATATAGGGCTAATGCATAATAAAATAGATTTTTTTTGGAATACCGGCTTTTACTGCATATTTTTTACCTATCGATACAAAATAACCTACAAAAATAAGACAGGTGCATCCGTGATAGAAATAAAAAACATAAATAAAACCTTTGGCGATCTGCAGGTTTTAAAAAACGTCAGCCTGACCATAGAAGACAGTCAGGTATACGGGCTTACAGGTCCCAGCGGGGTGGGAAAATCCACACTTTTAAATTGTCTGGCCGGGTTGGATTCTTATGATTCCGGCTCTATTGTCGTGGATGGCGTACAACTGGAATCCTTAGGAGAAAAGCAGGCAAGGCTTTTCCGCAAAAACATGGGAATGATCTTCCAGAACTTTTCCCTGGTCAGCCGGAAAAATGTATATCAGAATATCGCTCTCCCCATGGAATGCTGGGGCGTTCCAAAAGACGGCATAAAAAAAAGAGTCTATGAACTGGCAGAAATGGTAGGATTAAAGGACAAGTTAAAGTCCCGGCCCTCAGAACTGAGCGGCGGCCAAAAGCAGAGAGTCGCCATCGCGCGAGCCCTCACCATGAATCCCAAGTACATACTCTCCGATGAAAGCACCTCCTCTCTGGATCCCAATATCACTTCCTCCATCTTGAATCTTCTGGAAGAGATACGAAAAGAAATGGGGATCACCATCATCATGGTCACCCATGAAATGCCGGTGGTTCAGCAGTTCTGCCATAGGATGGCAATTCTGGAGAACGGAGAAGTATCCGCCCAGGGAGATGTAAAGAAACTCTTCCTTCAAAAGCCTCCTGCCCTGCAAAAACTTCTGGGGACAAGCGAAAGAATTGATATCCCCTCATCAGGCGTCAACCTCATATTAGAGCTTTCCTTCGGCACCTTACTGTGGGAACTGGGAAAACTGCTGAAAAATCCCTATTCCATGGTGGATTCAGACTTTTTTGAATTCCGTGACCAGAAATACGGCAATGTGACCATAAATGTGGATACAGAAGATCTGCCCATTTGCCAGAACTATCTCCAATCCCATGGAATCACTTACCGCGCTGAAAGGAGGGCACCTTGATGAACACCATATCCTTGTGGCTGGAAAGGTCCTATTTATTTCAATACTTTCCATCGGTCATTGTACCGGCAGTCTTCGCTACCCTTCAAATGGTTTTTGTCTCCGCCATTTTATCCATCTTTTTTGGCATGATCCTTGGCATTATTTTGTTCATAACAGACAAAAACGGACTCTCTCCCAATCCGGGAGTAAATTATATCCTTGGGAAGGTGACAGATATCGTCCGGTCATTTCCCACCATGATTTTAATTGTTGCCATTGCCCCCCTCACCAGACTGGTGCTGGGAACCAGAATCGGAACAGAGGCGGCCATATTTGCAATCACCATCGGCTGCACCCCATTTGCAACGAGAATGACGGAAAATTCCCTCCAGACCGTGGACCCTCAACTGATCAAGGCGGCCAAGGCATTCGGCGCTTCCAAACCCCAGATCGTATACAAGATCATGCTGGTGGAAGCCCTGCCCAGCCTGGTATCCAACTTCACCATCATGCTGATCAATATGCTGAACATGACAGCCATGGCAGGAGCCGTCGGGGCCGGAGGCCTTGGAGCAGTGGCCCTCACCTATGGGTATCAGCGTTTTGATTATGCAATCATGTACTTCATTGTTGCAATACTCATCCTGTTGGTTCTTCTGATCCAGGGATTGGGAAAAATGATATATAACAAATTGAATTGACAAAAAGGAGAAAAAATGAAAAAGAGAACTTTATTTTTAACATTAGCTGCCATAGCAGCAATCGCAGGAATGACCGGATGCGGGAAAAACGACACCGCACCCAAAACAACAGAGGCCACCCAGCCTGCCACTGCTCAGGAAACTGCAGCAGTCCAGGAAACAGAAGCTTCAAAGAAAATCGTAATCGGAGGCACCGCTATTTCCAAGGTTTACTATGATGCCATTAAGGATATTTTTGAAGCCAAAGGATACGAAACAGAGTTTAAAACCTTTGATGCCAACCCGGTGGTTTTGGAAGCCTGTGCAAGCGGTGAAACGGACATGGCTCTGGGACAGCATAAAAAATTTGTCATGAGCTATAATGCAAACAACGGCTCAGCCCTTGACATGGCAAAACCATACGCCATGTATACCGGAATCGGCCTGTATTCGGAAAAGCATGCCTCAATCTCAGAATTTCCCGACAATGCCAGGATTGCAGTCATGAACGACGCCATGAATGAGGACATCGCCCTCCGGATTTTAGAGCAGGAAGGCTTAATCAAACTCAATGCAGACCAGAAACAGGCCACAGTCGCCGACATCGTTGAAAACCCGAAAAACCTTGAGATCATTGAAATGGAACAGGGGCAGACAGTAACCGCTTTGACAGATTTAGACGGAGCATGTGTATTCTTTACCCACATGGCCGCCGCCGGCAAGGATGCTTCTTCTTATATTGCAAGGGACAATTCCATGATCAACTACCCTATGGGCGTCATTGTAAAAGAAGAGAATGCCGCTTCCGACTGGGCTGTCGCCTTTGCAGAATGCTTCAAGGACAAGACTGTTCAGGAAAAGATAAACAAGGCATTTCCAAATGTATTTGAATTCTATACCAGCGATGATCAGGTGAAAGAATAATGAATCAATGGAAAGAGGATACCGCTAAATTATATGCTTCCCTGGATCTGGCCCGCAGGGCTGTAGGGGTAAAGCTGATTGAAACGGAAACTGAATTTCAAAAAACAGAAGCGGTCTTGCCGAAAAGGCCCATCCGCTACTGCCAGATGATAAAAGGCGCTTCTGCAGGCCACAGCATCAAGGCTCATGGGGAGTCCTTTTCCTGTCAAAGCGGTCCAAGAGTCCTGGGTATCAATCCGGCAGATGAAAAAAATGCCCGCGGGGAAAACTGGGCCAGACTGGGGCTCTATTCCAGCCAGGAATTAAGCGCAGAAATACGGGCCGGACTTTCCTACTCACAAAAGCCCATGTACGGGGTTCTGGTACAGCCTCTGGAAAAGTATGATGCCGAACCGGATGTGGTGGTGATTGTGACCAATCCCTATAATATCATGCGGATCACACAGGGATACGCTTATTCCTACGGCATGCCGAAAAACATCAATATGCTGGGGAATCAGGCCGTCTGTCTGGAGTGCTCCGCAAGGCCTTACGTGACCCAGGATATGAACATTTCCCTGCTGTGCACCGGCACAAGACACTTGACGGTCTGGGGAAAAGAAGAAATGGCAGTGGGAATCCCTGTATCCAGATTTTCCAAAGTGGTTGACGGGATTTTTAACACCATTAACATCATGGAAGACGATGAGAATAAGAAGAGAATTGCAGCTAACTTTGCAGAACTGGGAATCCCCTTTGAAGTGAAATACCAGTACAATTATTATAAGGATTGCTAAAAGAGGAGTTTAAAATAAAAAAGATGAGCATGAAATGCTGCCAAAAGACCCCGGCACATTTCATGCTCATTCTTATATGTCAGTGAATCAATAAATCACTTATTACTTCCTTCCTGAAAATGCATTGATAATGGATAGTAAAATAACTGCGCCTATGATGGAAACAACCAGACTCCAGAGATTAAACCCGGTAATGCCGGTTCCACCTAAAATACTTACCAAAAATCCGCCGATCAAACCTCCGGCGATACCTGTTGCTATGTTGGCAAAAGCGCCCATTCTCTTATTATTTCCAGTAAACATGCTGGCAATCCAACCAGCAACAGCACCAATAATAATCCAGCTTATAAGTCCCATAATCGATTCCTTCTTTCTACAATTTTATGCGTAATTTTGTTTGTTGTCATTTACTACCGGGTAATCCGGTAAACCATTTTAAATTTCTGCAAGAACTGAAAAACCAGCCTTGCATGAATGTAAAGATACTGTATGAGGTTTTATCATTATCAAGGATTTACCATTATATTGTACCAAGTTTATATTTTTTATACACAATAAAAGGAACATCCTTGTAACTTTCATCGTCATTTACCATTTGTTTTATACCATTCTCCATGCTTTATATTCCAGCACGTTTTTAAATCAGTTAAATAATCAATTAATCTTCTATTTACAAACAATTATACACCATATTTCCTATTATTGCAATATGTTTATAGTACAATTAAGCATTTTTTTATAAATTTCACTGCCCACAGCCAAAGAAGATATAAGATTTATGATCATTGAGTAAAGCAAACTTAGGGAACTATAATCATTTACTCCCATTTCTAACTGACTGATCCATAAAAAAGGAACACTGCTTCACAGATGATTTTTCACCTGCTTTACAGCATTCCCTTTTTCATAGACTAAATATTAATTTCTTATAAATGAATTTCAAGACCGCCGTCTACATTTAAATTCTGGCCAGTTACATAGCGGGAATCCTCTGATGCCAGGAATACCATACAGGGAGCCACATCTTCCAAAGCATCTCCAACGCGGCCAAGAGGCGGAACAAATGCCTCCACCGCTTCCTGCGGCATCTTCGCAAATCCCCTGTCCGACTGTTCTGTCACAGCAAGAGGGCTTAAACAGTTTACATTGATGTACGGTCCCCACTCCCTTGCAGCTACCATAGTCAGGCCCATAATTGCCGCTTTTGCAGCCACATAAGCTCCAAATAATGCAGAGCCCTGGAAAGCTGTTGCAGAAGAAATGTTGATGATCTTTCCATACTTCTGCTCCATCATAATTGGCTGGCAAAGGCGCATTAAATCCCAGGAAGCCTTTAATCCGCTGTTCATTACAGAATCCCACATCTCATCTGTGTGGTCCATAATAGAAATAACCTGTGTGGCAGATACTGCATTGTTAACAAGGATATCAATGCGGCCAAATTTCTCCATAGTGGCATCCACCAGGTTTTTCAAATCATCATAATTGGTCACATCGCATTGCAGTGACAGGACTTCTGCGCCCTCTTTTTCACAGTCCTCCGCCGTCTTTTGGAGCTTCTCTTTCCGACGCGCACAAATAGCAAGCTTTGCACCTTCTCTTGCAAAAGCAATTGCAGTGGCCCGTCCAAGTCCGCTGCTTGTTCCTGTAATAATCGCTACTCTTCCTTCTAGTTTACCCATAAGCATTACTCCTTTTTTTCTATTCTAACACTTAAAGTCGGCTTTAAGTCAAGAGGAACTTTTTAATATTGACTTTATCTTCAATCCGGAGGTAAACTAAGGGTAAACGGAGGTAAATATTATGAGGTATACAATTACCCAGGCGGCCGAAAGATGTAATGTAAAGCCCCATACACTGCGCTTTTATGAAAAAGAAGGACTCCTTCCATTTGTGGAAAGAACTCCTGGCGGAATCCGTTCTTTTAAGGAAAGCGATCTGGCCTGGCTTGAAATCGTCAATTGCCTGAAGGAAACAGGGCTGCCAATCAAGGAGATCAAAGAATTTATTGACTTATTTATGCAAGGCGATGCAACGTTAAAACAGAGACAGGCTCTCATCAAACGCCACAGAGATGATGTAAAAAAACAGATAAAGGCCCTTCGAAACAATTTAAAAATCATTGAAGACAAAGTGTTATACTATGAAGAAGCCGTTAACGCCGGTACAGAAAGCATTCATGAAGCCAAGTATCCCTTCATAAAAGAAACCTATTAAACCAGAAAAGCCAGAAATAAAGTGCCCTCAATTCCAGATTGAGAGCACTTTATTTCTGCTCTTCCACAAAATCAAAAAACCCTTGACTTAAAGTCGACTTTAAGTTGTATAGTGAACCCATAACAAGTTCCCAAAGATTTCCAATCCCGCAGTTTTTGGCATTTTTCAAACGCCTGTATCACCATATAACAATGAGGAGGTATACAAAATGAGGTTAAAAGACAAGGTAGCCATTATCACAGGTGGGGCATCCGGCATCGGACGGGCTTCAGCAGAACGGTTTGCAAAAGAAGGGGCCAGGGTTGTGGTTGCAGACATGAACAGGCAGAACGGCTTGGACACTGTCGCAGGAATCAAGGCAGAAGGCGGAGAAGCAAGCTTTTTTGAAGTTGATGTGGCCGATGTCAGCCAGGTTAAAGCGATGATCGATTTTGCAGTAGAAGCATACGGCAGGCTGGATATTCTGTTCAACAATGCCGGTTATCCTTGTGCCGCCGGAATGGATGTGGAAGAGGAAGATTACGACAAGGGTATGGACATAAACCTTAAAGGCGGTTTCTTTGCCGTAAAATACGCCCTGCCTGAATTCCAGAAACAGGGCGGAGGCAGCGTTATATTCACAGCATCGGTAGGCGGTATGGTGGCTTCCACCAACAGCCCCCTCTATGGTGCTGCCAAAGGCGCTGTTGTAAACCTGACCAGAAGCCTGGCTGTAAAGTACGCAAAAGAAAATATCCGTGTAAACTGCCTCTGCCCAGGACCGACTGACACAGCAATGCTGCCCCTGTTTACCAGCAGACCGGGCGATGAACTAAGCCAGGAAGATTCTATGAAAGTCATCATGAATTCCACTCCCATGGGCCGGGTCGCTCCATCTTCAGAACTTGCAAATGCAGTTCTGTTCCTGGCTTCCGATGAAGCAGCCTTCGTTACCGGTGTCATATTACCGGTAGACGGCGGATATGTTGCAAGATAGCCTGAAATACAGATTTCTTCCTTTGAATTCCCCCAGAGGCGATCACCTTTGGGGGAATTTTTACTGGCAAAGAGCCTAAAAAAAGACCAGGCACTTTCATGCAAGGTCTTTCCATTTTGTTTAAGCCTGTACCACACAAGATGAAAACAGCGATAAATCGCTTTATTCCATTGTGTAAGGCATAAGAGCGATATGTCTTGCTCTCTTAATAGCAACGGTAAGCGCTCTCTGGTGCTTTGCACAGTTGCCTGTAATACGTCTGGGAAGGATTTTTCCTCTCTCAGATACATATCTCTTTAACTTATTTACATCTTTATAATCAATAACGCCGTTCTTCTCTCCACAGAATACACATACTTTTTTTCTTCTGCGCATGCCGCCTCTTCTGATCTTAGAGCCATCAGCCTTATCATTTCTGTTATATGCCATTGGTCTTGCCTCCTGTTAGATTTAGTTGAATGGAAGTCCTTCGTCTTCGACTCCATCCGGAATGTTCATAAATCCATCGCCGATCGCACTGGAAGGTGTTGGTCTGGAAGTGGGCTGATAACCGCCGCCTTCTCCCGGAGCCGCTCCCTTGCTGTCTGCGAATTCCTGATCTTCTACAATTACATCGGTTGTATAAACCTTTACGCCGTCTTTATTCGTATAACTTCCAGTCTGGATCCTTCCGGAAACCAATACTCTCATACCCTGACGAAAATACTTCTCTGCAAACTCTCCTGCCTTGTCAAATGCAACACAGTTGATGAAATCTGCAGTCTGCTCATTGCCGTCCTGATTTCTGCGTCCTCTGCGGTCAACAGCAAGGCTGTACCTTGCGATTGCCATAGCGCGCTCTCCTTGGGAATATCTTACTTCTGGATCACGGGTTAATCTGCCCATAAGGATTACTTTGTTCATACGATCACGCTTTCTTTATCTATTATGCCTCTTGTCTTACGCATAAGTATCTGATAACCGGCTCCATAATGCGAACGTGTGATTCTAATTCGTTCGGTGTTGTGGAATCGCCATCAAATTGGATGAAGTAGTAGAATCCCTCTTTCATTTTCTGAATTTCGTAAGCTAATCTCTTCTTACCCCATTCATCAACGTTGGTTACAGCGCCATTGAAGCGAGTGATATAGCCTGTCACTTTCTCCATAGCTGCTGCTCTCTCTTCATCCTCGAGTTTTGCGTTAAGAACAACGGTTAACTCATATTTGTTCATGCTTCGTTACCTCCTTGTGGTCTCTGGCCCCTGCTTTCAGTTTCAGGAGCAAGGATTTAATATGTCACGAAATAACATTATACCGGAAACTTTTTATAAAAGCAAGCATTTTTCTCGTTTTCCGGCACTTTTTTGTATTTTTTCGGCGTTTTTTTCTGATCAGAAGAGTTTAAGCCTTTGGCGTTCCGTCAGGAGACTTCAAACCTCTGGTATTTTTCTCCACCAGCTTCCTTGCCACCATGATCTGATGGGAACATCCCATGCATTTTAAACGGAAATCCGCCCCTACCCGCAGGATTTCCCATTCCTGGCTCCCGCAGGGATGGGGCTTTTTTAACTTTACAATATCTCCGACTTCATAAATCATTCCATACACCTGCCCCGTCCGTTTTTGCAGTTCTTTTTAACAATTGCCGCTTATTTTAAAATAGAATCAATCTGCTCCAGCTCTTCCTCTGTGAATTCCAGATTCTTTAAGCAGTCCACGTTTCCTTCCAGCTGCTTGATGCTGCTGGCTCCGATCAGTACAGAGGTCACGGCCTCTTCCCGAAGCACCCAGGAAAGTGCCATCTGGGCTAAGGTCTGCCCCCTCTTTCCTGCCAGCTCATGAAGAGCCTTGATCTGGGCCAGCTTGTCCTCGGTCAGATAGCGTCCGCCTACCGTGGTTCCTTCTCTCGCCGCCCTGGAGCCTTCCGGAATGCCGTTTAAGTAGCGGTCTGTCAAAGCTCCCTGAGCCAGAGGGCTGTAGCAGATGCAGCCTGCGCCGTTTTCCAAAAGAGCGTTAAACAGCCCTTTTTCTGCATCCCTCTCAAACATGTTGTACCTTGGCTGGTGGATGAGGCACGGCACACCCTGTATCCGCAGCATCTGGATGGCTTCCCTCGCCTCCAGTTCGCTGTAGTTGGAGATTCCCACGTAAAGGGCTTTTCCCTGTTTTACAATGTCAGCCAGGGCTCCCATGGTCTCCTCCAGAGGGGTTTCCGGGTCGGGCCTGTGGTGGTAGAAAATGTCCACGTATTCCAGTCCCATGCGCTTTAAGCTCTGGTCCAGGCTGGCCATCAAATACTTTCTGGAGCCCCAGTTTCCATAGGGTCCGGGCCACATATCAAAGCCTGCCTTGGTGGAAATGATCAGCTCATCCCGGTAGGTCCCCAGATCGCTTTTTAATATCTCCCCAAAGTTTTCCTCCGCTTTTCCCCTGGCAGGAGCGCCGTAGTTATTAGCCAGGTCAAAATGGGTGATTCCCATGTCAAAGGCTCTTAAGAGAATCTTCCTCTGCTCTGATACCAGCTTTTCCAGGCCAAAATTCTGCCATAGTCCCAAAGACACTTTTGGGAGCAGAACTCCGCTCCTTCCACAACGTTTATACTCCATGTTCTCATATCTGTCTTCTGCTGCCTGATACATTCTGCCGTTCCTCTCTTTCTGCAAGTCCTTTTATCGTAACCTTACGTGATTTCATCGAAAAACACTCCGTTTAAAAGCCGGATGCGCTCTGCCAGAGCCATGCTCTCCTCCGGCACCGGCGGTTCCCCGTATCCAAAGAGCCAGGAGGTCAGTTCCCCGATTCCCATGGACAGATGGGGTTTTAAACCGGCATCTGCACTCACACGGGCCAGAACCGATCCCTTGCGGTCCAGCTTCCACCGGTATATCCCTGCATTCTGGGGGATAAAACCGTCCTTCACCTCAAGAAGCAGCTCCATCTCATCAACAGGGCAGTCCTCTTTTAAACAGATCACGGAAACAAACTGCTCCAGATGAATGATCCGTCCCATAACAGCCGGCTTTTTGGGCCCTGTTTCCTTTACATAGTCAGGAAGGCAGATCAGCTCCCTCTTGTTCTCCGCCATTTCCCCGTAATAGGCCCAGATACCGGCCAGCTCCTCTTTTTCGTCCCTGGTATAAAGGAGAATCAGATCGCCCTTATCGCTTCTCACCTCCCGGCACAAATCCCGGTAATAGCCCTCATCCCGCAGGGCATAGACCTCATAAGACTGCTCCAGCAGCCTGCCTGCAAACCGCGCCGCTTCCCTGGATTCTGCGGACTGCTCCACAAGCGCCCGTCTGCTGAGCTGGGAAAGCCCTTTTTCATTCAGCTCCTGAGAAGGCAGATCGCAGATATAGGTATAATCAAAGGGGCGGTAAATGGCGGGATCAGCGGGAACCAGAAAACTAAAGCCCATCCGCTCCGCATACATATCGGAAAAGCAGCGGAGCAAAAGCCGTCTCATATATCCCTGATGCCGGTACTCCGGATCAGTCGCCACTCCCGCAATATAATCCGTCTTCCAAAGGCGGTCCCTGATCACCACATCATAAGGATTGCGGTGAAGCATAGCCGCCAGCCGTTCTCCGTCCCAGGCAGTCAAAATCTTATTTCTCCTGACCCGGTCCGAATAATAGTAGTCCATAAAGCTTTGGGAATCCTCGTCAAATACCTTTCCCCACAGTGCCTTGCTTTCGATTTTCTCTTCCTGCTTTAAATACCGTATTATCATTTAAAAGCCCTTCTGGATCACTCCGTATTTCCTGGCGAAGCCAATGGGGTAATAGGACATTTTCGCCTGCCTTAAGCCCTCCATTCCCACATCGTCTTCCCTGTTTACCAGTACCAGTTCTTCCGTATAAGCATGAATCAGAAACTGCTGATTGATAAACTGATAAAGACCCTTTATATTGGGGTCTGCCTTTTCAATATGGATGACAGCCATTTTTTCGAGGGCATTATACGTGCCAATGGTAAATGCCTTCAGCTTGCCATCAATATAGATTCCAGCCATTCTGGCGTGGTGCATGGTGCAGTTTTTCAATATGTCATGGACGCCCATCACTTCATATTCAAGCTGGCGCTCATATTCCGGGGACTCCACCTTGTTTTCCCACCATTTATCGAGAAATTCCAAAACATCATCCCGGCCTGAGCAGTAAAGTGTTCTGTATTCATACCGTCCTTCATATTCCCTTAAAAATGAATTCAAATGATTCTTTTTCTTGTGAAGCTTCTTCCCCGCAAGAGTTCTCATGGCCTGGGCATCGTAAAGATAATCCTTTAAATCCTCTTCCTCCCTGACATCAAACTTCTCCGGGTCCAGATTTAAATATTTAACCGCGTCCTCATCTGCAATGTAAATGCGGAGAGGCTTTTTTAAAACCTGGTTAAAGTAATCCGTTATTTCCTGAAAATAATGGGTTAGGTCTTCTTCCCTGCACATGGGCATGGCTGAAAATGGTTCTCCATCCTTTTCCATTAAGAACAGCAGCGCACGGTTATCGCTGATGGCATACTGCACGTTGTAGTATTCCCTCCATATAAAACTGTCTAAATATACACTGTCACATGCCTTGTTGGGCCGCAAGCCGTAAAACGGAATGATCTTGTCAATATCCTGGGCTTCCAGCCTCTTAAATTGTAAATTCATAATTGTTCCCTTCTATAATTACTAACTTTTCTTAATAAAATCTGTATTGCATTTAGGACAATGAATGCTGATTTTCCCTTTGCCTCTGGGAATCCTGATCTTTTGCCCGCATTCCGGACATTTATAAATGTGGTATTCCCTGAACTGGCTGAATTTAAAACGCCATCTCCGGAATTTCTCCATAAAGCGAAAGCAAATTCGTTCAAACCGCTGATTTTCCTCAAACCGCTTTCCGATATTTCTGGAAAACATGCGAAAGCAGCACCAGGCCAGGCAGACGGAAGACGCCGTATGGAGCCACGGATTCCTGATAAGCATTCTTAACACCATCAAAACAAACGCCGTCCAGATCAGAAACTGCCCCAGCTTGTCCGGGCCGTACCTTCCGACCATAAACCGCATAAAATGCTCTCTAAACCGATTCATACCAATGTCTACCAATCCTCTCTGTTTTGTCTTAACTATAATAACGTACGGAGGGAAAGTCAATGTTCCGGCAGAAAATTTCATAATTATTTCAGAATTGTGCCTTAAATTTGTCACCTTTTCCAGCCTGCCTGTATTACCTTGTTTCCCTTATATTTCATACACAATTCAATTTTTCCGTCATATAAAACCATTATAAGGAGTGATGAACCTATGCATAAATTTCTTCTGTTAGGCGGCGATTCCAGGCAGGTTTTTTTAAGCCGCATTCTGGCTGGAAACGGTTTTAAGACAACCATTCACTATGACAGCGAAGATTCCTCTTTTTCCATGGAAGAAGCCATAAAAAGCCACAGTATCATACTTTTCCCCATCCCATTTACCAGGGATAAAATCAGCCTGTTTTCCGCTCAGCCCATGGATGACCTGGGAATTGGAAATATTCTCAGCCTTTTGACCCCTGAACACACCGTGTTTGGAGGAAGTATTCCTGCCTATGTAAAAGAATATGCGAAAACGAACGGCATTGCCTGTTTTGACTATATGGACATGGAAGATGTCACCGTAAAAAACACCATTGCAACGGCAGAAGGCGCCATTGCCGAGGCCATTAAGCTGAGCCCCTGCTGCCTTCACAAAAGCAAATGCCTGGTCACAGGGTTTGGAAGGTGCGCAAGGACTCTGGCGCTTAAACTAAAGGGGCTGGACGCCCTCGTAACCGTAGCTGACCGAAACGATACACAACTGGCTTTTGCCGGTTCCATAGGATTTGATACGGTCCCGCTTTCCGATATGAAGCCGTCTATGGGAGAGTATGATTTTATCTTTCATACCATACCGGCGCTTATTTTTGAAGAAGACTTAATCCTGTCCATGAATCCGGAAGTCACAATCATTGATATTGCCTCCGCTCCGGGCGGAGTTGATTTTGAAGTTTGCAGACAGCAGAATATCCGGGCCAAATTATGTCTCGGACTGCCGGGAATCTATGCGCCCCAGACATCGGCTGAAATCTTATTTGAAGGAATTGTTAAAAATCTATCATAAAGGAGTCTCACAATGAAACTGGAAGGAATGAAAATCGGCCTGGCCTTTACCGGGTCCTTCTGCACCTTTGACAAAATAGAAAAAGAAGTGAAAGCCCTGGTGGAAAAAGGCGGCGACGTTTACCCCATATTTTCAACCAATACACAGACCACCAATTCCCGGTTTGGAGACACGGGAGAATATATGAAACGCATTTCCGACATAACGGGCCATGAGCCCATATTGAGCCTGGAGGAAGCAGAGCCTATCGGACCCAAAGGCTATCTGGATATCCTTCTCATCGCTCCCTGCACCGGAAACACCCTTGCAAAGCTGGCTAACGGCATTACCGATTCTCCCGTTCTCATGGCCGCCAAGGCCCACTTAAGAAATGCAAAGCCCCTGGTCATTTCCCTTTCCACCAACGACGCATTGGGGATCAACTTTAAAAATGTGGGGGAATTATTTAATGTCAAAAATATTTACTTCGTTCCCTTTGGTCAAGATGATCCCGTAAAGAAGCCCAATTCCATGATCGCCCACACCCATTTGATTGCCGACACCCTGGAGCTGGCACTGGAAGGAAAACAGATACAGCCCGTCATTTTATAACCGGAAAGAGGAAGCAGCAGGAACTAAATAAGCGGTTCCTGCTGTAATAAGTCTCAACACACCTCACTACTTCCCCTCCATCTCATATAATAGTAATGTCATTAATTATAAAAAGGAGTGAAATCATGCCCCCATTCCCAAATCATAACAATGGTCCGGTGGGCCCCATGCCAGTAGGACCGCCCCCTTCCGCCACACCTCAGAGGAGTTCCCAGGCCCGCGCAGGGACAAAAATGGTGAGCCCCGGCTCCATCAGCAACTGCATTGGACATTTTACTTATGTATGGTTAAGCAATGGACAGGAATTCTGGTTCTTTCCCGTCCAGGTCTGGTTTAACAGCGTCGCTGGCTTTCGCTGGGACAGAAGATTCGGCTGGTCCTACACCGGAATTTCCCTAAACCGCATTGACATGTTCACCTGTTCCTGATAAAACAGGCAGATTTTGAGCCTGCAAAATTAATTTAAAAAAAATAAAAAAAGGCCAGGGCTGACAGGTACTTTTCAATATTTTCATCATAACATAAGGCAAATTGTTTTATTGAAAGGCATTCAAATTATGGCTTCTTGCCCTGTAGGATTTTTTTCTTATACCATCAGACCCGGCGATACGCTGTGGCTGCTCTCTCAACGTTACGCTACTACCATTGATGCAATTACATCTGCCAATCCTGGCCTGACCGCAAACAATTTACAAGTGGGAAGGGTTATCTGCATTCCCGCAAGAAGGCCCCGGCCTCCGGTTACGCCGCCTTCTTCCGGCGGTTCCTCAGGAGGCGGCACAGCTCCTTGCCCCGTAGGTCTTCGCACCTATACCATTCAGAAAAATGATACCTTGTGGATGCTGGCACAGCGCTATTGCACCACAGTAGACACCATTTTGGCCTTAAATCCCGGCTTAAACCCCAACAACATGATGATCGGCCAGACGATCTGGATTCCTGCCGGATACCGTCTGCCCGAACTGCCCATCTGGTTCCGCTCCCAGGCGGTTGCTCCAGGGGAAACAAACAGCAATAATGGAACGAATTCTTCCACGGAAGAAACGTGCTTATACACCATTGAAGCCGGAGATACCCTGTGGCTGCTTTCCCAGCGCTACCACACCACTGTGGAAAACCTCATGGCCGCAAATCCCGGTGTCAATCCCACCAACTTATTCATCGGCCAGGTGATCTGTATCCCCAGAGCAGGCGGCAGTAACGTTCCTCAGCCGTTACCTGTACCAGAGCCCAGACCGGTCCAGCCGATTCCGCTGCCCAGGCCTGTTCCAGTGCCTGCACAGCCGACTACACAGCCTCAGCCTGCTCCAATGCCGACTCAGCCAACGACTCAGCCTATGCCTGCTCCAATGCCGACTCAGCCGACTACACAGCCTATGCCTGCTCCAATGCCGACTCAGCCAACGACTCAGCCTATGCCCACACCTATGCCGACTCAGCCCACAACCCAGCCTATGCCCACACAACCCACGACACGACCCCAGCCTGCGCCAATGCCTACTCAGCCCACACCCATGCCTACGCAGCCTGCTCCCATGCCCAGGCCCATTCCAATGCCTGAGCCCATACCCGAACCGCCCGTTTCCTCCTGGATCAGCAAAGAAGAACAGGATCTGATCAACTATCTCCGCCTCTTATGGTCACAGCATGCTTACTGGGCCAGAATGGCGATGCAGAGCATGATCATGGACCTTCCCGATGCACAGCCGGTATCTGACCGTCTCATGCAGAATACGGCGGACTTCGAAACAGTCCTTCAAGCCCTCTACGGAGAGGATGCGGCAGCAAACTTTGCAGACCTGCTGAACGAACATCTTACTCTGGCTAATGAATTCATCACAGCCACAAGGGGAGGAAATACGTCTGCAGCCGCTGACATCGAACGGCAATGGACGGAAAATGCAGATCAGATTGCAAACCTTCTCAGCAATTTAAATCCCTACTGGACGGAAGAAGAATGGGGAAATATGCTTTCCGACCATCTCGACCTTCTAAAGAGGGATGCCTCTGATATGATGTCCGGAAACTTCGCAGACAGTATCAATACATTTACCGGCATCGAAGGAAATGTGCTGGATATGGCCGACACCATGGCTCAGGGAATTGCAGCCCAGTTTCCTCAGTATTACAGATAAGACCGCGTTTATGGCAAAACCCATATAGAGATAGGCAAAAGCCTCAGAAACCCCTGCTACAGGCTTTCTGAGGCTTTTAACAGCCCTTATATCAAAGCACCCTATCCCATTATCCTGTTAAGAAGCTGCTGATAACTGTCAACGTGATCATATACCACACGGCCGCCGGACAGCGTGGTAAAAAGCTTCTTTGCACAGTCGATTTTTGCCCTCTCAATGGGACGCAGATTCAGGCTTTCCATGGTTCCCTTAGTCTCCGCCACAAAGAATATATGCTTTACCGTTCCTTCTTCAAATGCAATTGCCCAGTCCGGAGAATAATTCCCAACCGGCGTCGGAATCTTAAATCCCCTGGGAAGCTTTGCATATACACACACTTCTCCGGCTCCATCTAAGTCCTCTGCAAATTTTCTCTCCACACTCTTTTCAGCAAAACCATCCGCAAATACGTAGTCCTGTATATGCTTTTCAGCCCGAAACGCCGTCTCAATGCCCTGGGCGTGTTTCCCGGCTGCAAAAATCACGCTGTCATATTCACCTTCAATCTGATCGTAAGAAATATGTTCCACAACCACTGCTGCCTTTTGTTCATTGATCAGGCGGATCACCTTTGCGATAAACTCCTCCGGATTATTTTGAAACATGGCAAACCTGGCTGGACTGATCCCCTGCAAAACAGCCGCAGCGGTCTTCCGGGTCAAAACGCTTCCTTCCGCCACCTTTCCAACGAGATCATACTTTACCCGGCTGATTTCTGTATGCTTTAAGGCTTTCGTTTCCGTCTTCGCACCATAAAAAGAAGCTTCCTCAGCGACCATTCCCCGGTTGACATTTTCCCTTTGCAATCCCTTTGAAAGCGTATACTGAAGCTCCGATACAAAGAGCTCCCGGTCAATGGCTTCCACCGCTTTTCTTATCAGCTCTTCAGAGTCAAAATCCACTTTATAAGCATACTTATGGTTGATATATGCCCAAAGGGTCTGAAATTCTTTCTTATAGAAATTGTCATTGAGGGGATTGCCTGTGACCTTTGTCCTATTTCCGTCCCCAATCATATTTTTCAATACATGTTCATCAAATATACCCTGAATCAGACCATGGACTTCCTCTTCTATGGAGCGCAAAGCCTCCGGCAGAGGGGCCAGACAACGGTTCTTTAAATCTGCACGGTAAGAAGACGTGATATGATCCCGGTCATCAATATAATCACACTTAATTAAATAACGGTAAATCAGCCCAGCCTGTTCATCCGTTATCGTGACCTTCCTGTCCCCCGCTCTTACGGTCTGGCCTGCAAAATACTCCTTATCAGCCTTCACCGGCCTGTCATGCAGATTCTCTTTCATATCAGACTGTAAAGCCGACACAAAAGAGGCATAGCCTTCGCTGGCAATAACCGTCAGCATATTGATATCATGAACCTCATCACCGCAAGCTTCCCTATCCATCCGGTTGCCCTGCCGGTCAACACAAAGCCGGAGCCCGCGCCCCACCTCCTGTCGCTTCTGCGCTGCGCTGTCCCCGCCGTGCTTTAAGGTGCAAATCTGAAATATATTGGAATTGTCCCAGCCTTCCCGCAATGCCGAGTGGGAAAAGATGAATCTGGTCGGCTCTTCAAAGGAAAGCAGCCGTTCCTTATTTTTCAAAATCAGGTCATAAGCCGAAATATCATCTGAAAATTCATTTCCTCGTTTCACTGCACTGTTTACTGCCCGTCCCTTTTTATCAATGCTGAAATACCCCTTATGCGTATCATGGACCTGAATTCCGTTTAAGTACCGGCCGTATTCCGGGTTGAACGCCTCATACTCTTTTAAAACATTTAAATATTCTTCCTCAAACATCTTTCCATAATCACCCAGCAGCTCATTTCCTTCGTCGTCGTACTGGCGGTAATTTGCCACCTCATCAATGAAAAACAGCGACAGAGCCTTGATGCCTTTATTAAAAAGCTGTTCTTCCTTTTCAAAATGGGAAAGAATCGTCTCCCTGATCTGGATTCTGCGGATATCCCGTTCTGAAATATCCCCTGTCACGTCACCCTTGTGAATGACTTCCCCATTTGTAAATGTCACAGTTCCCACAACAGGATCAATTTCCGAAATAACATACCCTTTATACTGCTCTAACGGAGGCATATGCTTCCCGGCAGAGCGGTGATAAAGATTATCTCCCACATCGAATGCTGCCGTCTCACGATTGATGGACTTCTGGTAATTGCGTTCAAACTCAATTCTCGCCCTGGGAGCATGCTTTGGGGATATCACAATGCTTTCCAGGTACAGGTATCCTTCTGTTCCGCGGAAGTTTTTCACCTCAAAGCCTTTTACCTCTATTTTCTTGACCAGACGCTTGTTATATGCATCCAAGGCATCAAGCACATAGACCAGATTGTGCTGTTCTTTATGCGTGGCGGAATAGTTGAGACAGAATAAGGGATTGAAATTCCAGAGCGCCTTCTGGGTAACAGCACCGCCCATTTTCTGGGGTTCATCCAGTATGATAATCGGGCGATTCGCTTTAATCACATCAATGGGCCTTCTGGAAGCGAACTCATCCCGTTTGGAATATATGATCCTGCTCTCCTTGTTGTTGGCTCCCTCTTTTAAGGAAGAGGCAAAGGCCTGGGTATTGATGATCATGACATTGATTCCAAAATTGCTGGAAAAGCTGTCAAGCTGGCTGAGATCAGAGCTGTTATAAATAAAGAATCTGACTTTCTTTCCGTACTTCTCCATAAAATGTTCCTGGGTGATTTCAAAAGACTTATGTACGCCTTCACGAATTGCAATTGATGGAACAACGACAATGAATTTGCTCCAGCCATATCTTTTATTCAGCTCAAACATGGTCTTGATATACACATACGTCTTTCCGGTTCCCGTCTCCATTTCCACGTCCAGGGAGCACCTTCCAAGATGGTTCACAAGGTTTTTGGATTGTTTCAGATTATTTAATACCTGAATTTCACGAATATTATGCAGCAATTGTTCATCTGACAACTGGATGCTTTCATTCCGAAAGGCTGTATCGTCAATGTCCTCCCAGTCCTCACGAAGGACACCCTCCACGTCCAGGCCCATCTGGCCCTCAAACTGATTTTTATAATTCCTCTCCCTGCCCCTTTTGCCTAAATCCCGAATATAACCGGCGCTTTCATAATAGGGCTGTCCGTCAAAAATCCGGACAACGCTGTCAACCGCCTCTGTCTGGTACTGCTGTATTTTAAAATTAAACCGCACAGTGCCGTACCTCCTATAATATAGCTTATGAGAAATTGATTTTTAACTTCTCATAAAAGATGCCGCTTTCAGCACCATCCATCCGATTACGCCGTGCCCTCTGGGTATGATTTTCATAATATTCTCCTTACAGTACCGGGGCTGTATGCCGCAAAAATCTGTTCAAAATTTGCCATGACTGAGTCATTTGTCATGCCGCCATCCCGAAATACTGCATAATGCGGTTTTTTCTTTGCAATTTCAGTTACCACTTCATCGGTGATCGCAGAGTCAAAGCATGCCATCAAAAAACCATTCTCAACGCTAAATACCCTTTTACCATCAATGCCGGTTTCCGCAATGTCACTGGAAAGCAAAATGCCTAATTCAAGCATTACCTGATACAGCAGATCTTCTGCCGTTCTGTCAGCCTTGATATTGTCAGCCATGTTAAATAAAGCCGTCTGGCTGTACTCTGCAGGGCTGTAATATACGTCTTCCATATTGCTGGAAGCGCATGAAAAAACTCTGAAACCGCAGTCAAGGCTGGGATTTATATTTTTCAGCATCTCTCCTGCTTTAGCGATCCTCATTTCCCCTGCATCACATATATTTTTGAATCCAGCCTGCCCAAGAGGGGTTTCTTCCCCGCATTCTTCCGGTATTTGAACCATAATAAAGGTTCTGTTTAAGTTATCCTCCGCATTTGCAGCCATCACCGCATGTGCAACGGTTCCTGAGCCTGAGAAGAAGTCTAGAATGATGTCATCCTTTCCGGTAAATGACATAATATGTTCCTTGCAGATTTCAACAACCTTGGGGGTATCAAAGGGGACTCCCAAGCCTTCCAGCAGTGCCGTATCGCTGCCGCCGTAATAAATGAGAGAAGGGATGTTTTCATACATATTTTCACTTAACAGGTACTTTCGTGTGGGCTGAGTCGTCTCGTCTTTTCCAAACAGAATAAGGCCTTTGTTCTGCAAATCCTTCATGGTGGCACTGGGATTTCTCCAGCCCCGTTCAGGGATTGGACATGGTTTTTGGGTTACCGGATGAATTAAGGGGATGAAGTAATCATCAGGTGCCTTTTTCTTATTAGGCCAGGCCATAGACACCCCTCTGTATACTTCTCCGTGTTCATCAATCTTGTTATATGCTTTTTCACCGCCGCTGAGCTCTGCCTGCTTTGAAATCCACTGTGAAAATTCTGTATTTATTTCTTCTAAAGTATGACCTGCTTCCATTTTTGAAAATAAGGCTTTGGCTTTTGCAAGGATCATATCGGCGTTCTTTTTTAGTCTTTGCATTTTGCAGGAATCCAGGAATGTATTTTTATTTTTGGCATATGCAAGGATATACTCATGCTGATAGGAAATGCCTCTCGCATCGCCTTTTGGATTTCTTTTGTCCCATATTATGGTTCCTAAATCGTTTTGCTCTCCGAAGATTTCGGCGCAGATCTTTTGGAGATTAACGATTTCATTTTCATCCATATTGATCAGGATGATTCCTTCATCAGACATTAAATTTCGGGCCAATCTCAGTCTTGGGTACATCATGTTCAGCCAGTCTGTATGAAACCGGCCATTTGTTTCATTATTCAGACGGAAATTGAACAGAATGTTTCCATCGTCGTCATATTTTCCGCTTATGCGGTTGAATTCTTCATTTGATAATATAAAATTATCGTCATATACAAATGAATCTTTTCCTGTATTATAAGGCGGGTCGATATATATTAATTTTATTTTATCCAGATACGTTTCCTGGAGAATTTTTAATACTTCAATGTTATCTCCTTCTATGTAGACGTTTTTGGTGGAATTAAAATTTATGCTCTTTGATTTGCAGGGACGTAATGTTGATGTGGTCGGTTCATTTGACAATAAAATCCCCCTCTGCTTATCCGGCCATGTGAATCTGTATCGTTCTTCTTTGCCTTCAACCGGAACGCAGCCGATTTCAGCTTTGAGAATATCTATGTCAATGGCTCTTTCGATTATGGGGGTTCCGTTTTCATCATAGCCTGTGATTTTTTCGGTAAATGCGTGGGGGAGTATGGCTTTTAACTTGTTATAGTTTTTATTATAATTGTCATTTATCTTTAGCTTTTTCATGTTTATTTCCTTTTAATTTAAGCTTGGGGAGGGATTAGAAATAATTTTTTCAATAAATTCATGCCTCATAAGTTTATAATACAATTTCATACTATAATCAAATTTAAATGACTTAATATGATTATGTTATCAAGAAAGAGTAATTCCTTCCAGTAATTATATGTAATATAAAAATCAATACATTCTTTAACAGCTAGTTTAAACAATAAAATAAAGTTATTGAAATCGACCTTATATGGATTCTACTTTTCCAACGGAATCATTGAATATTTAAGTTTAATGATTGTTTAATCTCATTTTTCTTAAAACAAATTAAATCTATATCACTGACAGTAACATCACTTCTCATATTTTTTCTTTGCTATTCATGATATCGGCTAGAACTTCTGTCCTTTTTTAGTTTTCTGGTTTTGTTTTCATTCATTTTAATTCCTTATTGGATAAACCGGTTACGGAAACCAGCCATGGTAATTATTTCTAAACGAATCGTTCCATCTTCCCAATATTGACTATTTCCAGCGATTTATCTGCATCATATCGAATAAAGTTCATATGTATATATGTATCCTTTACGATACCATTTACAACAGAAACGATATTCTTCTCTTGTTTACTTAAACCTTCACTATTTCCACAAGAATTAATAACCACTCTAATCACCTTGGTTTCCTGTCCATCATTTTCATAGACTAAAATCCATTTATCTGAAAATGTCCAGAAGAAATTTTTTTATATTGTTTTCTTTCAAATATTCATACATCTCTTTACTTTCATAGTAATTCATAAATCTCATGCTTGAGTATTCCGGGGCAAAATGCCCCGTCTGTCTGGTCTCAGGAAACCGCAATTTCGTTTTATAGGAAACCACTGTTCCAGAACTAGAAACCGTAGCTATAGTTCCCTTATACTGTATTTATGCGTCAATGACGTAAATACAGCATAAGGAGGTCACACTATAACCAAGTATCGTGAGATACTCAAAATTTCAAGCTCGAATCTCAGTCAGACTAATTTATTTTGATCTATCCAACAGATGAAACAATACATTATCTTTTACGATTGAATATTTTTAAATGTTATTATACCATCTATACAGGATTTCTTCAATTTTCTTATTTTAAAGATATTTGTCAAATCGTAAGCTCTTGTAATTACGTTGTATATTATTCTCTTGTATCTCCCCAGAGAGAGTATAATGATCATCATCTATCTGTACATTTATATTTTTTATTTAAAACAGTTATTGAGTTTTAGTTTATTCAGTAATCTTACGAAAATATACCTTATATATGATTCTTGTTCGTCAGACTGGAGATTGGCTACGGGCTCCCTCCATATTCATTCTCACAAGCTAAATCCTTGCCCCCTCTTAAATTGTACTATAATAGCAAACCAAAGCAAAAGACCTCAGAAACCATTGTTTTATTAGGTTTCTGGGGTCTTCATAGAGGAGGCAACAGCCAGATTTGAACTGGATATTGCTCAAAAAACGTAGGAAAAAGGAGGGTTTGGCGTGCCGGGATGGGGTTGCGCAAGCGGGGGGCAAACAAAATTAATACATTTCGGGTAAAAATAATATTTTAAAGTCATTTCTAAAATGCTATATCTGATTGGTTTATAAATCTCATTTATATACTCAAAATCAGCATTAAACTAGAAATTATATTGTTTATTGGTTGCATCCTAATTCATCATATCATTATGTCAACCCAAATATACAAGCTATATTTTCTGTTCAACAATAATAAATTGAGGGAGCAAGCTACATTTTTTCTTGACAAAATATAAACCACCTCATTTTTTGAACTATTTTCTATATAGTAGCCCGTTTAGTCAAGGCTAGCATATAAACCATACTTGTTCTTTCGATATCGCTTAAAAATCGTCCTTTGATATGTCCGATAAGTAATTTGTTCACTAACTCCTGTTGAACCCTTCCAATTAAAAAAACTTTCCTCTGGCTTATTGCCATTAGATGATTGTAATTGCAAAAAATCACAGACTAATTCCATTACCACTAATGATGGTTTACATGAATTAGTTTGTTTTGCTGAAGAAGCTTTAATATTGTTAATTAATACAGACATTTTATTTCTCAATACGCTTGAAATATATGGACAATTATGAAAAATCAAAACATACCAAAACTCAATTTGGAGAAAAGGATCTTTATTCGATATTCGTGATACCTGTTTTTCAATAATTGTTTCAATCATTGCTCTTAACTTATTAAAAAATGGCTTATGATATTGAGAATATAATAGAAGATTGCCCCATATAATTGGATCATTATACTCTATTGCTTTTTGCACCAAGCCATCTTCCGTTTTAGCATCCAAAGCAATGTTATATTCCCGAAAAAAAGAAAACCAATCACATAAATCAAATAAATTTCCCGATTGAAAAACAAACGAATAACGATGTAACGTCTTTTTCAACTTAATTCCTGAATTATAATCATTTCTAAAGTTAATTTCGCTATCCATATAAACAATCATTGAAATAATTTTTCTAGTTTGATCAAAAGAAGGATAAAAAACATATATGTACAATGCCATATCTAATAAAAGTAACGCTTTTCCAAATTTTTGCTTTCCGAACAAAGAATATCCATCCTTTTTTTTGCTTATATTATTAAGTAACGTTGACAAAAGAAATGATACAATAGTTCTACGATCCTCTGGGTACTTTTTCATTAAAACTGTGATTTCATCTTTTATTCTATCAACAGAAATGAAGTCTGTTTTAATTAGAAAATGCTCATCATCCGGCAATTTATCATAATCAGCTTTTTTCCCCTGATAAAAAAAGCTTCCAATTACATCAGAAAGCCATCTTGTCTTTTCAAGCCATTCTTTGGGTAAACTAGGTGTCTCACCCTTCATTAATTTTAACTCATTTAAACGGAGCAAATACTTCTCGCCAATTATTCTATATTTTTCAAATACTTTATCAATAATTCCTTGCTCATTTGCATACAAAAACATATCATCTACATATCTAAATATAGAGTAATCCTTACCATTTATAACTCCATCGTTAGATAAAGAAAACATTATTTCTCTGTCAATATGTTGAAGTAACACTTCAGCTACCATTCTTGAAAATTCTGGTCCCACAATAAGACCATTTGATGAAAGGCCATTAATATTTTGAAGTATGCGATCTATTGTTATGAATAAATGTGAATTCTTTGCCTCTTTAGAGTCGATTACATTTCGCTCAATAATCCATTTATAAGCATGGCTATAAATACTATCAAAACATGATTTATAATCCATCTTGGCATAATATCTATATTTGAAATTGCACATTCTCCAAATTCGAGAATCGGCAAAAGCATTTATTGATTCAAAAGGTGAAATTCTAAAATAATTTCCTGCTTGTTGTATTACACCCTTGCCAACCCGACTTGTCTGTTTCTGAAAGTATTGAGTAACTTTTTGGGTTTTAGCCTTATAAAACAAATCAGTACTTTTTTTATGATAGCGAATCGAAAAACAATGATTTTCATCAAAAAAGTTTAAGATATCCTTTTGATAGCATTCCATAAACAGAAACAAATTCAATGCAGAAAATGGGTGTACAATGCTCATCTCTCGCGTTGAGTTTGCTCCTTTAAGAATATTATATTTTAAGGGCTTGGCTCCCCAACCATGTTCAAACATAATTCCATTACTCTTCGCCTTATTCTTTTTCAACTCATCAACTAAATGCTCAATAACTTTCTGTTGTTCTTTTCTTAAGAGAAAGGAATAAAATGGAGTAAAGGAAAAAAGTTCTGATAACTCAACGGGAAGTAAATCTGTCAATATAAAATCCATCCGATTTCTTTCTATTCCGCTCCAGCCCATTGACTTTTTCCTCCATTTTTCTTATTATAGAATTGCAAGTCGAATTCACTTGCAGTGCGTTTACGCATACACATCATCGGCACTCTGTTTGGGCAACCGACTTTGTGTTTAGAACATAGCTACGGCAAATGTTCCGAAGCGGCGAGGGAAACCTTGCCGTTTCGTCATTTAATATCCAACCTTAACCTTGATTAAATAATCTCTAACTAGAGTGCCATACCCCCGCCTTTTACCATTAATATCAAAATTATTTATATTGACTTGACGGCACAACTTTACAAGTGACTTATAATCATATCCAATATGATCCACAAGTAAAATTGTTTTATTAACTTTCATATTCTCAAATAAATTATAACCAGATTTCAACTTAGCCCCTTTAAGAAAGTAAGGCTCAGGAACATTAGCTTTTACAAAAGCATCATCAACCATGTTTTTCAAAAACATTTGTGTATCGTGTTGAATAAAGCCTGTTTCTAATAGATATCGTAGTTCTCCATAATTAGATATAAATCCTTTTACTTTCCAAATATTTGAACGAAAATGTTTATTGACATAAACTTCTCTAGATGTAAACGCCATAATTCTATGGCGCAGCAATTCTAAGTCTCCAAAATCCTTGTGGTGTGAATCAGTATAGCATAAAATCAATTTATAAATGCGCTTATTATATTTATCACGTTTAGCCTGAGTTATTCCATATTTAATATCCACTTTATTACGATAAAGTTCGAACCAAAATTCGTATCCCAGATAGTCTACCGAAACAGGAGTAGTAGAGATCGATCTCCTTGTAAGGTATTGGAATTTATTATTATTAAATCTGGTTTTACACTTCACTTCCGCATTGGTTGTATCATCATGAAATACACTTAAAAGTACCTCTTGTAATATAGATTTAATTTCAATCTCTTCAACATGCTCATTTAGTATTAAAACACTGTCATCAATATAACGTTCAAAGTAAAGAATTCCTTTAGAAGCAAAAGCTTGTCGTACAGCATCATCAAAATATTTTGCAGCAATTTCAGCTATCGCATTCGAAGTATTGAAACCAGCATATGTATACTTAGTTTTATATACAAATTCTGCTACTAAATCAGCCTCAAATCTATCCAAAAGTTCTAACTTTAAGAACTTTTCAAACACATATATTGCAGAAACAGAATTAAAATAATCTTTGAAATCAAATTTTACAATGGTAAAATCCGACATTTGTTTTATAGCTAACAAAGTCCCAAAAAGCGACTTAATTGTTTTATTTCGATTTGGATATCTTACTTTAAATGTCCTATCCAGTATTTGCTTAACACACTGACATAAAACACTCTCAGCAGAATATATGTCTCTATATAACTTAACAAATCGTTTTTTTCCACCTTGCTTCAAAATCGTTGAATCACAGTTAGAAAAATCATATTGTGACTTTTCTAATGCGTGCATTACATTATCGATGATAAGAACAAGTTCTGCTTGTGTTTTTGCCGTTTGTATATCAGAAGCCGCCTGATGCCTCACGGCTCTTTCAATTTCTCTTTCAAACTGCATGGCAAAATCCTCCTAAATCATTTCCATACCCTTATATATCACCTTTTAGCACAAAAATATATGATTATTTAATTACAATTTATTATACATCTTTAATCATAATAATTCCATTACTATATACGTTATAAAAAACTAAACTTTTATATATTTATTGTATCAAGCCGTTGACGCATCGGCTAGCCCAGGTACGTGCTTCCACTATTTTTCTTTTCTTTTTTACACGACTTTACAGGTTTAAAAAATGCCAGCACTGCTGCTGTATTAGCTTTTTCAATGCCTTTATAACCGTATTAGATTTTATTGTGGCTTCGATGTTTCGCACGAAAGTGAAAAAAATACCTGCTGTCGAATTTGCACGCTGAGAGCAAACCGAAATTCCTGTACGCTTTCAAAACGGTACTTTGAAAAGGATTCATCCTGGTATGGCAGTATCTTCATGGCGCAATACGAAATATTTATCATGTTAATCAGCAGCTCGATACCTTTCCAGCTACGCAGCATATAGCTGCATAATGACCAGAAGGTTTTCCGCTCGTAATAGCTTATCTCATATTCCAGCGAAAAGAGTAGCAGAACAAGGGAATGAACTTCATCCTGTCACTCCCTGTCTGGTTTAACGGCGCTTTTTCCTGCCATGCACAGAACATCTGCATCTGCTCCGGAAAAATGGTACTGAAAAATAAGCGTCTGGAACCGCCGGTTTTCTCTGATAATGTCACATAAGCGAGGACTTCTCTTTCTTCAAAGAGATTTGTAAGGACACGGCGTACGCCAGTATAATAATCCCCTGTTTTTTCAGCGGAAAGAGGAAAATCATCTGTGAGCGAAAGTCGTTTCTCATACTTTGTCAGTCTGCCTCTTCTTCCTGTTCGTTGTGGCGGCAGGTCATACATTACAGAATCGTATCTGGCATTGCATATAAGGTCCAGATTGGAATACTCCTCTACGATGCAGGCGAAACTCCTCTTGGCATACCAGCTGTGGATGACCACATTTTTCTGTGAGACAAACTCAGGCATGACTTGACGCACCATAGCTGCCGCAAGATCCAGCTTGGATTCGCTTTTCTTCCACATGCGGTATCCGAGGGGAACAGCCAGGCAGGAAATCCGATTGCCGTTCCATACCGGGACCCAGAGCATGAGGCTGACAAAGTAGTGTCCGTTAAGATAGTTCGATCCATTGTGAGCCGCATGGTCAAAGAGCTTCGATACATCTTCAAGCTTCGAAACCATGGTGTCATCTATACAGAAGAAAACTGGTTGTGATTTCAAGGAGTCTGGAATCAGTTCTAAAGCTATGGCTGCGGTCACGTTTAAGAACCTGGAATAGTCCACTTTGGCATAGGCGCAGGCATAATAAAAGGCGTTCAGAAATTTTCCGTAATACCTGAGAGAAAATGCCAGTACTGCGAGCGTATGGAATCAGCTGATTCCATAGCAAGTACGGATATAACCAATAAGAACAGTGTATCCGCAGTTAGTGCGAAAAAAGTATCAAGATAATTTTAAAAATACCAATAAAGCTTACCAATCAGATTTTTTTGTTGTATAATAAGTTCGTTATACAGATCACTTCCTTTCGTATATTTGGTATACAAACTTATTATACAGCAAAGTGCTCTGTATGGCATTCTTTTACCAAAAAAGTTGTAAAGTGGTGTATAATTATATATACCACTAAATTGTTCGGAATAAATATCAAATTCATCTGAACTTACAATATTGTTTGATAATGTAAAAAACTGCGAAATAGAGTGCACTTATGGTTGAAAATAGATTTAGTGCAGAACCACGGCTTGGAACAAAAGAGGTTTCCAAGCACCTAGGTGTCACTGGACGTAAACGGATTTCCAGTGAGAAAATCCCATGCCATCGTGTAGGTAAGCTGTGGAAGTTTAAGGCTAGTGAAGTAGATCAGTGGGTTCAATCAGGTGACGCTGCAGAAGTAGACAAAGATTAAGGAGAGTGCTTTATGAATACTGAACAAATTTTGCGTACAAATTTGACAGACGACCAATATGATGCTGTCATTGATGAATCAAAGCATATCCTGTGCTTGGCGTGTGCAGGTTCTGGAAAATCAAGAACGCTCGCATACAAAATTGCCTATTTAATCTCAAAAGGGGAAGCTCCCGATAGTATCGTTGCTTTTACTTTCACAGAAAAGGCGGCCGAGTCCATCAAGCGCAGAGTTGCCGAAGCTCTGCGTAAGTTTAATTTATCTGAAAACTATATTGGAGCGATGTTTATCGGTACGTTGGATGCTTTTTGTCAGAAACTGCTTGGCGATATCAACGCCAAATATCGACAGTATGATATCCTTGATAGAAATGGGCTTATCCTGTTTCTAATGTCAAGATTCCATCAAATCGGACTAAAGCATGGCGAAGGTCGATATTTTAAAGAGAACATCCTACCAATTGCTGATGCGTGGCAAACGATGAACAACGAGAATATTGAATTGGCAGACATAAATCAGTATGACCCTAGGTTATTCAATCGCCTTACGAAACTAGGGGAAATTCTCGACCGAGACGGCTATATGGACTTCTCTTTCGCCATTTGGCTTGGCGTACAAGAGTTAAAGAAAATTACAGATAAAGAGAATTCTTATATCGCAAAATTCAAGTATCTTCTTGTTGATGAATACCAAGACATAAATCCTATTCAAGAAGAGTTCATTAAAACGTTTGCGAGCCACCTTAATATGCTCCTCGTTGTGGGGGATGACGACCAGTCTATCTATGGTTGGCGCGGAGCGAATGTACAAAATATCCTAACATTTAACAAACGTTATTCGTATGTCGCTGTTCATCGTCTTCTAGTCAATTTCAGAAGTACGTCCGCCATTGTCGATGGCGCAAATAACTTTGTCCAACGCACGATTAGTCTTGTACGCCTGAGTAAAGAAATAAAGTCATACTCTGATGGTAACATTCAAGACTTACGAAAGCTATGGTTCGATAATCGAGAAGAAGAAGCTGAATGGGTGGCACAACGCATTGAGAGCCTCATCGGAACAAAATATGTGGAGGGTGTCAACCCTGATGGTTCGGAAAAGTGCCGTGGTCTTACATATGGCGACTTTGCTATTTTACTGAGGTCGATACATAACAGTAATGGAGATAATAGAGACAAGCAATTTGCCGAGGCTCTAATACGGCATGGTATTCCGTTCAAGACGACTGGCGAAGGGGGCATCTTTGACCGCCCGTATGCGGTTTGTGTTCAACAGTCAATGGAGTTGCTTCGTGAGGCAGGTTTGCCACGAGAGGCGGCGTTAGGATTTTTCTCCGACACTGTATTACCGGTATTTCCGCACGCCAATGAAAATAAATTTATTTCTGTACTGAACAAATGGCATCAGAATATCCATGCTTCGACATCCTCTGCCCGAAGAAAGGTTTACCCACAGGAGTTCCTGCACGACCTTGTCGACGTTTTTAACGTGCGTGATTTTGAGGACGAAACCGCTTTGCGCGATCTTGGTCTTTTTAGCAAAATCATCCTTGATGTTGAGAAAACCTATACTAGTATTGATTCCTCATATAGGTATGCGGAGATGCTTAACTTCATCTCCAATATCGCTATGAACAGCTATGAGTTGGAGTCGATTGATTACCTCGTGAAAGAAAATGCGGTGGACATATCCACGATACATAAAGTTAAAGGGCTTGAATATCCCGTGGTCTTTGTCGTCGACTTAATTGCGAGCCGTTTTCCGCACAAGAATGCCAAGTATAATGGCAAACTTCCGCATGATCTTATGCTTACGGCCATTGACCGCGGTGCATATGGTACGAGGCTTGAGGACGAAGCGCGTCTATTTTACACGGCGATTACTCGGGCCGAAAGGTGTCTCTACCTTTCGGGCAGTACGCATCACCCCGATTTGAAACGGGCATGTAAGCGCTCGGCATTTATCGCAGACTTCACTCACCCGATGTTATGTGAGGATGTTAAAACACTTGATGCGCTTGCCGAGAAAATCGAACCGCAGCCACGCTTTGACGAGAGCGAATTCCCAACGGATTACTCCTCGGTAAAGAGTTATTTGACCTGTCCTTACTCGTACAAACTCGCTACAATAATGGGCTACAACGCCGCTGTTCCTGAAATCTTCGGCTTCGGCAAAACGAGTCATACTATTTTGGAACGTCTTCATCAGCTCTTCAAGGATAGAGCACCTTCAGCGGAGGAAGTGGCGGAGATTGTCGAGTCCACCTTTATGCTGAAACACGTTTTTCCAAGTAACGACCCTATAAACCGTCCTGGATCATATGAGAGGGCAAAAACTCTTGTACAGAGAATCTTGACGGAATACTCACAACGGTACGCCAAAGACTTTGGACGCCTAAGGCAGGATGAGGCACGGTTTGAAATTTCGGTCAAAGATGCTCTTATAACGGGTGCGATTGACCTCTTGTTGATGGAAGATCCACAGTGCGGAATCGTCACAGCAGACGTTATCGACTTTAAGTCAATGGAAACTCCAGAGGATGTCACCTCCTATGACTGGCGCGATATGTCTATTCAGGTGCAGTTGTACTCCCAAGCGGCGAAAGAGGTCATCGGTGAGAATGTGGAAACAGGGTATATTCATACGCTGAAAGACAACCACAGGACATCTATCCCCGTGGACAAAGCGTCGGTGGATAGCGCCATCGGCGTAATCGAATGGGCTGTCAGAGGAATTCTCGACGGCGACTTCCCAATGCGAGCCTGCCCGCAAAGCTGCGGTAGTTGCGATTTCAAAGCAATGTGCGCACAAAAGAGTCAGGCGTTCAAAAACAGAACACACCCCCCGCAAATCAACACCCCTGTGGGTTTAAAAACCATAGCCGCTTTTGAAAGCAACGATGGAGGCGGTGGTGTATGAGGTTTAATTTTGAAGCGATTGACATATTTTCGGGTTGCGGCGGCGTGTCCTGTGGTCTGACTTCCGCTGGATTTAAGGTGAAAGCCGCCGTTGAAATTGAAGATAACGCCGTTGATACCTATCTTGGCTATCTCCCGCTCGCGAATGTAAACGTGTTGAGGGGGACAGAAAACGGTGATATCTGCAAAATAAGTGGCAATGCTATTCTCGAAGCCGCCGGAATAAAAAAAGATGATATTTATCTCTTCGCGGGTTGCCCTCCATGCCAGAATTTTTCCCGGCAAAACCCGAACAACACAAAAAAGCCCCTTGCGGAACGCAAGAAGCTGCTGTTTGAGTTTTTGAGAATTATCGAAGAATTGGAACCCCCATTCATCCTTATGGAGAACGTACCGGGCATAAAGACGGATAGCAACAAGGAAATCCTCGATGAATTCCTCACCCGCTTGAGAAAGAAGTATGTGGTGGTGGATGATATTCTAAATTCCGCCGACTACGGGGTTCCACAAATGCGCAAACGATTTGTGCTTCATGCGGTTCGTATTGACATCCATGAGGAATTAATCGAGAGTGGGTTCGAATTTGGACTCCCAAAAGCAACGCATTCCGGCAAAGAGGGCAACGGCCTGCTGCCTTGGCGAACGGTACGCGAAGCCATCGGAGATTTGCCAGCGATTGGGGCGGGCGAAACTTACGAAGATCCCGAAGGGCGGATACAGAATCATAAGTGTGCTAATTTGGATGACATTAACATTATGCGCATTCGGGCTATCCGGGCGAACGGCGGTTCTCGTGACGGATTACCGGATGATTTGATTTTGAAGTGCCACAAAAAGAAAGACGCCGAAGGCAACATCTTCTCTGGACATAAGGACGTTTATGGCATAATGGACGCTGACAAACCCTCCCCGACAATGACAGGAGGATGCCTGTGCTATTCGAAAGGGCGTTACGGACATTATGCTCAAGACAGAGCTATTTCTGTCCGAGAGGCGGCACGTTTACAGACGTTCCCGGATGATTTTATATTCAGTGATTCTCTAACAGCGGCGGCTTTGCAAATTGGTAATGCTGTGCCAATAGATCTCGTAAAAGCAAGCGGTACGGTGCTGAAACATGCGATGTATATCATCAAAGCGAAGAGGAGTAAGAAAAAACATGACTAACTTTTTTGAAATACTGGTGGGAGTGCTTAAAACGGATGAGCGTTTCTTTACAGAAGATGGAACACTGCTTCGTAACAAAGTTTATGAATCCGCCATGAATATGGACCCCAGTCTTATCGGCTTACTTCTTGGTAACGACGACACAAAAAAACGCTTCTTTGCAGAGGTGAATGGCACATTCGTTTTCGATAAAGTCGGTTTTGGATGGGTGGTCAACAACCGTCAATTTTTGCCCGATAGTTACACGCGCTTTAAGAACCGCATTGGTTTGACGGATACCCGCGGCGACCTTATCTCCGCATCCGGCGAAGTGGTGCTATCCTTCCCCTTTAAGGACTGCATCCTTGAGGGCGGGCAGTCGAAAGACGACCAGAAGCGCGCCGAGATTTTCTATAACACCACCCTTGCGCCCGACGAGGTGGACAGACTACTCTATCCGAAAGTTCTTATAGGTGCAACACGGTACAGCTATACAGGCGGTACAGACCTGACCGGAATACCGATAGGCGGTGACAACTGTGTCACCGCAGCCCCTGCTACGAACTTTAATGAAAGCGACAACCTTATCATTAAGGGCAACAATCTTCTTGCTATCGCGTCGCTCCTGAAACGGTATGAGGGAAAGATTGATTTGATATATTTAGACCCTCCTTACAACACAAACGGGGATTCTTTCCGCTACAACGATTCTTTTAATCATTCAACTTGGCTTGTGTTTATGAAAAATAGGTTGGAAATCGCAAGAAGGCTATTATCTCCAACTGGTGCCATCTATGTTCAGCTTGACCAGAACGAATCGCATTACTTTAAGGTATTATTGGATGAGGTTTTTGGAGCAGACAATTTTCAGAACGAAATCATCTGGAGATATAGCGGTTGGAACAAGAAGAACACTTCGTTTTTCAATAGACGTCACGATAATATATTCTATTATTCTCGGGCAAGCAAGCCTTATTTTGAGCCTTACAGGATGGAATGGGAATCCGCTGAAGCGTATGCAAAAGCGCGAAAGCAGAAAACTCTTATTGATGAAGAAACTGGTCGTCAATATGTTCTCTCAGATGGTGGGAACGGCACTCGTGTAAAAAGATTTTTAGACGAGGCAATGGCAGAAGGCAAGCACATTGATGATGTTTGGATGCTTGATAAGCTAAACAACTCCGACAAAGAGGGATTGGGGTTTTCTACTCAAAAACCAGAAAGGCTTATCGAAAGGATAGTCGAGTCCTCGTGCCCACCAACTGGGATAGTGCTTGACTTCCACATAGGTTCGGGAACAACAGCGGCTGTGGCGCACAAAATGGGAAGACATTACATTGGCATTGAGCAAATGGACTATATTGAAACAATAACTGTTGAAAGAATGAAAAGAGTAATAGCAGGAGAAGCGTTAGGGATTTCTTCTAAGGTGAATTGGCACGGCGGCGGTTCATTCGTTTACGTCGAACTCGCTAAATGCAATCAGCACTTCGTTGATGAGGCTATGGTAGCAACAGACGACGTTTCTCTTACTGCTCTTCTTGAGCGTGTCCTTGCTACAGGCTTCATCAGCAGCAAGGTGAACCCCTCCGAGATTGCCGGATCCGCAGCGGACTTCGAAACATTGCCCATCGAGGACAAGAAACGATTCATCCTCGAACTGCTCGACAAAAATATGCTTTACGTGAACCTCTGCGACCTCGACGACGTAGAATACGGAATCAGTGATGCGGACAAAGCCTTCACAAGGAGTTTCTACGGATTGGAGGATAAGTGATGTTCCTTTTTCAGCAGATGGATTCCATCCGAGATTTTTCGCCGATTGCCTATAAGGAATTGCCAGATATAATCCCTCAAAACCTCAACCCGGCGTTTGAGTTGCGCCCATATCAGGAGGACGCATTCCGCAACTTCATCACGTTTTTTGAGAGTGACAGATGCCCGAATCCGACCCAGGTGTTGTTTCACATGGCAACCGGTAGTGGCAAGACACTTATTATGGCGGGACTGATTGTGTACCTTTATCGACGCGGATATCGCAATTTCCTCTTTTTTGTGAATCTCGATAACATTGTTAAAAAGACGAAGGACAACTTTTTGAACACCGCTTCGGCTAAGTATTTGTTTGCGGAGCAAATTATCATTGATGGCGAAACGGTTAAGGTCAACGAGGTGAGCAACTTCCAAGGTGCAAGCTCGGATGCCATAAACATTTGCTTCACGACCTCACAGGGGCTTCATTCGGATATGTGGTTTCCGAAAGAAAACTCGCCGTCCTTCGACGATTTCGCCGATTCCAAGACAGTCTTGATAGCCGACGAAGCGCACCACCTCAACGTAGACACGCGGCGTGGCAAAGTGAATGCCGATGAGGATTCCTTACGCCAGAGTTGGGAAACGACGGTGCGTCATATTTTCGAAACAAATCGCAATAACCTGCTGCTTGAATTCACAGCCACTTGCGACTTGCAAAACCCATTCATTTTGAGCGAGTACGAGAACAAGATTATATTTGATTATCCGCTCAGCAAATTTCGCGAGGAGAAGTATTCAAAGCAGGTACGGGCAATTCGGGCCGACATCGGTTACGAGGACCGTATGCTGACGGCATTGATGTTCAGCCAATACCGCTTGAAGGTGTTCCAGGATCATCGACTCTACATCAAACCTGTAGTTCTGTTTAAGGCAAAAACTATCGCTGAGAGTAAGGAATTTGAACAGACCTTTTACGCGACACTTCGGATTCTCACTGGCTCGACTTTGGAACGCATTGTTTTGGCCTCACCTCTTACGGAGGTCAGGCGTATGGCGGAATACTACGCTGCCAAGAATATCGACTTTGAGGAGTTAGCCCAGGAGTTACGGGAAGAATTCAGCCCAGACCACTGTATTTCAGTCAACGACGACAAGGAGGCGAATGAGAGGCAGATTTTGCTTAACTCCCTCGAAAGCAAAGATAATCCATACAGAGCTGTTTTCGAGGTCAAAAAATTGGACGAGGGATGGGATGTCCTGAACCTCTTTGATATTGTTCGCCTTTACGAAACCCGTGACGCATCTAAGGGCAAGCCTGGTGCAAGCACGATCGCTGAAGCGCAGCTCATCGGGCGTGGTGCGAGATATTGCCCATTTATTATCAACGAGGAGGAGGAGAAATATAAGCGTAAGTATGATGGTGATGTTGATAACCCACTTCGCGTTTGTGAGGAGCTGTACTACCATTGCCAATACGACAGTCGCTACATCGATGAGTTAAACAAGGCCCTGATTGCCACGGGTATCATGCCGGAAAACCAGACCGAAGTTCATTATGTCTTAAAAGACTCATTCAAGCAGGAAGACCTGTATAAAACAGGCATCGTGTTTTTGAATAAACGCAAGGTTAAGAGCCGTATGGATATCGTAGAATTGTTGCCTTCTGTACGCGATAAAGAATACAGCATCACCGTGAATACGGGTAAAACGGCGATGGATACAATGATGATGAATGCCCACACGAACACAACTGTAAAGACTTTTCAACATAGGACGACTATCGGTAGAATTGCCACCTACAACTATTCAATTGTACACAGTGTGCTCAGGCGAATCGACGTATTTAAATTCAACGTTCTTCGCGGATACTTTCCCAACTTGAAATCGCTTAGAGAGTTTATCACAGACGACGCATATCTCGGTAGGGTGAGAATTCTCATAGAAAACCGAGACGAAGCACCGACGCCTGAAACCTTTTTTGAAGCCTGCATGAATGTCCTGACGAAAATTGGTGGTGAGATTTCGGCTATCAAGGAAACCTATGAGGGGACGACTGAATTCAGAGATAAGAAATTTAGTGAGGTCTTTCGCAGCAAGACTCTTCATATAACTGACCCACATGGAGAGGGAGAGGGTATATCACAGAACGCCCCTGCAATCCGTCCTGAATGGAGAATTAATCTTGGTATTGCCAATTGGTTCGTCTTCAATGATAACTTCGGCACGACCGAAGAGAAAGCTTTCGTGGCATACTTTTCCTCTTATGTGGAGGAACTAAAAAAGGAATACGAAACGGTCTACCTCGTCCGTAATGAACGCCAACTTGTACTGTATTCCTTTGACGGCGGAGAGCGCTTCGAACCTGATTATCTGATGTTTCTGCGCCGTCGGAACAGTTCTGGTTCAGAACAATACCAGGTTTTTGTGGAGCCGAAGGGAAATCACTTGATAGCGCAGGATAAATGGAAAGAGGATTTCCTACTCCAGATTGAGAGCCATGGAATTCCGACTAAAACCTTTGCCGATGACAACAAATATTACGTATGGGGTTTCCCATTCTACAATCAACAAAACAGAATGGAGGAATTCACAAAATCGTTTGAAAATGTTCTACCATCGTATAGTGGCACTCAGAAAGTTGCTGAATCTCCCGCACCGTATGGCAAGAAAGACGAATAACTAGCTCAAGACATGAAAGTGAGGTGTGACTGTTGGCGGATGTGTATGATAAAGAAAAACGTTCCACCGTGATGCGGAACATTAAGGGGAAGGGCAACAAGTCCACCGAGTTGGCACTTATCGCCATCTTCCGTGAGCAAGGTATAAACGGCTGGCGACGAGGATACCCGGTCAAAGGACACCCCGACTTCGTTTTCCTCAAAGAGAGAATCGCCATTTTTGTGGACGGATGTTTCTGGCATGGACACGACTGCCGGAACACTCATCCCAAAAACAACGAGGAATTCTGGTTAAAAAAGATTGGCGGTAATATTCAGAGAGACAAAGATGTTACATGGCTGTTTATAAACCGAGGTTGGACCGTAATAAGAATTTGGGAATGTGAACTGAAGAGAAAAAATAAAGCGATGCTGGACAATAAGTTAAAACCTATTTTTGAGAAATTGCCATAGTAAATAAATGTCTTAATACCCAAGAGCAAGATTGAAGAGAGGGCGGGATAAACCGCCCGGCCCTCGCTCATTACCCTATTAGTTTGTGCGTTCTCTTATTATTGGTACGCCATAGGGAAACCTCACACCAACCAAGTAAATCGGAATCGTATCAAACTTCTCCCCATGCCCTCCTTTTGTTGGCGCAGCCCTAAACGCTTTATCAATCATCCCCCTTTCCTTAAAAAATACCAATGATTTTGCCCGGTTATCTCCCGTTTTCACTTCAATTCCCCACTTCAAATATTCATGATCTACCACTACAAAATCCAATTCATAATCACCACAAATAGAAAAACAAGGTTTATCTCCTCTAACCACTTTCTTTCCCACAGGCATTTGATATAATCGGTCAATCTCTGTATAAGCAAAAGTCTCGGTCAACATCCCCTCTATAGCGTCCCTCGCAACAGTCACCAGATTGGATATATAATAGGCAATTCCAGTATCAGCAAAATAAGCCCGACGGTTGCTGACCACATCTGTCACATCACCGTTATTATACAAATCACAATATCCAATGATTCCCGAATACAACAACCATGAGGCCGCTGCCCTTACCTCATTCCTGCTGACAGGTTCCTTTACAGAATCTTTCACAAAATTTGTCACAAACTCTATAAAAGATTTACCGCCTCCCTTTTTTTCTTCTGCCATCTGAACCAAGATGGATTTATATACTTCACTGAATATACTAAGTGCCGTACTATTAGAAAAGAAACGTCTTGATTCCGCTGTAAATGTCCGTATTAGATCTCCAAGGATCTCCATACAGTCATTTTCATCCTTTGTTTTAATATAGGTAGTCACCACCTGGGGATATCCACCTATGTGGCGATATATTCGGTATGCTTCCTCCAACTGCTCATATTCTTCTTCCGGCGATTCTCCAAACAAATGCACTCTTTCAAGAATCCCTTCAAGATCTATGGAACGGCAAAATTCTTTAAATGACAGCGGAAACATGCGAAGATAAGCAATTCCTGCCGGTAGAAAAAAATCCTTTGAATTGACAGTCCTGGCCAGATAGCTTCCACTTACAATAATATCACAGGATAAACGCTCCCTTAAATCCCGAATGGAATTATAAATAACTGTACTTTCCTGGATTTCATCTATAATTAATATCGTACTTTCATCGTCAACAAATCCATCTATACCAGTTCTTTGACAATACTGATTCATGAAATCATTTTCCGATAATAAGTCCTCAAATCCAAACTCATCCCGTACCATATTGACATAAATAACCTGTTTATAATGTAGATATGCAAACTTTCGCACTTCGTGGGTCTTTCCTACCTGTCTTGGCCCCTCTACCTGCAACACCAGATGATGGCGTTTTTTCTTCCATTCCAATAATTCGTCCTGGACATCACGCTCTAATTCTATTTCGTTCCTAATAAAGCCCCGGTTTCTCAATTAAATCCCTCCCTCTCACAGCCTAAATTCCCGTAGTTGATATACAGATTCCTTCTATGCTAATTATTATCCTTGCCATTAATTACTCCTATTATATCTTCTCATAGTATTTTCTTTAAGAATGGATTATCCTAATTATTTTTTAGCTATATAGGCCACTTTATTTTCTTGGGCATACAGCCATATCTTTTTCAATTCAACTAATTGCCTATTCAATTTTTTCTCTGTGATTCTTACTTTGGCGGAACCTATTATTTTTCTCTCCATTAAAAAATTCACTTGCCAATGGTATCATCTTTTTACACAAGTCCAAAATATGTAAAAATACTCTATCGGGCATGATATTATTCTCAACCCATATCCGATAGAGTAAATCGTTTCAACCACTATGCCCTCTACGTTTGTTACCGTGAAACATCTCTAAGCTATGCTCTAGAAAATATCAGCAACTTTTCTTTATACTGATCAAGCCCCACTAGTTCCACAATACGGACAATTCTCAACCTCATAACTAAGAAATATCTTTCCGCAAACACCACAGATTGTCTTCTCTCCAGTAGCATACTACTCATCCAGGCACGCTTCCAACGTATCCGATGGTCCCAAATTCAACTTATACTCAGACACCATATACCAGGAATCTGCAATCATTTCATTTATCAATTCTTGATATGTCATTGTCTCTTTCTCAGAGATAACCTTATTCACGATTGCCTGAAACCAAAATATCTTATACGATTCACTCATCTTATCAAACAGTCTTCCTAAACGCTCAACATTTAAATCTTCAGAATATGGTAACTGCATCATAGTATTCTCCGCCGCAATTATTTCCCTTAAATGTTTTTCAGGTCCGGCATCTCAAGCCCCAATGCCCTGATAAAATCCTTTTCTGTCTCCAACTCCGCCTCTGCAATAAACCGGATAAATTTCTCCGGCTCTGTATGCGCCCCTTCCAACGCCTGAATATAGTCATTTCTTATATAAGGAGAGATAACGCAAGGCAAATACCCCTTTTGTATCAAAGCCGTATTCATCAGCAGCCTGGCCGTCCTCCCGTTCCCATCTTCAAATGGATGGATAAATATAAACCTCCGATGTAATTCTGCAGCAAAGGTAACCGGATCATAGCTGCTTCGCTCTTTTTCTATCCAGTCACACAAATGTTTTATCTCCTGTCCTATCTTGTCCGGTGCACAAACCGGATAAGATGAACCTGTGATAACGACACGTACCGTTCTATATACTCCTGCTTTGCTTTCAGATATTCCAGAGTAAAAAAGTCGGTGAAGTTCCTTAATATCTGATTCTCGAATTGTTTTCTTATCAATCAGAGAAAACATGTAATCATAAGCGTGGCTGTGTCCATAAGCTTCCAATGCTTCTCTAAGGGATTTACCTCCGACTGTAATTCCGTCCTCCAGAAGCACCTTTGTTTCACTAATTGTCAATGTATTTCCTTCTAAAGCGTTTGAAGACCAAGTTGTAGAAATGCGAAAGAAATCACGTACCTGTTTCAACATATCCCCTTCAAACGGTCTGGCTTTCCTTATAACCTGATGGCATAATTCCACTTTTTTTATAAAATTAGTATCCAACCCTTCCCCAACCTTTCTTAATTTAGGCTCTGATAGCAATGTCTCAAACTCTGCTACAATCTCCTGATTCAGTAACTTAACCATCCCTTATTTAATTACTGCCAAATATTCTGTGCTTTATTCAAAGATTTCTATAAACTCTATCTATTTTTTCTTATCTCTAATTTTGCATAATGACCTGTAAACATTATAGCATATTTTACACTCTTTAATAATAATATCTTAACTATTTTCTTCTAAAAAAAATATATTTCTTTCGCATATTGCTCCTATGGTCTTCAACCATAGGAGCAATTAACAGCATACAATGAATCTGATTTTAGTCTACAAGACTAATCCTACACTCATGCCGGGAATACTTATAAATCCTATCCGATAACACCTCCTCTTTCGGCACTTCACTTTCACTTATCTGACCAACCGTTTTCTGCAACTCCCCGATATCACAGGTTTCTCTCTATCATCTGTCACATAACTTATTATTTCTCTCTCCATTAAAAATTTCACTTTCCAGTGGTATTATCCTTTTTTCTATTTCCCAAATATGCGAAAAGCACCCTATCGGCCACAGACTTTATACTGAATCCATGTCCAATAGGGCGAACCTTTTCAACCGCTTTGTTATATATATTCGTTGCAAGAAAACGTCGCGGAACTATGTTCTTGAAAATACTAACAAGATTTCCTTATCCTGATGACCTCCCATTAACTCCACAATACGGACAATTCTCAACCTCATAGCTAAGGAATATCTTTCCGCAAACATCACAGATTGTCATCTCTCCCGTAGCATACTGCTCTTCCAGGTACGTTTCCGGATGCTGCCAATCAACTGCTTCAAATACGATTTCAGCTATATCAGCCTGATCATTGCACATACTCAGAAAATCCTCCCTGGTATAAATCGTATTGGATAGTTCCGGGACATAACATGGCTTTTGAGGTTCATTTTTAAATGCATAGGAATTCTTAAATATCCATCCCTGCCGGTAATATGACCTTTTAAACTCCTGCAATATCCCATCACCATTCACAATACAGATACCAATAACCTCATTCCCTTTTTGAGAATCATCTTTATAACTGCATTTTAACGGATCAACCGCACCAACGAATTGTTCCCATGTCTGGAAAGCAAGCACCTTATGTTTGCAGCGGAGCATAACATCTTCCCCACCCCTCCCAATGCTAATATAATCATTTTGATTAATTTGAAGTGTGGTCCCTCTTCCATTTTTAATTTCTTTATATTTCCTGCCCAAGGCTATAACCACCTCCAGTCCCCAGCCATTACCCATAAAACGCCTTCATCTTCAAGAGCCAACTCCCTATCACAAATAAGCGTTCCAAAGAAATTTACCAGTATACACACTTTTATCCTTGCCGGATCACCGCAGCCATCATCATCATCATCCGCAACCTCATACAGAAACTTCCCCTCTGGAATTGTCGTCCGGTCTATTCTCATATCGTAAAACTCGCAGACAATACCTCTGACTTCCACCTTCTGCATTTTAATATTTCTATATCGTATCTCATTCCTCCTGTTCCTCATATATCACCGTATATAATGCTTTTACCTCATCATAGCCCGCATTGTTATGTCGGTGTGTCGTATATGTATTCACTTTCACATCAAGAACCTTCTTATCTGCCATAAATCGGTTAATCTGCTCGTCAAAACCAGAAAAGTCCACTTCTTTAAATGAGCATTTTCGTGTACTCTGACTGTAAACATTCTCATTTACCACCTTTACAAACTGCCTGATTTTTACCATATCCTACTTCCCCAACACAACAATTTGATCTTTGGCCCGGTCATATTTATAAACACAATCTGACAGAACATCCTCCACCGGCACTTCGCTTTTATTGATCTGCTTAACCGTTTCCTGTAAATCCTCATAATCCAGGCCCCCTTTGTCAGGAATTAATATAAGTTCATGCTGACTCGATGGAAGTATAATAACATCTGCATTCTGTTCCGAAGCAAATTTCTCCAAGCACCCTTTATATAAGATACAGCTGCTCCCGTTCATCTGCTTCCTATTTGAAAGCACATAAAGCGGTGGTTTTCCCAGGTCTTCCCCCATAAAATCATTAAAAAATTCATCCACATACAAATCTTCAAACTGTTCTTTCAAAATTTCGCGCATGATATCTCTCATTGCTCGAATCACAGGAGGCAGTAACACCGGAGTATTTCTCATTGCCAGCTCCCACAGTTCTTCTTTTGTTGTCCCCCAGGTAACCATATGAGAATTATGAATCAAAGCTGTCATCTGAGCCTCCTCATTTTCATCTAAAATCAAGTAGAAAACTACTGCCAGATCCAGAAACTTAAAATACGGTACATCATCTAACAGTTCCTGATTAGTCCCCCTCTGTATCAGCTTATACACAACCTTTTCTTTCAGATTTTCAAAATCCAGCAATCTTTTCATATCGCCCAAGACGGCATCCGAATTTTCCTTATACACCGATATAACCTCCTCCAGGATATCTCCCAATGGCTGCCCCTGTTTAAAACACGTATAATATGGGTTCAAATATATTGTCGGCGCAAAATTTTTATCCAACACAGAAATTACCAGCCCGTCTAACACCACTCCATTGATTTTTGTCACCTTTTGAATCCCCACTTTATATCCAGCACCCAACTTTTCCTGTACTTTTGCTGTAACCTCTTTTAAAAACAGATCGTAATTCATTTACATTTCCTCCATTCATTTAATTTTAGACATCAAAAAGAAGCATCTCCTTAGAAATGCCTCTAGCAGAAAATCACTCATTCTTTTACCCACTTCACACAGACAAATTCACACTCATTCCCCAACGCAACATAAAAGAAGCTATAATCTCAAACTCAGACTATAGCCTCTCGTTTACATACTCAGGACGTCTTTTCATTCCCTCTTTCATAATCAAACTGGACTCTTCCCACCAAATAAATAGGTACAGTTATTTTCCGGTCTGCCACTCCGCCATAAGTATCCCTTTTCAGGAAATAAACAGCTTCCACCTTTTCATCCTTTAAAAGCTGCTGCGCTGTCTTTCCTTCTGATTTCCCAGCTTTTACCTCCACCCCATAGTTCTTATAATTTTCACGGCTGTTTATAAGGAAATCAATTTCCCCTTCCTTATACGTACCAAACATTGGAGCGGTTCCTGCCATCTTAAATTCCCTTATCCGCTTCAGCAGCTCAATATACACAAAGTTCTCACCTAATATTCCCCTAAGCGTTGCCAAATCAGCCCCCGCCATATCCAGGAAATATTTGCATACCCCGACATCCAGGAAATAAAAACGGCTATTCATAGATACATTTACCGGACTGCACTCATTGGCTTTACCGCAAAAGTCTATAATATGGGAGCGAAACAACCATGCAATCGTTTGATTAATACTCTTCTTTGTAACCCGGTTGCTCTCCTGTTTGTAAACAATCTTCGATAATTCTGTAATCAGATCATCGGAACCCTTTTTTTCCTTAATCATGGTATGGGCTATAGCCGGAAGAAGCTGTCCAAACAGATTCACTTCAAGGATATCCTCAAAATATGACTGTGATTCTTCAATAAATATCTGAATCACCTTATGAAGTTCCCCCATACAGGCCGATATATCCTGATCTTCCAGATACCTTTTCACAACGGCAGGGTACCCGCCAATCTGACAGTAAATATCATAATACTTTTTTAGTTCATCATACCCATCATGACTGCTTCCACCATATAGGTCAATTTCATTATAAAGTTCCCGCTTTCCAAATGCGTCCAGAAACTCTTCATATGACAACGAATATAAAGTAAGGATATCCAAATCTCCCACAGGCTTAAAATAACCTCTTGATAAAGTTTTCCCTGGATAACTTTCAACCACAACAAAATTAGAAGTAAACTCTCTGGAAAACTGCCGGATCAATGAATATACCCTTGCCGATTCTTGAATTTCATCAATAACAACAATCGTATTTTCACAATCTTCAAAGCACCCATCAAACAATTTAAATGCTTCCTGTAACGCTTTATCCCTCCTGGGCTCTCCCGGTTTCCAGTCATACACCTGATCCAGGCACTCCAGGAATTCTTCTCCAGAAGTCTGGGCCATATTAATATAAATATATGTCTTATAATTCTCTCTGGAAAATTTATCAATAATGTATGTTTTTCCTGTCTGGCGTGCTCCCCTTACTTCAAGAACCTTTCCTGTATCTGCCTTTTTCCATTTGAGAAGTTCCTCGTAAATATCCCGCTTCAGTTCCACCTGGACCACCCTCCTCTTTACAGTGCCTCCATCATAACACACCGCAAACCTAATTCAAATTCCTTTCAGCAAAATATATTCCCGAAAGCCTTATCTTTCATTATCGCTGCTCCATTTCCTCACAACTTTAAAATCATTTTTAAAATCCTGACCCCATCCTTCATACCGGCAAGGTACAAATAACGGCTTTCTTCTGCCGATTGCATGACCCATTCATCCCAAAACTGCTCTATGGCAACCTTTGACTCATCATCCAATCGTTCAAGAATTTCTCCCATCTTATGATTAAGCTCTTTTGACCCATGATCAGCTTCATCAGAACGCATATTTATCAGCATCTCAATCCGTTCACAAATAATCTGTTCCAATAAATCTTCCATTCCTTATCCTTTCCCTTCTATCAGCAAAAATCCCTTGCAGCCTCATACTGCAAGGGCGTACTATAGTTATACGAATCTCCTCATTTCTCACGCCACCTGCTCTGTAAATTCTCCATCAATTACTTCCTGATTGGAAACCTCGCTCATATCAACAGATAATTCCGTCTTAATCGTCTCATCCATGGTGACAGCTTTCTGGAACTCAGACTTCATAGGTGCATACTTTAACAGCTGTTTGATAACTGTCTTTTTTGCCATGCCCTCATAATTACTTTTCCATGGACTGAAATCTGAAGTAAATGCTTTGGAATACCGGGCAGCATAGGCGTCTACATAATTTCTACTCATCACTTCAAAACGGAATTCACCGTTATCCAGCCTAAATATAGCATAAAAAGCCCGAATCTCTCCCGGCTCATCAAAAGAAGGCCGATGAACCAAAGACGGGTGAAGCCCCAACTCATAAGAAAACTCATCATTTTCATATACGACCTGTGCCTCTACGCTCTGCATCCGCTCATTTCGGTAAGCCAAATCAATAAGCCCCCGATACCCAAGCTGAAACTGGCACTCCAATACACCTTTGTTTTTATAAGGAATCAAATAGGACTGTCCCAAAGGCGTATTGGGTTCCAATCCCAACTGTGCAGCGTTCATCAAAGCCGCAATAAAACTCATAGGCGTACACTCTGCCAGTTTGGGTGTATTATTAATGGCAGACAGAGCCATTCTTGTAAACCGTTCCGGTGTCAATACCGTAGGCAATGCCCTTTTTATCTCCGGTTCCAGTGCTTTCACCATATCAACAATGGTCATACTCTTTGTCAGCTTCACAGATTTATCTCCGCTGTTCCCTGCTCTTTTTTCTAATTCCTGCTTCACATCCGGCATGTTTTCACTCCTCCAACAAAATGGGACCATCCTGCATTCAGCAAAACGGTCCCTCTTAAAATAATCAAAATATTAAATTAACATAATCACGTCTGGAATCAACAACTGCATAAATGATCACTGTATGATCCCGTTCTTTTACCTTATAGAAAACCAAATGATTTTCCACTGGCAAAACCCTAAATCTCATTTTCTTCAAGGAATAATTCCTTGATTCTGCGCCATAATAAGGCTGCTCCTTTAACAGCCCTATTGCATGCTCCAACTTATCCAAGTATGAAAGAGCAACTTCCACGCTTCCAGAGTCATCTACTATATAATAAATAATATCTTTTATCTGGTTATCCGCTTTTTCTGTTCTTATTACATCATACTTCATAGGTCTTCCCCGCTAAAAGGGCTTTGCGGATATCTGAAAATGTATCCTCTATAGGTGCAGTTCTTTCATTATCCACATCATCCTGGGCTTCTGCCAATATTTTTAACAATTCCAGCTCAGCTTTCATTTTTCCATATTGAGCATGCCCCATAATAACGGTATCTTCCCGGCCATTTACCGTAATAAAAACCGGTTCTTTTGTTTCTCGTGTCAAAGATGATATCTCCGGATATTTGTTTCGTAAATCAGATGAAGGTCTAATTGCTTCCATTGTATTCCCTCCCGTCTTCATTTAATATCGTTATTATATCATTATATTGATATATTTGCAATGTATTTCAGAATATTATCTTTAAATTAAAGTGTAAATCCTACATCTTTCCTTACACAAAACCGGAATTTACTCCTGCACACGCATTGTACTCTGGAGTGTTATTAAATCCACCCTTCCACCTTCTCCAAGTCATTTACGCTGCTTTTATAGTAAGACGCCTTGACTGGCTGCTTTTAGAAAAATCCCTATAAAGATCTGGCCTTTCCTCCTTTAACCGTTTACTGTCAATTCTGACCGTATCAACATTACTCCAGGAAACCTTATAATGCTCATTAAATACTTCTTCATATTCTCCCATAAAAAGCTTGATCTTCTGTTCAATCTGGTTCTGCTCCTGTTCCAGCTTCTTTGCCAAATGAATGATCTCTTCCCGCCGTTTTAACTGTTCGTTTAAATACGAAGGCAGAGGGACAGACTTTTTAATAGCTACCGGAAAATAACGGTTAATTACTTCGTTTGATATCTCGCTGCCATCCGGATCAGGCATATTGCCTATCAAAACATGCTCCTCCCAAAATTCCTGTTCTATGGAAATCAGATTCCGTATTAACTCCTCATCCCGGTCAATCCTCTTATACTTAAACTCTCTTCCCATAATTAAAACAGCCAGATACCAGGCCTCTGCACCGGTAACGGCCATATAATGATGACACTGGATTTCATAATGGGCAGGAACCGAATCCCCAACCCATTTATCCGCATTATAAGCACTGGCCGTTTTGCACTCAAGCCCCATATTCTTTCCCGAAATAAGGCGGTCAACGTTAGCCTGCATGAACGGATATTTCTCATTCTGGTATATAGCGTTGGAGCGGCGTACCTTTAAGCCGGTTTCTTCCACAAAACGGCAGGCAACATATTCCTCCAGATCACGCCCCTGTCTCATGGATTCATTATCGTAAGTTTCTATTTCTTCATTTGTCTTATCATAAAAAACACTCATAGGGCTCACATAAGGATTTAATCCACAAATCGCACCTGCATCTGAGCCACCAATTCCCTGTTTCCGATATCTCAGCCATTCTTCATGAGATAATCCATTGGTTGAAATTAATTTTCTCACTGTACCATCCCTTCCTTAATATAATAAAAATCCAATAACCTGTCCTTTCGTCACGCTATACCAGTGCTGTCTTCAAATGGCGAAATTCTATCTTCCTTGAAGCTTACATATCGGCCATTAGAACCAATTATGATATGGTCGAGCAGTTCAATCCCCAACAGTTCCCCGGCTTCCTTGACCCTTTTTGTCATAAGAGAGTCTTCCCGGCTAGGCGCCGGTTCCCCTGATGGATGATTATGAAAACAAATAATTTTAGCTGCATTGGAAAGAATAGCATGTTTAAATAAATCCCTGGCGTCAACTCCGCATGAACTCAAACCACCCACTGCAACAATTTCTAAAGCAATTGGGGTCATGGCCGCATCTAATGACATTACCATCATCATTTCACGGTCAGCATACTCAAAAAGATGCCTTACCATATCAGCCGCTTCCTTAGGTTCCTGAAAACGTGACGTTCCATAGACAGAAGTTCCTTCTCGAATCATCTTCAGCTTTATGATTCCCACTTTCTTTTTAGGAATGGGTCGCTTCATCAAATCAATTACCTTTTCTTCCTGTGTTGCATTCTTCATAAGCAATCTCTCCTTCCTTGCAAAAAGCGGGAGCCTTCAGTAATTAAACTGATAGATCCCGCTTTTACATGCCTATTCACATTTACCAGATATCCTCGTACACCATTGCCACTTTCTCAAATAAGCTTACTTCTTTAAATATATAATAACCCTTCCATCCTTTTCGTTCAGCATACGATAATCTCGTCTTAATTTATATAAAACTTGTATTCCGCCTCCCGCCACAGCAATCATTACAGCAGATACTGCAGCCTTTGTTCCCACAATCGCAGCTAAAGGTGTCCCGGCAACCAGACTGACCGCCGTAGAACTTCCTCCTGTTATAGGAATCTGCATTAATGCAATAATCGTCACTGCCAAACATACAAGGCAGAAATTCCAGAGAGCAAGGTTGATTTTGTATAGCTTTTTCACTTTAGATGCAAGATCTCCCTCTATCTCAATCTTATCTCTTCCTTCCCTTAATGCTTCTCCAAATTCTTCTTCATTATGTACACACATAGGCCTGCCTCCTTTATTCTTCTGTCATCATCGCATATGCCCTGTCGAGCATTGGATTACCATCCACTGTTTTAGCAAACAGACTCTCCCTGTAATTAACCCGCTCACGCAGCGGTTTTGAGTGAGTAACAAAATCAGAAACCGCATTGACAAAGCGATATGCATTTTTCCCTACATGCTGCAAATCTGGAGCAGAAAAATATCGCTCCTTTACCTCGTCTTTCATTCGGCGCAAGTTTTTAATCTGCTGCTCTGTACCATTGTCAAGTAATGGAAAGAGCGCGTCAATGTATTCATATACCTGCTTGTCCGTCAGCTTCTTCCTGTTCAGCCAATCAATGCTTTTCCCTAATTCAGCCATATACTCATCTGCATATAGCAGCGTATATCTGGCGTCATCCATTTTACCTCGAATATCACCAATATGATTGGTCGACCAAAACCGTTTTGCCGTAGACAAAGCCAGGTTAAGTGTGTTGTTGCACACAACACGGATTGGTGTCATAGCTGCCTTGATTGATCCGGTCCCGTCATGGGAATTCATAAATACAAGATAAGGGGTCACCTTATCTCCACTGATAATATACCGCTGCGGAAGTTTTGCCAGAATCCAGGTTCTTCTTCCCTCCTGTAAAGAGCCAGCCGTTTCATAGGTCACCCCCTCGCCTAACAGTTCATCTGTAAAAGCAAAGGCTTCTTTATTCTGAACCACCTTATAACGGTCTGTCACCACGCCTAATATTCGGTTATCCGTATCTCTCACATTTGCTCGAAATCCTTGAACAGGGATTCCGTCAGCAGTCACCAGTTCTTTTTGGATAACCTGCCAGTCAAGTCCAGCAAGTGTTAATGCTGATTTTGATGTAGGTGCTTCTGATACAGATGTGCCGAGTCCATGCCAGGGTACATTTCTTCCTGTAAAAAACATTGTCTCTACATTTGCTGCCATAAAAATTCCTCCTTGCTCCATTAATTTTAACATCGTTTCTCATCAACTATGTCCGCCCTACGGCTTTTCAGGTATTTTAACCTCATCTTCCGCATTTTAACTTCTTTTCATATTCTTTTACACCGCCTTTCCAAGGGATTTAAAATACCCTCCTGCAAACATTTCAATAACCATAAATACTTTGAAATGCTCACAAGGAGGGTTAAAACATGCTGTTTGACGATTACGGAGACCTTTTAAATTTAAATGATATCTGTACGATCTTAGATATCAGGCCGGCTACAGCCGCCAAACTATGCAGAAGCAGAAAATTAAATGCGTTTAAAGTGGGCCGGGAATGGCGGATTACCAAGCTTGCTCTGGAAAATTATGTTCTCTCTGAAAGCCATTATCCGCCCCATATCTGATTATTACCCGCAAAAATTTCCCCAGGCCGCTAAGTGCCTGGGGAATAATTTGGTTATTCATCTTTTTCTAATATTTCAAGAATGCACGTGACTGCTTTTAGAATAACCGCCAGCATTTCCTTGTACAACTTGTACATTAAGCTAACCTCCTGAAATATGTACACGGTTCCAATATTTAAGGTTTATTTATGATTACCAGTATACGTTTACTGCAGCCACGCTCCATCAGTACCTACTTTGTATCCATCAGGTGTAACAGTATCGGAAGCCATCTTTCCATCTTCATTCAGATAATACCACTTTCCACTTACTAATGCCCAACCTGTCTTCATGGCACCGGATTCCTCCAGATAATACCAACAGTTATTATCCAGAAGCCAGCTTGTCTTCATTTCGCCAGACACTGGAACCAAATAATACTTCTTTCCATTTAATTCCTTCCAGCCCTGAGCCATAATGCTTGTAGGCTCTATCCAGTACCATTTCCCTTTTACAAAAACCCAGGTATTCTGATACAGTTCACCGCTTGGCTTTCTGAACTGCCAGCCTGCATCTGTCTGCTGCCACTGTCCCGGAGTTTCAGTAACTTTACTTGCTCCACCTGATTTCTGACTGGAAACCAGCCGGCCTCCGGAACTGTTTGAATTATTTGACCCATTGGAAGAGCCTGTTTCTTTAGAACTCTCGTCTATAAAGAAAAATGTGCTAAATTGGGTAACCGCAAAGGATACGGTTCCATCTTCATTAATTCTGGGATAAATTCTTTCTCTGGTTCCATCGTGTTTAACATGGATAATTACCAAATCCTCTGGCTCCATTCCTTCAGGAGTAGCTATTGTAATCAGTACCGGAAATCTTAATTCACCAGATATACCGCTGCCTTCCAATGTTATATCTACAGCTAAATAATTAACATATCCTGTTGGAACAGAACTGCTTTTTTCAAACTTAACGCCAGTGGCTCCATTTAAAATGGCCCCAATAACAGTAGGAGGTTCTGTTATAATACTTTCATCATGATTAACCTCTAACGTGTTTTTCCCAGCTGCATCCCTATATGTCTCTTCCAAATTGGCATACTCATCTGCCGCTCCACTGTTCATTTGAGTTGCGGTTTGTAAAGTTCCTTTTTCAGCAGCAGAAAGATTTGCCTTCTCAATGTTATCTTTTACATTTCCCTGGTTCATGTTAGTAATAATGCTTGTTCCTGTTCCAACCGCTTCTCCAACAGTAAATTCAACTTTTTCCGACGGATCGCTGTTAGCATATGTAATGAAATCTCCCAGAGCAATGATCTCAAACTGATATGCCTCACCATCTTCAACAACAGGCAGACAATTATATGACTCGCCATAGGTAGTATTGTAGTCGCTCAGTTCATACTCTCCAGACGGCAGCTTCACATAAACATTTACCCGATAAGAATTCGCTCTTTTATATGCCTCTTTTTCGGAACCAGCCTTCCATCGGATGATTCCGTTACTAAGACACTCCACTTTTTCTGGTTTCGGCATTTTCTTCACTACAGCTTCTTTAGAAAAATGATATGGTTCGCTTAAATCTGACCAGTAAGAACCCTCTTTATCAATATCTCGTATCCTCCGGTTTTTGCTAAGGACCACCTTAAACTGATAATCTCCGCTTTCATGAAGATGACTGCGTAAATCTGACTCTGTCAAATCATTCCATTCCTGATAACCTACAGGCTCATCATCCCGGTATACCTGTATGGCAACACGCTTAATCTCATGTTTTTCTTCTTCTGAGAGACTTTCCATATTCCAGGTCACCCATCCTGGACGAGTTTCATCCCATTTCACATTTTCAGCAGGAATAAAGTTTTCCAGTTCTGACTGGAGCATTACTTTTGATGAAAACAATTCCTGCTCGCCCCAGCCTGTCTGTAAATTTTCCTCTTCTTGATCATTCTCAGGTTCCTCTTGATAGGCTTGTGATGGGCTGGCAAGAGTCACACCCGTATCATATGAATCTGTTCCTTCCATATTATCCGCAGACTTTTCCGCAAGCGATGTCATTGCGACTGTCAGGCACAACGGTAATGCCAATAACAAAATTTTACTTCCATACTTCCAATTCTTTTTCACTTGTTTTCTCTCCTTTTTGATATTTTGTACTTTTCAATCCCCTTTATATTTCCTGTCACTTCCTCCTTTCTGGCCAATAGCAACTGCGAAAAATCAGGTTTTTCTCCAATGCCGGTTTTGTCCCTGTCTGCCACCCGGAACATAAACATGCTCAAGTGTCTATTTGGGAACCATATTTCAATATGTAATCCACAATTGCTAGTTTTATTTTCCTGACATACTCTCAGCATAGAGTATTAAAAATGGCGGTTCCCGCATTTCCGGCTGAAGCCATTGAATCTGCTCCGGCAAAAAATTGCTCACTTTCTGTTTTGCGTCTTCTTCTGAATCTGCTGTAATCATTACATGGCCAAATCGGCATACTGTCACTTTATAAGTCTCCATGAAACCTCCTTTCCCATTAATGGACTTCCTGGCCCAGCATTCTTTTTCTCATCATCAGGTCCCTTTATTCAGAACATTCTATCCTGCACCTCCTCCACCTGTCAGGCAAAATCATTACCTTGATTAGCTTTATGATAGCACTCAATAGTGACACCTTATGTCCTCGTAAATATTTTTTATAAAAGTCTGCAATATTTATCAGTGAATAAATGTCACTATTCACATTTATAATATCTATTTAAAAAATGTAATGTTTTAAGACTCTGCTAAAAAATAAATGCTTATAACACTCCATCGCAGAATATTGTATCTTCAATCCTTTAATATAGTTTAATTTCGCTCATTATATATCGTAAATACGATGTATAGTATACGCTATTTTATGTCTATTGTCTATCGTTTTTTCGATATATTATTATCGTATAATACTTTACAGGAGGTGGATTATGTTTGATGTTTTAAAACGAATAGAGGATTTACGCAAGGCAAGAAATTTATCGATCTACAAGCTAGCGCAACTGTCAGAGATACCGCAGTCGACAATAGCTACCTGGTATAAGCACGGTAATATACCTCCAATTGATAAAATTGAAAGGATTTGTAATACCTTTGGAATTTCACTGGCGGAATTTTTTGGATTCGATACAGAGAATATATTGACAGAAGATCAGGCAAATCTATTGAATAAATGGTCATTGCTGTCTTGTAAAGAAAGAGAAGCTATTTTTCATATTATAGATACATTTCTGACAAAAAGCCTGTGACACCAACGCCACAGGCTTTTCAATTTGCACGCCTCAGGGCGCACTAAATTAAGAGGCCGGTTTCAAATCGGCCTCTCGTCTTTCATAATCTATCAATGATAGTTGCAATATTCTTTATAATCATAAGATATTTTTCAAATTGTTTTTCATCCACTCTTCTTTGAATTCCCGATAATATCCTGGAAGACTCATCTAATTTCTGCAACACATCTCCAAAGAGCAGTTCATCAGCAGATACACCAAGGCCCTTTGATATTTTGACAAGAGTTTCAACGCTCATTTTTCTGTCCCCACGTTCTATGTTTCCATAGAAAGGTGTCGTTATATCACATCTCTCGGAGGCTTCTTCCTGTGTCAGTCCCTGGGCTTCACGAATAGTCCTTATTCTATTTCCTATTTCTTCATAATTGATTTTATTCATCTCTACCTCCTTAATCTATTTTCACAAACAGAATATCATCGGTAAATAACCCGTAAGCATTTAAAGTTATTGCTCATAAGCATTTACAATGATATAATTAAGCGATAGAATACTGATTTTTCTTAGAGTGACACCAAATGTCATCTTTAAGTTGTAAAATATACAATAATAAAGAACAAAAGAGGGGGGGCAAATGCTACATGGAAAAGGAACAGGACTCTACACGTAAGCATGATCGCATACTGGAGATACATAATCGTCTGCTGTCCGGGGAAGGCGTTGACAAGCAAGAACTGGCAGATGAATATGGAGTAAATCCCCGGTCCATTCAGAGGGATATTGATTCATTGCGGGACTTTTATTCAAACCAGGCTGTTACCAAAGGAGATGTAACAGAAATTAAATATGATCGGAGGACCAAACGCTTTTATATGATCAGCAACCGGAAAGTCAGGCTTACCAATGCAGAGTTGTTTGCGGTTTCTAAAATCCTTTTAGAGAGCCGTTCTTTGAATAAAAACGAATTAGAGAACATAATGAAAGGGTTAATTGAATCCTGTCTGCCTGCAACAGAGCGCGGGAAAATGGAAGATTTGATCCGAAATGAGCGCTTTTATTACATAGGACCAAGACACGGGAAGGATCTGATCAATCATATATGGGATCTTGGTTCGGCCGTTTATTATCACCGGAAAGTTCTCCTTAAGTACCGGAAAACAAATGGAGAAATTACAAAATCACTGGTTAAACCGGTGGGAATTATGGAATCAGAATACTATTTTTATCTCATCGCTTATGTAGGAGATAAAGATAAAAAATACCCCGGATACCCTACCATCTATCGAATTGACCGGATAGAAGAATACAAAATAACCAAGGAATTTTTCAGTATACCTGAAAAAGACCGGTTTAAAGAAGGGGAATTCCGAAAACGGATCCCTTTCATGTACGGTGGTCCTTTAACAAAAGTGAAGTTTATTTACAAAGGTCCGGATATCAATGCTATTTTAGACAGACTTCCCACTTCTGATATTACTCAATTAGAAGATGGAAATTACCGGATCCAGGCTGAAGTCTATGGAAACAAGGGCATTGAAATGTGGTTGGGAAGTCAGAAAAACTTTATACAGGAGGAACGGTTATGAACGTAATAAAACCAGATAATCACCAGTTGAATAAACCAACTCTTCCAGGGATTATAATTAAAATAATCTTAAGGAACATCAAAGGAACTCCCGAATTTTGGAGAAAGGAAATGGAGAAGAATATAAAATACTAAAAGTTTTTACAGTCACAAGATCCAAATATTATGAAATGAAAGGCTGTCAGATGAAAAAGAGTTTTCATTGTATCCAATGCGGGGAATGCTGTAGAAATATTGGACATATTCCTGAATTACAAGCTTATCACAACGGAGACGGCATATGCAGACATTTAAACCCAGCCACAAATCTCTGTAAAATATATCACACCAGACCCATGATCTGCAATGTTGATAAAGCTTATGATATGATGTTCTCTGCCTATATGGGAGAATATGAATACTTGAAGAAAAATCACGAAGGATGTAAACGTTTATGGAAAATAGCAAATCAGAAAAACAACCCAAAACCATAACCCCCAGTATCATAGGAGCGACCTTAAAGAATTCCATACAAACACACGGTGAGGCTTCCAGCCAGATTCTACAGGCTTATAAAGGTATCCGTGTAGACGCTTTCGGTAATGATCTACATCATAAAGGCAGAAGCCTCAAGCAGATCAGCACTTACAGTACCGGAAATAATCCTGCCATGAAAGATAAGGTCCTCAAAAGCCAGGCCGGATTTTCAGGAGAACTGATCAAAGAAGCCCGCGACAATAAAGAAGCAATTCTCCGTGGCAGCCCAACCCGCACCAGAACAACGGATGGTTTGGGTCAGACAAATAATCCTATTTATGATCATGTAAACGTTGATGAATTTGGAAAAGTCGTGGAAGGTTCCGGCTCTCAAATGAAAATATATAAAACCGGAGTTTCTCAAAAATATGGAGATACATATGATGTCATTGACAAGCTGGCACAGAATAAAAAATGGCAAAAGTACGATTGCCCTGTAGATATCCCCTCTGACCAGTACGATGGGGCCCTAAAATACGCGAAACAGAAGTCAGAAGAATATCGAAAACAGGCAAATGCATGCAGAAAAAACGGCGACCCAGAACTGGCTTCCCGTTATGATTCTATCGCCACACAATACGACAGTGCCGGAAAAAAGGTCAGAAAGTCCAACTTAACAACGGACGAAGCCATTGCTGCAAGAACAAACCCTAAAAAGTTTGTATCGAAAGAACTTTGCAGTGATATGCATAAGGCAGGGAAAGAAGCAGCAGTTGGCGTGGCGGTTATATCTGGTGCATTTTCCGCGGTACAGAATATTTATCACGTACTAAAATCGGAAAAGAGCGTTGAGGAAGCCGCCAAAGATGTCCTTTTAGACACTGCATCCAGTTCTGCATGTGCTTATGGAGTTGAATTCGCCGGCGTAGGGCTTAAGGCTGCCATGCACTCTTCCAGCAATGAAATGGTCCGGAGAGTAGGAAAAACAAATGCGGCCACCACCCTCATCACAGCTTCTATACAAATAGGACAAGTATTAAAATCCTACGCAACCGGAAAGATAGATGAAGCAGAAGCACTGGAGTCCTTAGGCAGTGAAGGAACCAGCTTTCTGGCTGCCGGTTTCGGTGGTGCCGTCGGTGCTGTCGGCGGACCGATTGGTTCCTTTTTAGGAGCCACATTGGCCACCATGATCTCTGATGCGATTTATGATAACAGTCTTCAGATCCTCAAGGATGAAAAAGTATCTGCCGAACGAAGGGCTGTAATCGAATCCATGTGCCAGACTGCACTAGAAGAACTGGAATTCTATCAGAAAGAAGTTGAAGCATATATCCGGCAGCAAAATAATTATCGGCGTGAACGCTATGATATGCTGTTTGAAGATATTCATGACGCATTAAGATCTGAGAATATTGACAATTTTATTCAAACAATCAATGCATTTGGCCAGGAATTTAATGTTAAATTAGATTTTGAAACATTTGAAGAATTAGACCAGTTTATGTCTGATGATTCAACTGTATTCATTTTATAAAAGGAGGAACTAAAAATGGCAATACCAATTATTGCCGGAGCAATTGCTCTGGGAAGCGCTGCAATCGGTGGTACAAAACTAGTGAAAGGAGCTATCGATACAAATAGTGCAAACCGTGTACAGAATGATGCAAAAGAAATCCTCAGTAGTGCACAGAGTTCTATGGAGAAAAGCAAGAGTCTTTGCCGGGAGAGTATTGAAGAACTTGGAAAGTCCAAATTAAATCTGGCCTCCGGCCCCATGAATGATTTTGTTACATTCTTTTCTTTAGTCAAAAATGTGCAGATAGAGGATTCTGCCGGATTAGATGAATTAAGCAAAATAAAAGCAGATAAGATAAGCTTTTCAGAGATGCAAAAAACAGTCCTGGCTGCTACCGATATTCTTGGAAGCGGAATCGCAGGAGTTGGTGCCGGTGCACTTCTTAGTTGGGGAACCTATGGCGGAGTTATGGCACTAGGAACTGCAAGCACAGGTACAGCTATTGGAACACTCTCCGGAGTTGCTGCAACCAACGCTACCTTAGCCTGGCTTGGAGGCGGCGCTATCGCTGCCGGAGGAGGTGGCATGGCATTAGGCACCCTTGTCCTTGGCGGGCTTCTTGCCGGTCCTGCACTGTTAATAGCAGGTGGTCTCTTTGGAGCTAAGGCGAGCACAAACCTTAATAATGCATATAGCAATCTGGCTGAAGCAAAGAGGTTGGCGGAAGAACTCAAATTAGCTAAAATACAGGTTGACGGCATTTCTACACATGCAAATATCCTTAAGGATATCATAGAAAAAATGTACGGTATGGTTAAACTCGGCAATATTGACTTAAAATATGTCATTAAGGAAGGGGGAACTGACTGGAATCAATACACTGAATCTCAGAAAAAACAGGTTGCCATAGCTATGAAAATCGCACAGTTGTCAAAAGCTATCATTGACACACCAATGCTGTCCGAAGATGGGAAACTTACAGATGATATCAGAAAAATTGCTGACAAAAAGAGTTTTTATCTCGATTTAGTGATGAATGACTTCATATAAAACTGCGATTTTATCAGTCTAATCAAAATTATCTCAATTACCAAAGACGAGAAAGGAATACTTCCGATGGATAACCGCGAGACTTTAAGCAAAATAGTACAGGAAAATATCATAGACCCCAGTGGTAGAGCATTTTACTACCCTAATATTCCTGATAAGGTAATCAAAAATCTTACTTCCTATTTTGATCCACATATACAGGCTGACAGTATTTCTGTGTTTTTTGATACATCAATATTTCGCACCTGCGGATACGGCCTGGTATTAACACTGACAGGATTATACTATTCAGACACATTTGTAAAGCCATATTATATAAACTATAGAGATATCCAGTGTGTAACTGTTATTCCGGACAGCAGTGGAAAAACAAATACGAAAGAAGCCAAAATATCTATTCACCTGTCAAATGGCACATATTTTCCTATTGGCTATGGCGACTTTTTTAAAGATAATCTTAAAAATGTTCTTAATATGATATGTCAGAAATTTAACAAGGCAAATGATGTCGTTATCATTAAACCTTCGGGAGAAGTCGGAAGTATTCAATTATCCAAAGATCAAACTATAAAATGCAATACCATAATCCATACAGCTGCAGTTGCCGCAGGCGGAGCAGGGGCAGGTCTGGCCCAGGTACCTTTATCCGATAACGCAATTATTATACCAATTCAAGTCACAATGATAACAGCATTGGGATCTGTATTTGAAATTCGTGTTACAGAAAGTATAGCAAAGGGAATAATCAGCGGAGCAGTTGCATCTTTCTTAGGCAGAAATGCCGTCCAAATATTAGTCGGTTGGATACCAGGTGTAGGGAATGTCATCAATACTGCTACGGCTGCCGGAATTACGGAAGCAATCGGCTGGATCGCTGTTGCACATTTCCTTGAAACCCAGCAGACAGACAGCGCAAGATATGAAAAAGACGGGATGAAAAAGGGGTATGCTGCTGCTTCAGAAGAATATGCAAAGAAGCTGAAAGATCAGGCAGATCAATTTCTTAATCAGGAAAAAGATTTTAAAAAAGAACGGGAGGCTTACGAACAGCTACTGTCTGAATATGATGAGTGTATAAAAATGCTCAAATTAAAAATCGATAAATCAGAAGAGGAACTCAATCGTCTAAAGACCCTTGAAGCCCAATATAATGCATTAAAAAATATGCAGAAAATAGTTGAGGCCGGTAAACAGCATGACTCCTGAAGAGCTACAGATCAAAAGGCAGATACTTCGAAATAATACGGATATTACACTTAAAAATATGCGTACAATTGCCAACGAATCAAATCGTGTGGCAGAAGTTGCCCATAATGCGAAACATACCTTAGAAGACCTTGAAAGAGAATTCGAACTTCAAACAGGCTTAAAAGGGGGCGATGTTGCCTTTCTCTTTGTAGCTGCTGCGCTGCAATGTGGAAGAATTTTTTTGATAAATAATCTTACCAATATTGAAAAGGCAGGGCAGGGAAACCATAATGAGGATTTCTTACATAAGCTGCAGGAAAAGACATTAAAGAAATTAGACAATGGCTCTCTATCAAGTCCGGAAAAATACTACGCACCATTAAACCAGATCATCACTGGCCGGGGAGTCCCTTATGATGCAACCGGATATCTGGGAGAAAACTTTGGACTATTTAAAGGAGCAAACCACCGATTTGCAACATTAGGCCATGATCCTATATTAGGGTTGATTTTTGGCACTGCTAATATCCTGACAAATACGATCACATGTGTAAATTCTCCAATCATTACCACCAATCATGTTGTATATGACACCAGCCTTAAAAATCCAAGGATAGGCGAATTTGCCTCAACAGTATTTACACTGAAAAAAGCCGCCGAAAGATTAGAAGATGATATAAGCTCTGTAATTGCAGCAGTTATTAAACAGATCATTCATATTGGAACTGACTTGTATACTCCCTGCGGAATTCAACTTCCAGGCGCAAACCTCTTATTATCCAGGGAAAACGCAGAATTTCTCACCAAGTACATCAGTACAGGAGATATTATAAAAATAGGAACTTCAGCCAAACTGGCTATGCTGATTAATTCAATTATCAGTACCCTCCATATGCTGATGTATGATGAAAAAAAATATTTATCTCAGGACGTATACAACGTTAAAACCAGAAAAATCATATTATACTCTAACGCCATTGCTTCAGCCAGCAATATTATTTGGGTTGGAGGAAATATGGCATTTGGAAATACAGATTCTATCAGGCAGTTAGATATTGGAGGGCTTATTATTACATTACATCGCCTTATGACAGATACAAAATTTATTCAGCAGGTCAAAGCAGAATTTATATTCGGAAAATTCAATAAAATGATCCAAGGCGAAGACTTAAACCTTCAGGAAGTCCATTTATGGGATTAAATACCATGCTATTAAGACTTCAGAGAGGGCATATTTGATTAGTCCGGAAAATGTCCGCACTCCTATCTGTACCTGTTTTTGTAAAGTCAAGACCACCGGCTAGGCCGGTGGCTTGCACTCCCCCTATAAGGGGTTCTTACCTGCCTATGCATGGAAGGCACACGAAAAGGCCTACCAGCTGCACCTCCTCAGCTTCCCTTAAAAAGACCTATTCAATGCTGCCTTATTGGGGCTTCATTCCAAAAGGAGCTTGTTGATCTGCTTTGCATTCCTACTGATTCTTAAGAAGCCTGTTGCTTGTTTTCCTTCACCGGCTCACACATAAACGGATCGATGTATGCTTCCAATGTCATCTGGTTGTACTCCAAATTTTCTTTTATCTGATTCTGGATATATATTTTAATTGCAGCCATATTCTTCCTCACTGTATCGACATATTGCTATACACGGTATCTGCAAGATGGATTTACATTCCTATTCTTATAAAATTTTTTTAATACTCTACTCTCGCCCAAAATACCAAGAATGTCTGGCAATATCCTTAGGATTCTGCATCATTATCTCATTCCTTTGATTATCCCATCTTTCCACAATGCCATATAACCAATTAAATTCATAGCTTTTACTAAATCTCTTTCCATCCCTCCAACTTATAGCATTTATAGCCAAATGTATATGTATTTTATCTGTATCGAGGTGTATACCAAATGCCGTAATATATTCTTCTCCGTATAGATTTGCAATATATTGTGCTAATTGAAAAGCTTCATTTGGCATTACATCCTCATCTGCGCTAAACACGATTACACGATGCATAAGCAGGTTATTTTTACTTTTACCATATGCTCTGTTATTGGCAATCATTTGAGTTGCAACACAATTAGCGTCAAGTTCCTGGCTGTGAATACCAAAGAAATGAGAACACCCCACAAAGTCACCAATCATATGCCCCGGACGTTTTTGATCTTCCATTGTTTTACAAATGTTAAAGATATAAGCAATACAATTTTCTATATCCTCCTCTGTATCATATTTTATATGATTAGCTTCATTTACTCTCTTAATAAAAAACATGCTTTCATCACCTTCTCCCGTATTTCATCTAAGCTGACTTTATTATTACATTGCTCTGCCCTTACAACAGCTTCATGAATTTCAAGTATACTCTTATAAAATTGATTACTCTTATCGATGACTTGCACCGATTGATTAAATATATTTCTCCTGATATAATCACTTCTGTTCATATTAGCCTGAGTTGCTAACTCATCCAACAACCTGATTTCTTTTTCTGTTAGTTTCACACTGACCGTCTTCATTTCCATGTTATATTCCTCCTGCCGGTATTTAGCAAGAAGGTGGGCGCGTACTACGCACCTCTCCTTCTTTACTTTAATGTTACAACGTATTATAAAGTTAATTATTATCATTTAAAGCATTTTATTACACATATTCATAATTCTCCCCCCTCCCTGATTTAAAAATTGCTTTTTATAATTTTACATTGGTCAATCAAAAATAAATTCCATCTGGGCTGCAACTTCTTCATGGGAAATGATACTTCGGAGATAATGATGAGTCGTATGCAGATTACTATGCCCTAAAAGTTTCTGAATTTCAGTGTCTTTCACACCGTTCTTATGTGCAATAGAAGCAGTAGAAAAACGGAGCTTATGGGAAGAACGATACTCAATTCCCAGTTCTTCACAACACTTTTTCAAACGTCGGTTAAAAGTTACAGTTGCTAAAGGACTTCCGTTACGGATAAATATATACTCACTATCTGAATTCAGGCAGCGGACTTGATTTATTATTTCCATCGCTTTAGGAGTAAGCGGTATAAAGCGTTTTCCCTCAGCCGCATGACCCTTTATATCTTCGATAATCTTTTTTTGATCATTAACGAAGCGGCATATGTAAATTTTATTATCCTTTATATCTTCCCACTTTAGACCTTTTAATTCACCAATACGTAAAAACAGATAGAAATCCAGTTTGATTGTCAGTGAATAAAAATCGTCTCCAAGATGATTAATAATCCGTGTTCTTTCTTCCTCCGTATACGGGCTCACATCATTTTCCTCCGATTTAAATGAAAATTGTCTAAAATTAATATCATGTAAACAGTTACGATCAAGCACCTCGTTTTCTACAGCCAGATAAAGAATTCCATTCATAATACTCTTTAAGTCATTAAACCGCTTACGGGTGATCTTTCGGTTTTTAGTAATACTACGAAAATACCGAATATAATCTTTAACAGTCAATTCCCTTAACGGTCTCTTAATTATCTCATGATCTTTGAGTAAGGAATTCCATAAATACCGGTTCTCCTTTATTGTCTTTTCCGTAACACTATCCTCCTCTGCTCTCCACTTCATCCATATTTCAAAATATGCTTCCATAGTAACTGTGTTAGTCTTAAAAAAATGCTCATGCAGTTTCTCTATTAATCCTATATAGTGGATACTGCTTATGCCTTTCCGTCTTACAATCAGATAAACTCTTCCGTCATCCGGTCTGAATTTTATTTTCGTGAGATCACAGACTTCTTTTATCTGTTTCTCTTTTTCTCTGAAGCTTAGTATTGCTTCACATACCGCTTCGGTCACCTTTCCGTCCGGGTATAATATTTGTCTTTGTAGTTCTGAAATAAAATTACTTAGTTCTTCCGAAGGTGCTGGCGGTTTACTCGTCAGCAGCCTTACAATTTCTTTATTAAAATTTTTGTATAAACTTACTGAACGACACACCGCTATCACCTCCCTTTTTTATATTGTTATTTAGCTGATTTCATCAGCTTCCCGGAGCGATTTAACTACTAATATGAAGTAATTTTTAAGGGTCTCTCTAAGGTAACCCCATTTATTAATAACGGGCCACTTCCTATAAACTCTCCTCTCTGTAGCCCTCTTAAAATCTGTTCCCAACTCCTGACATCATCAGGCTCAAGCAGCCTTGCAATAATTCGACTTTCATTTCCAGGTGGCCTAAAATAAATTTGAAGTCCCGATTGCATTAAACGTTTCTGCTGAGATCCATTGAAATACATAGTTAAAGACTGGGTTATAAGAATCAGATTCGTATTAAATTTTCTCCCCTCTGATAAAATTTGTGCAATTGTGCTCTTATTCCCCAGAGAAATCACATGAAATTCATCAATGCATATGTATAGTCTTTCAAATGGTATTTTCCCCAGACTTACTCTGCCCCAAATGTACGATAGAATTACTTCCGCCACATCAACCTGCGTTCCAGTATCGAACTGAGACAAACGCACCATATTTATTTTGTTTTCTTGAATAAAAAGGCTTCCATCAACAAATATATTATGCTCAATTACTCCTTCCAGTTTATATGCCACGCTAACTGCCGAATCTGTATTGCAAGACAACAATGGTTCACTTAAAGCTTTAATCCCCCTTTCCCTATATAAATCGTTAGCACATACATACTCAACAGCTGCTTTCAATGCGGCTTTCTGTTTGAATTGTAACTGAAATGCTTGAGCAAGCATATTGGTAACAGATAAAACCGTTTCTGAAAAAGTTTCGTATTTCTGGTCCGAAAGTCGCATAGGAGTGAACAGTGGACATGGAATGCCAGAATCATGGGCCTTAACCTCATGGGAGTTTTTTATAAATTCTTCCCGGAACTCTTCTGGAATTTTATCCGTATTCATGGCCTGATGCAAATCTATCGCAACAATAGTTCCTCCTTCCTTAATAATTTGCAATAACATCTTTTCGGCAAAAACTGTCTTTCCCGCTCCGGACTTTCCCAAAATAAGGGTATGATCATTAAAGCTGTTTTCTGAGTTAAAGTAAACTCCTTTATTCCTAACTTTTCCTAGCTGTATCATTCTCATCTCCCTCTATGCCACTTAACTGAAGCAGTGGTATATCTCCTGTCTGATTTATCTTGTCTAGCCGAAACTTTAATGCCCGTATACGCTTCATTACTCCATAAACATTCCAAATCACAACTTTACTGGTGTAGGCAGTGCTCTGGTCACAAACTAACAGTCCCTCCTTGTTTAAGATTTTCTTTATTACTGCTCCTATCTGTATATTGCGCATAGGCTCTGTAATCTTTTCAAAAATAACTTCTGGAATATATAAAAATTCCTTATCGCAGAAAATGCTTCCGTCCACGTCTTGCTCATATACCTCTGATGTGGGATAAATCCTCACGCCACTATTATTTCCAATCCAATCATGTAGTAAGGAAATAAACACCTCAGCTACGCCGGATTCTTCTCTTGCATTCTCATCCATATCAATCAGTTCTTTGCAGACCTTTAAATATTCTTCCAATAGATCCTCTGGGTCTTCCTGAAGTTGGCTCATCTTAGGAAAAAGAAAATATGCTGCGCACATTAATGCTCCTTTCATCGAATTTCTTTCCTCAATCTTCTGAATAAATCTACGAACAATTTGATGCTGGTTCCAAAATTCATTAATTAACTTATCCGCTTTATTAACACTTATATCCTTGAAAGGAATATCCTCTGCAATATACCAAAGGAAACAATAATTCCTCCAATTTTCAGGTATTGTAAGCTGAAAAAATATTAAAGGTATAGCATTAAAGTCCCGTTCATCAACTTTACCCGTTAACGCTGCAGTAATTGCTATTTGCAATATTTTCTTAGACTGAGGGCTATTTGTATAATAAATAAAAACAAACTCTGAGTTAGCATCTGCAAGCATTTTTTCGGAGATCTTCGGTTTTGAATCCGTAGACAGTATCTTAGGCTTTGAAAAAGTAGAAAGATGGTTAATTATCTTTTCTGCCTCTTCTATGGATGGTACCACACATGCAATGGGCTTCATTAAATAACCCTGATACTTTATAACAGGATAATTAAGCGCCAGGGAAAATAATATATCCATCTTCATGAGTATATTTCCCATTTTTAACCTCCCTCCAAATCAAATCGTTTTCGGAAATAAAATACCACCTCTTTTTGTAAATAATCCAACCGTAAGCCATAGGAATAAGTTTTACTTTAGCCTCTTTTAAAATAAAAGCTTCAAAGGTAATGGAAATTTCATTCAGCTTTCTTTGGCTAATATAAAACGTAACTCCATTGCGCCGCATCTTACTTAACAGCTTCCCTCTTCCACATTCCTCCTCTGGTATACTAATCTGATAAGTATTTTCTCCTATATGATAAGTAACAACATACATTGAGTTCTCTAAGCTAGCGCCAGTCATTGGTTTGTACATTATAACCTCAACTTCTGACTTTTGAATATTACACAATTCCTCTAAGTTAATGGCACCATTAAGAGAATATACTTCAAACTGAATCTTCCCTCTTGCATTCCAATAAATATTAGTAGGACTCAAATTGTTCCAAATTCTGTTACCTTCTTTGTAGTCCTGTTTCTTTTTAAAGTTTTCAAAGTCAAGATTATTCAGTTCTCTTCTCTTTTCTATAGCATTGTGTGCCTCATGGTTACTCTTTATAATAGATTCTAAAGTTTTTTGAGTAATACCAAAGCCATTATAGCCATATGATGGATCGACCGCTTGACTAGGATATATAGCACCATTTGGCTGGAATACATATGGAAGCTGTTTATTGTCATTATCTGGTACTTCCGTCATAGTTTTTCACACCTCTCTTTTAATTATATTAAGGAATCATCTCCATTTCATAAGTATATAATTAAACAGTAAACCAAACTGTAAAACGCTTCTGGCTAATTAAGAAACGCCTATCAGTTAAAATCCATTCCCCCTCTCGTCTTTTAAGTTAATCCTCATACAGCCTTCCCTCCTTCGAATTTGATTTATATATAAAATTTATCACATTTTTTATATAAGATATATGAGTAAAATAATTTGATTTATTTTATAAAAAAGTATATAATTTAAAAATAATAGGCCTTTAAAATATATTTATATAATTAAATGGAGATTTTATATGAAAAACCTTTTCTTTAAAAACCAATCAAAATTTGAAGAATATGCAAATGAGGCTATGAATACGCTTATGTATTCTTTATTAATGGAACCAATAAAACCAATTGAAGAGAGCCAAGATAAATGGATTGAATATGCTATTAACCAATGCAGCGATGTATGTTCCTCCGCAATCTTTTACAGAGGCAGCTATAACTTTTTTGGCGTAACTGAAGATGATATTTTTTCAGCATATCTTTTTAAGGAAGCAAAAAGTACATTTGATGATCTGGGGATTCTCTTTGGAGGAAAAGAATCTGATCAAAAAAAGCCTGATGACTTTTTTCAAAATACAATATTAATGCACTGTATTATGTCTTCTTATGATACGGTTATACAATTACTAGCTTCTGAAGGTGAAGTTACATCATATTCTCTTATAAACAAAATAAAAGATAAGGGTTACAACGAATTAATAAATTCTGGATTAATAACAAAAAGCTTTAAATGCGTACGAATTAAAAACAAGAAATAGAGAATCCTTCTTCTAAAGCTAGTGGATTGGAAAATAAAATAAAAACGCATTGCAATTTATTAAAAAAATACAATTTTTTAAATTCCTTTTATTTTGAGGAAAAATTGAGTTCAGCACATTCTGATTTATTTTACAAACTTATAAACACTGACTTAAGAGATTTAAAAAATATTTTAAAATTATATGATAGTAACTATACATATACAAAGAAGAGTATCAAAACCAATTGGAAAATAGCAGAGAATTTTCATAATCAATTGACGCCAATTGATTGGAATGATCCTGAAGCAATAAGTTCCTCAAATAACATTACTGATGATTTATATATGACATATAAAATGGAGAATATCTTTGGTTTGGAATTAGCCAGTTGTATTGCTCAAAACATCAATCAATTAAAGCGCCATAAGAAACCCTATCCTGATGGAATAAATGAAGTTAAAATTTTAGCACTCATAAGCAGGCTTCCAAATATATTTTCAAGAAACCTATATTTTCAGTATGCAATAGAAGCTCTTTGGGGCAGTAGAGAAGCTAAAGGAACTTTTTTTAAGGACATTCTAAATCCAGAATCAGCAGCCGATCAGGGAGTAAAATCCCCTTTTAATTTTCACGACTGGTTGATAGAGTATCAAAAATTCTCCATCTTTTTTAGTGATTTTGTGTTCCCTATATATGAATGGTATTTTCTTTCAATACTTTTAAAAACTGCCAGTCACCATAAAGTGGAAGATCAAATAAGCACTTTACAAAATCTGCTTTCAGAGTACATAGCCCAAAATTATAGCCAAATCATACATCAGAGTTATAAAAATTATAAATTTTTATTGCCAAAAGGATTACATGAAATTAAGAAACCGTTTTCTATAAAAAGTGATGCAGAATGCCCTAATATTGTCCCTATACTTTCCGCTTTTAAAACAGCAACACAGGATGTTAAAAGCCCATTGCTTAACCTTAACAGATTCTTTTGTATTAATCCCTATAAGAACAGATTAAAATACAATTACATTATGGGACAATATATTACAAGTGTTGTCGAGAAGGATGCCCAAGTTTAATTAAAAACCATTTAATTTCCTTACACTTTTTCATGATATTTGTTAATATATATTTCTTTTTTTCAAAAAGTTGGGCATGTGCTTTATAAAGCCCCCCTAAATTTTCTTTTATATAAAGCAGTGCTTCAAACATTTTTATATTACTTCTATAAAATAGGTATGTTAGTTAACAAGAAACTATTTTAGCCAGTATCAAAAATGATACTGGCTATTTTACTATATCTCTTATTTAGGAAAAGGGTCATTCAAAACCAACTATTAGCACTACTATAATATCTATTTATTTTATATTACTTTTAAGGGATATAAATAAGAAAAATCACTTTTTATCAAGTATATAAATTTTGTGGTGCAACTGCAATTATCTTCTTGAGGAATATGTTACCAAACTCAGAAGATGCAGTGAGGCCCTTGTGGGTGAATGGATGAAATCCTTCACCATCTATGAATATATTCCTTATTTGTCATGGTGGCAAAGGGAATAGGCGAAACGGAACAGTAAAGGTATATTTCTATCATTCTGCCCTACAGGATAACCGTAATAAGCACGGACATGATTTTCACGCAAAGGCTCACAAGGCTTGTTTCCATGACAAGCAAAAGCAGTTCGGGGATTTCCATAGCGTCAAGTCCGACTTGCATAGACGACAGGGCGGCAACAATATCAATATTGATGCTGCCGCCGATAACACCCTCTGCACCTGATACAACATGCTGCGCCATATCGAACACCGCCATAGCGATAGTAAAGGTATGGGTAACGAGATACACCGCTACCCATGCTTTGAAAAACCTCGTGACCCTGGAACGGTATCCACTTACGGATTTTCTACTGGTCATTCCTGTCGGCCATAGCAGCCTGTTATTATGGCATACATATACATCGCCTTCTTCCCCAGATACCTCATGTTTTCCCGTCTGCTGATATCCTTCTTAAAGCTTCTCTTTTTCCATTTTTCATAGAGCTGGGGTTTTATATAAGGAGTCTATCCGGTTTCTTCCAGGTAACATAATTCTCTTCCTTCTCACATCCGTCATCTGCTGTTATGCTGGGATAGCGGTATCCGCTTCTGTTTTCCTGTTCCTTTAAGAAGGGGATCCGTGTTCCATAATCATTCCGATCCTGAAAAATACCGGCACTTATGACAAATTCGCTGTCCACTCCAATCTGCACGTTATAACCCGGTTTTAACTGGGCATTTCTCATATGATCATCTTTCATGTGCATAAAGGTTGTTATTTCCTGTTGTAATTGTTTTAATATTCTGTGCTTGTGATAGTTGATATTGCTTCGGGAGCAATCATACATTTTTACAATTTCTTTTTCCTTAGTGCCCGCAAAGTAGAACAGCAATATTAACTCTCATTTTCTTTCAGACAGTTGTAACAAATCCATTTCTAAACACTCGTTTTCAATGCTTATACAAATTCTCCAACGTGAAATCAATGTATGGGTAACATGGTAAAATCGTTATTCAGACTTGGAGGTTCTTGATTATATTCTTCCATGAGATAGTCAAGGGATGTTTCACCCATAGTACCCATGATGGTTTCCGCATGGTCTTTATATAGGGCTTTCAACTGGCTCTGTGCCTGTAAAAACAGGCATAGGGAAATTTCCCGTGAGTAAATGACCGCACAAAGTTTTTCAAGCTGTGGAATCTGCCCCGTGTTGGCGGCCTCGTCCCATAGCACCCGCACATGATGGGGCAATCTGCCCCTATGTACCGTGTCTGCCCGTTCACACAAAAGATTGAACATTTGCGAAAAGGCAAGGGCTACGATGAAGTTATAGGTGGTGTCCATGTCGCTGATGATAAAGAAAGTTGCGGTTTTCCTGCTCATCATAACGCATAATTTCCCGAAGCTGTCCAATGTCAAACGAGGCCAATCTGGCCTCTCAGAAGATAAGGATACTCTTTGAAGTCTTTCCAGAGATAAATTGTCAAGGACTTTTTCATCAAAGTACCAAAAAGCTCTGCAACGAAAAACCAATTCCGTTACAGAGCTTTTTAGTTTAATGTCAAAACCTAGTACTTTGAATAAACGTATAAATCTTAATGCGAAGTTACACGGTCATACAAATACTCTATTTTTTTAATTTCTACATCATGTACTGCTACAAATTCAAATAGATTTTCATCGAACACAGCTATATTATTTCTACCAGTTTCCATTGTGCTGGTAAATTCAACACCAGAATAACCTTTGCTTTTAATAAACTCTGTAATATATTGTGTTGGTAAGTATTCAAGCGAACTATCATTTCTTCTGAGTGGTTTTGCAATTTCTTTTGCAATATCACCAAATACCTTAGTGTTTGCCGCTAATGATTCTAATCCACTAGAATATAACGCAGGGCTAATGTTATTTAATCCAGAAATATTAACAACATGAATATCTCTTTTTAAGCGAAAGGAGCCAACACTCACGAAGTCAAAGGCACTAGCTCTTACCTCGCTAAGTGCCGTCTTTTCATCTGAAGTCAAATAAAGCACAGCGATTCCTTCAGGGTTTACACGTCCAGATTTTCTTTTCCCGATGGGGGTGCTCCCATTTCTGCCGCTGTCTTATATCCATGTCCATCACTCCATACTCTAGCACGAAAGAAAGTTGTTCCTTTAGCATATTTGGTTATTGAATAAGACAAAAACGAGACGAACCGGTCAGCCTTAAAATATCCATTGTAGAATCTGTTCTTTGTTTTTATAGCTTCTGAAAACTCTCCCCATGAATGCCCTGAAAATATTCCATAATTCTCAATATAGGCGTGCGGAATCTTTACATTAACATTATGATTGTATTCACGATCTCCCAAAATTATACTACAAAAGCCTTCCACGAGCTTTTGAGCAGTAGAGAGCGTCCTGTTAAAGATACACCAATCATTGATGAGCACATCAAATAGCGGCTCACCATCATCACTTCTTCGTAAACATTGATAACGCCAGAAATTAAATCTGATAAGTCTGAAGATGATTCCATTGAGTAAATTGTAGTATTCTTTTGTCCGCAAAAATCACAATCACCTATTTGGTTATTTGTTTTTATGATTGCACGAATCTGTGCGTCCTGAAAACATTTGGCACAGCAATTCATGCATCTAACCTCCCATCAAGGTATTTTCCCATTAATTCAAGATGATGCATGATTGATAATTTTTTCAATGTCGGAAGTCCGGGGTATGTTCTATTGCTATAGTGATTTAACAATGTCTGCAAACCAATGGTTATCTGGCGTTCTTGCCCATTGGTGTACCAATTATAGAGTTTTGAAACTGCTTCGTAAAACTTACCTGCTACGTCAGAAATGTCATCGTTAGAATCAGATATAAAGTGTTTTATTCTAAGTGAATCAGCCTCTGCAAAATACACAATATGAATTGCCACTGCATAAGGGGCAAAACCCGACTCGATATACTCATCGCCGACTATAGAGTAGTCTCCAAACCCTGTATAATTATCATCTCTATAATATAAATGGTCATCAGAAAAGAATTCATCTTCGGGATAATCAGCATTTCTACTCTGCTTGTTAAAACGATTTTCAAAAAGCACCTTATCTTTACTTATAGAACGTCGAATTATCCTTTCATCAGGACAAAGAGTATATCTCGGTAAAGTTTCACTAAATAGGTCGTGATAAACATCCAGATAATCTCTATTATTGAGAACCGCCAGTATATCGTTTTTTTGCACACCCTTTTGTGCTAACTTAATCATAGCGGCTTCTGCGCTCTCGTTTAAAAGCACAGAAGGAATTGCCGTTTCACTTGTTCCAAGTCTATCAATGAGTTGGTTAATTGTTTCCGCTTCGTCTGCCAAATCTCCAACATTAGGATTTAATATTAGACCAAGAGGTAGATTAGAATTTTTAAAAGCAGCCAATGAGCTGTTTAGTGCAGGAATGAGCTTCACAGGTTCAACAATCGGAGTAACGGAACAGGTTATTAATTTGCTAGTCGCAAGTTCTTTTAGTGCAAGTAGTTCGTATTGCCTGCCTCTAAAATATGGAAAATACATTTTCTTACCTCCCGTATCTTGTTTGAAGTAACTCATTCAATTCTGGTAACTTTCGAATGAGTCCTGAAAAATATATCACTGATTTTAGTTCTGATCGAATATTTCCGAATTCCTCTACCGTTATTTTGTTTCGTTTTTTCAACTCTTGAAACGCTAACTTTTGAGCGTCAATAATCGGAATTCTCTGAAAGTATTCAAGGCAATTCTTAAAATGAAAGACGGGGTCTGATTGTGGAACTTGACCGAAATAGCGAAAAAGAACACTTTCGTATTCCCGCTTCCTTAAAAGTTTAAAGATATTAGTATGGTCTAGCATATCGTGAAATGCTACCGGTTCTCGACTACGCTCTTTATTAAATATAGTACTCTGTTCCGAGAGAACATAAATTCCGACAGCAGCACCCATATCACCAAATGTTGATAATACTTCCTTCACTTTTTCCAGTTCGTGAATGGAGGCTAACACTGAAACTTTGCTAAATGCTCGGTAATAATCGGATAACTGGTCATTTAAGCGGTCAAAATTGTCAAGGTCAGATTTGATTTCATAAACTCGTCCTTCGCCATTAATCATAACAAAATCGGCTATCGAATGCCCGATATGCACTTGTGAAAAAGCAGTTGTTGTATTTACACTGTGAATACCATCAAGCAATTTATTTAACAGGGTGTTCATGTAATAATATTCATTACGCTGCTGTTTTCCGAGGTGTGCATATATTTCACTAATCAATTCACCATGATTCTTGCTTTCAGGGTCATTAATGTATCGTTTTACCACATAGTCAAATATATCATTACGTTTTCCTTGGAGCAAGTCGCAAATGACTTTACGAGTGAAAACACGATTTATAGCTCGGCTACTATCAGCCATCTACAACACCTCCTCGTATTGATTTTATAAAAATATGGTTAAGATACCTCTCAAAAGCGTTGGAAGATATCCAAAGCACTAAACACCGTGTTTTCACGGCATACCTATACATTTTCATTTTATCACAATCCCTTCCGAATGTCATGTGTTTGTGCAAAAGTTTCATTTTAAGGCATTTACAACAATAAAAATAATTGGATAGATTTTGAAACGCTGTTTGAATCAAAAGGAATGCAGAAAAATTGCTGGTGTATGGCTTGGCGGCTGACAAAAGAAGTGCAAAAAACAATACTCCAGCTTGCCGAAAGGAATATATAAAGAAACGTGTAGATAATGGTATCCCCATAGGCCTTTTGGCCTATGCAGGTGGTAAAGCTGTCACATGGCACTCGATTGGTCCCAAAGACAGTCAAAATAATAGCTTGGGTGGGAATACTGCTCTTGAAAACATGTGGTCTTTGACATGCCTTTTTGTATTTCCTGAATATAGGGAAAAAGGTGTTACACATTTACTTATCGAATATGCAAAGGAATATGCAAAAAGCAACGGAGCACATTATCTGGAAGCGTATCCAGTAGAAAGAGATTCACCCAGCTATCGACATATGGGATTTGTTGAACCATTTGAAAAAGAAGGCTTTTTATTTACTGGTATGGCTGGAAGCAGACGTAATATTATACTGTGCGAATTGTTGTAATTGTTGATAAATCAGCAACAGTTATCAAAAGCAGCCTAATTCTGTTATTTGTTTGAGGCAAGGGGGGCGCTGCCCCACAAAAGCCGCCGCACCAGTGAAGCCTATTTTGCCGTAAAATAAAATGAGTCAAGACCACCGGCTTAGTCGGTAGCTTGCACTACCCCTATCAGGAGTTCTTACCTGCCTACGCCTGGAAGGCGCACTGAGAGGTCTGCCAACTGCGCCACATCCTCAGAAACCCATAAAAGGGCCAATTCAGTTCTACCTTATTCCGGCTTTGACCCAAAAGGAGCTTGCCGGTTTGCTTCGCTTTCCTACCGACTCTTAAGAGCCCTATTTCTTGCTTTTCTTCACCGGCTCACCCGTAAATGGATCAATGTACTCTACTAGTATCATCTGGTCGTACTCCAAATCTTCTTTAATCTGATTCTGGATATACGTTTTAATTGCAACTGTATTCTTCCCCACTGTATCCACATAGTACCCACGACACCAGAAATGCCGATTCCCATACTTGTACTTCAGATTTGCTTGCTTCTCAAATATCATAAGGGGACTTTTTCCTTTTTAATATCCTACTATCTCTGATACTGAATATTTCGGGGGAATGCGCACCAGCATATGCACATGGTCTGGCATACACTGTGCTTCTATTATCTCAACTCCTTTCCTCCTGCATAACATTCTCAGAATTTGTCCCACATCTGCTTATATATCTTTATAAATTACCTGTTTCCGATATTTCGGTGCAAAAACCAGATGATACTTGCATTCCCATTTCGTATGGGCTAAACTATTAGTATCCATTTTGTACCTCCTTTGCTTTTATATTTGTGGTATGCAGACCTACATTTATTCTAGCACAGGAGTTACTTTAATCTAAAGATATTTCCTCCCCCTGCATAGCAGGAGGGATTTTTACTGTGATACCAAAGAACGGTAAAACCCTTGTAAACAAAGGCTTTTTACCCGTTCCTATAAACACTTGCAAGAAGTTATAAGACGATTTTCGTCTATAAAATCAATAAAAAATAGTATAATTTTTCTCACTCTCATAAGATGACTTCAGGGCGGTTGAGGGATAGAATAACGCCGAAAACCCTTGCAAACATTATGTTTTATGGGGTGTCGGAGTTTTTTCTATTCTCTTAATTTGTGGTGCTTTTTTTCTGAAATGGTGCCCAAATTCCATGCGGGCATATAAAGGAATATAAGAACCCGTAAAAGATATAGCGGTTAAATCTCCATTTCCTTGTGCTTTTTCTTTGCTGTGTTTTTCTCCTTTTTTGCTGCCGTTTCCTTTGTCTGTGCCGAGTCTGCCTTTTCCAATGCGCCGTGATATGCCTCAAGGACTTCTTTTTTGCATTCAAGGCGCACGTCCACATAACGTGTGGTAACGGCTTCAAAGTTCATAGACAGCCCAAGGGATACTCCAATATCCGCAAGCGTATGTCCTAAGACTTCGCCCACCGTGTAGAAGTCGCCCGTCAGTTGCTGCATATTTGTAGCTGCTGTATGCCGCAAATCGTGAAAGCGAATGTGTGGCATTTCCAGTTCTTCAAGCATTTTTCCAAACTGTGAAGATACCCAGGTCGCAGAGATAGGCGCACCATCGGGCTTTGCTACAACAAGGTCATTGTCGTAGTAAACCTTGCTTTCTTTTTCTGCCTGTTCCTTTTGCGCTTCCCGCACAACAAACTGTTTGAAAAAAAGAAACGGGCAAGGTCGGTAATAACCTGTCCGTTTAACCGCTGTACAAGAGGGGCATATTCGCACTCCAGTCGGAAATGTAAATCATATCGTCTGTAACAAGAAAAGCGTTTGTGATTTCACGCTTCACCGTAAAGGATTTACCGCTGCCCGGTGTGCCGAGGATTAACCTGTTTGGATTTTTCAGCCACTGGCGGTCTGCCATAATCATGTTGTTAGACAGTGCATTTAAGCCGTAGTAAAGGGCTGCGCTCCTTTGGAAAAGCTCCTGTGTGATAAAGGGAATAAAAATAGCGGTGCTGCTTGTCGTCAAGCCCCTTTGCATGGGGATAAGATTTTACCCAAGAGAGATAGAGGACATAAAACCCACTTCCTGCAAATAGTCAAGGCGGGGCAGAGCGCAGTTGTTTTTCTACGCAATGCCCACCGTGGCGAATATATCATTTTCCAGTTTCCACTTTGTGTCCGCCATGTTTACCGCAAGGAACGCCAGTAAAACATTCGCTCATTGCGGCTTTGTAAGTCCTGCAACAGATTTTTCGCTTCGCTGCCATAGGTGGCAAAGTCTGACGGAATAATATTCATGTCATAGCCGCTGCGGACAGCCTTTTTTGTTCTTCGATTTTCACTTTTTCAAGCTCGGTAATCTTACGCTTTATGATCTTGATGGCTTCGCTTTGGTCGATACTTTTAATATGAAGATTGACCATAAACCCATTTTCAAGGTCAAGAATATCCGTAAACATACGGTCGTTTAACTCCGGCACAAGGATTTCAAGGAAAGATACCGCACCGATTTTCTTACCTATACGGAACGTGCGCCCCTCACCAAAACGTAACGAGGACGGAGCGATAAAGTCCTTTGTGGACAGCCGGACGGTACAAGCCAGTTCCAAGAGAAGCAAAACGGCTCGCCCTCCGAGTGGAAAATCCCGTGTAGGGTCTGCAATCGTTCCTGTCCCGTCATAAGGTGGGCAGATACGCTAAGCACCTTAAAATTGTTCAGTACGTCGGTTTCAATACGGGAAAGACGGGCTTTTGCGACGGTCAAATTATCCTCTTCAATGGAAAAGGTCATGTACTTTGCCTTTTCATGTCCGTTGTTGCCTTTTTCAAGCTGATGTTTGAGCATATTCGCTGCGGATAGAGTTGAAAGCGTCGTCCTGTGTGGGGATTTTGATTGATGAAGGAAATCTGCACCGACACGGAAGTGTCAAAGTAGTTGAGAAAATTGCACCAGTTTTCAAAAATGGCAGTCTTGTCGCCTGCCTGTGCAAGCTGATAGTTTATATCTTCAAAGACAATGCTTTTGGAGTATTTCTTTTCCGTTACCCTGCAAATCCCGTCCGGATACATTTGCATATAGGGTATGGTCTGCTGCACCGTGTGGGGCTTTCCGTTGCCCTTTGCCCTCTCAATAAGGGCAGCGATTTCTTTCTTTTCCCTGTGAGTCAATCTGCGTTTAGTTCCGGCGCAGCTTTTGGGTCTTGTATTTGTCGTTGACAATAGACGATACCTCCTTTTCCAGTGTTCTCTGCCGTTCTAAAACGGCGTAAAAGTTTTCGGTTTGGTACGTGATTTCCTTTGATCGGATAAATTTTGTCTGAATGATGTTTTTTACAACAACCTCAAGGAGCTGCCCGCGTTTTCCATACATAGCCAAGAGGAAGCAGGGAAGCATGACAGCAATCATTGCAAATGCCGCCAGGCTTGTTCCGATACTTCCTTTGAGCAAAAAGAAAAGCGGTAGTCGCATGACAAAGGCTGCCGCAAAACAGACAATTTGCCGCTTCATTAGATTGAGAGCGACTTTGGTTTTGATTTCGGATAGGTCTTTCGGATACATAGGCCATAATCAAGATCTCCTTTCTGCGCATAAAAATAGAGCATTGTAAAACAACGCTCTATCATAATATAAATAGACTAATTGAATAAATTTAATTGTACATTATCGCTAGAATTACTTTCACTTTGATATACAATCTCTAAAAAAGTATCTTTGTTTTTTAATGCTTCTTGAAGCAATCCTTGTTTTTGTAATGATACATAAATCGCGGCTGCCTCTGCTTGACAATTTATAGATTTTTGAGGATTAAAAACAATATCTGTAAAAGCATTATAATCTAATAGTTGTTCTGTCAATTCATCATATAAATGAAGTGCATTTATATATAGCCAATTATAAAAATAAGTTTTGGGTTCGGCACTAAATATATTGCCATTAATACGAAACGCAATGATTTTGCCACTATTTTTTAAACGCTCATCTTTTTTTGCGGCTCTTGATGAAACATCTAGCAAATCTTTATATGGTCCTCCTTTTTCAAATACTTTGCTAGCTTGAAATGCAGATTCTACAGAAAATTTTTTTCCATTTTTTGTTTCAATCATAAGATTAAAGGCGCTTAATTTTATACCTAAATCATCTTCTGATTTGCTTGAGATTTCTAGAATTTTTTTTTCAGTATTTTTCTTTAAATATGCCTGATGTAGACTATTAATGCTTTTCTTTTTTTGTTTATCAGAAAAGCCACTAAAGAATTCAAATTCTACGTTTTCTCTAATGCAGTATCGCTTATCAAGCGATACTGCAAAAACGGGTCTGTTTGCCATAAAATATTCTCCTTATTTTACCAAAAATCCCAATCTTCTCTATATCTAAAAACAGTATTATTAACTCCTGCCTCTATACCATTTGGTATGGTATTTTTATATCTAGCTAAAATTCTAGTATTCTCGAAATACACATTATCAATATAACTAATAGGTATTTCTCCGAATACAAGAACTTCTGCTTGTGGATTAGTAGGATACCACTTTTTTATACTTAGTTCTTCACGTTTAGGATAGTTAGGTCTATTTTCAAACAATTCTAAAAATGCATCTGTTCCCATTCTTTCATTAATAGGAGTATTATACATGGTGGAATTACCAGCATTTGTCCAGCAATATGCGCACTGATAGTCACATAAAATTTGTGCATTCAATCTTAACACTACCCAGTCTACATCTAAATCATCTTGCCTTAGTTTATAAAACATCTTATAATTAGGAAATTCTATGGAAGTGCATACAGCATTCAAACAATCATCGTATCTATAATCATCATTAAAGCAACTATGTATATTATTATCTTCCAAAATCTCTCTAGGTAAAAGCCCATAGCTAAAAATATTGGGTAAGTTTTCGGCTTGTGTAAAATGATACAACCTATCAATTTGACGTTGCTTTAAAATTTGTTCCATAGAAATTCCCCCTCGCACCTTTTATTAACAAATATTATACCACATTTTAATGAATGTTGAATATAGATTTTGCAAGTGTGCCAGATTTAAATAGCGAAAAACAGAAAATAACGGTATCGGCTGCAAGAGAAAATATCGCGCTGTGTAGATTGTCTGCTATTATCATGTCGTTTACCAAAACCGCGTAAATACCAACGCATATCATAATGAGAAAGCCTTAAAAGCCAAGGGCAAACAGGCTTTTAAGTTAGTTGTTTCCAGTCTGTCCCCATTCCTTATTTGTCATGGTGGCAAAGGGAATTGGCGAAACGGAACAGTAAAGGTATATTTCTATCATTCTGCCGTACAGGATAACCGTAATATAAGTTTAGCACCTAGTATACTATGTACCATCTTACGCATGTAAAAAATACAATTGCACTTTTTAATATACAGTGCTAAGATAATCACACTGGCACACATATCACTATGAACATAAGATCAAAAGAAAAACAACTAACAAAGGTCTGTGATTTATCCAAAATAAAAATCAGACCGGATGATGGACGAAAGTACTTTATTGTCCAAAGAAAAACCATAAGCAGCAGCACTTATGAAGGATTAATAGACAAACTATACGATCACTTCTTTGGAGCCGCTGCCGCCACTATGGAATCATATTTTGAAACCTGGATGGAATGGAGAGAAAAAGAGACAAGCGTAAGCAAAAAGACACTTAAAGAGAATCGTATCCTATGGAATTCTTTACTGAAAGACCAGGATATAACCCTGATTCCTTTAAGAAACCTAACAGCAAAGGATTTGATTGCCTATTTCAGGACCATAACAAAAGGCCGCCAGATCACGAGGAAACGCTTCAATGATTTGAAAAGTATTATGAATGGGATTATTTATCTTGCAGTGGAAAATGATATTATAGAGAGGAACTGCCTTAGAGATATCAATTATAAGCAGTTCACCTACAAAGCAGAATGTACCAGTATTAGCCCCTATACTGAGGAAGAACGCTTGCAGATTATCGATCATATCGGTGATGATTTTTATTCCTTAGCTATAAAGCTGGATTTCTATCTGATTTTACGAATAGGGGAATTAAAGGGATTAAGATGGGATGATATTTCCGGTGACTTTCTGCATATTCAACGCTTTGTAAATGATAAAAATGAAATCATTGAAGACATCAAAGGCCATGCAAGTGAAGGCAGGCGTTACATGCCATTGACTCCAAAGGCTAAAGAAATACTGGAAGAAATTCGTCTTCAAAATCCGAACAGCCAGTATATCTTTATACGTAATGGACAGCCTCTGTCAACCGCAACCTTCAACCGCCATTTAAAAAGGTGCTGTGAAGAGCTCCATATTGAATACCGCTCCTCCCACAAACTTCGCTTCTCCACCGCCTCAATCATGTACAAAAATGGAATGGAGGACACCGAACTCCAGAAACTCCTGGGCCATACCAGTCTCACCATGACGCACCACTATCTTCGGAACATCACTTCTCAGGAGGAAACAGCATCAAAAATGAGGGCAATCCTGGATTGATGGCCCTCAAATGTACCAAAAATGCCCACGCAAACAAGCGCAAACACCAAAACTACAAAGCAAAAACCCCAGAAACCCTTATTTTATCAGGTTTCTGAGGCTTTCATCAGAGAGGCGACAACCAGATTTGAACTGGTGATCAGGGTGTTGCAGACCCACGCCTTACCACTTGGCTATGTCGCCATAAAATTATAAAACTGAAGTAACTAAATCAATGACCCCAACGAGATTCGAACTCGTGTTACCGCCGTGAAAGGGCGATGTCTTAAC
>NZ_JASGFH010000006.1:0-228246 GCF_047605665.1 Lacrimispora sp. | reverse complement strand
GATTTCCGGTCATGATTTAACTGATATGGAACAGCTTTTAGAGCAGACACAGGGAACCGGAGTTGATGTTTATACTCACGGCGAGATGCTTCCGGCTCACTACTATCCGGCATTTAAGAAATACGACAACTTCGTAGGAAACTACGGCAACTCCTGGTGGATGCAGGTTGGCGAGTTTGAGTCCTTCCACGGCCCAATCCTTTTCACAACCAACTGTATCGTTCCTCCAAAGACTCCTGAGGTTGGAACCAGAATCTTCACAACAGGTGCATCAGGCTTCCCAGGATGTCCGCACATCGTTGCTGATGAGAACGGCAAGAAGGATTTCTCCGCTATCATTGAAATGGCAAAGACACTTCAGTCTCCTGATGAGATCGAAACAGGCAGCATCGTAGGCGGTTTCGCACACAATCAGGTACTTGCACTGGCTGATAAGGTAGTTGACGCAGTAAAATCCGGCGCTATCAAGAAATTCTTCGTTATGGCAGGCTGCGACGGAAGAATGAAATCCAGAGATTACTATACAGAGTTTGCAAAACAGCTTCCAGATGATACTGTTATCTTAACAGCAGGCTGTGCAAAGTACAGATACAACAAGCTCGGTCTTGGCGATATCGGCGGCATTCCAAGAGTTCTCGACGCAGGACAGTGTAATGACTCCTACTCCTTAGCAGTTATCGCGCTGAAGCTGAAAGAAGTATTCGGTGTTGAAAGCGTTAACGATCTTCCTATCGTTTACAACATCGCATGGTATGAGCAGAAGGCAGTTATCGTGCTTTTAGCACTGCTTTCCTTAGGCGTGAAGAACATCCACTTAGGACCGACATTACCGGGATTCTTATCTCCAAATGTTGCTAATGTTCTTGTGGAAACCTTCGGCATCGCAGGCATTGGAACCGTTGAGGATGACATTGCATTATTCACTGCATAATTAATTAAATCATCTGTCAAAGGTCCGTTCAGTGCTTTATGCCTGGGCGGGCCTTTGTGATAAAAACATAAGATGAGATGTTTTGGAATAATTTACAAAAAACCAGATCATAATAAAAATGAATTTCAGGCTGTAAAAACGATGGCCCGGAAGATATGGTAAAAAGCACCCTTGGTGTACCATTATGCCCAGGAAACATGGGCAAACAAGGTGAAAGGAGATATCAGTATGAAAGCAGTAGTTGACAGAGATGGCTGTATTGAATGCGGTTTATGCGCATCTGTATGTCCGGAAGTATTCCGCATGGCAGATGACGGTCCGGCAGAGGTTTACGTTGATGAAGTTCCTGCAGAGGCAGAAGATTCAGCAGTGGAAGCGCAGGATGGATGTCCTGTTTCCGTAATCACAGTAGAATAATTGAGAAGGCGGCGCCTTCGTCTGAGCGGAATATCGGCCTGGACGGAGGCGTTTTTACATTTGACCGGCAGGGATATCCTGTAAAAGAATATCTGGAAAAGTGCGGGGATTAATGGTAAAATAACAGGATAGAATGCTGTTTTATACAGGAAGAGGAATGGGGGTCAGAGAATGAGTGTATTTTTTTACGGATGCATAACAATGGACGGTTATCTTGCGGATAAAAACCATGGTCTGGACTGGCTTCATCAGACCGGCGGGGTGGAGGAAACGGATTATGAAAGCTTCTATAAAAGCATGGATGTCACCATTATGGGGAAACGGACATTTCATGAGATTGAACGTATGGAGAATGCCGGCAGCTTTTATCCGACCACTGAAAACTATGTGTTTACACACGATAAAAGCTTATCTTTGAAAGAATTTATTCCTGTAAGCGCGGATGTGGCCGAGTTTGTCAAAGTCATTGAAAGAGATAAAAATGTCTGGATTGTGGGAGGAAACACAATCCTGGCTCCTTTGCTGGACCGGGATATGGTGGATCACATGATCATACAGATTGCCCCTGTATTGCTGGGGGATGGAATTCCCCTGTTTTCACAGAAGGAAGCGTTAAAGAGGTTTTCCTTAAAGGAAGTGAAAAAGTATGGGCCGTTTGCAGAACTGGTTTACTGCAGGCGTTGAGAATAAAACACAGCTTTTAAGACAGGATAGGAAAGTATTGCTTTACAATCCGTCTCTCATGTAGGTATAATGGAAAGAACAAATGGAATTGAGTGTATAAAACAAAAAACGGAGACAAGAGATGAGAGAACTGAGTGAGATCAAGGATGATCTGGACTGCATCAGCAGGGAATTGCTTAAGCTTTTGGAAAAAAAGCTGGACTGCACAGCAGAGCTTGTGGAATATAAAAAGGCACACGGGCTTCCTGTCTTTTCCCAGGAAGAGGACCCTTTCCATGACTTCCTGCCCGATGATATAAAAGGCCACGTCTATGAAGAGGAATTGAGAAAGATTTTTAAACAGGTGAGAAAAGCGGAAAAGTCCGTCCAGGGAAAGAGCCTGCTTGACTGCAATATTGCCCTGATCGGATTTATGGGTACAGGCAAAAGCACAGTCTCCAAGTATTTGAAGGACATGCTCTCCATGAAGGAAGCCGATGTGGACGCCATGATCGTGCAGGAACAGAAGATGGCCATTAAGGATATATTTGCGCAGCATGGGGAGGCGTATTTCCGCGATTGTGAAAGCAATGCCATTATCAGCCTGCAAAACTGCCGCCGGACCATTATTACCTGCGGAGGCGGTGCGGTGATCCGGGATGAAAATGTGAAGAACTTAAAAAAGAGCAGCCGTATTGTGCTGCTGACAGCCAGCCCTGAGACAGTTTTAGAGCGGGTGAAGTACAGTGATGAGCGGCCCATTTTAAATGGAAATATGAATGTGGAATTCATAAAAGGGCTCATAGATAAACGTGCCTCCTATTATGAAAGGGCGGCCGATATTACCGTTGAAACAGACCGTAAAAGCGTGCAGCAGATCTGTATAGAAGTGGCTGCATCCCTGGTCCGGCTTGAAGCGGAAGCAGAAAACGAAAGAGAAAGGAAATAACGATTATGCTTTGGAAAGAAAAATATGAGTTAGGCGTTCCGCTGATTGATGAGCAGCACAAGGAACTGTTTCAGCGTGTGGAAGCATTTATGCAGGTGCTTCGTTCTTCTTCCTCCTGGGAGGAGAAGGTAGAACAGGTCAATGAAACTCTGGCATTTATGAATTCTTATGTGGTGGAGCATTTCAGGGACGAAGAGGAGTATCAGGAGAAAATCGGTTATCCGGGCAGCGAGGAACACAGAAGAATACATAATGATATGGTGAGTTTCGTCCTTACGGTTACCCGTGAATATGAAAGCAGCGGTTATGAGGAGCAGCTCATGCAGCGGTTTGCAGGTAAGCTGATGGCCTGGCTCATCAACCACGTTGCGGCAGAGGACCAGCGCATCGCCACTTATGCCATTGAAAAGGGGGTGGCTGATCATGACTGATCTATACAACCCATTTTTAGAGGCTACCCGCAATGTATTCCAGTTGATGCTGGACCTTACAGATGTTTCCAGCCAGCCGGCAGAGTGCTTTGACTGCGAAAGAGAACTGGATGTTTCCATAGGCTTTACCGGAGATTTGAAGGGAGAGGTGATTTACCGCCTTCCTCATGAGACGGCTTTTGGCCTTGTCAATTCCATGAGCGGAATGGAATTTGACGAAGTGGATGAATTTGTCACCTCCGCAGTATCAGAGATTGCCAACATCATCAGCGGAAATGTGGTCACACTTCTGGCGGGAGAAGATTTGACATGTGACATCCTTCCTCCGGTGATGAAAACTCCTGATGAAGGGGAAGAGTATGCGATCCGCACAGCCTGTTGCGTGGTTACATCCATAGGTGAGGTTTATCTGGATATCCGGTTTAATCCCGGAGAATAATAGCGTAAAATCAATGAAGCACGTCTGCATCCGAAATAAAAAGGGGATGGGACGTGTTTTTATTTATGGAAATAATTGAAAAAAACATTCATCTCCACAACTTTTACAAATTCTCCTGTTATTCTTGGGTTCAGAAACGAAAAGGAGGATAGGTCATGGGCTCTGGTCTGAAAACCAAAAAATTGCGTATCGGCGGTATGACCTGTGTCAGCTGTCAAAATAAGATCGAAAAAAAATTGAAAAATACTGCGGGAATCGAACATGCGGAAGTGAGTTATAACGCAGGAACAGCTACCATCACTTATGACACAGATATTATTTCCTATAAAAGCATTGTGGAGCTGATTGAAAAGCTGGATTACACGGTGCTGGAGGGAAAAGAAAAGCAGGAATCCGGTTCCAGCCGGGCCATTGGGCTGGTTTTGATTATCATTTCCCTGTACATGATACTGGAACAGTTCGGATTTTTAAATCTCCTGGCTCCAAGCCAGCTTGCTGAGGCAAACATGGGCTATGGAATGCTGTTTGTCATCGGTCTGGTCACCTCGGTTCATTGCGTGGCAATGTGCGGAGGAATCAACCTTTCCCAGTGTATGCCAAAGGTGGAGGAAGGAAATGGGGAGCAGGGACGTTTTTCCGCCCTTCGCCCAACCTTTCTCTATAATCTGGGACGTGTGATCTCTTATACGGCAGTTGGTTTTTTAGTGGGAATGCTCGGCTCAGTCGTCACCTTTTCCAACACCCTACAGGGCGTGTTGAAGCTGGTTGCCGGAATCTTTATGGTGATTATGGGAATCAACATGCTGGGGATTTTCCCCTGGCTTCGGAAGTTCAATCCCAGAATGCCCAGAGTCTTTGCCGGAAAGATCAACAGGGAGAAATCCAAAAGCAACAGCCCTCTGATCGTGGGCCTGTTAAACGGATTCATGCCCTGCGGACCTTTGCAGGCCATGCAGATTTATGCCCTGTCTACGGGAAACCCCTTTTCAGGCGCACTGTCCATGTTTTTATTCAGTTTAGGAACAGTTCCTCTGATGTTCGGTTTGGGAGCCCTTTCCACAGTTCTTGGAAAGAAGTTTGCAGGACGGATTATGACAGCAGGCGCGGTTTTGGTGGTGGTCCTTGGAATGTCCATGTTTTCCCAGGGCGTCAGTTTGGCCGGGTTTGAAGGTCCTGCATTTTTAGCCGGAGAAAGCGGAACCGGCGGTGACCAGCAGGAAAGCGGAGAAAATGTTAAAATAGAAGACGGAGTTCAGGTGGTCAACAGCACACTTTCTCCTGGAAAATACCCCAATATTACGGTTCAGGCAGGCATTCCGGTGAAATGGATCATCGATGCGCCCCAGGGAAGCATCAACGGCTGCAACAACCGGATGTTCATCCGGGACTATGGAATTGAATACACCTTTAAGACTGGGGAAAATGTCATTGAATTTACGCCTGATAAACCGGGAAAGGTCCGCTATAGCTGCTGGATGGGAATGATCCGCGCCAGCATCTACGTGACGGAAGAAGGGGAAGCAGGCGCAACGGAAGAAAACCCGTTAAAGGAATACGACCCGCAGACACCAACCCCCGCAGGATATCAGATTCCGGTGGAAGACGTGGTTATTGCAGAAAAGGGCGAGGATGGATACGGAAACGAAGTCCAGAAAATCACCCTGGAATATACAGATGAAGGCTTTAAGCCTGCCGTTGCAGTGGTGGAAACCGGCATGGATGTAGAGTGGGCCATTGTGGACAACACCACAGAATCCGATTACGGCCTGGATCTTCTTGTTCCTGCCTTCAGCACTCAGCTTTTCCTGGAAAAGGGGGAAAACCTCCTTTACCTCACTCCTACGGACAGCTTTGATTTCTCCACAGGGGATAACAAGTTCTACGGATACATCAAGGTTGTGGATGATATTGAAACAATGGATTTGGATGCCATTAAAAAAGAAGTCGGCAGTTTCCAGACCATGATCTGGCCTGAAGAGACCTTTCAGGGATCAGGCGGCGGTTCTTGCTGCCAGTAAGAGGAGGAGACATTTATGGAATTATTATTGAGCCATTGGCACTGTATTCTGCCGGCATTTGCCATGATAGCAGCCATGTTTTTTATGGGAAAGAAATCAGATAAGGATGAATAGCATTGATGCGCAGGAGGTATATTAAGATGATTCAGAAGTTTTTAAATAAGACGGAAAAAGGCGGGAAAACGGGCCTGAAAAAGAAAAACCATATGGCTTATGCAGGACTTTTTGCAGCGGCCATGATGGCGGCATTTGCTTTGACGGCCTGCGGCTCCAAGGGTAAGTCTGAAGGAGCAGGAGCTTCCTCAGACAAGGCCCAGGTCATTGCAGAGGGAGAGAATCTCGTGATTCCTGTAAGCGGCATTTCAGAGACAGCCAGCTTCTATCCGGTAGAGGTGGACGGAACTCTTATGGAAGTGGTAGCGGTTCAGGCTCCTGACGGAAGCCTGCGCACGGCCTTTAACACCTGCCAGATCTGCTACGGTTCGGGAAGAGGGTATTATGTGCAGGATGGAAATGTTCTGGTATGCCAGAACTGCGGAAACCGTTTCCCCATGAGCCGGGTAGAGGTGGAAGCAGGGGGCTGTAACCCATGGCCTATTTTTGATGAAGATAAGACCGTGACAGACGAATCCATCACGATCTCCTATGATTTTCTGAAAGAATCTTATAAAATATTTGAGAACTGGAAAATATCATAACTGAGGCTGTCTGTATCAGCCGGGAAATTTCATGGAGCAGCTTACGGAAATGCCATTCTGGCTTAAGTAATCTGCTCCCCATTTGTACATGGCCTCTAAAATGGGCTGGATGCTGGTTCCCAGCTCAGAAAGCCGGTACTCTACCTTGGGGGGAACCACCGGATATACGGTGCGTATGATCAGATTGTCCTCCTCCAGTTCCCGAAGCTGCTGGGTCAGCATCTTGGGGGTGGCCTGAGGGATGAGCTTTCGAAGTTCTCCAAACCGCAGGGTGCGGTCAATTAAGTGCCAGAGGATGAGAGCTTTGTATTTTCCTCCTATCATATCTAAGGTAGCGTCTACGGGGCAGTTAACACCGGTACAGTTATCGTGCATGGAATTGTCCTCCTATAGTATCATTTTGGGTACTATAATACAAAAAAGTGCATACTTGCAAAAAACGAAATTAATGTCATAATAGTATCATAGGAACTGATAAATATCAAGAGACTCCCTAAAAAATAATCGTGAGGTGAAATATATGGAAAGTCAAATGTTAGACATACGGGGAATGACCTGCGCAGCCTGTGCCCAGAGAATTGAAAAGGTTGTGCGCAAGCTTCCGGGCATTGAGCAGGCTAATGTGAATCTGGCCAGCGAAAAGCTGTTTGTGGAATATGACAGCAGCGTTGTAAAGCTGGACCAGATCAAGGAAAAGGTGGAAAAGATCGGCTACCAGGTGGTAGAACGGTCTGAAAATACCACAGTGACCATTCCCATAGGAGGAATGACGTGTGCCGCCTGCGCCCAGCGTATCGGCAAGGTGGTAGGAAAGATGGAAGGAGTGCAGGAAGCTTCCGTCAATTTCGCGACAGAAAAGGCAACCGTTACTTATGATCCCCAGAAGGTACGGCTCTCAGCCATTAAGGGAGCCATTGAAAAGGCCGGATACAAGGCTTTGGAGGTTGACAAGGCAGATGCAGCCGATGAGGACCGGGAGCGCAAGCAGAGGGAGATCAAGACCCTTTGGACTAAATTCATTATCTCCGCTGTTTTTTCCCTGCCTCTCCTTTACATTGCCATGGCGCCTATGGTTCCATTTGTCACCCTGCCTTTCCCGGAGGCTTTGAACCACATGCAGTATCCCCTGGTATTCGCCGTAACACAGCTTCTTTTGGTGGCTCCGGTCATTGCGGTGGGATATCGGTTCTATACCGTGGGCTTTAAGGCTCTGATCCAGAGAAGCCCTAACATGGATTCCTTAATCGCAATCGGAACCACAGCCGCTGTTTTATACAGTATTTACAACTTATATCAGATCGCAGACGGCCATTTTATGGCAGTGGAAGCCCTTTATTTTGAGTCAGCAGGCGTGATCATCACCCTGATCCTTCTTGGAAAGTCTTTAGAGGCTGTTTCAAAGGGCAGAACCAGCGAGGCCATTAAAAAACTGATGGGCCTTGCACCGAAGACAGCCCTCATTCTGGAGAATGGGGTGGAAAAAGAAATACCCATTGACGAAGTGGAAATCGGAGATATAATTGTAGTAAAGCCCGGCGATAAAATCCCGGTGGATGGAACCGTTTTAACCGGCCATACGGCCATTGACGAATCCATGCTGACAGGTGAGAGCATGCCGGTGGATAAAAAGGAAGGCGATAAAGTGTACGCCGCTTCCTTAAATACAACAGGCGCCATTCAGTTTAAAGCTGAAAAAATCGGCAGCGATACGGCACTTGCCCAGATCATCAAGCTGGTGGAAGATGCACAGGGCTCCAAAGCCCCTATCGCCCAGATGGCTGATATTGTTTCCGGTTATTTCGTGCCGGTGGTGTGCGTCATTGCACTGGCTGCCGGTGCGGCCTGGTACTTTGGAACGGGAGGCGATTTAAAGTTTGCCCTGACCATATTTATTTCCGTGCTGGTTATTGCCTGCCCGTGTGCCCTCGGCCTTGCAACTCCTACGGCCATTATGGTGGGTACGGGAAAAGGTGCTGAAAACGGCATTCTCATCAAGGGCGGCGAGGCTCTTGAATCAGCTCATAAAATCAACACCATTGTATTCGATAAAACAGGTACGATTACAGAAGGAAAGCCTACGGTTACCGATGTGCTGACCACAGAAGGCATTTTAAGAGATAGGCTTTTGCAGCTTACGGCTTCCGCAGAAAAAGGGTCTGAGCACCCTCTGGGTCAGGCCATTGTCCACGGAGCAGAAGGAGAAGGGCTTGCCATACTGGCGACAGAGACCTTTGAATCCCTGACAGGACGGGGAATTGAAGCGAAGATCGACGGCCAGGTGGTTCTTGCCGGAAACAGAAAGCTGATGGATGAGAGAGAGATTTCTCTGGAAGGAATGGAGGAAACCTCAGACCGTCTGGCAGAAGAAGGAAAGACACCCATGTATGTGGCGGTTGACGGCAGACTGGCCGGAATTGTGGCCGTTGCAGACGTGGTGAAGGAATCCAGCCGCAGAGCCATTGACAGGCTTCACAAGATGGGCATTGAAGTGGCTATGATCACAGGTGATAATAAGAAAACCGCAGCAGCCATTGCAAAACAGGTCGGCATTGATCGGGTTCTGGCTGAGGTTCTTCCCCAGGATAAGTCCAATGAGGTGAAAAAGCTTCAGACAGGCGGACGCAAGGTGGCCATGGTCGGAGACGGAATCAACGACGCTCCTGCACTGGCACAGGCTGATATCGGAATTGCCATTGGCTCCGGTACGGATGTGGCCATGGAATCGGCTGACATCGTTCTCATGCGGTCTGACTTAATGGATGTGCCTACGGCCATTGATTTGAGCAAGCACACCATCCGCAACATCAAACAGAATCTTTTCTGGGCATTTGGCTATAACGTAATCGGAATCCCCATCGCAGCCGGATTTTTACATCTCTTTGGCGGTCCTCTTTTAAACCCCATGTTTGCGGCGGCAGCCATGAGCTTAAGCTCTGTTTCCGTTTTGACGAATGCATTGAGGCTTAAGAGATTCAAACCAAGTATGAAATAGAGGTGAGCGCATGAAGAATAATACAAAATTAATTGCAGGAATCGCCGGGGCAGTCCTTGTAGTGGCTGTGATCATGGTGACTGTACTGAATAAAGTAAATGGAGATCTGGACGTAATCGGCCAGGGTTCCTTCCGGTCCTTTGGCCGGATGTTGGAAGCAGCTTCCGGTCAGTTGGAAGCAGACGAAACGAATGCAGGCTGGTCCTTGTCAGCCCCGGATAAAAGCGCACGCTTTGTCTGGAGCCAGGATTACAGCAAAAGCCCCCGTTACGATTTGATGCTGGAAGTTGATGCAAAGCCATTTCTGGCTGCAGGGCTTGATACTGCAAAACTTCCGGAGAGCTATACCGTAGCCGATGAGAAGCTGGTGGTAGGCAGTGAGCTTGGAGATGAGGTTTTGGTCTATGAGGCCGAGCCTACGGCCCTTGAGGCTTACGGCCAGATCGTTGAAAATCACCGCAGCGCAGTCAGCTACCATATGAGCGGCGACCATTACGGCGTCGGAATCGGCCATGGAAACGGCGTGGAATGGGCCAATGACTTGGAAATGAACATGGCAACAAAGGAAGCTCAGGATAAAGACCTGGTATTCGTTTTAAACCCGGGGCCGCTCATCGCCGCAGGCGTTGATCCTGAAAAGGTGGAAGGCTGGAAGTATGCCGTCGTTCACGGTGCCAGCCACAGCGGAAAGAGCACAGATTCCTATAAGTTTTTAAAACCAGTTTCTTTGGATTGATTTCCTTAAAATAATATATAATCATGGAGGTAGTTGAAAATGGCTAAATCAGTAATAAAGGTAGATGGAATGTCTTGTGAGCATTGCGTTAAGGCAGTTTCAGGTGCAGTAGGGGCGATTGCCGGAGTATCCGGCGTGTCCGTGGACTTGGGAGCAGGAACCGTAACGGTTGACCATGATCCTGATGAAGCATCTGTTGAAACCATTAAGTCCGAGATTGAGGATCAGGGTTACGACGTAGTGGAGTAAAAGAAGACGGGAACCGCCAAAAAGGCGGCTCCCGCTTTTCGCTTTTCATTCATAGATTCTGGAGGTGCGAAATGCTTAAAAACATCAAAAATGTGCTGGTTGTGGATGACGAGCCCAAGATTTTGGAGGTGGTCTGTCTGCTTCTGGAAAGCAAGGGCTTTCGTGCTTTCCCCGCTGAAAACGGCCAGAAGGCCCTGGATATATTTGATTCGGAGAATATCTCTCTCATTATTTTAGATCTGATGATGCCCGGCATTTCCGGACAGGAGGTGTGCAGGACCATCAGGAAAAAATCCCGCGTTCCCATTATCATGCTGACAGCCAGGGTGGATGAAAGCGATATTGTGGAAGGGCTGGGGCTCGGAGCCGATGACTATATCTTAAAGCCCTTTGGCTTAAAGGAGCTGTATGCCAGAGTGGAAGCTGTTCTTCGGCGGACGGAAAGTGATCTGGTGCCCTTGACCAAAAGAAATTCCTGGAGAGACGGGGATTTAATGGTGGATTTTGAAAAGAATGAAGTCAGGAAAAAGGGGGTAAGCTTAACATTGACTCCCAGCGAACTGAAAATCTTATCTGTGCTCATTAAGTATCCGGGAAAGGTTTTTACCAGGGAGGAGCTGATTGAAGCGGCCCTTGACAAAGGCTTTGCAGGCTACGACAGAGCTATCGACAGCCACATTAAGAACATAAGGAAAAAGCTGGAGGATGACCCGAAAAATCCGGTCTACGTGCTGACCATTCCCGGCCTGGGATATAAGTTTGGAGGGGATGGCGGATGAGAAGCTTAAGAAAGCAGTTGTCTTTGTCCATCCTTTTGATTCTTCTGGTCACCATTTCCCTGATCGGTCTGCTTTCCAACTGGTTTATCAACCGGGAATTTGAAAAGTACATCACCAACTTAGGACGGGAGCGCAGAGAAAATATTGTCCATGATTTCAGCAGCCAGTATGATTCCTTTAAGCGGAACTGGAGGCCGGAGTACGTCCATGCTCTCGGCATGAATGCCCTGTATGACGGATATATTTTAAAGCTTTACGACGAGTCAGGCGCTATGGTGTGGGATGCGGAAAACCACGATATGAGCCTTTGCGGACAGATTATGGATGAGATATCCACCCGCATGAAGGAACGCAAATCCGATGTGGGTCTGGTGGAAAATACGTATGATATCGTAAACGGCGGAAAGCGGGTAGGTTCTCTTTCCATCAAGTATTACGGGCCGTTTTTCATGAATGAGGCTGACTTTAATTTTATCAATGTGATGAACAAGGTCCTTCTGGTCATCGGCGTGCTTTCCAGCATCTGTTCCGTTGTGGTGGGAAGCTTCATAGCCAGACGGATATCCAGGCCGGTGACAAAGACGGCTTACATTGCAACCCAGATATCAAAGGGCAATTATCAGATACGGTTTGAGCCGGGAACGAGAATACGGGAGCTTGACGAGCTGGCTGGTGCCATCAACCATTTATCCAGCGCTTTGAGCGACCAGGAAAATCTGCGAAAGCAGATGACCGCAGACGTGGCCCATGAGCTGAGGACTCCGCTGACTGCCCTTGGGTCCCATTTGGAGGCCATGGTGGAAGGTCTTTGGGAGCCCACAACAGAGCGGTTAAAAAGCTGCCATGAAGAGGTTAAGCGCCTGGGAACCCTGGTGGCGGATTTGGAGCAGCTTGAAAAGGTGGAAGGAGAAATTTTGAACCTGAATAAATCCTCCCTGGACTTACTGGATATGATGCGCACCGTGTCCGATGCAATGAACGGGGAAATCACCAAGAAGGGTTTAACCCTGTCTGTGGAAGGGGAGAGTGTTTTCGTGGAGGGAGACAAAAACCGGTTGAGCCAGGTGGCTGCCAATCTGATTTCCAATGCCATTAAGTATACGGGGACAGGCGGCTCCATCGGAATTTGCGTATCCCAGACAAAGGACCTTGGAATCATAGAGGTGAGGGATACGGGAATCGGCATTCCTCAAAAGGAACTGCCTCTGGTGTTTGAGCGATTTTACAGAACCGATAAATCCAGGAACCGGAAATCGGGAGGCGCAGGCATTGGACTGGCTATTGTAAAATCCATTGTGACGGCCCACGGAGGCACTGTGACGGTGGAAAGCAAAGAGGAAGAGGGAAGCTGCTTTACCGTAAGCCTTCCCAAAGGAAAATAAGAGGCAGAAGGCCTCTTATTCCAGCAGGGTGAAACGGTTTTTCTTATAGCTTAAAAGGCCCTCTGCCTGGAGCTTGCTCAGCTCATTTGACAGGGCGCTGCGGTCTATGGAGAGATAGTCTGCAAGCTGCTGCCTGTTAAAGGGGATATCAAAGGAAGATGTCCCGCTTTTTAAGGACTCGGTGGAAAGGTAGGAGAGCAGCTTTTCCCTGATGGTCTTCTGGGACATGTGCTGCATCTTCTTTGTCAGAGCCATGTTTTTTCCGGCAATGGCTGTCAGGAAGTTTTGCACCAGCTTGGTGTGGTAGCCGCATGCCGAGGTGCATACGGTCATGATCTTATTGTAGTCCAGAAATACCACGTCGCATTCGGAATCAGCGACCACGCTCATTTCTATGGGAATGGAGGCCAGGCAGGCGTATGTTTCGGCAAAGATAAAGCCGGGCGTCACTTCGGAAATGATGGTCCGTCTGCCCCAGAAATCCTCCTGGATGATCAGGGCGGTTCCGGAGAGAACCATTCCGATGGAACGGATGTAATCCCCGCTTCTTATGATGAATTCATCTTTTTTATAATGTTTCGTCCGGGCTGAAAGGCATTTCAGCATGGACTGTATTTCTTCCTGGCTGACTCCGGAAAACAGGCTTGATTTCTTTAATACCGGCAAATATTCATCCATTTTTATCCATCCTTCCAAATTATTTTTTGAAATGTTGTAATAACAACAGAAAAGATGTAATTATTATATTATAATATGCTCAGAAAGGCAAGTAAGAAAATTTCATACTTTATAAATAATCTTAATAGAAAACAGGAGGAACATTATATGATAACGAGAGAAATGACCATTGGAGAAATTTTAAGAATCAACCCCGATTCAGCAGAGGTTTTAATGAGCATCGGTATGCACTGTCTTGGATGTCCGTCTTCCCAGATGGAGACATTGGCAGAGGCATGTATGGTACACGGAATTGATGCAGAGTCCGTTCTGGAGAAATTAAATCAGTAAGATAAGGGGAATGAAATGAGCGCATTTTTAGGACCGATACACAATTGGTTATATAATAAAATACAAATTCAGAATGCAATGGTTGACGTGATTTTGGACCTTGCAGAAGAAAAAGGATACAGCCAGGGCTTGAGAGCCAGGGCAGATGAACAGTACGGAGCATTTCCCCAGGGAAATTTAGAGGATTTAATTGACACAGGAAACATCCACGGCTGGCTTCAGGAAAAGGTCAGCCTTGTGGAAGGCAGAATGGCCTATGCGGTCACAGAACTGGTGAAGGAAAATCCGGACAGGCTGGCTGAAATCGAGGCTGCCATCAGTGAATTCGGAAGAAAGCTTTCTGTAAACGGAGAGCTTACCGTCAGAAATGCCTATGATTACCTGGAAAACACCTTGTTAAACGGTATGCCTTGTGACAGAGTCAATGCTCTGACAGAGGAAACAGAGGATAAGCTGGTGTGGAGACAGACCCAGGATATCCACGGCGCTTACTGGCAGCAGGTGAACGGAGATGTGAGCAACTACTACACCTTGCGGGAAGCGCTTATCAGAGGAATTTTTGAAGGCACATCTGTAGAGTTTGGACAGGCTGAAGATCAGTCATATGAATTGAGGAGACGCGTATGAATGGAATAGACTTATTGGTAAAAGAGCATGAGAATATTTTGGCTTTCACCGGCTTTATGAGAAAGATCTGTGCCGGGATTTTAGAGGGAGAGCCGGTAGACGGACCTCTTTTGCGGGAATGCATTGAATTCGGAAGAAATTATGCCGATAAGCATCACCATGGCAAAGAGGAAAAGATTTTATTCCGGGTTATGTTAGAGAACATGGGACCGGTTGCGGATAAGCTGATCCGAAACGGTATGCTTGTAGAGCATGACTTAGGGCGGCTTCATCTTTCCGAGCTTGAAAAAGCCATTGATGAATACGAGAAAAATCCGGGAACAGAGCCTAAGCTGGATATCATTTCCAATGCAATCGGCTACGGCGCACTGTTAAAGCGCCATATTGAGAAGGAAGACGGTGTTGCCTATACTTTTGCAGCGCGGGAGCTTTCTGAGGATATATTGAAGGCTGTGGATGCAGAGACAGAAGCCTTTGAAAAGCAGGCAAGAGAAGACGGCGTGCAGAATAAATATGAAACCTGGATTCGTGAAAAGGTGAAATAACTGGAATGAGACGGTCTGTTTAAAGCAGGCCGTTTTGTCCGTTGAGAGATTTGTAAAAATGAATTGCCCAAACAGGCATTTCGAAGTATAATGATTACTGTGCAAGGTTGAAAGAAAAGCTTCTTTCAACCTTGAGTTTGTGAATCAAGGGGACATGCCTGCATACCCCCTGATTCATCAGGATACAAAATTGAGAAAGAGGTAGAATTCCATTGTTAAATCAATTTTCAAGGACCCAGATGCTGCTGGGAGAGGAGTCCATGGACAGGCTGGCAGGTGCCAGAGTTGCTGTCTTTGGCATCGGCGGCGTGGGCGGATATGTGGTGGAGGCCCTGGTGAGAAGCGGTGTGGGCTCCTTTGTTTTAGTAGATGACGATAAGGTGTGCCTGACCAATTTAAACAGGCAGCTCATAGCCACCAGAAAGACCGTAGGCAAGTACAAGGTGGAAGTGATGAAGGACCGGATTTTGGAGATCAATCCAAAGGCAGAGGTGGAGATGCGCCAGTGCTTTTACTTACCGGAAAATGCCGATGAGTTTGATTTTAAAAATTATGATTACGTGGTGGATGCGGTGGATACGGTGACCGCAAAGCTGGAGCTGATCATGCGGGCAAAGGAAGCCGGAGTTCCGGTCATAAGCTGCATGGGAGCGGGAAATAAGCTGGACCCCACTAAATTCCAGGTAGCGGATATTTATAAGACCACCATGTGCCCTCTGGCAAAGGTGATGAGAAGAGAGTTAAAAAAGCGCGGAGTGAAAAAGCTTAAGGTGGTGTACTCTACGGAAAAGCCTGTAAGGCCTTTGGAGGATATGTCCATCAGCTGCAGGACCAACTGCATCTGCCCGCCGGGAGCGCAGCATAAATGTACGGACCGGAGGGATATTCCCGGAAGCGTGGCCTTTGTGCCTTCAGTGGCAGGGCTTATTATAGCCGGGGAAGTGATCAAGGATTTATCCCGGACGGAAAAAGAAGGGAGGTAATCCTATGTCTGAAGGACGAAGGCTCAGTCTGACACTGGAAGAGATGAAGGAAATGGACCCTGAGGATTATATGCTGGTGGATGTGAGGGATCAGTCCTCTTACAGCCATGGATTCATACCGGGGTCTGTTAATATAGAGATGGAAGCGCTGTTAAACGGGGAGAATTCTCTTCCCATGGACAAGAAGATCATCCTGTACTGTTTAAAGGGAATTGTCAGCGAAGAGGCGGCAGAGGCTCTGCTGGAACGGGGCTATGACGTTTATCATCTGGAGGGCGGCTACGGCCAGTGGCTTCTTGGTGCCATGGAAAAAGAGGACCAGGGAAGCGAGAGGCAGGAAAACATTGAAAAGAGCATCCAGAAGAAATTCCACAAGCAGTTATTCAGCCGTTTTACAAAGGCCATCAACCAGTATGAGCTGGTGAAGGAAAATGATAAGATCGCTGTCTGCATCTCAGGCGGAAAGGATTCCATGCTGATGGCAAAGCTGTTTCAGGAGCTGAGGCGGCATAACAAGTTTTCCTTTGACCTGGTATTCCTTGTGATGGACCCTGGGTATAATGAAACCAACCGCCAGGTGATTGAAAATAATGCGAAGCTGATGGGGATTCCCGTCACTGTGTTTGAGTCCGATATCTTTGAGGCTGTCTACGATGTGGAGAAGTCTCCATGCTACTTATGCGCCAGAATGAGGCGGGGACATTTGTACAACAAGGCAAAGGAGCTGGGGTGCAACAAGATTGCCCTTGGGCACCACTATGACGATGTCATTGAAACCATACTCATGGGCATGATGTACGGGGCCCAGATTCAGACCATGATGCCTAAGCTTCACAGCACCAATTTTGAAGGGATGGAGCTGATTCGGCCCATGTACTTAATCCGGGAGGATGATATTAAGAAATGGAGGGATTACAACAGCCTCTATTTCATTCAGTGCGCCTGCCGTTTTACGGATACGTGTACCTCCTGCCGTGTCGACGGAAGTGCGGTCTCCAAAAGGACGGAAATCAAGGATTTGATCAGGCAGTTAAAAGAGGTCAATCCGTATATTGAAGGAAATATCTTTAAAAGTGTGGAGAACGTGAATCTGGATACCATCATTGCTTATAAGAAAAAAGGAACGGTTCACCACTTCCTTGACCGGTACGATTTGGAAACATAATAGAATTCTTATATAAGCCGGAGTTTCGGTCTTTTTACTTGTAAATAGTGCTTGATAAACATATTAACCTTGTGGTAAATTATAGGTATGGAGGTTATATCTTATGAAAATTTCAACAAAAGGCCGCTATGCCATCAGGCTTATGATTGATCTGGCTGAACATAATACCGGGGAGTTCATCACGTTGATGGATATTGCGGAAAGGCAGGAAATATCGGAAAAATATTTGGAATCCATTGTATCGGTGTTAAGTAAGAATAATCTGCTGGTGTCCTTAAGGGGAAAGGGCGGCGGCTACAAGCTGGCCAGAGATCCGGAGGATTATACGGTGGGCAGCATTTTACGGCTTACGGAAGGTTCCCTTGCACCTGTCTCCTGTCTGGAGGGGGAAGTCAATAGCTGTGAGAGGGCTTCTTACTGCCGGACCCTGCAGATGTGGGAAGGCTTAAGCAAGCTGGTCAATGATTATTTTGACGGGATAACCATTGCAGATCTGGCGAAAAAGGATGAATATATCGATAATTATGTCATATAGCGTTTAGAAGACAGGGCAGAGGGCTTTTGAGACCTCTGCCCTGTTAAGTTTGTTTACATAAAAAAGAAATTGACAAATATTGACAAATGAGATAGCATGTATACAGTCATGCCCTTTAAAAACAGAGGGCAAAAGTGGGCTTGCAGCGGATTTCAGCGGGGTTAAAGGCTGTCTTTTATAAATGCAGAAAAATAAAAATCGTTTTTGTGACAAATTTCCACCTTTTTCCACTGGAAAAATGGAAAAAAGAGTGTTATGATATGTCTTGTAACAGAAACGTAACATATTTGTAATAAAGTAAAGGAGACGAAAGAATTGAAAAAATTAGCAGCACTTGGGATGATCACACTTACTTTAACAAGCATGATACCGCTTACAGCCAATGCGGCGGTGACCAGATACTTTGGTCAATGCAACACGGGAAGAAATAATGTTGTAACAATTAACGGAAGCAACATCCAGGATTTGAAAGCAAAGCTGAGACAGTTTGGAATTGATGAAAAATGTGCGGACTTGCTGGGAAATGGAAGTTCTACAAAACCTAACTTCCCGAAATATCCTGGGAATAATAATGGTTCTGGAAGCAACAATGGCTCAGGGAATAATGGTTCCGGAAGCAATAATGGTTCTGGGAATAATGGTTCTGGAAGCAACAATGGTTCCGGAAGCAACAATGGCGCAGGGAATAATGGTTCTGGAAGCAATAATGGTTCAGGGAATAATGGTTCCGGAAGCAACAATGGCTCAGGGAATAATGGTTCCGGAAGCGATAACGGATCAGGAAATAACGGTTCTGGAAGCAATAACGGATCAGGAAGTAACGGTTCCGGCAGCAACAATGGCTCAGGAAGCAACAACGGTTCCGGCTCCAATGATACCACAGAGAACAAAACCTACACCCAGCAGGTTGTTGACCTTGTAAACGCAGAAAGGGCAAAAGAAAGCCTGGCTCCTCTGACCATTGATCCTAACGTGGAGAAAGCTGCGGATGTAAGAGCAAGAGAAATCCAGTCCAAATTTGACCACACCCGTCCAAACGGCAGTTCCTTCTCAACCGCTTTAAAGGAGCAGGGAGCAGACTTTAAGGGAGCAGGAGAAAACATCGCATGGGGACAGCAGACTCCTAAGGAAGTGGTAAATGCATGGATGAACAGCCCAGGACACCGGGCAAATATCATGAATAAAAGCTACACCCACATTGGAGTAGGAAACGTTCAGAACGGTTCTGGAACTCAGTACTGGGTACAGTTGTTTACATACTAATTACTTAACCTCATAAAAATGATTCAAACCAGCTGCCAGTCAGCCCAGTTGGTTTGGGTCATTTTTATTTTGCAAATTTTTCACTTAATACATATAAACATATTGACAAAGTATGTTAACAAAAGTAATATAAGGATATGCAAAAGAATAAATAGATAAAAAGTCGTAAGACAAAGGATGGGAGACAGAGATGAAAAGTTTTGGTTTTAATACGGCTCTTTTACATGAAGCAGGAGGCAAAGACCCGTCTACCGGTTCTACCCTGGTTCCGATTTACCAGTCCAGCGCATTCTGCCATGAAAGCGCAGAGGAGCTGGAGCGTATTTTTGAAAACAAGGCATTTGGCTATTCCTATACGAGAATCAACAATCCCACCATTGAGGCCTTTGAAAAGAAGGTGACTATGCTGGAGGGAGGAATCGGAAGCGTGGCGTGTGCCTCCGGTATGGCGGCTCTGTCCAATGCATTTCTAAACATATTGCAGGCAGGGGATGAAATTGTCGCAGCCCCCGGTTTGTACGGAGGAACCATTGACTTATTCCGGGATTTTGAAGCTTTTGGAATCAAGACCCGGTATGCCAGGGAAAATTCACCCCAGTCCTTTGAGGAGCAGATCAATGAACGAACACGTCTCGTTTTTGCAGAAACCATCGGAAATCCCAAGCTGGATGTAACGGATATTTCCGCTTTGGCAGATGCGGTTCATCGTCATAACCTGCCTCTCATCATGGATAACACCACAGCGACCCCTTACCTCATTAGAACTCTTGCCCTGGGAGCCGATATTGTGGTCAATTCTTCCTCCAAGTACATAAACGGAAACAGCGATGCCATCAGCGGCATTCTGACGGATGGGGGCACTTACCGCTGGACCAGGGAAATGTATCCGGGGATGGCGGATTACATCAAACTCGGAAAGATGGCCTATATTGCAAAGCTGAGAAAAGGTCTGTTTCGCAACATGGGGGCCTGTCTCTCCCCTCAAAACGCTTTTTTAAACTGCCTGGGCCTTGAAACCTTAGGACTTCGAATGGAACGGCACTGTAAAAATGCTCTGGAGCTGGCTCTTTATTTACAGCAGCTTGCCCCGGAAATTGCCGTCAATTATCCGGGCCTTCCAAACAGCCCTTATTACCATCTGGCAAAAGAACAGTTCAGCCACGGATATGGAGGAATTATCACCCTGCGGGCAGGCTCCAGAGAACGGGCATTTGAAATCATGAACCGTCTGAAACTTCCCATTCTGGTGTCCAATGTAGGTGACACCAAAACTCTGGTCATTCATCCGGCTTCCACCATCAGCCTTTTTTGTACACCACAGGAAAAGGCGGCGTCAGGAGTGTTTGATGATCTGATCAGAATCAGCGTAGGTATTGAAGACATTGAAGATTTAAAAGCCGATTTTAAACAGGCGATAGAGGGAGAATGATATATGGCTAAAGTGGATTACAGCACCTTAAAAAAAGGCGGATTTATGCGCCAGAAGCAGAAGAACAACTTTTCCTTGAGAATTCAGGTAGTAGGGGGTCATTTGACCGCTGAAAACTTAAAGACCATTGCAGAAGTGGCGGAAAAGTACGGAGACGGGCATGTTCACCTCACATCACGTCAAAGCGTGGAGATTCCCTTTATTAAGCTGGATGATGTGGACGCAGTGCAGGCGGATTTGGCAGAGGGCGGATGCAGGCCCGGTATCTGCGGACCCAGAGTCAGGACCATAACTGCCTGTCAGGGGGATCAGATCTGCCCCAGCGGAAATGTGGATACCTATGACATTGCGGTGAAGCTGAATGAAAAGTACTTCGGCAGGGAACTTCCCCACAAATTCAAGTTCGGCGTCACAGGCTGCCAGAACAACTGCCTTAAGGCAGAGGAAAATGACGTGGGAATCAAGGGCGCTCTTCATGTGGAGTGGATTCCGGAGAAATGCATTTTCTGCGGAGTCTGTGAAAAGGTGTGCCGGGAAAAGGCCATTACGATCAAGGATAAAATTGTCGCTGTGGACTACGATAAGTGCAATGACTGCGGAAGATGTGCCAAGTCATGTCCCACGGATGCATGGGATACAAAGCCTGGTTATATTGTCTCTTTTGGCGGGCTTTTCGGCAATCACATCAGCAAGGGATTTTCCCCCCTGCCTCTTGTGACTTCAGAGGAACAGCTTTTTAAGATAACGGATGCTGCCATCGGGTTCTTTGATGAACACGGAAAATCCGGGGAACGGTTTAAATTTACCATAGACCGGATAGGAGAAGAGGAATTTATTAAGAAAATGGAGGAGGCATATTATGGCTGACTATGAGATCAATGACACTGTGGACATTACAGATGTGGTTTGCCCTGTAACATTTGTAAAGGCCAAGGTTGCACTGGAGGAGCTGGATGACGGACAGATTCTTTCCATCCGCTTAAATGACGGGGAAGCGGTTCAGAATGTGCCAAGAAGCATAAAGGAAGAGGGACATAAGATTTTAAAGCTGTCCCCCAATGAGGATGATACTTATACATTAGTGGTTCAAAAGGTTGAGGATTGATTGAGCGAAAGGGAGAAATTGAGATGAAGATTACGGTAGCAGGAAATAAAAAGGAATTTGAAGAGGGAATTACAATTGCGGATTTAATCAGTCTGGAGGATGTGGAGAATCCGGAGTATGTGACTGTTACTTTAAATGATGAGTTCCTGGAAAGAGGCCGGTTTGAGTTAACGGTCTTAAAAAGCGGCGATGAAGTGGAATTTTTATATTTCATGGGGGGAGGAGCTTTTTAATGGCATTTACCAACGAGCAACTGGAACGCTATTCCCGCCATATCATTTTAAAGGAAGTGGGAGCAAAGGGGCAGAAAAAGCTTCTGGAATCAAAGGTGCTGATCATTGGAGCCGGGGGCCTCGGTGCGCCTGCAGCCATGTACCTGGCGGCAGCAGGAGTGGGCACCATCGGTATTGCTGACGCTGATGAGGTGGATTTATCAAACCTTCAGCGCCAGGTCATACACACCACCGCAGACATCGGGAAGGCAAAAGTGAAGTCTGCCGCAGAGACCATGGAAGCCATTAACCCTGAAGTTACGGTCCATACATACCGCACTTTTGTGACCTCTGAAAACATCATGGATTTAATAAAGGACTATGATTTTATTATTGACGGAACCGATAATTTTCCGGCCAAGTTCCTGATCAATGATGCCTGTGTCATGGCGAAAAAGCCATTTTCCCATGCAGGAATCATCCGGTTTCAGGGACAGCTTATGACGTATGTGCCGGGAGAAGGCCCCTGCTACCGCTGCGTATTTAAGAATCCTCCTCCAAAGGATGCGGTTCCCACCTGTAAGCAGGCGGGAGTGATCGGAGCCATGGGAGGCGTGATTGGAAGCCTTCAGGCCATGGAGGCTGTGAAATACATCATAGGAAAAGGAGACTTGCTGACTGGAAGGCTGATGACTTATGATGCCCTGAAAATGCAGTTTCGCACTGTAAAGCTTCCGGCAGACCACAACTGTGCTGTATGCGGAGAAAATCCAGAGATCACGGAGCTGATTGATTATGAGCAGGCGGAATGCGAGTTAAAGCTGTAGAAATGGGGGACGTATGCTGATACTGAAAAAAGAAGATTTTGACAGGATATTAAAGCATTGCAGGGAAGGGCTTCCCAATGAGGCATGCGGTCTGATTGCAGGCAGGATCGATGGGGAGACAAAGACCGTTGAGAAAGTATATCTGCTCACCAATGTGGATGAGAGCAGGGACCATTTTTCCATGGACCCCAAAGAGCAGTTTGCTGCCGTAAAAGATGCCCGTAAAGAAGGTCTGGAGCTGCTGGGCAACTTCCACTCCCATCCGGAATCCCCTTCCAGGCCATCGGAGGAGGATAAGCGGCTTGCTTATGACTCCGCCAGTGAATATCTGATTCTGTCGCTGATGGATGAGGAGCATCCTGTTCTTAATGCATTTCACATTGACAAGGACAAAAACGTGAGTAAAAATGAAATTAGAATGATAGAATAAAACCGGGCGCTAAAAGCATTTCTCCTGCCTTTAGCGCCCGGTTTTATTTTGATGGAAGATTACTTTATCAGTTCAATAAAGTTAATGATATCAGGATTTAAGTATTTATTCTGATGGTAGATGATGCGGCATTCCCGCTTGAATTCGATTCCATTAATTTTTAAGGGAATCAGGCTGCCTCGTTGAATGTGTCCTGTCAGCATGCGCTCCGGGAGAATGGATATTCCCAGATTAGCCGTGACTCCGTTGATGATGGCTGTTGTACTGGTGCTTTCCAGGACCGGCTTTAAGACGAAGTCCCGCACCATGAGAGTGGATTCTGCCAGCTCTCTGGTTCCGCTGTTTTTTTCCCGGAGAAGGAAAGGTTCCTCCCTTAAATCATCAAGAGTCACTGTCCCCTTGGAGGCCAGAGGATGGAGGGGGCTGCAGACCAGGATCAGCCGGTCCCTTGTGAAGGACTCTGCCATGATCTTGTCGGAATGGATAGAACCTTCAATTAAGGCTAAGTCCAGATTGTTTTCCAGCAGCATTTTTTCAATGATATCTGAGCTGTCGATTTTGATATAGGGCATGGGAGCGTGAAATGCTTCCATGTATTTTTTTATGTATTCCGGCATCAGACACGTACCGATGCTGATGCTGGCTCCGATCCGAAGGGGAGAGGGGTGTTTCTGCTTTTTAAAGTCGCTGTCCATTTCCTGATAAAGAGCGGTTATATGGGAAGCGTATTCGTATAAATGATGGGCTTCATTTGTCTTTTGTATGCCCCGGCCCATGCGTTCAAAGAGCTTCACATGGTAGCGTTTTTCCAGTTCCTTGATGGCAGCACTGACAGCAGGCTGGCTTAAATCCAGCTTTTTGGCGGCAGTGGTGATGCTTTCCTCCTTGTATACGGTAACGAAAATAATCAATGTTTTAATTGACATAGAAGCCTCCTGAATTTATACATATAAACATTGAGGATATATATGATATATAAAGAAAAAAATATACTTCATATGAAATATATAAATGAATTCTACCACATACCGTAGAAAAACACAATAACATACTTTACAAATATGTATATAGGAATTACAATGCCAGATATCACAGCAAATATAAGCTTTGGGGGTCTGGAGCATTTAAACAATGTGTGTGAGTATTGAAATTTATTTTAAAAGAGGAGCCGGTGAGATGAAAAATGTTACAAAGAAAAGAAAGAAGAAAAGGGTAATACCGGGATTTGGGATATCACTTGGAATTACAGCTGCCATGCTGGGATTTATCGTATTGATTCCCCTCTGCTCTCTGGTGATTTTTTCTGCAAATTTATCTTTTTCGGAATTTGTTCAGGTAGTTACAAGGCCAAGAGTTCTATCCAGTTATTACGTGAGTTTTAAGACGGCTTTTATCGCCGCAGTGATTGATGCAGTTATGGGCATGATCATGGCGTGGGTGCTGGTGCGATATGAGTTCCCAGGTAAAAAGATCATGAATGGAATCATCGAGCTGCCATTTGCACTGCCAACCGCAGTAGCAGGTATTTCCCTCACTCACTTAACGACCTCTAACGGGTGGATTGGAAGCTTTTTTGATCAGTTTGGAATTAAGATTGCGTATACAAGGATCGGGATAACGGCAGCGTTGGTGTTTATCGGAATCCCGTTTGTTGTAAGAGCGGTTCAGCCGGTGCTGGAGAAGATTGATATACAGTATGAGGAAGCTGCAAATATTTTAGGCGCTAACCCAAGGCAGACCATGATGCATGTGATTTTTCCGGAAATTCTCCCGGCTCTGATCGGCGGATTTACCTTATCTTTTGCAAGAGGCTTAGGCGAATATGGCAGTGTCGTTTTCATTGCAGGAAATCAGCCTTATAAGACGGAAATCGCACCGCTTATGATCATGTCGGAATTACAGGAATATGACTATGCCAGCGCTACATCAATCGCCCTTGTCATGCTGCTTGTAGCTTTTGTCATTCTGTTTGTGAATGCTCTCTTGCAAAGCAGGACTTCAAAAATCATCAGCGGTATCTCATAAAACGTAAGGAGAAGCGATCATGGAAATCAGAAAAAACAGTGGGCCGGTCAAATGGTTTTTCATTGGAATCAGTGCCGTATTTCTTGTGACAATGCTGATTCTGCCCCTCATCTATGTAATGGCCACAGCATTCAGTGCAGGAATACCGGCATTCGGCAGTACGGTAAAAGACAAATACGCTCTTAAGGCAATTGGATTGACTGTCAAAGTAACGCTGATCACTTTGGGTACGAATGTAATATTCGGGCTGTTTGCATCATGGTGTATCACACGGTTCCAGTTTCACGGAAAAAAAGTGCTTTCAACATTAATTGACCTTCCGCTCACAGTATCCCCGATCATTGCAGGTTTAATCTATGTGCTGACATTTGGGCGGCAGAGCGTGTTATATCCAATTTTACAGAAAGCTGATATTGCAATTATATTTGCGGTTCCGGGCATTGTGCTGGCGACCATTTTTGTCACATTTCCCTTTGTTTCCAGAGAAATCATTCCGGTCTTGAACTCAATCGGTACGGATGAAGAAGAGGCCGCAGCTTTGATGGGGGCAAACGGGTTTACCATTTTCTTTGGAATTACACTGCCTCATATTAAATGGGCTTTATTATACGGAATTGTACTCTGTGCTGCAAGAGCGATGGGAGAGTTTGGAGCTGTGTCTGTTTTATCGGGGCACTTAAGGGGGAAAACAAACACCATGCCGCTGTACATTGAACTGCTTTACCAGGGTTACGATTTTACAGGTGCATTTGCGGTGTCAGCCATTCTCGTATTTATGGCCGTTGTTATTTTGATTTTGCGCAGCATATTGGAAGATAAGGGAAAGGGAAGTGCTGAAAATGGAAAACCAGAATGAAAATTATATTAAACTGAGAAATATCAACAAGTTCTTTGGAGAATACAAAGCTTCCGATGATGTCAGTTTTGACATAAAAAAAGGCAGGTTAGTGGCACTGTTAGGCCCAAGCGGAAGCGGAAAGACCACGATCCTGCGGATGATCGCAGGCCTTGAGACTGCGGATTCCGGGGATATCTACATTGGCGGCAAGCTGGTCAACGATGTGGAGGCGAGTAAGCGGGGAATTGGGTTTGTGTTTCAGAATTATGCCCTGTTTCGCTATAAGACCGTGTTTGACAACATCGCCTTCGGGCTCAAGGTAAATAAATGGGAAAAGGAAAGAATCAAGTCCCGTGTAGAGGAATTGATAGAATTGGTCGGTCTAAAAGGATTGGAAAAAAGATATCCCAACCAATTGTCAGGAGGACAGCGCCAGAGAGTTGCATTTGCGAGAGCCCTTGCTCCCAATCCTGCTGTTTTACTCCTTGATGAACCGTTTGCAGCCATTGATGCGAAAGTGAGACAGGAGCTGCGAAGCTGGCTTCGTGAAATGATCGATAAGGTGGGGATAACCAGTATTTTCGTTACTCATGATCAGGAAGAGGCCATTGAGGTGGCAGATGAAATCATCATAACCAATATGGGCAGGGTCGAGCAGATCGGTTCTCCCCAGGAAATCTACCGGAATCCAAGAACAGCCTTTGCCGCTGAGTTTATGGGGCAGCCAACGAAGATCGGGCGGATCAATCAACTGAAAGGATTTGAACAGATGCCGGATTCCGCTCATGCAATCCTTCGTCCGGAAAATGTTGCAGTCACGAAACTGTCGGAACGCGTGAAATACAGTTCTTCGGTGGAAGAGGGCATCATTGAACGAATATTGTTCAGAGGAAAAGAGATCGAACTGACAGTGAGAGTCCATGACCACGTACTGAAGGGAACACGGCAGATTGAAGCGGTTCCAATCGTGAAGGGGGAGAAAGTGAATGTCTGCGTCTTCCGTGCATTTACATATGAAGAGGCTGGTCTTGTCCGGCCTGTCTGGAACGCCAACATAGAGGCAGAGGAATCGGTAATTATTTAACATCAGCGCAATGCGCAGAAAGAAGGAGAAGTTTATGAAAAAAAGTCTGGTGTCAGCTTTATTAATTGGAGTGCTGAGTTTCAGCCTTGCAGGCTGCAACGCATCGCAAAATACTGCGGGGGATACAGGGTCAGCAGATAAACAGGAGGCGGTTGAGATCACCAATGTATCGTATGACCCGACCAGAGAACTGTACGTCTCCTATAATGAGTTGTTTGCATCATACTGGAAAGACAAGACAGGGCAGGAAGTGGATATTGTTCAGTCTCATGGCGGCTCCGGCAAACAGGCGCTTGAGGTTGCCAATGGCCTTGCAGCAGATGTGGTTACCCTGGCCCTTGAAGGCGATATCGATGCGATTGCAGATGCGGGGTTAATTGAATCCGGTTATACAGGCGAGTTTGATTTAGACAGCTCCCCGTATACATCAACCATTGTTTTTCTGGTGAGAAAAGGGAATCCAAAGAACATTCAGGACTGGGATGATTTGCTGGAGGAAGGGGTAGGTGTAATCACTCCAAACCCGAAAACTTCAGGCGGCGCCAGATGGAACTACCTTGCAGCATGGTATTACTTTGAGAATCAGGGATTGTCTGAGGACCAGATTGTTGAAAATATCAGGAAACTGTATGGAAATGTGCTGGTACTCGATTCCGGGGCAAGAGGGTCAACAACAACCTTTACGGAAAACGGGCAGGGAGATGTACTTCTTGCATGGGAAAATGAGGCATTTCTGTCATTAAAGGAAGCTCCCGGTTCCTATGAAATTGTGGTTCCGTCTGTATCGATCCTTTGCCAGCCGACAGTTGCAATTGTAGATGAGGTTGTAGATAAGCGGGGAACGAGAGAGGTTGCAACGGAGTACTTAAGTTATCTGTATTCCGACGAAGCACAGAAACTTGAAGCAGAAAATTACTACCGTCCGTCCAATCAGGATATATTGAACAGCTATAAATATGCGGCAGAGAGCAATACAATTGCAGAACTTCCCACTGACGGAAAGTGGATTATCACCAATGTTAATCTGACAGATATCAGCCACTTTGGCGGCTGGAGTGAAACCATGGCAAAACACTTTGTAGACGGCGGGTTGTTTGACAGCATTTATGAGGTAAAATAGCTTCACAGGATATGCTCAAGACGCGGGCCGTAATATCAGGGAGGAAAGCTTTATGAAACTGCGAATACGAAAGGGGTGTTTTGCCTGGAGTCTGGTAAACGAGGAGGGCAAAACAGCAGCAAAGATCAGCAGTCAAACGTTCATGGGAGCGGCTAAGAAGATCAGTGATGCCCAGGGAAATGTTATTTTTACCACAGACATTGTAAACGTTTCTACAGGCGGCGGGGATGGGGAGTATACTGATTCTAAAAAGTATATCATCTATAAAGATGCCGTTCCCATAGTAACCGCAGCCCTTTCTTTTACAAAGAAACAGAAATCTGCAAAGCAGCTTCCTTGTGTGTTAAAACTTCCCCAGGTTGAAAAGCTGGATGTGGAGACGCCCGGCGGCCTTTGGGTTATTCAGCGAAAAAGTGACCGCAGCTTAATCATCACGTGCAATGATATCCAGTTGGGGAGCATCACTCCGTTTTTTTCCCTGAAGCCTGCTTGCTTTGAATGTGCGGAAAAGTATGATGCTGTTTTTTGGGCCGGGATATACGTACTTATGGAGTATATGATCCATGAAGATGATCTGATTGTGGTTTAAATATCCGGCTCTGACTTATGTTTTATTTTAATTGCATGGACCGCCGTGGCGCTTTCGCCATTGGCGGTCTTTTCTGGCTTCGCAAAAAAAGCAGGAAACCGTTTATCGATTTCCTGCCTGGGGATACTGCTGTAAAAATAGCGTTTATCCGATTATATTAACTGCGGGCAAAAGGGTCAAAAGACTTATCCTTATTCCAGATATATTCGCTTTCAATGGCAGCCTGCTCTGCGAGTTCAGGACCGTTAATGTCGTGGATAAAGCCCATCGCCATGTCCATGCCTGCTGAAACGCCCGAAGAGGTATAATATTTTCCGTCGACAACCCAACGCGCCTTACGTATCCACTGTGTGTCAGGGCAAGCCTTGGCAGCAAACTCGATGGCCATTTTGTTCGTTGTGGCCGAGCGCCCATTGAGCAGGGAGGTGAGGGCCAGCAGGAACGAACCGGTGCACACCGTGAGCACATGGGGTGCTGCTTCGGCAAGGTCTTTTAATTGAGTAAGAAAGCTCTGGTTTTCTAAATAAAGAGGCATTTCTGATGTGCCGGGAATCAGCAAAATACCGTTTTTATCAATTTCGGATGCAGGCATGGTATTAACCTGAACTCCGTGCCAACTGGTAACCGGCCCGCCTTGCATGGAAAAACAGTTTACTTTATAGTGTTCCGGCAGGCGTCCCATTATCTGCGCCGGCCCAAAAGCATCGATGGTTTCAAACTGGTCGAATAACAGTATATTCAGATGAGTCATCTAAAAGCCTCCTATTTGTTTTTTATTCATTATATAAAATACCATAAACCGTGTCAATAGAGGTAACAGGACAGCATGGCCTCCTTCCCTGGCTTTAAGTTTCAAACTTCTCTTTCATGATAATACCGGTTATTGCCGGCGTCCCATTTTAATGCCCGTCACTGTTGAATAAACTTGGATTGTGCAGTATAATTTCCTTTAAAACAATGGGGATAGGGAGAAAATAATGGAATATTCAACAGTAAGACAGAATTTTGAAAAACATGGATTTTCAACACAGCTTTTTTCCACAAAAGAAGAAGCCTGCAATTATCTTGTAAATACTCTGGAACACCAGACCATAGGATTTGGAGGAAGCGTGACCCTTAAGGAAATGGGGCTGTTTGAAGCCTTGCAGCAAAAAAATGCTGTGGTATGGCACAACAAGGTTCCCGGCATGGCGGTGCGGCGCCTGGCTAACTGCGGGAATATTTACATAACCAGCGCAAATGCGGTGACGGAGTCAGGTGAGATCGTCAACATTGACGGAACGGGCAACCGGGTTGCCATGACCTCCTTTGGCCCTGAGATCTGTTATTATGTTGTGGGGAAAAATAAGATCACTCCAAATATCAGCGATGCCTATTTCCGCTGTAAAAATGTGGCTGCTCCCCAAAATGCTAAAAGGCTGAATGCCAAGACTCCTTGTGCGGCCAAGGGGGATAAGTGCTATGACTGCAACAGCCCTCATAGGATTTGCCGCATTATTTCTGTTATTGAGCGTGTGCCCCTGGGCATGAAATGTGAAATCATCTTTGTGGATCAGGAAATGGGATTGTAGGTTTTAATATGAAAAAGAGGCTGGCACTGCCTCTTTTTTTTGTCTTTTTGTATTCACTTCCGCCATTTTCCTGAATTACTTTTTTCCTGTTCTCAAATAACTTTTCAGCTAATAACATATAAACATATTGACAAACTATGTTAATATGGATAAAATAGCAATACACAAAATCAACAGGACGTGAAAGCAGGGGAGTGAACATGAGTAAGAAAATAAAACATGAGATCGTCACCGCAGATGTGCTCATCATAGGCGGCGGAACAGCAGGCTGCTACGGGGCCCTGACACTCAGCAGAAATTCGGATTTAAAGGTGGTCATTGCTGAGAAGGCCAATATCAAAAGAAGCGGCTGTCTTGCAGCCGGTGTCAACGCCATCAACGCTTACATTGTGGAGGGAAGGACCCCTCAGGATTATGCGGATTATGCGGCAAAGGATGCGGGCGGAATCGTCAGGCATGACCTCCTTTTATCGGCGGCTCGCCGGTTTAACCAGGTGACTGCTGAGATGGAAAAGCTGGGGCTGGTGATATTAAAGGACGAAAAAGGAAGGTATGTGGCAAGAGGAAACCGGAATATCAAGATCAACGGTGAAAACTTCAAGCCGATTCTGGCAAAGGCCGTTGAAGCCGCAAAGAATGTGACGGTTTTAAACAATGTGAATATAACGGATTTGCTGGTTCATGACAACCGGGTGGAAGGGGCCGTAGGCTTTCATATGACGGAAGACACAGCCTATGAAATCCGGGCCAGGGCGGTTTTGGTTTCCACCGGAGGGGCAGCCGGCTTGTATAAACCTAACAACCCCGGCTTTTCCCGCCATAAGATGTGGTATCCTCCCTTTAACACCGGAGCCGGATATGCCATGGGAATCCGGGCAGGAGCGGAGATGACTTCCTTTGAGATGCGGTTCATTGCCCTGCGGTGCAAGGACACCATCGCTCCCACTGGAACCATTGCCCAGGGAGTAGGGGCAAAGCAGATCAATTCCAGGGGAGAGGTTTATGAAGAAAGATATGGGTGCACCACAAGCGAGCGAGTTTACGGAACCGTAAAAGAAAACCAGCTCGGAAACGGGCCGTGTTATCTGCAGACCAGCGGAATCAGCCGTGAAAAGGATGAAGAGCTTTTAAAAGCCTATTTAAACATGGCTCCCAGTCAGACCTTAAGGTGGATTGAAAGCGGAAAGAATCCGGGTGAAGAAGATGTGGAGATCGCAGGAACCGAACCTTATATTGTAGGCGGACACACGGCCAGCGGCTACTGGGTCAACACCAGCCGGGAAACCACAGTCGAGGGGCTGTATGCAGCAGGTGATGTGGCCGGAGGCTGTCCTCAGAAATACGTGACAGGTGCCCTTGCAGAGGGGGAGATCGCGGCTCTGGATATGATCGAAAAGCTGGGAAAAGAACGGGTCCAAAGAGAATTTCCCGATGCTGCCGGCCGGTATGCAGAGGAAAAGATAAAAGAGTATGAAACCGTATTAAACAATCCGCTGCCCCGGTTCTCCCAGGAAGCCCTGGAAGAAGCCATGCAAAAGGTCATGGATGAGTATGCAGGCGGAATCTCCGTCAATTACCAGTTTAACGAAAAGCAGTTAAGGCTGGCAGATGAGAATATCACCCTGCTGCTGAAACTGGCAGAGCATATGAACGCCACCGATACGCATGAGCTGATGTTCGTATACGAACTGAGAGAGCGGCTGGAGGTGTGCCGGTCCGTGATCGCCCATCTGCTTTACAGAAAAGAAACGAGATGGCATTCCTTTAATGAAAACCTGGATCACCGGGAGCCGCGTGAGGAGTATTTCGGATACGTGAATTCAAGGCTTGTGGATGGGGAACTCCGTCTGAGTTTAAAAAGCATTGTAAAGGGGGCAGAGTATGAGCATCAGAATTGATGAAAACAAGTGTGTGGGGTGTTTTCAGTGCATATCCGTCTGTCCGGGAAGCCTGATAAAAGAAAGAGACAGCAAAGCCTTTGTGAAATACCCCAGGGACTGCTGGGGCTGCGTCTCCTGCGTCAAGGAATGCAGGGCGGGTGCCATCGAGTTTTACTTAGGGGCCGACATCGGCGGAAACGGGGGAACCATGAACGTTTCTTATGAAGGGGATATTCTTCACTGGAATATCACGAAAAACGACGGCACTGTCATGGTTATTGATGTAAACAGCAAAAATTCAAATAAGTATTAGGAGGATTATTATGAGTGAATTATCCCATCTTGATGAGCTTGAAGCAGAGGCGATTTATATTATCAGAGAGGTTGCGGCCCAGTGTGAGAAGCCAGTGATGCTGTATTCCATAGGAAAAGACAGCTCCGTCATGCTTCACCTGGCATTAAAGGCATTTTATCCGGAAAAACCGCCCTTTCCTTTTCTCCATGTAAACACCACCTGGAAATTTAAGGAGATGATCGAATTCCGGGACAGAACGGCAGAAGAACTTGGCATTGACCTTCTGGAGTACATAAATGAAGACGGAGTGGAAAAAGGCATCAATCCCTTTGACCACGGTTCCGCTTACACTGATATTATGAAGACACAGGCGTTAAAGCAGGCTTTAAACAAATACGGCTTTACGGCGGCATTTGGCGGCGGAAGACGGGATGAGGAAAAGAGCCGGGCAAAGGAGCGGATTTTCTCTTTCCGAAACGCCTCTCACGCCTGGGACCCCAAAAACCAGAGGCCGGAAATGTGGAAGCTTTATAATACGGAGATTTACAAGGGAGAGAGCATCCGGGTGTTCCCCATTTCCAACTGGACGGAAAAGGACATCTGGCAGTATATCAAGCAGGAGAACATCCCCATTGTCCCCTTATATTTTGCAGCAGAGCGTCCCGTGGTTTACCGGGATAATGACATCATCATGGTGGATGATGACCGCATGAGATTAAAGCCGGGAGAAGTTCCTGAGCTGAAAAAGGTACGATTCCGCACTCTGGGCTGTTATCCCCTTTCCGGAGGCGTGCTGTCAGAGGCTGACACCTTAGATGAAATCATTGAGGAAACCTTAAGCTCCGTGGAATCGGAACGGACCAGCCGGGTCATTGACAAGGACGGCGGGGCGGCCAGTATGGAAAAGAGAAAGAGAGAGGGGTATTTCTAATGAACGGATTGCTTAAATTTATCACCTGCGGCAGTGTAGATGACGGAAAGTCCACGCTCATCGGCCACATTCTGTATGACTCCAAGCTCTTATATGCAGATCAGGAAAAGGCCCTTTTGCTGGACAGCAAGGTGGGCTCCAGAGGCGGAGAAATCGACTACTCCCTGCTTTTAGACGGCCTTATGGCGGAGCGGGAACAGGGAATCACCATTGATGTGGCTTACCGCTACTTCACCACAGACAGCCGGAGCTTTATTGTTGCCGATACGCCGGGCCATGAAGAATACACCAGAAATATGGCTGTAGGCGCTTCCTTTGCCCAGCTTGCCATCATCCTCATCGATGCGAAGCAGGGCGTTCTGGTTCAGACGAGACGCCATTCCAGAATCTGTTCTTTAATGGGAATCAATCACTTTGTATTTGCCGTCAACAAGATGGATTTAGTCGGCTACAGCCAGGAGCGCTTCCGGGAAATAGAAAAGGATGTTCTGGCTCTGTCGGAAGAACTGTCCTTAAAAAGCGTGAAAATCATTCCCGTCAGCGCAACGGAAGGCGATAATGTGACGAAGAAGTCTGAGAACATTCCCTGGTATCAGGGGGAAGCTCTGCTGACTTATTTGGAGCAGGTGGATGTTTCTGAGACAGAAACGGTTACCGGTTTTTATCTGCCGGTACAGAGAGTGTGCCGCCCAAGCCACGAGTTCAGAGGCTTTCAGGGCCAGGTGGAATCGGGAAAAGCGGTTGTGGGGCAGAAGGTGGTTACCCTTCCAAGCAATGAAACCGCATCCATAAAAAGCATTCTGGTAGGGGATAAGGAGTCAGAGGAAGCCTTTGCAGGCCAGGCCGTCACCATCCAGCTTGACCGGGAGGTGGATGTGAGCCGGGGATGTGTGCTTTCCGACACAGGAGAGCTTCCTGCTGCCAAAAATATCAAAGCAACCCTTCTCTGGATGGATGATGAACCGCTGCAGGCGGGAAAAGATTATCTTGTGAAGCTGGGAACCAAGATGATACCGGCAGTCATCAGCAGGGTGGAATATAAGATTGATGTGAATTCCGGAAGCCATTTGACGGCGGATGAGATCACAAAGAATGAGATCATTTTCTGTGACCTGGAATTTACGGAAAAAATCGTGGTGGATGAATTTAAGAGAAATAAAACCCTTGGGGAATTGATCCTCATTGACCGGATCACCCATATGACCTCTGCCTGCGGCGTGGTGGAGCAGGTGGAAACAGAGGGAGAAAAGCCTTACTTTGAAAAGGATGGAATCAAGGCCAAGGGATATATTTTTGAGGAGTTTTACTTTAACCTGGAAAATGCCTTTTTATCCAGGCAGAAGACGAAGGAAACCACCTACCATGTGGGGGACTCCGTTCCCGTGGAAGGAGACAGCTTCCGTTATCCCGACTATTTTGATATCATTTCCCCTGAGGATTCTGCCGCAATTTTAATCCGCAGCCGGAAGGTGCGGGATATCATAAGACTTGACTCTTACGAATTCGGCGGCCTTCCTGTTCTCGATGAGAGGGGATTTGCCTTAAAGATCGGGACAGAAGAGGAGCTTAAAGAATTTTTGGAAGGCTATAAAGCCGTGGAAAAGGAGACCAGAATTGCGTTTTACAACAAGTGGTCCAAATTTGAAACCTACCGCAGAATTGTGTGCAATGAAAATTTCTGGGTGATTTAAAATAACCAAAACAGTCGTATAAAGAAATGCGTCTTGACAGGCAGGAAGCCATCAAGGCGCATTTTGATTTTCTGTCAGATGTTTGCAAGCCGTTCAAAGAGGTTATTCACCTCCAACTGTCCATACCCCCATACATTGTTCGGATACGTCTCTTCAGGCCTGCGCCTTGCCCCTCTTATGATGAGACGGTTGATGTTATTGCCTGTCATGGAGGGGTAGTTGCCTCTGGGAACCGCCCATTCCATCACCATGGCAACCACGCCTGCCGCATGGGCGGAGGCGGCTCCGGTGCCTGTTGCCGTTCCGTAGCGGTTTCCAGGGCCGGAAACTGCGCAGGGAATCTGGTATCCGGGAGCAGCCACATCGGGCTTTACCAGGCCGTTTCTCGTATATCCCCGGCTGGATTCCAGGAGGATGCTGTTGTTGAACTGGTTGTAAGCCGTGACCGTCAACTGGTGTGAGCCGTTTCCGGGAGAGGTCAAGGTGGTGTCCGGGTTTGGATTTAAGAAAAAGGTCTCATCTGAAATCAAATCCCCGTTTGGCAGCCAGCAGTGAAAGGAAAAGGGCTCATCTTCCAGGCTCTGGGCCCGTAAATACCAGACTCCGGGTATGGGATTGAGGAAACGGATGAGGATGAGCTGATCCCCTGTTTCCTCTTCAAATATAATGTTATTGACCCAGACCACGCTCTGGGTGAAAATAAAGCTGAATTTTCTGCATTCACTGATGGAGGGAAAAACCCTCTGGGTGGATTCCCTGTTTGGAGTGGAAATGTCGATGGAGATTCTTCCGGGAGCATAGGGCCAGATTTCCATCCAGAACTGCTTGTCGTTTTCCCCGATTCTCAGTTCAAAGTTATGGTAAAAAGGAGGCGATGAGGTGTTGTTAAAGTAGTGCCTTCCCTTGTTTCCTTCATTTCCTGCGGATACGGTAACGCCGATTCCCGGAAGCTGTACGATGTAGGTTAAGTAACTGCTTAAAAAGCCTCGTCCGTCATGGCCTCCCTGGCTGCTTCCCAGGGCAATGCAGATGACCAAAGGCCTGCCTGCCCGGACGGCTGCGGACATTAAGTAGCGTACGGCAAAAACAATATCCGACTCCGCAAAACAGACCGCATCACTTCGGATGGAAAAAATACTTTTCAGATTTTCCTTTGCCTCCTTCAGCTTGACAACAGCCAACTGGGCCTGGGGCACGACGCCGGAAAAGCCCTGTTCCAGATCAGGACTTCCTGCCAGAATGCTTGCCATAGCGGTTCCGTGTCCATTTGTATCGACAGAAGGGACGATGGAAAGGGGGTCTTCTGATGACAAAGCCTCATTGATCATCTCCTGGGTGTACTCGCTTCCAAAGGTGAAGCCCTCCGGAATGGTGCCGCTTTGATCTGCCTGGTCCCATATGGAGTAAATCCGGGTGGCTCCTCCAGAGGCCCTGAAAGCCCTGTGCCGGTAGTCCACGCCCGTGTCAATGATGCCCACCATAATTCCTGCCCCGTACAGGCTTAGAAAGGGATTTCGCTGGACAGTTCCGATGCCGGAGCTTTCAATGCTTATGGTGGATTCCATGGTGTAGAGGGAAGGGAATGTGTGATAAGGGCGGGCCCCTAAGTCGCACAGCTCCTCACCGGTTCCCGGCACGTGAAGAAGGGAATGGCGCTCTGTCATGGGTGTGATATTGTCACCGGTGTCATAGGAGGGAATTGAAATGTTGCTGATGATCAGGTCGTAATAATTATTGTCCAGTATCTTGCTCAAAATGAAGCCTCCTGTCTATTCTGCCTGATGAAGTAATGGTACATCTTATGCAGAAAATCAGTTAAATATTGGTAAGCCTCTGGAACAGATTGTTAATGTCCAATTGCCCGTATCCCCATATATTGTTGGGATAAACATTGGGAGTGGTCCGTCTCGCTCCCCGGATGATGAGGCTGTTGACATCGTAGCCTGTCATGGAGGTGTAATTTCCTCTGGGAATGGCCCATTCCAGGATCATGGCAATGCCTCCGGCTGCATGGGCTGCCGCGGCTCCGGTTCCGGTTAATGTGCCGTACCGGTTTCCGGGAAGGGCGCAGGGAATCTGGTAGCCTGGAGCGGCAATGTCAGGCTTTACCAGGCCGTTTCTGGTGTAGCCCCTGCTGGATTCGGCAAGGATGCCGTCGTTAAACTGGTTGTAGGCGGTGACCGTAAGCTGGTTGATGCCGTTTCCCGGAGAAGTGATGGTGGTATCCGGACTGGAGCTTAAGAAAAAGGTATCATTGGAAAGCAGGTCTCCGGAGGGGAGCCAGGCGTGAAAGGAAAGAGGCTCCTCTTCCATGCTTCTGGCCCGGATTCTCCAGATTCCGGGAAGGGGGTTCTGAAAACGCAGCAATATGAGCTGGTCCCCGGTCTCTTCTTCAAAAATAAAGTTATTCACCCAGATTCTGGTGGGAGTGAAGATGAAGGTGAACATCCTGCATTCCCCGATGGCCGGAAATATCTGCTGGGTGGATTCCCGGTTGGGAGAGGAGATGTCAATGGAGAGCCGGGCCAGGGCATAGGGCCAGATTTCCATAAAAAACACCTTATCCGTTTCTCCGATTCGCAGTTCAAAATCATTGTAATAAGGGGGAACAGTGGTGTTGTTGAAATAGTGCCTGCGGCTGTTGCCTTCATTTCCCGCTGAAACGGAAACACCGATTCCCGGCAGTCTGGCGGAGAAGTTCAAATAATTGCTCAAAGCGCTGCTTCCGTCATGGCCTCCCTGGCTGCTTCCCATGGCAATGCAGATGACGAGAGGGCGGCTTATGGAAAGGGCAAAGTCTTCTAAGTAACGGACTCCCAGTATAATATCCGATTCCTGATAACAAAGGGCGTCCTCCGGCACAAAAGATATGGCTTTTAAGCTTTGCTTCGCATCCTTTAGCTTTACCACAACCAGCTCGGATTCCGGAACAATGCCGGAGAAGTCCATTTCCAGATTGGGCCTTCCTGCGGCAATGCTGGCAATGGCGGTTCCGTGCCCCACAGGGTCGGTGGTTGGAACCGTGGCTAAGGGATTGTCGGACCTTAAGGCGATGTTGATGGATTCCCTTGCGTATTCGGAGCCAAAGGTAAACCCTTCCGGAGGTACGCCTGTCTGTACGGACTGGTCCCATATGGAAAGGATTCGGGTGGTGCCGTCATTATTTAAAAAAGCCTGATGGCTGTAGTCGATTCCAGTGTCAATGATGCCGATGAGAACGCCCCGGCCCCGAAGGTTTAAGAAGGGATTTCTCTGAACCGTGCCGATGCCTGATTTTTCAATACTGATGGTGGCGGTGGGAGTGTAAAGAGTTGGAAAGCTGTGATAGGGATACTGGCCCAGAACGCAGGGGTCCCCGTCTTCCACAGGAATGTGCAGCAGGGAATGCCTGAAATTGAGCATGGTAATGTTATCTCCGGTGTCATAGGAGGGGATGGAGACATTATTAATAATCAGATCATAATAATTGTTATCCAGCACTTTTTCCAAAATTTCAGCCTCCCGATCCAGATATGAGCGGAGCATTTATTTTATCATATGCAGCAGAGTCCCTATTATGAGCCAGGAAAAGAGAACAAAAAAATGGCCGCAGGCAAGGCTGCAGCCATTCGGTTATCATATATTTTTATTGACCTCTTCAAATTCTGCCTGAAGCTTCTCAGAAGGCGGTGCAGTGAGAAGTGATACTGCCACGATGAGAACGCAGGAGAAGAGAAATGCGGGAAGGAGCTCATAGATGTTCCAGGCGCCGCCCATAGGACGGACTAAAAGCTTCCAGATGAACACCATACAGCCGCCTCCGACCATGCCTGCAACGGCTCCGGTATGGTTGATGCGCTTCCAGAAGAGGGAGAACAGCATCAGAGGACCGAAGGTGGCGCCAAAACCGGCCCAGGCAAAGGATACGATGGTGAAGATAACGCTCTTTTCATCCATTGCAATGAAGATGGCAATGGCGGTAACCAGCAGGAGGGTGATACGGGAAACATTCATAACTTCCTTGTCACCGGCATTTTTCTTAAAGATGCCCTGGTAAATGTTCTTTGATACTGCGGAGGCTGCAATCAGCAGATAGGAATCTGAGGAGCTGATGGTGGCAGCCAGAATACCGGCCATGACAAAGCCCGCAAGAAGGGGCGGAAGCAGGCTGGTGGAGAGGAGAATGAATACGTTTTCAGCCTCTGAAGCGGTGGAAAGGCCAGTGGGATACAGGGCTCTGCCCACGATTCCGATGAATACGGCAACGGTTAAGGAAATGAGAACCCATACGGTTGCAATGCGGCGGGAATCTGTGAGCTCGTGCTCAGACCGGATGGCCATAAAGCGCAGCAGAACCTGAGGCATACCGAAATATCCAAGACCCCATGCCATAGAGGAAAGTATGGTGATCAGGCTGTAATTTGCAGCTTCTCCAAACATCGGCCTGGAGTTTTCAACGATCTGTATTCCGCCTGCATCCACTTTGGGAGTGGAAATTCCGAAGAACTGGAAAAAGCCCGGAATGCTTTTGGCATTTTCCACCACGGCATCCAGCCCGCCTGCGGCATATGTGCCGGTGACCACGATAATAGTCAGGGCCACTATCATAACGATGGCCTGCATAAAATCAGAAGCGCTTTCAGCGAGAAATCCGCCTAAAATGGTGTAAACCAGAACGAATACGGCTCCCAGAATCATCATGGAGACATAGGAGGCACCAAATAAGGTGGAAAACAGCTTTCCGCAGGTTACAAGGCAGCTTGCCGCATAGACGGTGAAAAATACCAGGATGAAAAGAGCTGATATGGTCATGATCACCTTTTTCTCTTCATGGAAACGGTTGGAGAAAAATTCAGGCAAAGTGATGGAGTTTCCTGCCTTTACGCTGTAACGGCGCAGGCGTTTGGAAACGATGAGCCAGTTTAAGTAGGTTCCTGCGGCAAGGCCGATAGCCGTCCAGGAAGCATCGGCAAGACCGGACCAGTAAGCCACGCCGGGAAGGCCCATCAGCAGCCAGCCTGACATATCAGAGGCTTCAGCACTCATTGCTGCCACCCACGGACCCAGGCTGCGTCCTCCCAGAAAATAATCCTCTGAGCTTTGGTTGGCTCTTCGGGCAAATACAACTCCGATTCCAATAACAACAGCCATGTAGGCGGTCATCGCAATTAAGATTTGCAAGGTATCTGAATTCATAATTTTATTCTCCCCTCTTTGTATTGATGTTAAAAGTGACATCTTTTTTTAATATGGTATTTACTATAACTGGAATTTGTTAAAATAGCAAGCCAAATATGAGGAAGTGGAGCGCATATATTGCATGTTTTTGGAAAAAAATAAAAAATTTATTCCCGGTTTCTATATAAAGAAGGGGGAAACTGTGATATAATTTGCCGGAGTATGGTGCCGGGAGGCAGTAAAAACAGCGGAGGGATTATGAAAAGATATATTGGAGACAAAAGTTTTTATAAGATGATATTGATGCTGGCGGTTCCTGTCATAATACAGAGCGGAATCACGAATTTCGTCAATCTTCTGGATAATATTATGGTCGGCCAGGTGGGAACGGAGCAGATGTCAGGGGTTGCCATTGTCAACCAGTTGATCTTTGTATACAATCTTTGCATCTTTGGAATCGTTTCAGGAGCCAGCATATTCGGAACCCAGTTTTACGGGAACGGGGATTATGAAGGGGTGAGAAACTCCTTCCGGTTTAAGATCATTTTCTGCATTCTCATGTCCCTCATCGGAATCTCTGTTTTATACAGCTTTCAGACAGGGCTGATTTCCTTATATCTCCACGATGGAAAAGCAGGAGGGAGCATTGAGGACACTCTGGGCTATGGAAAACAGTATCTGGTGATCATGATGGCAGGGCTGGTGCCTTTTGCAATTTCCCAGGCATACGCCAGCAGTCTCAGGGAGATGGGAAAAACCGTAATCCCCATGGCAGCCTCCAGTGCGGCTGTATTTGTCAACGGGGGATTGAATTACATTTTGATTTTTGGAAAATTCGGCGCTCCTGTATTGGGAGTCCAGGGAGCGGCCATCGCCACAGTGATTGCCAAGTTTGTGGAATGCGGGATCATCACTTTCTGGGTCCACGCCCATGCCGGTGAAAATCCCTTTGCAAAGGGAGCATATAAAAGCCTTCTCATTCCCATGAGGCTGGTGAAACAGATCGTCCGGACAGGTGCCCCTCTTATGATCAATGAGGCCCTGTGGGCAGGAGGGATGGCGGTCATCATGCAGTGCTACTCCATAAGGGGTCTTGAAGTAATTGCAGGGCTGAATATTTCCAGCACGGTTTCCAACATATTTAATATTGTATTCATGTCTCTGGGCAGCTCTGTGGCAGTGGTGGTAGGGCAGCTTTTGGGGGCGGGAAAGATGAAAGAGGCGAAGGACAGCGCAGGAAAGATGATATTTTTTTCCGTGGCAAGCTGTCTCGTGATCGGAGCGGTTATGGCGGTCATCGCACCTTTATTCCCTTCTATTTATAAGACCAGCCAGGAGGTAAAGGACCTGGCAAGCGGCTTCATACTGATTTCTGCAATCTGTATGCCGCTGAACGCGTTCACCCATGCCAGCTACTTTACCCTGCGTTCAGGAGGAAAAACCGTGATCACCTTTTTATTTGACAGCGTGTTTGTCTGGGTGATCAGCATTCCTGCGGCATATTTTTTAAACAGGGTTACAGGGATTCCTACGATTGCGGTTTATTTCATCTGCCAGTCGGCGGAGCTGATCAAATGTGCCATAGGCTATGTGCTTCTGAAAAAAGGAATTTGGCTGGAGAACATTGTAACGGAATGAGAGCGTACAAAAACACCGGAGATCTTTGAAAGGATCAACCGGTGTTTTTCGTTTCAGCCCTCTGCAAACTGGCTGTTGTATAATTTTTCGTACGTTCCCTTTAATTCTAAAAGCTCCTGGTGGGTTCCCTGTTCCACGATGTCGCCGTCATTCATGACCAGAATCTGGTCCGCATCCTTAATGGTGGAGAGGCGGTGTGCGATGACAAAGCTGGTGCGCCCTTTCATGGCATGCTTCATGGCAGCCTGGATCAGCATTTCCAGACGGGTGTCCACACTGCTGGTGGCCTCGTCCAGAATCAGAATGCGGGGATTGGCGAGCAGAGCCCTGGCAATGGTTAAAAGCTGCTTCTGGCCTAGGGAAACGTTGCTTCCCTCCTCATTGATCATCATCTGATACCCGCCGGGCATGGTCTGAATGAAGTGGTGGACATTGGCATCCTTAGCCGCCTGTATGACCTCCTCATCAGTGGCATCGAGCCTTCCAAAGCGGATATTTTCCGCAATGGTGGCGTGGTAAAGCCATGCATCCTGCAGCACCATGCCAAACAGGGAACGCTCCGCACTGCGGCTCATATCGTAAATGCTTTCCCCGTCTATGCGGATATCTCCGCCGTCCACATCGTAAAACCGCATCAGCAGGTTGATGATGGTGGTTTTTCCGGCTCCGGTGGCACCCACAATGGCGATTTTCTCCCCCGGTTTTGTCGTGAGGGAAAAGTCTTTGATGAGAGGTTTATTCTTGGTATAGGAAAAACGGGCTTTGGAAAATTCCACCTGTCCGCTGTACTGGTCTGTGTCCAGGGCTTCAATCGGGCGAAGCTCCTGGTTCTCTTCAGGCTCCTCCAGGAAGTTGACGATCCGTTCCATGGAAGCGGTAGCGCTTTGAACTGCCGGTGCGAGCTGAGTCAACTGTCCCATGGGCTCATAAACGATCCAGATATACTGCACAAAGGCCTGCATGCTGCCTAAAGCCATTCCGGAGAGCAGCACCGCATATCCCGTCAGCAGCACCATGATCACGTAGGTGAGGTTGATTAAGAGCTCCATAATGGGAGCGATCAGGGAAGAAGTGAAGTTGGCCCGAAATCCGGCCTTGTTCATCCGCCTGTTGATTTCCTGAAACTTCTCAATGGTATCCTGTTCCGAATTGTAAAGCTTGACAACGGAAAAGCCCGTGTACCGCTCCTGGATATATCCGTTTAATTCAGCCAGAGTGTTCTGCATATTTAAGAATTCATTTTGGGAGCGCTTCATCATATAGCGGGAGATGAAGAGGGCAGTCGGAATCATCACCATGGACAGTAACCCTAAGGGAAGGGAAATGTAGAGCATCATGACAAACGTGGATATGATGCTGGTGATGGAATACACCATGTTTAAAAGGCTTTGCTGCACCGCATTGGAGACAGTGTCCACGTCATTGGTCACTGTATTGAGCACGGTTCCCTGCTGGTGGCTGTCAAAGTAAGACACCGGCAGACGGTTCATCTTCTGGCTGATGCGGGTGCGAAGGTCTTTAAAGCTGTTTTGAACGCCTCCTGCCAGTAAATAGCTGGAAGTATAGGTCATGGTCTGGCGCGCAAGGGCCGATACGGTCAGGCAGACGGCGATGAATACAATGTAAGAGTAATTAACCGCCGCACCGGCCACCCCGTTTGCGATATCCTTAATGTTGCGGCTCAGTTCTGTAATGGCAAGTCCGATGAGAAAGGGATTGAGGGCGCCGAGAATGCTGCCCAGTGCCGTAAATACAACAGGTAAGATAAACATGTATTTGTCGGCACTCATACAGACCTGTATGAGGCGGCCTATTTTTTTCAGTTGTGTTTTGTTCATCTCAATTCCTCCTCAGAAAGCTGTGAAACGGCAATATCCCGGTAAACGCCGCAGCTGCGAAGCAGTTCCTCGTGACGGCCTTCTGCCACCACCTCGCCCTCGTTCAGCACGATGATCTTATCGGCATGGCGGATGGTTCCGATCCTCTGTGCCACGATCAGGATGGTTGCATCAGTGATTTCCTGTCGAAGGCGGGTTCGAAGCTGTAAGTCAGTCATATAATCCAGGGCAGAAAAGGAATCGTCAAAAATGTAGATTTCCGGATTCTTCACAATAGCCCTTGCAATGGCAAGGCGCTGGCGCTGGCCGCCGGAGAGATTGCTTCCGCTCTCGCTGAGCATTTCCTCATAGCCGCCTTCCTTCTGTGATATGAAGTCTTTGGCCTGGGCGATCTCAGCCGCTTTTTCCAAATCCTCCTGGCTCGCATCCGGTCTGCCGAGCCTTAAGTTTTGTGCAATCGTTCCGGTAAAGAGCTGGGCTTTTTGTGGAATAAATCCGATTTTCTGGCGCAGAGTGTGGATATTGTAATCCCGCACATCGACGCCGTCCACTAGTATTTTTCCCTCTGACACATCGTACATGCGGGGAATTAACTGGATTAAGGTGGATTTTCCGCTTCCTGTACTGCCGATAAATGCCACTGTCTGTCCTGCCTCTGCGGTAAAGCTGACATTTTTAATCACCGGCTGATCTGACTCTGCATAGGCAAAGGTCACATGTTCAAACCGGAGGGTTCCTTTTTCGCTGGTTTCGGTCACGCCGTTTTCCAGGTTTTCTGAAATGGCCGGGGTGCTTTCTAAAACACGGCTGATCCGCTGGGCAGATACGGAGGCTCTGGGGTACATGATAAAGAGCACGGCCAGCATCAGGAAGGAAAACAGGATGTGGAACACATAGTCAATGGAAGCGTTTAAGGTTCCCACATCTAAAGTACCCTGTCCGATGGCACGGCTGCCGACCCAGAGGATAATGACGATCATGGCGTTAAAGATCAGATAGAATCCGGGCTGGGCAAAGGATACGATGCGGAATACCTTCTTGGAAACGCCGCAGTATTCCTGGTTCACTTCATCAAAGCGCTCTGCCTGGAAATTTTCATTGCCAAAGGCCCGGATGACCCGAAGCCCTGATAAGCCTTCCCGCAGGTTTAAGTTGATTTTATCCAGGGCCTTTTGCTGGGCCTCGGAATAAGGGCGTGAAGTGTGGCTGATTAAGTAAACGCCGCCGCCCAGCAGGGGAAGGGCCATCAATATGATCCAGAACATCTGCGGATTGTTGTTCAAGATTAAAGTGAATCCGCTGGCAGTCATAACAGGGGTAATGATGGCGCTGCGCAGCATGGACTGGACGAAAATCATGATCTGGTAGGCGTCGCTGGTGGTGCTTGTGATCAGGGAAGACACGCTGAACTGGTCAAATTCTCCGTGAGAAAACTGCTGTGTCTTAATGAACATGTCGTTGCGGATATCCCGTATGACATTGGTGGCAATGCGGGTATTGGCATAGGCCATGCACAGCTCCCCGCCCAGGCCCACAATGACGATGATCAGCATGACCAGCGCAATCTTCCAAAGCAGGTCCGGCTTATCCCCTAAAAGTGCATCGTTGATGATGTATTTAAGCAGGGTGGGAACGCCCATTTGAATCAAAACAAATCCACCCACTCCTAAAATGCTGAGAAGAAGATATTTCTTATACCTCCATGTATAGCTCAAAATCAGTTTCATTATCTGTACCTCAATCTTTCTTTAGAAAAGAACAGCACCACACGCCCGGAAGCGTTGGCACTGTTCGGCTAAACCATCAATTAGTTTACAACAAATTTGAAATTGGGTCAAGGCTCTTTTAGAAAGAGGGGGATTAAAGGATCACATTTGCCTGGTGTCCTTCCATCCATTTAAAGATGTTGTCAAATACGATTCGCGCGCGGGTCTCCATGGACTCTGCCGAGGCAAAGGCGACATGAGGAGTGACCAGGGTATTTTTACTCTGGAGCAGGGGGTGGGACGGGTCGAGAGGCGGTTCTGTCTCAAATACGTCGATTCCGGCTCCGGATAGATATTCCTCATTGAGGGCCTTTGCAAGAGCCTGAGAATCCACTACCGGACCTCTGGCCTGATTGATGAGGTAAGCTCCCTTTTTCATCTTTGCAATGGTGTTTTCATTGATCAAATGGCGGGACTCCTCATTTAAAGGACAGTGAAGGCTGACGATGTCGGAACGGGATAAGAGCTCATCAAGGGTGACAAACTCCATAAAGGACGGTTCATTTCCTTTCAGACTGCGCTTGTATCCCAATACTTTGCAGCCAAAGGCGTTACAAAGCTGTCCCACCCTCGTGCCGATGGCTCCGGCCCCGATGATGCCCACTGTCTTTCCCATGAGCTCACAGCCTACGAGACCGTCTTTTGTCTTTCCTTCCCTGCACTTAGCTTCCACCTGGGGAACGTTGCGAAGGAGGGAAAGCATCATGCAGAGGGTCAGCTCGGCCACTGCTTCCGTGGAATATCCGGCAGCATTGCTGATCTTCACTCCTTTTGCCTTTGCTGCCTCTAAATCTACGTGGTCCACTCCCGTAAAGGCGATATCAATGAATTTTAAATGTTCACAGGCGGAAATAACCTGTCCCGATAAAGGCATGTTGGCAATCATGATCACATCTGCCTTGGCGGCCTGTTCCATCTGGACCGTGGGATCTGTGCTTTTTTGGCAGGCGGTAAAGCTGTGCCCGGCTTCGATCAAGGGCTTTGCGCATTCATTTAAAAGGCTGTCCGGAATTCCCAGGGATTCTAAAAGTACGATATTCATAAACGTCACTCCAATCATGTATAAAATTGCAGGGCCGCAAGCGGATGCAGCCCTGCAATTTCCATTATACCACTGATGGGAGGATTAAAAAAGGCAGGATTTACTTGGCAGCCTTTTCAGCATAAGTGGTTACGACCAGGTCCTCATAGGGAACCCTCTCTTTTAACTGTCCTGATTCCTCCAGAATATTTTCCAGAAGCTCAAAGCTCTCTTTCTCAAACACAGTGTCACCCTTCCAGGTATCCTGGGATTTGTAGCGCTCGATGATGGTGGCAATGGTGGCTGCGTCGGTTTCTTTGAAACCAGGATGCATTATGATAAGGCTGCCACATAATTCTTTACAAAATCAAGAAAGATTTCCTCAGGAAAGGACAGGGGCTGATCCTTATGAAAAACCGCATAAATCTTCCTGGTGAGATTTAAGGGAGGATTGACCCTTAACACCTTGATCACCCCGTATTTCCGTTCTGTTTCAATGGCAAGAGACGACAGGATTCCGATTCCCTTATTGTCCACCACACATTTTTTAACGCCTTCGATATTGCCGATGGCCTGGATGTTCTCTTTCGGAAAATTTAAGCCGCCGGCAAGGGATAAATACTTTATAATAGAGGAGCGGGGGTTGGTGGTCATCAGATTCTCTTTTGCCAGGTCCTCCAATGTGACTTCATCCTTCTGGCTCAAGGGATTTTCCGCAGAGGCACAAAAGACCAGGGGATCGTCCCATAATTCCTCATATAAAAGCCCTTCTTTCTGAGGCGGAAAAGGCTGGCTTACAAATCCCAATGGGAAAGCTTTGGATTCAATATCTTCAAATACATTCTGCGTGTACTCCACATGATTGACGATGTTCACAGACGGATACTTGGCGGTAAATGAGTAAATGATGGGAGGAAAGATATACGTTCCTGGGGTGCTGGAACAGGCAAAACGGATTTCCTGGTCCTTTAAGTTCTGGGAAGCGTAAATTTCCTTTTCTGCGCTTCTCATGGTTTCCATGACCGTTTTCACATAAGGGAGCAGCAGTTTTCCCTCTTTTGTCAAACCGATCCGGTTATTATCCCGTTCAAATAACTCGGTCCTAAAATGTTTTTCAAGGCTTTTCATGCGTATGGAAATCGCTGCCTGGGAACAGAACATCTCTGAGGCCGTCTGAGTAAAACTGTGATTTCCGGCGACTTTGAGAAAGGTTTCCAAGGTTTCCAGATTCATAATTGTTCTCCTTTCATGTTTTCCCATAAAATAAATTTATGGAGATTATATCAAATTTACAAATCAGTGTCAAAGTATTCCTGGTTTAAAGTGCATTATATATAAAGCTATAAAATTAATTTATAAAAATACCTATTTCTTACCAGTTTCTTTTCTAATAATTAAATTTATATAAAAATCTATCGTTGTACTTTTTTTGATAAAAATTTTACACTAAAGCTACAATAAGACATTGTTAAGAAAGGAGACATTTCCATGAGTGAAGTAAAATCAACATTGTCAAAACAGGAGGTAAAAGTAAAGAAAGTCAAAAGTCCATTTGAATTAAAAATGCAGTTTTTCGGACTGCCCATCGCATTGATTGTATTCGGACTTTTCTATTCCACCCCTGTACCCGTAGGGCTGTCTTATGCAGGAAAGATGGCTTTGGGAGTATTTTTAACGGCCCTGATTCTGTGGGTAGCAGAAAGCCTGCCTAACTATGCGGTTTCCCTGCTGGTCATTGTAGCCCTTCCCATTTTGGGTATATGGGAAGAAGAGAAGGCGATGGGAGTGCTGGGGTATGAGGTTATCTGGCTGACCTTTACCGCTTTCATCATCGCCTCAGGTATGGAAAAAAGCGGCCTTGCAAAGAGGCTGGCGCTAAACCTGATAACCAGGTTCGGCAAGAGTGTAAACAGCATCCTGTTGCTCTTGATAGGCACCAACTTCCTGATCGCTTTTGTAGTTCCTTCCACAACTGCCCGTGCAGCCATGATGTTCCCAATCGTTATGCTGGTGATTCAAGCCTTTGGAAGCACCATTAACGATCCTAAAAATAATCTGGGAAAACTTTTGGCTATCCAGGGAATTCAATCCAACAACCTGTCCACATGTGCTATTGTAACCGCCACCAGTGCCCAGATTATGGCTATTGGCTTTATTAAGGATTTGACGGGACAAAATATTTCATGGTCCTACTGGTTCATCGCGTCTGCTCCGGTGACAATCTTAACGCTGCTGGCATCTTTCTTTATAGGAAAGCTTCTCTTTAAGATTCCTGCTTCTGATGCTAAAGTGGATTTAGGTCTTTTGAAAGAAGAACAGAAAAATCTTGGAAAGATGAGCCTGGTAGAAAAGAAAGCTCTGATCATCTTTGCAATCACCATCGCTTTATGGGCCCTCGACACCAACCAGATTCGTATATTCGGTTTCCAGCTCAGCCTTGTTATGGTGGCTGTTTTATCAGCAGGACTTTTCTTCCTTCCTTACATCGGCATACTGCAATGGAAAGAGGCAAAGATATCCTGGAACCTGTTAATTTTTGCCTGCGGAGCTTATGCAGCCGGTGTGGCATTGGATGAAACAGGTGTGGCAGCCTGGGGACTTAACTCCCTGTTCGCCCACTTAGGCATAGAAAATATGAGCTTTACTGTAATATTTGCCATCATCATGCTCATTGCCAGCTTCAGCCACTTTATATTTACATCCAAAACAGTGAGAACCATTATACTTATTCCAACTATCATCGGTATTGCAAACGCAACCGGAGTCAATCCGGTAGCCCTGGCTCTTCCGGCTGCATTCTGTATTTCCGATACCATCACCTTACCGCCTCACAGCAAGGTTAACTTAATCTATTATAATACCGGTTTTTTCAATGTACTGGAACAAATGCTCTATAGTTCGCTGGTGCTGTTAGCTAAATGGGGTCTTATGATCATCGCTTCCCTGACATGGTTTAGAGTCATCGGTCTTGTATAGCTTCATTTACTTGCAGATATTAATAGAAAGGAAGAAAAAAGTATGAAAGCAATGAAAAAAATCTCATATATTCTGTGTTTAAGTCTGTTTGTCACATTGGCAGCGGCGCAGGCTGCCTATGCAGGTGATGATGGCAAAGTCTCTTCCCTGGAGGACAGGATAACGCCGGAGGGAAAAGACGCAGTCATCACTCAAATTATAAATGCCAAAACAAATGCCTCCGGAGAAGTCAGCTTTCCTATGTGGAAGAAGACAGAGGTAGAATCCGTAACAGCCACTTCAGGCACGCTGGCATCAGATCATATCGAAGAAAGAACAGACGGAGACCAGGTTTATCATCTGGCAGTATTCAATGAAAAGGAAGCAGAGGTTTCTTTCCAGGTGGTTTTGCGGGGCGAAGGTTTCTATGAAGGTGAAGAGGCGGATTTGGGTGATACTTACCCCGGCAACGCGATGACATTTTCTTTTAAGACTAAGAATAACACCCCTCTGACCATCGATTCCTATATCATGAAAATTGCCGTTCCTAAGGAAAAAGAGCTTCTTAGTATCGTAGATTACTCTGATAAAAAGCCTTACACCATTACCAGTGAAGATGGGTATACATTTGGAGGCTACGATTTCGGGGAAGTTGCACCGGGCAAGGAATCCAAGCTTGCAATTAATGTATTCGTTCGCAAAAGCAGTTCCGCAATTTTTCTTTGGGTCATTATTGCTGTTCTGTCGGCTGGGTATATGTACCGCAATTTAGATCTGCTTAAAAAGCCGGTCAAAAAATAATCGAAAAAAAAGGAGTGCTGATATATGAGAAAAAGACAGGGAATATTAATCATTTCTGATGGTCTGGGAGATAGACCAATCAAGGTGTTAAACGGTATGACCCCTTTGGAATACGCCTATACCCCTAATCTGGACTGCCTGGCAAGGGAAGGCAGCACAGGAAATGTATACCCAATCGCACCGGGGATTCCCGTCGGCACTGATGTGGGCCATATGGAAATCTTTGGCTGCGATTCCGACAAGTATTATCCCGGCAGAGGACCGCTGGAGGCTTTAAGCGCGGGGATAGAGATGAAGGAAGGGGATGTGGCTTTTCGCGGGAATTTTGGAACCGTTGATGAAGAAAACATAGTCATTGACCGGAGAGCCGGACGAATTAAAGACGGAACGGCAGAACTGGCGAAAGCGTTATCCGGCATGTGCCTTGAAGACGGCACCCTGGTTCTTGTAAAAGAGCTGACGGAGCACCGGGTTGCGGTTGTTCTTCGGGGAAAGGGGCTGTCTGCCGCCATTGTGCCCACAGACGTGGGAACTGCCAATGAAGGAGTCAGGCTGGTGGTTCCTCATCCGGAAAATCCCCAGTGCGAAGAAGCTCTTAAAACAGCGGAAAACCTGTGGGAATTTACAAAAAAGGCCTCTGATATCTTAAAAGATCATCCGGTCAACCAGGAACGGATCAGGAACGGGCTTTTGCCGGCCAATGTGATCTTAACGAGAGGGCCTGGGCAGTTAAGCGCCATACCCAGCACGGCAAAAAAGACGGGAATCCGGGCGCTCTGTATTGCGGGAGACATTACCGTGGGAGGAATTGCCGGTCTGGTGGGCTTTGATTACTATGTGCAGGATTCCTTTACCGGAGGCTTTACCACCGACTACATGGGAAAAGCCCAAAAGGCCGTAGAGGCTATCGGGGAAGGCTACGACTGGGTCGTCATCCATGTCAAGGGAACCGATCTGGCAGGCCATGACAATCAGCCCTTGGAAAAAGTCCGGATTATTGAAGAGATTGACGGCATGATGGGATATATTATGAATCACATTGAAAAGGACCGTTGTTACATCGCTTTTACCGCAGATCATTCCACTCCGTGTGAAGCGAAAGACCATACCGGAGACGGAGTGCCAACCATTATTTGGGGGCCGGATGTCAGGCGGGATAAGGTTGAAATGGCAGGAGAAGCCTATTTTATGGAAGGCGCCCTGCAAAATCTGAAAGCAAGGGATATATTTGCCCTGCAAATGGATTTGATGGGATTTTCTAAAAAAAGAGGGGCTTAATCCCGCATAATTTTCACTGAATTTATTAAGAGCTGTTTTCTGCATTTTCAATGCGGGAAATGGCTCTTATCTGTTGTCCGGTCTCCGCACAGGGCTATGACCTGTCATGGCAAAATAATTCAGAGAATATAATTAGGAAAAAGGCACGGGAGTCAGTCATGCCTGATTTTGATGATAATTCCAGTGAAAACGCCGGGAAAACGGAACGGTATCCGTTAATACAGAAAGAACAGGTGATGAAGCAGATCGGCGCCTTCCTTTTTCGCCAGGGGCTTATAGATATAAGGGAAAAAAAGAAATTTGATGAGATGATAAAGAAATAAGAAAGATTTAAGAGGGGATATGTATGCAGCCCAGACTCCGAGCCGTCATTTACTGCCGGGTTTCCACAAGCAGTGACGCACAGATTGATTCATTGGATAAGCAGATCGCAGAAGCAGAAGAATCTGTAGAGCACTTGGGGTTTGATCTGGTCGATAAGTTTATCGATGAGGGCCGGACCGGAACCACCAGCACGAGAAAAGAATATCTGCGCATGGTCTCCCGGATAGAGGAACGGGAGTTTGACGTGATAGTCACGAAATCACTGGACCGGATGAACCGGAATATCCTCGATTTTTACCTCCTGTTGGACTTGATTATTAAAAATGACATTAAGCTGTATTTTTATCTGGACAGGACCTATTATAAGCCCGATGATAAAATTGTAATCGGAATTAAAGCCATTTTAGCAGAGGAATATTCCAGGGAACTGTCCAAAAAGCTGTCCAATGCCCATGCCAAACGCCAGGAGCGGGGGGAAGTGATGATGCTTGGCAGCCGCACTTACGGCTATAAAAAAGAGGTTCAGGCAGATGGGAAAAAGAAAATTGTCATTGTAGAGGAAGAGGCAGAAATGATACGTCTGATATTTGACTATTGCAGGGAAGGATACGGGGTGAGAGCGATTGGAAAGCTTTTGTATGGTCATGGATATCGAAACCGCCAGGGAAATGAAATAGGAGAAGGCACAATCAGGCGGATCATCCGCAATCCTCTGGTTATGGGAACCATGATTATGAATAAAGTGAAATTTGATTTCAATACAAAGTCCGCGGTCCATATCCCCCCCGATCAATGGCTCGTAAAAGAAAATGCAGTTCCGGCCATTATTTCAAGGGAGGACTGGGAAAAGGCCAATGCCCTGATGGATAGCCGTGTCCAAACAGGAAATGACGATAAAACAACTGACAGGCAGGGGAGAAACAAAGGAAAGTACAATTTTTCCGGAAAGCTGATATGCGGAATTTGCGGGAAACCGTACTATAAATCCAGGAGATACCGTAAATCAACCCAGGTTTTGCAGTGGAAATGCAGCACATATCTTAAATTTGGACGCAGTACAAATTCTTCTTCCAGGAATGCGGACATAGGAAAAGGATGCGACGGCCCTTCTGTTGATGAGGATTTCCTGATTGATATTTTAGGAACAGAGGTAAGAGAACCGTTTGAACAACTGCCTGACAGACAGACGCTTATCGCAGAAACCATGTCAGTGGTGGAAAAGATTCTTGGGGAGACAGCAGGAGAGGAAACGGAAGCCGGCTTACAAAAAAGAATACAGGCGGTTTCTAAAAGACAGGAAGTATTACTGGAAAAATATCTGGATGGAAAGATTTCTGACGATAATTATGAGCAGATGGAATTAAAACTGAAGGAAGAGAAAAATCAGATGGAAATCCATTTAAAAGAGCTGGAAGATGGAAGAAATATGATCTGTAAAATGGAAAAACGACTGAAAGAGATAGAAGAATCTTTAAAACATGGCGGAATCGAAGAGGCTGCAGCTTTTACCTTAATGGATTCTGTAAAATATATAGCGGTATATAAGGACTGCTTAAAACTTGTTTTTGATCAGCAGCAGTTGAGGGGGATAAGATATGGAAATGATCTGTCCGGAAATCATGAGTATTCCATGGAGGTTCCATTCAGCCCGCATAAGCTTAAATACAGCAGTACAGCCATCGATCATTCCAAAGAACTGGTTTGCCGTATGATTGAGAAAAATCCCAGGATCAGCTTAAAGCAGATGGCAAAAGAACTGGGTCTGGGAGAGCGGACTGCATTTGAAAGAGTGGCAGACCTTAAAAAAGAAGGGAAAATAGAGGTGAGGGGCCGGGGGTCTGGACGCTCCTGGTCAGTGAAAACATAAAAAAAAGTTATGATTTTCCCATATTGATAAAATTTATTGTCGAAAAATGTTGCAATTTATATTTTATATAATAAAATAACAATATATGCAATAAAAAACACAAAAGATATTCAGTAAAACACATGGGGAGGAGAACTTTTTATGAAACTTCGTTCGAGAATTATGGGAGGATTTGCGGTTATTGCGGTGATTGGCTGGATTTTAGGAATCATAGGTCTGGTATCGACCCAGTGGATCAGTCATTTATCCCGGCAGCAGGAGGCAATCCGCCAATCTTATGCAGACGCGGCCAATGTTCTGTCTGCGCACTATGAATGGCGTCATTCCCTGACAATGACGGTGAGCACTGGTTCAGATTTTACAGGAGCTACAGATCCGACAGCCTGCGCTTTGGGAAAATGGCTGGCAAGTGACTCTTCTAAAACCAACGATCAGGAGCTGATTCGTTTATTTAATGAGGTAAAGGGGCCTCACGACTATATACATAATGAAGCAGAGCAGATCAATGCCCTTATAAAAGCGGGAAAGAACCAGGAGGCAATGAATACTTTCCAGGAAAATATCCTGCCCCGCACCAATGAGACCATTTCCCTCATCGGCCAGATTGAAGAACGGTATGCCGTTCTTCTCAATGAGAAGATGGAGACGATTGCCGCCGTTCAAACTGGCGTTATCTGGCTGATCATCCTCTTCCTTATTGTGGCAGTAGGGGCAGGCCTTGTGCTCTCCCTGCGCATTACCAGGTCGATTATGGAGCCGATCCAGAAAATAACCCAATGCGCCGAAACCGTGGCCATAGGCGTTTTGGATGTGGAAATTGATTACAATATTGACGATGAAATCGGACGATTGGGCCAGTCTTTCTTAAGGCTGACCAGATGCATGAAGGTGCAGGCCTCTGTGCTCAAGGAGCTGGCTGAACGAAATTATGATGTTTTCCTTGCGGTGCGCAGCGAACATGACGGTGTGAACAGCGCCATCAACCATATGATCGATAATACCAATGAAATCATGAAGATCATCAGCATCACGGCTGACCAGGTCAGTGCCGGTGCAGGACAGGTTTCTGACGGAGCCCAGGTTCTCGCTTCCGGTTCCACCCAGCAGGCAGCAGCGGTAGAGGAGCTCAGTGCTTCCATTGCAGAGCTGGCCCGACAGGCAGAAGAAAACGCAGAGCAGGTGACCGCCACCACAGAACAGCTTCAGCAGGCAGGCAAGCGGATGGATACAGGAAACCAGCATATGAAGCAGTTGACTGAGGCCATGGGAAATATCGGGAATGCTTCTGACAGAATAGCCAGCATTACAAAGGTAATTGAAGACATTGCCTTCCAGACCAATATTTTGGCTTTAAATGCTGCGATTGAAGCCGCCCGTGCCGGAGATGCAGGAAAAGGTTTTGCGGTTGTTGCCGATGAAGTCCGCAACTTGGCCGGAAAATCCGCAGAGGCTGCCCGTCAAACAGCGGAATTGATCGGAACATCTGCCGGAATGGTGGAGGATGGTGTGCGGATTGCGGCACAGACAGCGGAGATTTTAGAAGGAGCAGAGGCCGATACTGTGAAGGTCATTGAGAATATTTCCAGAATCAGAGAGGTTTCAGAAGGACAGGCCATTGCCATTGACCAGATCAGGGAGGGACTGAATCAGGTTTCCGCCGTGGTTCAGTCAAATGCAGCCACAGCAGAAGAAAACTCCGCCACCAGTGTGGAGATGTCTTCCCGTGCGTCTGTGTTACTGGAAAAGGTCGAGCAGTTCAGGCTCAAAGGCGGGGAAACAGCCGGAACCGTATATTCCTGCAAGCCCCAGGAAAACGATCCTGATTCGACTTGTGAATTGTAAATTGAACAATATTAACCGGCTGCCATGGGAATGATACAGCTCCGGTTTGGCATCCCTGTCATTTTGCAGCCCCGGTTCTTAAACTGGGGCTGAATCACTTTTGCGATCTCTTCCGAAGAATGGGAATTGACGTATTCCAGTCCCTTTTGAATGGCGTTGGTAAATTTCTGTATGGTTTCCGGATTCTTCTCCATATAGCTTTTCTTTGCACTGTATGCCGTATAAGGCACATAACCGGAATCAACGCCCAGGGAAGCTACCACGTGGCCGCTGCCTTCTTTTTCAAGTCCGGTAGCGAACGGCTCAAATTCGACAGTATAATTCGCATCATTGCTGGTAAATGCAGCAGCAGTGAGGCCAAAGCTGATGCTCTGGTCAATGGTCAAATCTGCGACAGGGTCAATGCCGTTTTTCTTTAAGATATACTCAAATACCATCTGAGGCATTCCGCCTGCTCTTCCTCCGATTACCTTCTTTCCCTTTAAATCAGCCCATTGAAACTCAGGCTGGGCATCCCTTCCCACGAGAAAGTTTCCTGCCCGCTGGGTCAACTGGGCAAAGTTTACGGCATAGTCTTCCGCACCGTTTGCATAAGTATAGATGCTGGCTTCAGAGCCCATAAATCCGATATCAGCGTCACCGGATATGAGGGCGGTCATAACCTTGTCGGCTCCTGCTCCGTTGACCAGGGTCAAATCGATGCCCTCGTCTTTAAAATACCCCAGCTCAATGGCCGCATATTGGGGTGCATAAAAAATAGAGTGGGCCACTTCATTCAGTGTGACTGGAGTCAAGTCTGCCGTTTTCGTCTTGGAACCGCAGGCAGCGAGACTGAGCAGCGACACCCCGGCCAGTACTGCTGCCAGAAAAAAGTGATAGGCTTTTCTCATAAATCCTCCTTTATAGAGATTCTTAATACTACATTTTATTATGGGAATAAAGGAAGGTACTTTGTCTTTGAAAATTTTGTGATTCTATAGTCATGGAAGGAATAGAGAAGAAAAGCGGTCTTATCCATTTTCTGTGTCCAACCCTGCAGCTTGTCAGACATACAAATAGTATGAGAATTGTCAAAAATAAGGCGATTGTTTGTTTCAAACTGCACCTCCAGATCATTTCATGGGGCTTTAAGCCCATAAATCTGCAATTATTATAGTGTATTTTGGGGAATATCTTTTGATGTCATCGGGACTGAAAGTAAAAAAAAGAAACCCCTGATCTCCTCGTGAATGAGGGATAGGGGCGTTTAAGTACCGTAAGTACCTGGAATTATAAAGGAAGAACTGTTTTGTTAAATTCGTTGTTAAGGATCTGAGCCGCTGAGTTATAGACTGCAGAGGCACCGCAGAATATTCCAGTGTATCCTGCAAGTATTTTGATTGCGTGGATACCAGTGAAATCACCGATTGCCAGAAGGAAAAATAATGCTGTTAAGGACAGGAATACGACCTGTGATGCACGGTTGTGTTTCAATGTTCCTATGAACATGAAAAGTGTGAAGATTCCCCAAAGCAGCAGATAGAATCCCATACTTTTTTCATCGGCACTTTCTATCCCCTTGAATGGGTTATTCCAGATTACGATGAGGGACCACCAGAAAAATCCATAGGCTGTAAAAGCAGTGGCTCCAAATAAATTATTTTTCTTAAATTCCATGACTCCCGCGATTATCTGTGCTGCACCGCCGAGAGCGAATCCCATAGCTACTATAACGATGGAAAGCGGTATAATTCCTGCATTGTGGAGATTAAGAAGAATGGTTGTCATTCCAAAACCTAAAAGTCCAAGGGGCCCAGGATTGGCAATTGTATTAAGTTGTTTTTCGTTGCTCATATTTCCTCCAGTATGTATGTGCATTTAAACCTTTCCAATATTAGCATAGGTGACACAATAAAGCAAGGAAAAATGAAACGGCTGTAACGCCCCAATTTTGGGCAGTTTTTAATTTTGCTTGTGGGGAATTTGATCATAATGTATACTATATATAAAAGTAAGGCGAATCAGTTGTCAGAGAGTGACAGATAAGCTGTTTGAGGGCAAACAGAACTTCAATTTAAATTTACAGAAGCAGGAGAGTAAGCAATAATGAACTACCGGATGATTGTACTGGATTTGGATGGAACCTTAACGAATAGGAACAAGGAGATAACGCCTCGTACAAAAGAAATGCTTTTTGAGCTAAAAGCTCAGGGCGGGATTATCGTGCTGGCCTCCGGACGGCCCACCTATGGTGTGATGCCTTTAGCCAGAGAGCTGGAGCTTGACCAGTCAGGGGGATATATTCTTTCCTTTAATGGAGGCCGCATCATTGACTGCAAAACGAGAGAAACAATCTTTGCAAGGGAATTGCCGGTATCCTCCAACGCCAGGATCATCCGCATGGCCAGGGATCACGGAGTGAATATCCTCACCTATGAGAATGAGCAGATCATCACCCCCAATGGAGCAGATGAATATGTGGGAAAGGAATCAGCCATCAACAAGCTGGAAATAAAAGAAATCAGCGATATGGAGTCCTATGTGCAGTTTCCCGTTGAAAAGTTTCTGATGCTGGAAGACGGCGATTACCTTGCCATGGTAGAGCCAAAGGTGAAGGCAGCCTTGGGCAGGGATTACAGCGTTTACCGCTCAGAGCCGTATTTCCTGGAGATTCTCCCCAAAGGGATTGACAAGGCGGCAAGCCTGGAGCGCCTTCTTTCAAGGCTTGGCATGAGCCGGGAGGAGATGATCGCCTGCGGAGACGGCTACAATGACTTATCCATGATCAAGTATGCAGGACTTGGCGTTGCCATGGAAAATGCAGTTCTTCCGGTAAAGACGGCGGCTGATTATGTGACTCTCTCCAACAACGACGACGGCATCGCCCATGTGGTAGAAAAATTTATGCTTACGTAATATCTTTTTTGTAGACTTTACAACTTTAATATGTTAAAATTCCCTTAGTTGCAAAAGGAAGTAAAAGGGGATCGAAATACTATGAATAAAAAGATCAAGACAGATGCCGTAGATCATCTGTTTGAAGCTGTTTTAACCTTAAAAACACCGGAGGAGTGTTATACGTTCTTTGAGGATGTGTGTACGGTCAATGAGCTGCTGAGCTTATCTCAAAGGTACGAGGTAGCCAAGATGCTGCGGGAAGGCCGCACTTATCTGGAAATTGCGGAAAAAACAGGAGCTTCTACAGCCACCATCAGCCGGGTGAACCGTTCCTTGAATTACGGAAACGACGGATACGATATGGTGTTTAAACGGCTGGAAGACGAGAAAAAAGAAGAAAAATAAAGCAGAGGGCAGATACCGGAATCCGGTGCATGCCCTCTGTTTTACTTATTTTTTCTTTTTTATGGGTTCTGCTTCCCTCAAGTCGTCGATGATCTGTTCCACCACCTGTTTTTTTACATAAACATCAAAGGAAAGCTCGCAGATCCAGGCGAACAGGCGGAGATACTCCAAATCCTCTCCCTCCAGCCCTTTATCGGCAAAGGTCTGGCTCGTATCCTGGTATTTCCGGACAATGTCTTTTTTGATCCGGTCCATGCCGTCTTTTGTCCAGGAAAAAATCTCCCTGTAAACTTCTTCTAAAGGCAGTTCCTCCGGGGAATTGAAGTGCTTTTCCGTAATGGGGCGGAAGAGCTGTTCAATGTCGTGGAAGGAAAGCATATTTTTAAAATAATAGATAAAAACCAGAAGAAGGATGTGTTCCTTGGAATATTTCTTTTTGCTGGGAGCCGGAAGCAGATTATTCTTAGCATAATTGTTAATCATGGTTTTGGTCAGGATTTTATCTTCCGGATGGCGCTTGGTGCCTTTTAAGTGTTCATCCATAAAAGTGGTGACCTGATCCATATATAAATCAATGTCAGGGATGGCTTCCGGACTGATATAATCTAAGGTTTCCAGATGCTTTAATATATCCCGCAATCTTTCGTTATTGGTCTTCATATGTTCCTCCATTCTGCACCGCCCATGCTGTACATAAGGGATCGTATCCCTTCATCATATTATATAGTATTCAATACCAGATGACAAGAGGTAAAAGTTTTTAAAGTGCTGAATTTTTTTTAGGACACCTTAAAAAGTTTCTTGACATTTGATCAATGTGTGCTAATCTATTAATATAGAATTAATAAAAAATGACATCCAAAAACACATCGGACAAGATGAAAGGAGATAATATTATGAAGAAAGTATTAGCTACAGAAAAAGCACCGGCAGCAATCGGCCCATATTCTCAGGCAATCCGCGGAGGAGATTATGTATTCGTATCCGGCCAGCTTCCAATTGATCCTGCAACAGGAGCATTTGCAGGCGATGATGCAGCTTCCCAGACAAAGCAGTCTTTAACAAACGTTCAGGCCATTTTAGAGAGCGAAGGCTTAACCATGGCAAATGTTGTTAAGACCACTGTTTTATTAAAGAACATCAGTGATTTTGCAGCAATGAACGAAGTTTATGCAACCTTCTTCGAAGGCGACTGCCCTGCAAGAGCAGCATTTGAAGTGGCAGCACTTCCAAAGGGCGCTCTGGTAGAAATCGAAGCCATTGCATACTGCGGCTGATAATCGGTTTTATATATGAATGACAAGGGAGAACGGTGCGTTTAAGTGCCGGCCTCCCTTTTTAAAATACCCCCTCTGTCAAAATGTCTTGTAGAAATAAAGGACTTTTTGCGAAAGAAATGGGTTGCATATTGACGGACATATATTATAATAAAAGGAAGTTCGGTTCGCTTTAAGGCTTTCCGGACAGTTAATTTAACCATGGAAGCTGGTACGTTTGCGATGAATGTTTATGAAAGTGCAAAAGAATATCTGGGACGGATTCCCATGTGGACCAGAAAGAAAAATTCTCTGGAGGATATTCGCCGGTTTCTTGCCGAGATGGGAGAGCCGGATGAGCATATGAACATCATTCATGTGGCAGGAACCAATGGAAAGGGATCAGTGTGTGCATTTCTCCAGTCTGTTTTCATAAAGGCCGGATTCAGGACAGGGACGTTTACTTCCCCCCACCTAATCGACATCAGGGAGCGTTTTAGCTTCAATGGAGATATGGTGCCTGAGAAGACTTTTGAAGAGAGCTGTCAGACGGTCAGAGCACTTTCTGAAAAGATGATGGAGAGGGGATACTGCCACCCATCTTACTTTGAGTTTCTGTTTTATATGGCAATGGATATGTTCCATAAGGAAAAAATGGATATTGTGATCCTGGAAACCGGGCTGGGAGGAAGGCTTGACACCACCAATGTCATACGCCATCCGATGGTGTCGGTGATTACTTCTATCAGCCTGGATCATGTGGAATATTTAGGTGATACCATAGAAAAGATTGCAGCAGAAAAAGCCGGAATCATAAAGAAGGGAATTCCCGTCGTCTTTGACGGAAATGACCCCACAGCCGCTGATGTCATCCGAAAAAGAGCAGTGGAGCTTTGCTCCCCTTTTTATGAGGCGGACAGGCAGGGTTATGAGATAACCGGATATGAGGACAAGGGCTGGAAGGCCAGATTTCAGGGAATTGGGGAAGACAGCATGGAAGTTTTCGTTCCTTCTGCTGCCGAATATCAGGTGATGAATGCATTTCTCTCATTCCGGACTCTGGAAGCGGTACAGTCCCATGAAGCCTTAAGGGGCAGAATCAGCCGGGAGCAGATAAAGGAAGGAATTGCAGGCATGTACTGGCCGGGCAGGATGGAAGAGGTACTTCCCGGAGTATTTCTCGACGGGGCCCATAATCCCGGAGGAACAGAGGCTTTTGCCAGGGCGGCAGCCGGACTTTGCGCCGCAAGGGGGAAGAGAGCCAATATCCTGTTTTCTTCTGTTTCCGACAAGGATCACAGACAGATGATAAAAGAGATTGCGAAGGCCCTTCCTCTCGATGAGGGAGCGGTGGCTCATATTGATTCAGAAAGGGGCCTGGAAACGGAAGTTCTGCTTGAGGAATTTCAGAGTTTCTGCGGCTGTGATGTGAAAGGGTTTCAGACAGTGGAGGAAGCTGTTTCGTATATGCTTCATAAAAAGGATGAAGGGCATCTGCTGTTTTGCGTTGGTTCCCTTTACTTAATGGGTGAGATAAAAGAGGTTTTAAGGAGGAACGGATATGATTGATTTTGAAGCTGAGATCAATGATTACAGGCCAAGCCTGGAAGTTGATGCCATAGAAGATGCCATCGTGAGAAGTGACCTGACGGATATGAATGATCTGATGATGAATCTGATAAAAGAAGTCAGCAGGGAATAGGCGGTTAAAGTATGGATTATGAAAGAAAAACCAGGGTAATCGCAAACAGCTATTATAACATGGGTCTGGAACGGGCCAGGCTCCGGGATTTGTCAGGAGCGGCGGACTGTTTGAAAAAGAGCCTTCATTTCAATAAATATATGACGGATGCCAGAAATCTTCTGGGACTCATTTATTATGAAATGGGAGAAGTAGGCGACGCCCTTGTCCAGTGGGTAATCAGCATGAACCTCCAGCCGGAGGCAAACCGCGCCGATTATTACCTGGGTGAAATACAGAGAAAAAAAGGCGCCATGGAGGCGGCCCGCCGGGGAGTCAGACGGTTTAACCAGGCTCTCGTCTACGCTCAGAGCGGAAGTGAAGACCTGGCCATCCTCCAGCTTCACAAGGTGGTGGAAAGCCAGCCAAACTATGTGAAGGCTCAGCTTTTACTGGCCCTTTTGAGCATTTCCAGAGGTGACTGCCAGAAGGCCGGAAAAGCCATCAGCAAGGTGCTCCAGATCGACCGGAACAATCCCAAAGCCCTTTGGTACAAGTCCCTGGTCAAGACCGGCGGCTGCGTCCCCAAGAACGAAAAGGAATCGGAAAAGAAAAAACTGAAAAACGTGGTTTCCCACAGGCAGATGGAAGATGACGATGTCATCATACCGCCCAGCTACCGGGAGAACACCAGAGATCAGGCGGTGGGCTACATCCTTGCAGGACTTTTGCTGGGAGCTGCGGTCATCTTTTTCTTTGTTATGCCCGCCAATACAAAGGCCATCAATGCAGGCCACAACCGGGAGATGTTAAAATACAGCGAAGAACTGAGTCAGGCCAACCAAAAGGCGGAGGGCCTGGAAAAGCAGCTTCAGGCCATTGAGGGAGAGAAAAAGACGGCAGAGGATTCTCTGGCTTCTTTGACCAATGACTCGGACAGCGTTCTGGCCCAGTACCAGGCAGTCATCGGAATCCTTCAGGCTTATAAAAAGGATGACTTTCCTCTGGCAGTCCGCATATATGCCGGTTTAAAGCCGGAGCTCATCACCTCCTCTGATACCCAGGCAGTCATCGGGGAAATCAGAGAGGATATAGCGGATAATGGCATGGCCGTTTTAGAAGGGCTTGGAGATAAGGCAGCAGAAACGGGAGATCCCCAGACTGCCCTTGTCTATTACTTAAAATGCATTGAGTTAGATCAAAAGAGCTGGCAGGCCAAATTCAAAACAGCCGCCATTTACAAGGCAATGGGAGAAAAGGAACAGGCCAACGGGCTGTTTTCCGATATTATAAACAACAGCAAAGACGAAGAACTATCTGCCAAAGCAAAAACAGAACGGGGATTTTGACAAATTTACTTAGAGAAGTCAAGCGAAGCTCAGACTGAACTTTACCCAAAGGGTACGACGAGTAAATTGTTGTTCGATGAGCGCAGGCGAATCGAACTTCCTCTAAACGAAGACACTACAGAAGAGAAATCTTTTTTGTGGTGTCTTTTTTTATAGATTTGCCAAGGAATGGAGGAGTATATATGAATCAGCCGCATTTTACATATGAGGCGGAAGGACATGCTTTGATCGTCCACCTGCCCAAAGAGCTGGATCACCATAATTGTGCAGGACTGAAGTATGAAACGGATTTGATCCTTTCTGAAAATTATATCAGGCGCATTGTATTTGATTTTTCAGACACCAGGTTTATGGATTCTTCGGGAATCGGCATTTTATTGAACCGGTATAAGCAGATGGCCTTAAGCGGGGGAACCGTAGCCATCTACGGCGCAGGCGCCCAGGTGCTCCGCATTCTGAAAATGGGAGGCATTTTAAAATTAATGAAACTATATGACTCAAAGGAAACTGCAGTCACAGGTTAAGGTGAATTCGCCCAGAGGGCAGAGAGAGGACCCCCTGGGGGGTGAGGAGGAACGTATGTCAGAACAGAATAAACCAGAAATTCTGAAAATGGAATTAGAGGCCCTGTCAAAGAATGAGGAGTTTGCCAGAGTGGCAGTAGCAGTCTTTATGACCAGGCTAAACCCTACCTTAGAGGAGGTGGATGACGTAAAAACAGCCGTGTCTGAGGCAGTGACCAATGCTGTCATCCATGGATATCAGGGAAGAGGAGGAATCATTTACCTGGAGATCGGCATCGATGGCCGGGAGCTGACCGTGTCCGTCAGAGACGACGGAATCGGCATCCCTGACATTAAAAAGGCCATGGAGCCCATGTATACCACCGATCCCGACGGGGAGCGGTCCGGTATGGGATTTTCCTTTATGGAAGCCTTTATGGATGAGGTGGAAGTGAATTCGGCGCCGGGAAAAGGAACCGCCGTGACCATGAAAAAGAAGATTAACAGGTGAGCCTTATGGATGAGACCATGAGATTGATAGAAATGGCTCACGAAGGAGATAAAGCGGCAAGGGATAAGCTGGTGACCGATAATTTCGGTCTTGTCTGGAGCATTGTCCGCAGATTTACAGGGAGAGGCTATGACCCGGAGGATTTATTTCAGATCGGGACCATCGGTCTTATGAAGGCCATCGACAAATTTGATCTGTCCTATGAAGTGAAATTTTCCACCTATGCGGTTCCCATGATAACAGGAGAGATCAAACGGTTTTTAAGAGATGACGGCATGATCAAAGTCAGCCGTTCCATTAAGGAAATGGGTTTAAGGGTAAAAAATGTCAGGGAAGAGCTGATATACCGTTTAGGCAGGGAGCCCACGGTGGAGGAGATCGCCGGAGAGATCGGGGCCAGCAAGGAAGAAGTGGCCGCCTCTATAGAAGCAGGGGCAGAGGTGGAATCCTTATACCGTTCTGTCAATAACAACGATGAAAACAGCCTTTTGCTCATTGATAAAATCGAAGAAGAAAATTCTGCCCAGGAGGACTTATTAAACCAGATGGTGCTGCGGGAGCTTTTGACCGGGCTGGAGGATAAGGACAGGGAAATCATCATAAGGCGTTATTATTACAATGAAACCCAGAGCCAGATCGCCGCAAAGCTGGGAATTTCCCAGGTTCAGGTATCCAGACTGGAAAAAAAGATTTTAAAGCAAATGCGCGAAAAATTATAGAAAAAGAATAAAAAAAACCATACAGCTCATACTACTCTTGAAAACCAAAATAAAGGATGTGAGCACCTATGGAATCCATGAAACATAAGCTTGTGATGGCGCTTCTTGTTTTAGGCCTGATCGCGGCTGCGGCTGCTATCTGGTATCTGATTGCCGTCATGCCCGACGGAGGAGAAAAAGAAGGAACCCTTGTGAGAAGCCTGTCCGAAACCTGGAGGATGGTTTCATGAGCAAGACCGTTTATTTAAATATCAGTGAGATTACAGAGGTCCATCATAAGGAGATTCAGCTAAAGGATGTGGCAGATGTTTACTGCGACGATTCCGCCATTATGAACAAGTGCAATGCTCTGCGAATTAAGACCATTCACTCAGACAAAAACAAAAGGTATATAGAAAGCGCTTTGGATGTGATAAAGAAGATGATGGAAATGGACTCCACTCTTCAGGTCAATAATGTGGGGAAAGTGGATTATATCATCGACTACCACAAGGCTAAAAAACCCAATTGGGTCTGGCAGTGGACCAAGACCATTTTCGTATGCATCATCTGTTTCTGCGGGGCCTCTTTCGCCATCATGACCTTTAATAATGACGTGAATGCCACCGATGTTTTCAAGGAAATTTACCGGATCATCATGAAACAGGAGTCCAGCGGATTTACGGTTTTAGAGGTCAGCTATTCCATTGGACTGGCCCTTGGAATCGTGGGATTCTTTAATCATTTCGCAAAGCTCAAGATCAATACCGATCCAACGCCTTTGGAAGTAGAAATGCGGCTTTACGAGGACAATGTCAGCAAGACCCTGATTCAGAATGAAGGAAGAAAGGAGTCGGATATTGATGTTTCCTAAACAAGTGCTTCTTGTTTTAATAGGGCTCAGCGCTGGCGGCATTATAGCAGCCGGCGTTTTTGCTTTCTTAGCCATGATAGGCGTGTTTCCCAGGCTCATAGGAAAGACCGGGACAAGGCAGCATATTCTGCTGTATGAGACTCTGATCATCCTGGGCGGCGTTTTGGGAAATATATGGGATATTTATGAAATCCCTCTGGGATTTGGGGGAAACTTGTTTTTGGGCGTTTACGGGACAGCCGTTGGAATCTTTGTGGGCTGCCTTGTCATGTCCCTTGCGGAGACTTTAAAAGCCCTTCCGGTCATCAGCCGCAGGCTCAATCTGGGAGTGGGACTGCAGTATATCATTCTCTCCCTGGGAATCGGAAAGCTGATCGGGTCTCTCATATTTTTCGTGGAAAATTTTGGACAGTAAAGCAGAACAGAACTTACAGAATGGAGGAACATAATGGAAATAGACAAAAAAGCGTATGAAGCCTATGTAAAACAGGTGACTCCGGTCCACAAGCGGTGGCCGGGAATGATCAAGGCATTTTTTGTGGGCGGGATCATCTGCACCGCAGGACAGGTTATCACTGTTTTACTCATGAACACAGGACTGGAAAAAGAGACGGCTTCTGCCTGGACCACCCTGGTTTTAATCGCAGCCAGCGTCCTGCTGACAGGATTAAACATCTATCCGAAAATTGTGAAATTCGGAGGAGCGGGAGCCCTGGTTCCCATCACCGGATTTGCCAATTCCGTGGTGGCTCCGGCAGTGGAATTTAAGGCAGAGGGCCAGGTATTCGGCATCGGCTGTAAGATATTTACCATTGCAGGCCCTGTCATCCTGTATGGGATTTTAAGCTCCTGGATACTTGGAATCATCGCATACGTGTTAAAGGCGTTTGGGATACTGTAGAAAGAACTCAACTGTCCGGCTTCCGGACTTCATGGAAATGGAGAGAGAAAAATGCAGATAGGAAAAGCCAGTGTTAAATTTAAAGAACCTCCGGTCATAGAAAGCATGGCCTCGATTGTTGGAAAAAAGGAAGGCGAAGGCCCTCTTGGAAAAATGTTTGACGTGGTGGAGCAGGATGACATGTTTGGGGCCGACACCTGGGAAAAGGCGGAAAGCGCCCTGCAAAAACAGACGGCAGACCTGGTGATTGAAAAAGGAAATATCCGGAAAAAGGATATCCGTTACTTATTTGCCGGGGACTTGCTGGGCCAGCTCATTGCCACCTCCTTTGGAACGGTGGATTTGGAAATTCCCCTGTTTGGCTTATTCGGTGCCTGCTCCACCATGGGAGAGGCCCTGAATCTGGGCGCAATGGCAGTTGCCGGCGGCTATGCGGACAAGATCCTGGCCATGGCTTCCAGCCATTTTGCAACAGCGGAAAAACAGTTCCGCTTTCCTTTGGGATACGGAAACCAGAGGCCCTTCTCCGCTTCCTGGACAGTGACGGGCTGCGGTGCGGTCATTCTCTCAAAATCCAGGAAAGAAGGGATTGCAGCCGTTACAGGCATCACCACAGGGCGGATGGTGGATATGGGCGCCAGGGATTCCATGAACATGGGAGCAGCCATGGCACCGGCAGCTTTCCACACCATACAGAGGAATTTTGAAGATTTTCAGGTGGATGAATCGTATTATGACAAAATCATCACCGGAGATTTAGGCCAGGTGGGACGAACCATTTTGCTGGATTTTATGAAGAACAAGGGACATGATATAGAAAAGCAGCATATGGACTGCGGCATTGAGATATTTGATCCGGAGTCTCAGGATACCCATGCAGGAGGAAGCGGCTGCGGCTGTGCGGCCTCCACCCTTTGCTCCTACATTCTTCCCAAGGTACAGGATGGGACGTGGAAGAGGGTTTTGTATGTGCCTACAGGCGCCCTGCTTTCCACCACCAGCTATAACGAGGGAGAGACCATACCGGGCATTGCTCATGGAGTGGTCATTGAAAATCTGGGAAACTTATAGCGAGGAGAAGAAAGGAGACTTTTATGGAATACGTGAGAGCATTTTTAGTGGGAGGCGGAATCTGCGTGCTGGTTCAGATATTGATGGATAACACCAAGCTGATGCCCGGACGCATCATGGTTCTTCTGGTGGTGACCGGAAGCATTCTGGGCGCTTTGGGGCTTTACGATCCCTTTGCAGAATGGGCGGGAGCAGGAGCCACCGTTCCCCTTCTGGGCTTTGGAAACACCCTTTGGAAAGGCGTGTGGAAGAGCATGGGAGAAGACGGGCTTTTAGGCGTTTTTAAGGGAGGCTTCACCGCCAGCGCCGTGGGAATATCAGGAGCCCTGATTTTTGGCTACCTGGGTTCCGTCCTGTTTAAACCGAAAATGAAAAGTTAACAAGAAAAAGCCTGCTGTCGTCAAATAACAGCAGGCTCTCTTTTTTTGTTTTTTAATATCCCGGTCCAGGCCATTGCCCTGGGGCTCCGATGCCTGAACCCGGAGGTCCATATCCCGGCCCATACCCCGGACCGTTATTGCTGTCCGGTGAATCCGTGTCATTTCCCGGAGGGATGATGACGGAATTGGCAGAATGGATGGTGCAGTAGCCCGGCATTGCAAATGCGGAATCATCGGTTGCGCCCTCTTCTCCAGGCGGAAGCACCAGGAAGACGGCTGTGGTCCTCTCCGGACAGTAAGGCGTTGGAAGACGGTGTGATACGGAGCAGACAGTGGCGCGGACGTGAATGTTGCACACGTCTGTGGGGACTGTTCCCCTTGCAAAGTATTCGGTATAGATGGCATTGCCTCTGGGATCGTGGTTGCAGACTCCTGAAACAGCCAGTTTGCCTGATTTTCTGCATATATCGGCAGTCTCTATGCTCTCCGGAGCCGGAAAGCCCGGATCTGACATGCCTTCGTGGACTCTGGACATGATTTTTTTCCATAATACCTTGTGGAAGGAGGTTCCGCCGTTTTGGCTTGTCAGCTTCTGGTTGTTGTCATAGCCTGCCCAGATTCCGGCAGTATAGTAAGGCGTAAAACCTACAAACCAGATGTCATTGTTGCCGGTGGTAGTACCGCTTTTTCCGGCGTTTGACATGCCGGGAATGTTGGCGGCCGTACTGGTGGAGCTGGGGCCTGAATTCCCCTGGGAAAATTTCCTGCTGCTTTCCATGGAGTCTGCCATGGCATCAGTCAGCAAAAATGCGGTGGAATCCTTTAAAACCCTGTGGGTTTCCGGCGTGTTGTCGATTAAAATCTTTCCGTCATGGTCCAGGATTCTGGTGAAAAATGTGGGCTTTGTATATACCCCGCCGTTTGCAATGGTGGCATAGGAGCTTGTCAGCTCTAAGTTGGAAACGCCGTCTGTAATTCCTCCAAGTGCAAGGGCCGGATTGTAGTCCGTGTCCTTTAAGGAAGTGATTCCAAAGTTCCTGGCGTACTCCACACCGAGCTGAGGCGTTACGGTTTCCATCAGGCAGCGGACAGCCACAATGTTCATGGAATAAATGATTCCGTCCCTTATGGAGGAGTAGCCCTGATATCCCGATTTATACCAGTTGGAAAAGGTTTTGTTTCCGATGGTGTAGACGGAATCGTAATAAACCGTTCCCAGGGTGGCGCTGCCGGTGTCAATGGCAGGGGCAAATGACGTTATGATCTTAAAGGTAGAGCCGGGCTGGCGCAGGGTATTGGTGGCCCGGTTTAAGGTGAGGCTGGCAGTCTTTTCGCCCCGCCCTCCGCTTATGGCTTTTACCTGACCGGTCTTCTGGTCCATGATTACAAAGGAGGCCTGAGGCTGTAAGGTCTTTTGAAGCCTTTCTCCCAGAACAGTGTCCCCCTCCTGTATGATGGAGGCTTTATATCCGTTGATATCATTTTGAATCTCTTCTTCTGAATCGTATAAGCCGTCGTATCCCGAATCACCGATGTCCGCGTGATAGCGCTTTAAACTCTCTTCGGAATAGTGGACCGTGTTTCCGTCCTTGTGAGTCACGGAAAGCCTGTATTCGATGGAATATCTGGCTGCTGTGTAGTTTAAGGGGTTGCCTACCTCTTCGTCCACAATGGCCTGAATATGGGGGTCCTGGGTGGTATAGATGGATAAGCCGCCGCTGTAAAGCATGTTGTGTGCCTGAGTATCCGTATAGCCAAGCTGTTCCTTCATGGCTTCCTTGACCTGTTCCACCAGCTCGTCTGTAAAATAGCTGTAAGGGGTGGAGGTTTCCTTGGTGACGATATCCACGTTCTGAATTCTGGAGTAGACATCGTCAGCCAGAGCTTCGTCTTCTTCCTCACTGGAAATATATCCCTGATCGTGCATATATTGAAGGATTACCTTCTGCTTGTCTGAGTTGGCCTTTTGCCCGGTGATGGGATTGAATTTGGTGGGGTTTTGGGTGATGCCTGCAAGAACCGCACATTCGGATAAGGTCAGGTCGGATATTTCCTTATTAAAGTACCTTCTGGCAGCTACCTTGACGCCAAGGGAGTTATTGCCCAAGTTGATGGTATTTAAATAATTGGTGATGATCTGTTCCTTGGACATGATTCCATCCAGCTTGACAGCCAGGAACCATTCCTGCAGCTTTCTCTCCAGCCGTTCCCCAAAGCTTTTTTCCATACCGCCCCCAAAGACGCTGTTTTTAATGAGCTGCTGGGTTATGGTACTGCCTCCTCCTGCGGAGGAATCGCCTGTCAGCACGCCCCTGACAGCCCGCATGATGGAGCGGGGATCAATTCCATTGTGCTGCCAGAACCTGGAATCTTCGTAGGACACAAAGGCATTGACCAGGTTCTTGGGAAGCTCCTCATAGGTGGCCTCCTCCCTGTTGGACCCTGCGGTAACCAGAGTTTCCGTCACATTTCCTGCGCTGTCATAAACGGTTGTGGCATATTCATTGGGTACGATGGTGGCAATGTCCACTTCAGGAGCGTTGTCTATGATTCCTTTAAACATGCCGAATCCGATGCTGGCGGCCAGGATGCCGCAGAGCAGGAACAGCACGAATAAGCTTTTTAAAAAAGCAAGAAAAACCTTGGCAGAATATTTTCTCGTTTTTGAATTGGCGGTCCGGAGCTTTTTTTCTACCGATTGTTTGCCGTAGTTCATAAGAAACCTCCTTTATCGGTTCATTATACCAAACATTGCCTTTCAATTCAACACTTACCATTTTTGCCTTTTAAAAGACCTTCTTTCTTAAATTTTGGAGAAAAATGTGAGAAATATACATGGACTTGCCTGAGCCTGTGTTTTCCGATATAATGGAAACCATATTGATGAGGAAGAAATGAGGAAATTTATGAGAAGTTCCTATAAAATTTTATACCAGGGAGGGACCGGAGAGGTAACAGAAAAGAAATCCCGTTTCATTGCCTGCACCAGGCCTGTGAAAACAGAGGAGGAGGCCCTGGCATTTATTGAGGAAATGAGGAAAACCTACTGGGATGCCAGACACCACTGCTATGCCTGGGTCATAGGAAAAAAGGGGGAGCACAAGCGCTGCAGCGATGACGGAGAACCGGCCCAGACCGCAGGAAGGCCCATTCTCGATGTGCTGGAGGGAGAGGGCGTTGTGGGCGCCTGTGTGGTGGTGACGAGATATTTCGGAGGAACCCTCCTTGGGACAGGAGGCCTGGTGAGGGCTTATTCAGGAGCTGCCCAGGAGGGACTTAAGTCCTCTGTTGTCTTAACTGTCGAGCCGGGAGAGACATTTTCTCTCACCGCAGATTATAACGGAATCGGAAAAATCCAGTACATGCTGGCCCAGGAAGGGATTACCGTCTTAGGGAGCGGGTATACGGACAAAGTAGAACTGACCATCCTGGTTCCCCAGGAGAAGGCGGGGAAAATCCAGACGGAGATTGCAGATATAACCGGGGGGCAGGCGGAAGTTGTCAAGCTGGAAGATGTGTATTATGGGGTGGTTGAGAAAGAGGTGCTTTTGTTTCCGGAAGAATAATCTGACTGTTTTGCCATGTGTTAAAAACAGATTGCATAAAGAAAGAGGAGCCGGATTTCTCTGGCTCCTCCAAGTATGTATCCGCAAATACATACCCCAATTGATGTCTATAATATACTATATCGGGATAAAATATGCAAGTCCTATATGTAATCTTTTAAGATCGCCATACGCGAAGCTGAGTCCGGGTGAACGGCAGCAGAAACGACATTTGAGTTTACGGATTGTTTATATTCTGCTGTAATCTCTTCAAATTCCCGGATAAAAGCCTTTATCTCAGCCTGGGGCACTTTCAGTATTTTCAAATAATAACAGATGAGGATGATATAATCTCCAATGGTTTTAAAATTAATATAGGGCAGTCCCATTTCTAATATCAGACATTGCCGCATCGGCCTGGAAGCGTCAAACTTACGAAAACGAACATCGTAAACAACGTCATTGTGCGCAATGGCGTTTCTTAAGTCTTTTAAAGCATAAACGTATTTGTACAGCAGTTCACAATTTGTATCACTGGCTGTATTAATACCGATCTGCCGGGAGATTTTCTTTCGCATATCCTGAGTCAGACAGGACAACAAATGGCCGAAATCCCCCATGGTCAGAATTTCAAAGACAGCCCATAGCGGAACTTCACTATAGTTAATATTGTTATAAAAATGTGTTATTTTGGGGTTTTCTTTCTGATATGAAAAAGAAATGGCATTTTGTATGGAAGACTGTAACTTTAGTTTGGCATTTTGACACCGCTTTTTTATATCATTTGAGGTTTCAGCCGGAGAGTTTTTGTAGCTGCTGACGACTTTTTCGTACATATCGTAAATACTGCTGGAATTGATTTCAGACATGATTGTGTTAAGTGCAATATTTTTTAAAGCGGTTTCTATAAACATGATCTTTCCGTATAAAAGGGATTTTAGCTTTGTATCATATTGTATGGTGGAGTATATTTCATGATAAGAGGTGAAAGGCAGCCGGTTTGCCGAAGAAAAAAAGAAACGATATCCTTTGTATCCGTGAAAATAACCAGTGTTGATCAACTGTTGTCTTTGGGAACTTCCGGATATAGCAATTCCATTATCTCTAAGGTGCTGCATTAAAGCATCTGTCGATTTAAAATCCATGTTTGTCATAATCCTTCTGTATATAGAGTTGTAATGCCAATAGTATAGTACAATTAGCTGACAGAAACAAGGGAAAAATACTATATTATAAATTTTGTTTTTGTCGAAAAAACAAGAAAAAAATCTTGCAATATTAAACATAGGATGATATACTAACTAATTGTTATAATGCTGATGAAACTAAGGGCAGATATGGTCCTTAGTTTTTTATGATATGGGAGCCGGTTTGGCCGAGCCATAATTGTTTAATAAAGAAAGAAGAGCACAATCTATGAAGATGAAAAGAGAAGACATAAGAAATGTGGCAATCATTGCCCACGTTGATCACGGTAAAACCACATTGGTGGATGCCCTGTTAAAGCAGAGCGGCATTTTCCGGGAGAACCAGGAAGTGATGGAGCGTGTGATGGACTCCAATGATATTGAGCGTGAGAGAGGAATCACCATCTTATCCAAGAATACAGCGGTTCATTTTGGCGATACCAAGATCAACATCATTGACACCCCCGGCCATGCGGATTTCGGCGGAGAGGTGGAACGTGTCTTAAAGATGGTAAACGGCGTAATCCTGGTAGTAGACGCTTACGAGGGAGTTATGCCACAGACGAAATTCGTTCTCAGAAAGGCTCTCGATCTGGGCTTGTCTGTCGTGACCTGTATCAATAAAATAGACCGTCCCGAAGCAAGGCCGGAAGAAGTAGAAGAAGAGGTTTTAGAACTTCTTATGGATATGGACGCCAGCGAAGAGCAGCTTGACTGCCCCTTTGTCTATGCTTCCGCCAGAAGCGGCTTTGCAAAGATGGGACTTGATGACGAGGAAACGGACATGGCTCCTTTATTCCAGACCATCATCGACCACATCCCGGCACCGGAAGGCGATCCGGAAGCGTCCACCCAGCTTTTGATCAGCACCATTGACTACAACGAATACGTGGGACGAATCGGCGTAGGCAAGGTGGACAACGGAAATATCAGGGTAAACCAGGAATGCGTCATCGTAAACCATCATGAGCCCGGCAAATCCCGCAAGGTAAAAGTGGGAAAACTGTACGAATATGAAGGCCTTAACAAAAGGGAGATTCAGGAAGCTTCCATAGGTTCCATAGTCGCTATTTCCGGTATTGCTGATATCCACATCGGCGATACGTTATGTTCCGTAGAAAATCCGGAAGCAATTCCGTTCCAGAAGATATCAGAGCCCACCATTGCCATGAATTTCATGGTAAATGACAGCCCTCTTGCAGGCCAGGAAGGAAAGTTTGTCACCTCCCGCCACTTAAGAGAGCGTCTGTTTAGGGAACTTAACACTGACGTAAGCCTTCGTGTGGAGGAAACTGACGCTGCAGAGTGCTTTAAGGTTTCCGGACGAGGCGAGCTTCATTTATCCGTTCTCATTGAAAACATGAGAAGAGAGGGCTTTGAATTTGCAGTCAGCAAGGCAGAGGTTCTCTATAAATTTGACGAGAGAAACCGCAAGCTGGAGCCAATGGAAATCGCTTATATCGATGTTCCGGAGGAATTTACAGGAGCTGTTATCCAGAAGCTGACCAGCCGTAAGGGCGAGCTTCAGGGCATGAGCCCTGCAAACGGCGGCTACACCAGACTGGAATTTTCCATTCCATCAAGAGGTCTGATCGGCTACAGAGGAGAGTTCATGACCGATACAAAGGGAAATGGTATCATGAACACCGCCTTTGACGATTATGCACCATTTAAGGGCGAACTGTCCTATAGAAAGACAGGCTCCCTCATCGCTTACGAGTCAGGAGAATCCATCACCTACGGCTTATTCAATGCCCAGGAGAGAGGAATCCTCTTTATCGGAGCCGGAGTAAAGGTATATGCCGGTATGGTCATCGGCCAGAATCCAAAGGCAGAGGACATTGAGATCAATGTCTGTAAAATGAAGAAGCTGACCAACACCCGTTCTTCAGGCGCTGACGAGGCCTTAAAATTAACTCCTCCAAAGGAAATGAGCTTAGAGCAGTCCCTGGACTTCATTGATACAGACGAGCTTTTGGAGATCACCCCTACCAGTCTCAGAATCAGAAAGAAAATTTTAGACCCGACTATGAGAAAAAGGTCTTCTCTCAACAAAAAATCCCTGTCATAATCTGACATATTTAAGAGGATGCTGCTGAAAAAGCAGTATTCTCTTTTCTTTTCCCCCTTTTGCCTGCCTGGTCCTGTCGATATTTTTGGATTGTTTTTTATCATGGAAAAAGTTTTTGGGACATAAATTTAATAATAGCTGTGAGGCATATTGCAGCGGCAAATTAAGTGAAGGAAGAGGAGAAATACAATGTCAGAAAAAATGATTGAAAACAACAAAGTAAGCGTGATAGGAGAAATTATTTCCGGCTTCACCTTTAGCCATGAGGTATTTGGAGAAGGATTTTATATGGTGGATATTGCAGTTAACCGCTTGAGTGAACAGGCAGATGTCATACCATTGATGATTTCAGAGCGTCTGATTGATGTGGATGGGGATTACAACGGCCTGACCATTGAGGCCATCGGACAGTTCCGTTCCTATAACCGTCATGAGGGGACGAAAAACCGCCTGGTGCTTTCGATCTTTGTAAGGGAAATTCATTTCATAGAAGAATTTACCGATTATACAAAAACCAATCAAATTTTTCTGGATGGATATATATGCAAAGCTCCCATTTACAGGAAAACTCCCCTGGGAAGGGAAATTGCAGACCTCCTTCTTGCGGTAAACCGCCCATATGGTAAGTCAGATTACATACCCTGCATTGCGTGGGGAAGAAATGCCAGATATGCTTCCGGATTTTCAGTAGGGACCAGAGTCAAGGTGTGGGGAAGGGTCCAAAGCAGGGAATACACCAAAAAGCTGAGTGAAACCGAGTGCGAGAAGAGAATTGCTTATGAGGTTTCTGTCAGCAAATTAGAGTGTGACGAGGTATAACCTGAATTCCTTAAGAAAATGTTGCAAAATTATTAAAGTTATGATACGATAAGCAGGCTCTGAAGTAATACGGAAACGATCGCTTTTAAAGCTCTTATGAGGTGCAATAGGATGAATAAAGGTACAATACAGGTTATATGCGGCAAAGGGAAGGGAAAGACCACGGCTGCCCTTGGCATGGGAATCGAGGCTCTGACTAAGAACAGAACTGTCATTATGATCCAGTTTTTAAAGGGCTGTCCAGGAAAGGGTTCCCTGGATATTTTAAAACGCCTGGAGCCGGAGATGAAGATATTCCGGTTTGAGAAATCCGACGGTCTTTTTGAAGATCTTTCTAAGGAACAGCAGGAAGAGGAGCGAATGAATATCCGCAACGGATTAAACTTTGCAAAAAAGGTTTTATCCACCGGAGAATGCGACATTCTCATTCTGGACGAAATCCTTGGACTTTTGGACCAGAAGATCGTGGAAGCAGAGGAGCTGATCCGGCTGCTTCAGTTTAAGGTGGAGGAAATGGACGTCATATTGACCGGTAAGGTATTTTCCAAAGAGATCGAGCCTTATGTGGATAATATCCTGGAAATAGACCATCTTAAAGTTGACAACACAAAATAATAATGTTAGTATGGTGATATAATACATAATATAAGAGTAGAGGTTGCGTTGCTTATCAGTAGGCTGTCCGATGCATCAGGTGCAGGGGAGGATAGAGGAAAGGAAGAGACGCCGAAGAGTGGTATGGCCTGAACATATTCATTCTGGGCATATGGTTAAGAGCCATGTGACTGTCATCCGTCTGGATGGGGAGCTACTTAAAGAAAGACGATATCATTAATTCTGAAACTTTAAGAGCTGGCCCTGTCGCCAGCTCTGTTTTTCTTGGCAGTTTCGCTCATATGTATAAAAAATGAATCAGGAGGATAATATAATGGCAATTTTTGAAGGTGCAGGTGTGGCCCTTGTCACACCATTTAAAGAAAATGGGGAAGTAAACTATGAGAAGCTGGAGGAGCTGGTAGAGTTCCAGATTGCGGGAGGAACAGACTCCATCATTGCCTGCGGCACCACCGGAGAAGCGTCTACTATGACTCATGAGGAACATTTGGAGGTCGTGCGCTTTGTCTGTGAAGTGACCAAAAAGCGTGTTCCGGTCATTGCAGGAACCGGCTCTAATTGTACAGACACTGCTGTTTATCTTTCAAAAGAAGCGGAAAGACACGGTGCAGAAGGACTCCTTCTGGTGTCTCCTTATTATAATAAAGCTACTCAGAACGGACTGAAAGCCCATTTTAAAGCAGTTGCAGACCAGGTAAAAATTCCCATTCTTCTATATAATATACCGGGAAGAACCGGAATCAATATTGCACCGGAAACCATCGCAGACTTGTGCCGCAGCGTTTCCAACATTGTGGGAGTCAAGGAGGCCAGCGGAAACTTTACAGCCATCGCGGATCTGATGAATTTCTCCGACGGATGTGCTGATGTTTACTCCGGCAATGACGACCAGATCGTACCCCTTCTCTCATTGGGAGGAAAAGGCGTGATTTCCGTTCTCTCCAACATCGCTCCCGCCCAGACCCATGAGATCTGTGAGTCTTATTTTAAGGGAGATGTAAAGAGAAGCGCCAGCCTTCAGATCGCTGCCATTCCTTTGATCAATGCTCTGTTCTGCGAGGTGAATCCCATTCCCGTAAAAGCAGCTTTAAACCTCATGGGAATGAACGCAGGCCCGATGCGCCTTCCTCTTACAGAGATGGAGCCCCAGAATCAGGAACGTTTAAAGAAAGCCATGAAGGAATACGGAATTTTATAATTTTCAAAACGATACACATGGAGGAACACATGATTAAGATGATAATGCACGGCTGTAACGGGGCGATGGGCCAGACCATCACCCAGATTGCGGCAGAAGATGAAGACATTGTAATTGTTGCGGGAATTGACCCCAACAACACCAGACAGAATTCATATCCTGTGTTTCCGTCTTTGGAAGCCTGCGATGTCAAGGCTGATGTGATTGTGGACTTTGCCTCTGCAAAGGCGGTGGATGGCCTTTTGGAGTACAGCATAAGAGAGAAGGTTCCTGTGGTGTTATGCACCACAGGGCTTTCTGAGGAACAGAATGAAAGGGTATACAAGGCTGCCGGACAAGTTGCCATTCTTCGTTCTGCCAACATGTCCCTTGGAGTCAACCTGCTGATCAAGATGGTGAAGGAAGCAGCCCAGGTTCTTGCAGGAGCTGGCTTTGACATTGAGATCGTGGAAAAACATCACAATAAAAAAGTGGATGCCCCCAGCGGGACAGCCCTTGCCCTGGCTGATTCCATCAATGCAGCCATGGACCATGAGTACCATTACGTATGTGACAGAAGCACAAAGACCGAAGCCAGAGATAAAAAGGAAATCGGTATCCAGTCTGTCCGCGGCGGAACCATCGTGGGAGAGCATGATGTGATTTTTGCAGGAGCCGACGAGGTGATCACCTTTAACCATACCGCTTATTCCAAGGCGATTTTCGCAAAAGGAGCCGTATCCGCGGCAAAATTCCTGGCAGGAAAAACACCGGGACTTTACACCATGAAAGACGTGGTTCAATCATAATTTCAAAAAATTTCCACCATAATTCATCACTCCTTTACACATACTAATCATAGAAAATGAAAGGAGAATGTATTATGAAAAGAATGAAGTCTTATGTTTTTGCTCTTTTTGTCATTATGTCAGTGGTATTGTTAACCGCCTGCAATACTGCAAAAAATAACAATGGAACAAATGCAGCAGGAACCACCGCTGCAACCACTCAGACCACGGCTGCCGCTACCACAAAAGCCGACGTAAAAGTTGATGAATCCGCCAGCACAGGAGTTACAAACGATGTGGTGGAGGACGTAAAAAAGGGCGTTGACAAGGTAACCGGGGAAAGCACTACAAAAGCCCCATAAATGGAAAATGGCATTAAAAAAGAGCTTCAGGCAGAGATCGTGCTTGAAGCTTTTTTTGATATGGGATATAATAATAAAAAAGCATGTCTGCATTGCTCAAAGGCCGGCATTTCGGCCCGTTACCCCTAATATTCTATCATACATCCGGCCTGTGACGGCAGGGAGGTTTAATACTGTGACAGAAAATTACAACAGAAAGAAAAAACCGTGGAGAAAGCTGCGCTGGGCCCATGGATACAAAAAACACAGCCAAAACGGGCTCAGAAAAGGTCTTCTTTTCATGGCTTTTTTGGAGGCTGTCCTGATTCTGCCCATTTATGGAAAAGAGCTGGCCCTTTGGTCTGAAAAATATTTTTCCGTGGAAAAAGAGGCGTGGTCTGTTTCTGAAGAAGGCCATGAAGACCGGAAATCCGGGGAGACCAGGGAAAACGGATTTTCTTTAAACTGGAAGGAAGGGACTGTAAAGCTGTGGCAGAAGGTGGAGCAGGTGGTCTTGCAGGAACCGGATTGAGAACCAGAACCGTGTTTTGGTCATAAGTATTTATAATAACAAAACCAGTTGCAATCCTATTTTCAACGTATTATAATTTCTACTGAAATACTGTAGTTTTATTTGGAAAACTTATAAATCCGTTGAGAAAAGGACAGGTGGAATCCATGGAGAAAAAAGAGCTGCTGTACGAGGGAAAAGCAAAGAAGGTTTACAAAACCGAAGATCCGGATGTATTGATTGTTTCTTATAAAGACGACGCCACGGCATTTAACGGCCTAAAAAAAGGCACCATTTCGGGAAAAGGGGCCATTAACAACCGGATGACCAATTTTATTTTCCGGAAGCTGGAGGAAAAAGGCATTCCCACCCATCTGATCCAGGAGTTAAATGACAGGGAAACAGCGGTGAAGAAAGTGGAAATCCTTCCTCTTGAAGTCATTGTGAGAAATTATTCCGCCGGAAGCTTTGCTAAGAAGATGGGAATGGAAGAGGGCATCAAATTCTCCCGCCCGACTCTTGAATTCAGCTATAAAAACGATGATCTGGGCGATCCTTTTATCAACAGCTATTACGCACTGGCTTTAGACCTTGCCACCCAGGAAGAGATTGACGCTGTGACAGAGTACGCATTTCTCGTCAATGATGTGCTGAAAGAGTACTTTGACGGGCTGAACATTGACTTAATTGATTTTAAAATAGAATTCGGCAGATATCACGGCCAGGTCATACTGGCAGATGAGATATCTCCTGACACCTGCAGGCTGTGGGATAAGGACACCAGACAAAAGCTGGACAAGGACCGGTTCCGCAGGGACTTAGGCGGTACAGAGGATGCTTATGAGGAGGTATTTAGCCGCCTGGGAATCCAGTAAACATCACAGGGAAGGAAGACATCAAATGAATCAAGGATTGGATTTCGATATAGAAGGAAAGCTTCGTGAAGAGTGCGGCGTATTCGGGATTTTTGACTGCGACGGCGGTGAAGTGGCTTCCACCATTTATTACGGATTATTTGCACTTCAGCATCGGGGGCAGGAGAGCTGCGGAATCGCAGTCACGGATACGGAAGGCCCTAAAGGCAAGGTAAACGCATACAAAGGGATGGGACTGTGCAATGAGGTCTTTACGCCGGAGATCATAGAAAGCCTTCAGGGCAACATCGGAGTGGGCCATGTCCGTTATTCCACTGCCGGAAGCAGCACCAGGGAAAACGCCCAGCCTCTCGTTCTCAACTACGTGAAAGGCGCTCTGGCCATGGCCCATAACGGAAATCTGGTCAATGCGCCGGAGCTTCGCAGGGAACTGGAGTATAACGGAGCTATTTTCCAGACCACCATTGACTCAGAGGTGATCGCTTACCACATCGCCAGGGAGCGGGTGAAGACCAACTCCGTAGAGGCGGCGGCAGTCAATGCCATGAAAAAGATCGTGGGAGCGTATTGTTTGGTGATCATGAGCCCAAGAAAGCTGATCGGAGCCAGAGACCCCTTTGGGTTTAAACCACTCTGCATTGGAAAACGGGATAATGCCTATATCCTGGCATCGGAAAGCTGTGCGCTGGATACCATTGGAGCTGAGTTTGTCCGGGATGTGAGACCGGGTGAGATCGTGACCATTACGAAAAAAGGCATTTCTTCCGATACCACCCTCTGCCCGGAGGAAAAATCAAAGGAAGCCAGGTGCGTCTTTGAATACATCTATTTTGCAAGGCCTGACAGTGTATTTGACGGGGTCAGCGTCTACCATTCCAGGCTTTGTGCGGGAAGGGCTCTGGCCATGGATTCTCCGGTTGAAGCCGACCTTGTGGTGGGAGTGCCGGAATCGGGCCATGGGGCAGCCCTCGGCTATTCCCTTCAATCCGGAATTCCTTATGGAACGGCCTTTGTGAAGAACTCCTATGTGGGAAGGACATTTATACGGCCCAAACAGAGCAGCCGGGAATCTTCTGTCAGGATTAAACTGAATGTTTTAAAGGAGGCGGTGGCCGGGAAACGGGTGATCATGATTGACGATTCCATTGTGCGTGGAACCACCAGCGCCATCATCGTCAATATGCTCCGGGAAGCAGGAGCAAAAGAGGTCCATGTCCGGATCAGCGCGCCTCCATTTCTCCATCCCTGCTACTTTGGAACCGATATTCCTGATGAAGAGCAATTGCTTGCACATAACCGGACCGTGGAGGAAATCCGCGATCTGCTGGGAGTCGACTCCCTGTCTTACTTAAAACTGGGGCGTTTAAGCGAGCTGGCAGAGGGACTCCCCATATGCACGGCCTGTTTCAGCGGAAATTATCCGATCAATCCTCCCAAGGAGGATATCCGGGGAGAATACATAAGATAAGAGGGTTGCCTCTGCAAAATGGGGATTGCTGTGAAAGCAGTCCCGCTTTTTTCTTCCCATGAATCGAAAAATATGCTATGATAAGCAGGAAATCAAAACCAAGGAGGAATAGGAAAGGATGACAGACAGATATCAAAGTCCGCTCTCAGAGCGTTATGCCAGCCGGGAAATGCAGTATATTTTTTCCCAGGATAAAAAGTTTAAAACCTGGAGAAAGCTGTGGATCGCACTGGCGGAAACGGAAAGAGAACTGGGCCTTCCTATTACAGAAGAACAGATCGGGGAATTAAAAGCCCATCAGGATGAGATCAATTACGATGTGGCAAGACAGAGAGAAAAAGAGGTCCGCCACGATGTGATGTCCCATGTCTACGCATACGGTGTCCAGTGTCCGGGGGCCAAGGGCATCATCCATTTAGGAGCCACCTCCTGCTATGTGGGAGATAATACGGATATTATTATTATGACAGAGGCCTTGAACTTAGTCCGCAGAAAGCTGTTAAACGTCATCAGCCTGCTGGCCGGTTTCTGCGATAAATATAAGGACTTGCCTGCTCTGGCCTTTACCCATTTCCAGCCTGCCCAGCCCACCACTGTGGGAAAGAGGGCCACACTCTGGCTCCATGATCTGATGATGGATTTAGAAGATGTGGATTATTTGCTGAGTTCCATCCGCCTTTTAGGCTCTAAAGGAACGACAGGCACACAGGCCAGTTTTTTAGAGCTGTTTGACGGCGACATGGACAAGGTGAGAAAAGCTGATGATATGATTGCAGAAAAAATGGGTTTTCCGGGCTGCTATCCGGTTTCCGGTCAGACTTATTCCAGAAAAGTGGACAGCCGGGTGGTCAATGTGCTGGCAGGCATTGCCCAGAGCGCCCATAAATTTTCCAATGACATCCGCCTTTTGCAGCATTTAAAAGAGTTGGAGGAGCCTTTTGAAAAGCATCAGATCGGTTCTTCTGCCATGGCCTATAAACGCAATCCCATGAGGAGCGAGAGGATGGCTTCCCTGTCCAATTATGTGATGGCAGATGTGATGAACCCCATGCTGGTGTCATCGACCCAGTGGTTTGAACGGACTCTTGACGATTCCGCCAATAAGCGCCTCAGCGTGCCGGAAGGATTTTTGGCTGTGGACGGTATTTTAGACCTTTATTTGAATGTGGTGGATGGCCTTGTGGTTTATCCCAAGGTCATTGAAAAGCATTTGATGGCCGAGCTTCCCTTTATGGCAACGGAAAATATCATGATGGACGCTGTAAAGGCGGGAGGGGACAGACAGGAGCTCCATGAAAGAATCCGGGAGCTGTCCATGGAAGCCGGGCGGAATGTGAAGGAAAAAGGCCTGGATAACAATTTGCTGGAGCTGATTGCAGCAGATTCCTCCTTTAACCTTTCCCTGGAGGAATTAAAGGCGGGCATGGACCCTAAAAAGTATGTGGGATGTGCCCCGGCTCAGGTCACCGCTTATCTCGATGAAGAGGTAACCCCCCTTCTTGAGAAAAACAGGGAATTTCTGGGGATGAAGGCAGAGATCAACGTGTAAAGCTGTGCGGGCAGACTTTGTGTTTTTGAAAGGTCTGCCTGCCTTTTATTTTGATAGCAGGAGGAACCATGAACGGCAATCTGGAATATTATAAGGTGTTTTACCATGTGGCCCGTCTTGGGAGCATTACCCTGGCCGCAGACCAGCTCTGCATCTCCCAGCCGGCTGTCAGCCAGACCATCAGGCAGTTGGAGCAGTCTTTGGACAGCAGGCTTTTTTTGAGGACACCTAAGGGAGTCCGCCTGACCAGGGAAGGGGAAGTCTTTTACGATTATGTAAAAGCCGGTTTAGAGAATATCTGGAATGGGGAAACTGTACTAAAGCGGATGAGAGACCTGGATACGGGAGAGGTGCGGATCGGGGCCAGTGATATGACCCTTCAGTTTTATCTTCTGCCTTATCTGGAGCAGTTTCACGAGCTCTATCCCGGCATCAAGGTGACGGTTTCCAATGGTCCCACCCCGGAGACTCTCGGATTTTTGTATCAGGGTAAAATTGATTTCGGAGTGGTCAGCACTCCCTTTGAAGCCAGGGATCAGGTGGTCAGCACTGATGTGAAGGAAATCAGGAACGTGTTTGTGGCAGGGGAAAAATTCCGTCACCTGGAAGGAAAGGTGCTGGAATATGAGATTCTTAAAGAGCTTCCCTGCATTTTCCTGGAAAAACCCACCAGCACACGAATCTTTATGGACGATTATCTGGCTTCTCACAACGTGGTTGTGGAACCGGAATTTGAGCTGTCCACCAGCGACATGATCGTTCAGTTTGCCATGCGCAATCTGGGAGTGGGGTGCGTGATGTCGGAGTTTGCCCAGGCGGAGCTGGAAAAGGGGAACTTAATTGAGCTGAAATTCCGGGAGGAAATGCCAAGACGGCATTTTTCTTTGGTCACAGATAAGAAGCTTCCCATGTCCACGGCTGGAAACCGGCTTTTAAAGCTGATGATGAATGATATAAGCTGAAATTATGAATAATATAAATAATATTGATTTTACTTATGTCGCTCTTTGGGTTATCATAGGTCAGTAAAAGTTACTTTTCACTCGAAGGAGGAACAATTAAATGGTAAGAGCAATCGTAGGAGCTAACTGGGGCGACGAAGGAAAAGGCAAGATCACGGACATGCTGGCAATGGAATCGGATATCATCATCCGCTATCAGGGAGGCAGCAATGCAGGGCATACCATCATCAACAATTACGGTAAATTTGCCCTTCACCTTCTGCCTTCAGGCGTATTCTATAATCACACCACCAGCATCATCGGAAACGGCGTGGCACTGAATATTCCTTTTCTTGTCAAGGAAATTGACGATCTGGTGAGCAAGGGAGTTCCCAAGCCCCACGTTCTGGTTTCAGACCGGGCCCAGATTCTGATGCCCTATCATATTTTATTCGATGAATATGAGGAGGAGCGTCTTGGAAAGAAGTCCTTTGGCTCCACAAAATCAGGGATTGCACCATTTTATTCTGATAAATACGCCAAGATCGGTTTTCAGGTCAGTGAGCTTTTTGATGACGAAGTGTTAAAGGAAAAGATTGCCAGAGTATGTGAGACGAAAAATATTCTGATGGAACACCTTTACCACAAGCCTGCCATTGACCAGGAAGAGCTGCTTAATACTCTTAGGGAATACAGGGACATGGTGGCTCCTTATGTATGCGATGTATCCGCATACCTTCATCAGGCCATCAAGGAAGGAAAAACCATTCTTTTAGAGGGACAGCTTGGCTCCTTAAAGGACACAGATCATGGAATTTATCCCATGGTGACTTCTTCCTCCACACTGGCTGCATACGGAGCCATCGGAGCGGGAATTCCTCCTTATGAGATTAAAAATATTACGACGGTTGTTAAAGCTTATTCCAGTGCAGTGGGAGCGGGGGCCTTTGTCAGCGAGATATTCGGAGACGAAGCCGATGAACTGAGACGCCGGGGCGGTGACGGCGGAGAATACGGCGCTACCACCGGACGGCCAAGGCGTATGGGCTGGTTCGATGCAGTTGCCTCCAGATACGGCTGCCGGATTCAGGGCGCTACAGAAGCGGCTCTTACGGTTCTCGATGTTCTGGGATATTTAGATGAGCTTCCTGTGTGCGTGGGATATGAGATTGACGGAAAAGTCACAAAGGATTTCCCGACCACCACACAGCTTAATAAGGCAAAGCCGGTGTATACCGTTCTTCCGGGCTGGAAGTGTGAGATCAGGGGAATCAAGAAGTATGAGGACCTGCCGGAGAATTGCAGAAATTATATTGAATTCATTGAAAAAGAGCTGGAAACTCCTATTACCATGGTGTCCAATGGTCCGGGGAGAGATGAGATTATATATCGGAAATAAAGTTTGTATCCTTCCCACCGGAAAGCCGTTTTTTATCCGTTTGGGAATGAACTGAAAAAGAGAAACTTTTTAAGCAGAGCAATTGGGATTAATAGTCCTGTTGCCCTGCTTATTTTTTTACTTTTGAATATTTCATTCATTCTCAGCCCTTTTATTTTCTCTCCTGTTCATTTCCCTGCTCCCAAAAACGAGAAAAGTAAAATGTGATCAGGCACATGAATGACAAAGAATTAAATTTTTAGAAGCACCATTCCCGCATCTGCGGTACAGAAATTTAAAAAGTGGACTGTAACAGGACGGCAGCAATTTATGCATTATATACAAAAATAAATATATTATTCATTATTTTTAACATATTGAATTAACCATTCACATGTGTTATGATGATGTTACCGAAATAAAAAACGTTTGGGAGGTAAACTATGGAAGGATTATTATATGTCATTCAGCAGGAGAAAGATTATCTCAGTAAAAACAATAAAGTAATTGCGCAGTATCTGATTAAAAATGTTCAAAATATTGTCTGGATGTCTGCCGAAGCGCTGGCTAAAGAAATCGGAGTCAGTCAGGCAGCGGTCACACGGTTTTGCAAGCAGTTTGGATTTGATGGATTTGCTCAGCTTAAAATTGCATTATCACAGGAAATCCCTGTTTACGATGAGAAAACATTTTATGACAATTCAGAGGATTTTAAAAATAACATAGCGAAAGCGCTGTTAAACCAGAATATTGCTTCTTTTCAGGATACGTTTACGATGCTGAACCAGGAAGACATCTTAAAGGCTGCCCAGTTGTTGAATAAATCCAGAAAAATCATCTGTGCCGGAATCGGCGTGAGTGATTTTGTGGCTCAGGATATGGTGGGCAAATTATTGAGAATCCAAAAGGATGTTGTCCATTACAATGACAATGACTGCAGAAAAATCGCAGTATCAAATTTAACAGAGAATGATTTGCTTTTTGTGGTTTCCTATTCCGGCAGAAAAAAAGAAATGCTTGAGCTTGCGGAAATTGCAAAGAAAAATGGAGTGCCTATCATAGCCCTGACCAGGGTAGGGGAAACTCCGCTGTCAGAACTCGCAGATATTTCCTTTGGAGCCGCATCCTTAGAGAAGGAATACCGTGCAACCGCCACCACTTCCAGAATCATGCATTTTTACATTGTTGACATTCTTTTTTACACCTATGGATTGTTTTACAATGAGAAAACCTTTGAGAGTCTTTATAAGACCTATGAAGTAGTAAATAAAGAAAACTAGACAGAGAAAGGAGAGAATAATTTGAAGCAGTCCAAGCAAAAGTCAATGGAACCCCTCCATGTTCCGGATAATACGATAAAAATGTTCAGCTTAAAAGGCGCCTTGATCTTCGCTTTCACCTGCCTGATCGGGACAATGGTGGTACCGGCCCTGCTTGATCTGGCTGGAATTGGCTGCAAGATAACCACAGTAGTGAGTACATCGCTTTTTGGCAGCCTGGGAATCTGCTATGTGCGCAACTTTGTTGACAGCAAAAAGGGTGTATCAAAAGGTCTTATGGTGCAGTTTTTGATTTTCTTTTTGGTTTTTTTTACCATCAGTTATTATTGGATATTTTATCAATATTTCATTTAACTGAATGAATCAGAATATTTTATTTTCAAATAAAATATAAAAAAAATTTAGGAGGACATTATGTTAGAAAAAATTACAAATGTTATGATCAAGCTTTCGCAAAACCGCTATCTCCGCGCAGTACGAGACGGTATTGTGGCAACCCTTCCATTGATTATGGTCGGCTCCCTTTTCCTGATTATCGCATTCCCGCCTCTGCCGGCCGATTGGGGAATTGCTGTTTGGGCAAAGGCAAATGCAGCAACAATTCTGCTCCCTTATCGAATGACCATGTTTATTATGTCGATCTATGCAGTCATTGGATTAGGGCATAGTCTGGCAAAGTCATACGATCTCGACCCTGTTTCCGGTTCTATTATTGCCACCATCGGATACTTGCTGACAATTATGCCCCAGATTGTTGGAGAAGTCTGGGCAATTGAACGGATTGTTGACGGAGAGACTATCCGCGTTATTGTGGACAAAGGTACGGAAGGTGCCGTGATGCTCCAGAAAGGGCTGGGCTTTGTGACGCCGATGGCAAATCTGGGCTCTGCCGGACTGTTTGTGGGCATGATTGTCGGAATTATTTCAGTGGAAATCCTCAGATTTACGACAAAAAATAACATCACCATTAAAATGCCCGACTCAGTACCTCCTTCTGTTGCCAGATCCTTTGAAGCAATTGTGCCAACTTTATTAGTTACCTTATTGGTTTCCACAATTGTTTACTGGCTGAAAATCGATGTACACGGTTTGATCAGTATTGTGGTAAAACCGCTGGTTTCAGCTACGGATTCTATTTTTTCCGTATGGCTTCTGGTTATTTTGATCACGTTATTCTGGTCATTCGGAATCCATGGAGTTTCCATCATAGGCGCTCTTGCAAGACCGGTATGGCTGATTTTACAGGAACAGAACGCTGCAGCATTAGCCGCTGGGCAGGCCGTTCCAAATGTGGCTCCGGAAACATTCTTCCAGTGGTTTATCTGGATTGGAGGAGCCGGTGCAACCATTGGTCTGGCAGCTCTTCTGGCATTCCGTTCCAAATCAGAGTTTGGAAAAGCTTTGGGAAAAACAGTTTTTTTACCTGCGGTATTTAATATTAATGAACCGATCATCTTCGGTACTCCAATCGTATTAAATCCGATTTTAATCCCCCCATTTATTCTGGCACCTTTAGCAAATGCCACAATCGCTTACATAGCAATCAGCACCGGCATGGTGAATAAACTGGTGGCATTGCCGCCATGGACCCTTCCAGGGCCGATTGGTGCCTTTATTGCAACAGGAGGAGATTTCAGGGGAGTTATTTTAAATATTTTGTTGATTATCCTGTCAATTGTTATTTACTACCCATTTTTTATAAAGTACGATTCCAAGCTTTTAGCGGAAGAGAAGGAAAGTCATTGATAAGACCGCTTAAAGCGGCAGAATGGAGGAAATTATGAGGAAACTGGGAATATCGATCTATCCCGAAAAGAGTGATAAGCAGGAAGTGCTTGACTACATTAAGAAAATGAGTGAACTCGGTTTTAGCAGAATATTTTCCTGTTTATTATCTGTAACAAAGGCAAAAGAAGAAATTATAGATGAGTTTAAAGAAATTAATACCTTTGCCAAAGAATGCGGATATGAGGTGATATTGGATGTCAGCCCTAAAGTATTTCATAATTTTGGAATCAGCTACAATGACCTGTCCTTTTTTCATGAACTGAATGCAGATGGAATCCGCCTGGATTTAGGGTTTAGCGGTTCAGAAGAAAGCATTATGACCTTCAACCCGTATGGCTTGAAAGTGGAATTAAATATGAGCCAGGATACACATTATCTGGATACGATCATGGATTATCAGCCCAATCCATACTATCTGATTGGCTGCCATAATTTTTACCCTCATAATTACAGTGGGTTGAGTTTGGAGCATTTTGACAAATGTACAGAGCGTTTTAAAAGGTACGGTTTAAATACCTCTGCGTTTGTCACCTCCCAAAACCGGGATACCTTTGGGCCCTGGCCTGTGACGGAAGGTCTTCCCACGTTAGAGGCACATAGAAACTTACCCATTGATGTACAGATGAAACACTATATAGCAATGGGGCAAATAGATAATATCATTATTTCCAACTGTTATCCCAGCCCTGAGGAATTGGAAAGAATCAGTAAGGTCAATTTGAATCTGGTCAATTTAAGCGTGTGCCTGGAACCTGATATCACAGAAACGGAAAAAAAGATTGTTTTGGAAGAGCTGCATTTTAACCGGGGAGATATATCGGGAAATCTGATTCGCTCCACTCAGCCCCGTGTGAAATATAAAGGGGAAGCATTTCCGGTGCATCACGCTCCTGAAATACTTAAGCGGGGAGATATTGTCATTGAAAGCAGCGAATACGGGCATTACTGCGGAGAGCTGCAGATTGTGGCAAATGAAATGAAGAATTCCGGAAAGTCCAATGTGGTCGGCCATATTTCCCGGCAGGAAGTATTTTTAATCGACTGTATCAAACCCTGGCAGAAGTTTGTATTTACAGAGGATGAAGCTCAATGAATTATATCGGAATCGATGGCGGAGGGACAAAGACCCTGTTTCGTCTGTCGGATGAGAACTTAAATACCATAAAAGAAATTGAATTGGGGACCAGCCACTTCGGTCAGGTCGGATACGGCAGGATGAAAGAAATTCTGCAGCAGGGAATCAACGGACTGTTAAATTATTCCAGCAATGAAACCGTTCTTTCCTTTGGCCTGGCAGGTTACGGTGAAGTGGCTGAGATACGCCGGAACATAGAAGAAGTGATCAAAGATGTCGCTGCAGAGCATAAGTACGTTCTGCACAATGATTCCCAGATTGCCGCATTTGGCGCTTTAGGCGGCAAAGAGGGAATTGTCATGATCGCAGGGACCGGTTCTATTGCAGTGGCTTATAAAAATGGAAAATGGTACAGAAGAGGCGGTTTTGGTTATTTGATTGATGACGGAGGGTCTGCCTATGACATTGGGAAAAAAGCCCTGAAAATGTATGCCAGGATGTCAGAGGATATGATGGAAAAAGATGTTTTATTTGACTTGATTACAGCACATTATTCTCTGTCAGAGCCTGCTGATTTAATCAGGGTCATGTTTGATCATGTACAAACCGTACGGACAAAAACCGCTGAACTGGCAGGTTTGGTCTATGAAGCCAGCCTGGCGGGAAGCCAGACCGCAGAGCGGCTGTTTCGGGAGGCCGCCCTGGAGCACTCTGTTTACATCAAATCATTAAAAGAGTTATTTGATCGGGAAGTCCCGATCTCTTACATCGGCGGAGTATACCGGGCAGGGGATAAAATCCTTAAGCCATTGGAAAGCCAAGGCATTCTTATGCAGCATCCCGTATACGATTCATGTGCCGGAGCCGTGCTGCTGGGAAAAGAAACTTTTTGTAAATCGTAAAAAGAACGGAGAATTTATTATGAAAATTTACTTGTTTTGTTCAGGAGGAATGTCAACCTCTTTATTGGTAACTAAAATGCGCCAGGCAGCGCTGGCAAAGGGAATGGAGCATGAAATTGAAGCGTTTGCGGAATCCACCACAGGCAAGTTAGGCCCGGAAGCGGACATTGTTTTGCTGGCTCCACAGATAAAGTTTCGTGAAGCGGCAATCAGGAAAGAGTTGGCCGGGAAGTTCATTCAATGCATCAATATGCGTGACTACGGGCTGATCAATGGAGAGAATGTTTTAAATGATGCCCTAAAAGGATATGAGGAATTTGTGAAATAATGGGTTAGCTGAAAGGAGAAGAACATGGATCATATAAAAGAGGAAATCCAGCTTATCGCCTGTCAGATTGTTGCGGCAGTGGGCGGAGCCAAGAGTATGTATATAGAGGCCATAAACCTTGTAAAACAGGGAAGAGTGGAAGAGGCCAGGGGAAAAATGAAGGAAGGCCGCGATCTCTATATGGAAAGCCATACCCATCATTTCAGCCTGATTCAAAAAGAGGCCGGCGGTGAAGATATTCCCTTTTCGCTGATTTTAATGCATGCAGAAGATCAGATGTTAAGTACAGAAATTGTTGAACTGATGGCCTCTGAACTGATAGGAGTGTATGAAAAGATGACATTTTCTCAAAATGTGCAGAACCAGGAAGCTTGATGGCGTAATAAGGAGAAATATATGTTAGAACATTTAAAAACAGAGCTCAGAAACAGCAGAACAACGAATATTGATGTGATGTCAGCCTATGAAATCTGCAGATTGATGAATGAAGAGGACCGGAACGTGCCTTTGGCGCTCGCAGAGGCATTGGGCGAGATATCCAAGGCAGTTGACTGTATCACAGCCCAATATAAAAAAGGCGGCAGAATTATTTATATTGGCGCAGGCACCAGCGGCAGATTAGGTGTATTGGATGCAGTGGAATGTGTGCCCACCTTTGGTGTTTTTCATGATTCAGTCATTGGAATTATTGCAGGAGGGGATGCTGCGTTCTTTAAAGCGGTAGAAGGGGCAGAGGATTCTAAGGAACTGGCGGAGGAAGATTTAAAAAATATCAGTTTAAATAAAAATGATGTGGTAATCGGTATTGCGGCCAGCGGAAGAACTCCTTATGTAATCGGTGCTCTGGAGTATGCCAATTCTGTTGAATGCAACACGGTTTCGATTGCCTGCAATAAAGACTCTGAGATCGGAAAGCTGGCCGGCATCGCCATTGAGGTGGATGCAGGCAGTGAAGTGCTGACCGGGTCCACAAGGCTTAAGGCAGGCACTGCACAAAAATTAATTTTAAATATGATCTCCACTGCCACCATGATATTAAACGGCAAGGCATATAAAAATCTTATGGTAGATGTGCTGATGACCAATGAAAAGCTGAGGGAGCGCGGGCGTACAATCGTAATGGAAGCCACAGGTGTCGATTACGACACAGCGGATGAGGCGATCAAACAGGCGGATAATCAGGTAAAGGTCGCTATCGTTTCCATTTTAAAAGGCTGTCCGCCTGATGAGGCAAGACAGGCATTGGAACAGAGTGACGGTTTTGTCAGAAAAGCAATTGAATTAAATTAGTCAGCAGGTATAAGGTGTTTCTGACAGCGCTTTTTGTTGAGAATAAGAAAAAATAATGGAGTGTTCTTCATGCAGAAATATCATGAAGAGCACTTTATTTATGGGTCATGATAATCCCGTGTAAATGAAAAATAAATGTACAGTGTACAATATGAAAAATTTATTCCGCACCTTACAATGAGTATGTAAGGTGTATTTTTATGCCCCCACACAATATGAGATACGGAAAAATAGGAAAGAGGGAAAACATATGGCGGGTAAGTGAGCATGGCTGAAGCAAAAATTATCTTCGATGCAGGCTTTGGAGACAACACTTAAAATGGAGGTATGAGGAAAATGAAACGAAAATGGAAACAAATCGGCAGTTTGTTCATGGCATTATGTATGGTAATTACCATGCTGCCCATGACAGCCTTTGCCGAAAGGGATGAGGCGGATTCCGGCACGTCTTTGAACGTAAGCGGAACGATTACCGCCTTTGCAGAAATGGATGAAGAGGTGTCGCGACAGACGGTGGAAATCGGCACACCGGAGGAAGAGTTGAATCTGCCGGATGAACTGGCGGTAACTGTAACCACCATTTCCGTTATCGCATCCGATGAAAGTGACAATGAAACCGCGACAGACAGCGAGGCATCGGAACCGGAAACATGGGAAGAAACAAAGGAAACCACTGTTCAGGTGTCTGACTGGACTGCTGACCCGGTCTATGATGAGAATGCCACAGGAGAGTACGTATTTACTCCTGCTCTGGACTTACCGGAAGGGTTAACGGTATCAGAGGATGTGAGTGCTCCTCAAATTATTGTGAATACGATTCCTGCATTGGAAGCGAAGCTGTTCCTGCGGGGAGCAGGTGCGCTGAGTGGTGATGAAACCACACTGGATGTCAGCCAGTTATCAGGGGATGTCAACGGTTCAATGTGGGAATACGATAGTGACAACCAGATTCTTACGGTTATAGGAGGTGACGGGAGCAATACTTTTACGCTGACTGGGACCGGGGGATTCAAGCAGATTGTGGCCCCAGGTAATGTGAATTTATTGTTTGACAGCAATGCCGATATCACGGTTAATTCTAATAATCTTGAAGCCGCTATTTCGACTCAAGGCGATATTACCTTCTACGGCTGTACGGTGAATGCAACTAGTTTTTTGGGATGCATTAAGGCCGCTTCGGTCAACGTGGAGGGAAGCACCACAAGTCTCAATGTTGAGAGCAAAGGCGCAGCAGGTATAATTGCCACAGGAGATATTACGTTTTCCGGCGGCACGGTTACAGTGAAGTCTGGAAACATTGGTGTCAGCGCAATATATACAGATCTGAACAGTGGCGGCGATATTACAATCACTGGCGGAAACATTACTGCTAAAACTCCTGGACCTGGCTCCGGCTTCTCCATTCATGCCGATGGGCAGCTTACTATTTCCGGCGGAACTGTATATGCACCTCAGAAATTGCATGCAGAATCAACAAGAACGATCAGCGGCGGCAGCATCAACAGTGACAGTGATGTTTCCCCGCAAAACAGCGGCAAAGTACTGGCACTGGCCGAGTTGACAGGATTGCCCGCTAATGAACCTGTAACGGAAATCACAGCGCCTGCAGGTTATGGTATCAATGATGTTGTGACCGATGACGGCGGCAATCTGTACTTTTGGTTACCGATAGACACACTGGCAGAAATCGCTCTGACGGTGGAGGGACGTGAGTATACAGGCGGAGTCACTCCGGTGGAAGACGTGCGCACCCCAGTTGCAATGGTAACCACCACAGCCCCCACCATAACCGTCACTACCTACCTCGAATTGAAAGCTGCACTGGAAGGCAATGACAGTGAAATCATTGTGGTAGGGGATAATTTTGAAGTTACAGACGCAATTTACATGGGTGCAGACCACGAACTCAGGGTTCCTTCCGGAAAAGTCCTTAGCTTTACTTACCTGAACTATAAGAGTGGACGTATTCTTTTTGGTACAAAGGACACTCCTGCCGACTATACCCTTACAATAAACGGCGGAGGTACGCTGGAATTTGGAATGGGTACCTACCGTATTGGCTCAGTCCGCGCTTTACATCATGAAGAGCCAGTCAGCTATGGAACAGTGAATCTCTCCGATATTCGTGTAGAGAACTCTGGAAACGGCTTTTGCGTCAGGAACTTAAATATTAACGACGGCGCAAAAATTACCGGTGAGGGCGATCTCGTGGGCACCACCATTGCAATTGACAGGAACCGTACCTGCACGGTCAATACCGGCGGAGAGGTGGAAATCAAAAATCATGGTACGAGCGGCATTTTATTAGAGGGTACGCTGCATATAAACGGAGGTACCGTGACGCTGGAACAAGGGAAAAAGGTGAATGACACATCCAACCTGGAGCCTGCGATTGATGCCGTGCCGGGCAGCACGCTGAAAATCACCTCCGGCACATTAAAGGGCATGTCGGGAGGCTATATTTACTTGTATGAAGGCGCAAAAGTTCAGAGCGTTTCCGGTAAATTCAGGGATTGGGGTCATGCGTTTACAGCGAGCAACGAAGTGACCGTTGGCCCTTATGGCACCAATTTATCATCATCAGGTCTGACAAAGGGCGCCTACCTCTGGGAGGAAGCGAACAACGCATTCGCACAGCATGGAATCACCGTCAGCCAGGAGCCGCAGAGTACCTCCTTCACTGTTGGGGCAATTAACGGCACCCTATCGGTAAATGCTGCAGCCAGTAACTCAAATCCGGTCACATATCAGTGGTATGTGTCCGATACACCTGACTCCTATTGGCTTTATGGCGCCCCCATCCCCGGCGCTGATACCAGTACGTATACCATTCCTGCTGATTTGACAGAGGGGACATATTACTATTACTGTTCCTTCAAGGCATCCGGTTGTCTGGAGTTAATAAGTGACCCTGCCGCCATCACTGTCTACGGTGCTTCGATCCCCACCTATTTGCTGACCGTAACAGGCGGCACAGGAGGCGGAAGCTATGCAGAAAATGCGAAAATTACCATTACGGCTGATGCGGCGCCAGCGGGCAAGGTATTTGACAAGTGGGTGTTGACCAATGGCGGAGGTACTCTTGCAAACGCCTCCGATCCCACCACCGCCTACACCATGCCCGGAAATGCGGCAACGGTCACAGCTGCCTATAAGGATGTGCCGGCAGGCACCTACACAATTACAGCCAGCGCAGGCAATGGCGGCAGCATTTCGCCCAGCGGCACACAGACCGTGAACGGCGGTTCCAGCAAAACCTTCGTGATTTCGCCAAACAGCAATTACAGCATTGCCTCTGTCACGGTAGATGGAGTCAATCAAGGCGTAATCAGCAGCTATACCTTTAACAATGTAACTGCCAATCATACGATCTCTGCAGTATTCAGCTATAGCGGCGGAGGAAATTCAGGCGGCGGGTCAGATGATAACGACGGAAACACAGATGGCTCAGGTGGCAGCGGAAATTCAGGAGGCGGTTCGGGCGGCAGTTCAGGCGGCAGTCGCGGCACTTCTGCACCTCCTCCATCCGCTTCCACCCCAGCAACAACCCCTGTCACAGCAACTCCCGGAACCAACGGTACAGCCATTGCAGAAATTCCCGATAAGGCCATCACAGATGCCATCGCAAAGGCTCAGTCTGATGCAAAAGCACAGGGCGGCACATCAAACGGAACTGCCATTGCCCTGGATATCGCCATGCCAGACGGAACCAACGCTCTGACTGCAACTCTGACCTCAAATTCCCTGAACAGCCTTGTCGGCTCAGGAGTAACAAGCCTTGTATTGAACGGCGCCCCTGTCAAGGTTGCATTTGACTTAAAAGCCTTGCAGGAAATCCAGAAACAAAGCAATGGAACAATCAGCATTACTATGGCCCCCAATACCAGCCTTTCCGCTTCAGCACAGGCCATAATCGGCTCAAGGCCGGTGTATGACCTGACCGTGAGTTATGGCAGCGGCAATACTGTTTCAGGCTTCGGCGGCGGTACGGTTACAGTTTCCGTCCGCTACACACCGGACAGAAATGAATCAGTGGGCAGTCTGTATGCAGTTTATGTGGACGCAGCAGGCAATGCTTCCCGCATCGCAGGCTCGGCCTATGATGCCAATAGCGGAAGCGTGATATTCACCACCACACATTTCTCACTGTATGGCATAGGCTACACGGCACCAAGAGCTCAATTTACCGATACCGCAACACATTGGGGCAAGGAGGCCATTGACTATGTAGTCGGCAGAGGGCTTCTTTCCGGCATTAGCGCAACCACTTTTGAGCCTAATACTGCCATAACCCGCGGAATGCTGGCAACAGCCCTGGGCAGAATGTCTGATGTAGATGTGACGGTTTATACAGGGAACAGCTTTACCGATGTAAAAACTGATCGTGAATACCGCCCCTATATTGAATGGGCATACAAAGAGGGCATCATGCAGGGTGCAGGAAATCAGCAGTTTGCCCCGGATCGTGCAATCACCCGTGAGGAAGCTGCGGCCATTTTCGAAAACTATGCAAAAGCCACAGGCTACAAGCTGCCGGTAACCCGTGAAGCTGCTGTTTATGCAGACGCTTCCAGCATCGGCAGTACCTGCCAGACAGCGGTAAAAGCTATGCAGCAGGCGGGCATCGTGATGGGCGGCAGCGGCAATGCGTTTAACCCGAAATCCAATGCCACACGCGGAGAGGTTTCTTCCATGATCCACCGCTACGTCAAGCTGACTATTGACCCGGCCACCGCCCAAGGCTGGGCTCAGAACGATGCCGGGCAGTGGTTTTACTACAAAGGCGGTAAGACCCTGATCGGCTGGCTGGATATCGGCGGTAAATGGTACTATTTTACAAAGGATGGCCTGATGGCATCCGGCAAGTGGCTCCAGATTGAAAGCAAATGGTATTACTTTTATGCCGACGGAACTCTCGCTGTAAACACCAGAATCGACGGTTTTGAAGTGGATGAAAACGGCGTGAGAAAGACAAATTAAACGCAGATACTGACAAAGCAAAGCAGAGCCGGGCAGGAAAACTTCCTGTCCGGCTCTGCTTTTTGTACCTGTTTGCCATATGGATTCACGTCATATTACTGGTTCGGGTCAGAGCCTTTATTCCCAGACTCTCTCTTCAAAATCCGATAAACCATTCCTCCTGCATAGAAAAAAATAGGAACGATAACAGAAGAGAAAACAGCCGCCATAAGCCAGGTTGCAGCCTGGGGGCTATGGCTGAAAGCTGATACAATAGCGATCACGTATATTGACAAAATGACAATCAGTCCCAGAATTGCCAGAGGGCGTTTTAATTTCATGGGAACAGATACCTCGCTTTCTTTTTAACAATCATGAAGCTTGTCAATAGTATAACCCACCAAAAGATGGATGGGAAGAAGGAATTTGAAAAACTGTACATTTTGCTCAAAGTGTAGTAAAATTTTTAAATAACAGGAATCAGCAGGCGGAAAGGGGTGAAAAGCCTTGAATAGAATATGGATTGCAGCAGCAGGAGTGATTCTCAGTCTGGGAGGGGCTATGACCTCCTGGGCAGAAGGAACGCCCTCCCAGGCTGAAATGCCGGACTGGCAGTGGCAGGAGGATTCCTACAGTTGGAAATACGTCAACCAGGAAGGGGAATTTAAGAAAAACCGCTGGGAAAAGATCAACGGATACTGGTATTACTTTGACTCAGACGGATACATCACCACGGAATGGACCGAAATCAGGGGAATCAACTACTGTTTCCGGGAAACAGGGGAGCTGGAGCTTGGCTGGATTTACGATGAGGAAGAGGAAAAATGGTATTATTTTAATGAGGACGGCACAGTAGGAAGGGGCTGGCATCAGGATAAGGACGGAGACTGGTACTGGTTTTCCCACAAAGGAGAAATGGCCTCTTCCGGCTATAAAAATATACTGGGAAAGCGTTACTTCTTCTATAATGACGGCAGACTGGCGGCAAACCGGTATGTGGGTCTTTTCTATATGGATGAAAACGGTGTACGGGACAGAGAGCATGACATCCGGATTTCCGGGAAAAAGGACACCAGCACCCAGCCTGTTGAAGTGAGGGATGGGATTACAGAAGCCGTTAAGAATATTCCGGGAAAGTGGATGAAACACTTTATAGACCAGGGCTGGGAGATCATCTACTATCCGAATAAAACGTATTTTTCCGCCCCCATGACGGGAAACGGGACATACCTTGTGACTCACGTTCTGGATACCAATTATAAAAAAATAAAGATATGCAGGCCGGAGGCCTTAACAGAGGCTCTTGGAGAGTATATCGGCTATGCCTCCGGCTGCTATAAAGCCGGAAACCAGGATGGGCTGGACCTCTTTATGGAAAAGGCTTATTTAGAGCAGTTTGTCTACATACCGGATTATTTCTCCGATGATTTAAAGTTTTATTTCGGAAAGCTGGCAGCAGCCTATGTGGGCAGCGCTTCCGTCAGAGCTGAGATCGAGGAAGAGTCTCCGGAAATAGCCGCAATTTTAAACAGAATCATTTACTTCAAATGAAAACCGCATGAAAATCGGGATATCCTTATAAACACTGGACTTAATGAAGTAATTCAAAGATAAAAGCAATTAAAATACTACGAATGATTGAGCTTTGATACGACGATTTATCCTTGAAAAGGAGAATTAAAGAAGGCTTAATATGCTAAAGCAATTTATGATGTGTATATGATATACTGTTGTTAATGTTTTAGTACATTTTAGAAAGCGAGATGTTTTCAATGGCATTTATTTATCTGATGGAAAATGTAAAACCGTTGAACAAAGATATTGTCTTCAAACATGTGGAATATTTGAAAGAGTTAGATGGTAAAGGCGTATTGGTTCTATGCGGTCCGTTCAGTGACTATCCTGGTGGAATGGTAGTATTCAATGCAACTGGTTTGGAAGAGGCAATTATGGTTGCAAATAATGACCCTTTCATTCTTCTTGGGTATAAGACTTATCAAATTAGAACGATAGAAGTTGCAAATAAATCAAATAACTATGGATTGTCCTAGAGAACTTTTCATAGAGTCCTTATGGAAATATGAAACAGTAAACAGGACATAACATGAGTATCCCCAAATGGGAAGAACCGGCTTTACTCCGCCAGTTCTTCCCATAATTCATAAAGTTCCTCCAGTTTCTGCTCAATGTCCCCTTTTTCCCTGCTCAGTTCCATTAATTTAGAAACATCGGTGAAAACCTCTTCTTTTCCTAAAATCTCATCAATTTCCATACCTCTGGATTCCAGAAGGTGAATTTCATCTTCTGTCTTTTTCAGCTCATTCTGCCGTTTTCTTAAACGGGCCTGTTCCTCTTTCTGGGTTTTCCAGTCCAGCTTGGTCTCTGAAACCTCCTGAACAGGTGCTTCCTCTGAGGGAGAGGGAGCGGCGTATAAACCAGTCATCAATTCTCTTTTTTCCAGATAATAATCATAGTTGCCGATATAGTTAACCAGGGTCTGATTGGTCAGGTCCAGAATCCGGGTGGCTGTCTTGTTGATGAAGTAACGGTCATGGGACACATAGATGACAGTTCCCGTATAATTGGTCAGGGCATCCTCTAAAATTTCTTTTGAGGTAATGTCCAAATGGTTGGTAGGCTCATCCAGAATGAGGAAGTTAGCCTCAGAGAGCATCAGCTTTGCCAGAGAAACCCGTCCCCGTTCTCCGCCGCTTAAGTCCTTGACCCGTTTGAACACATCATCTCCCGTAAAGAGAAAGGCCGCCAGAATATTGCGTATCTGGGTGTTGTTCATGGTTGGATACGTGTCCTGAAGCTCGTCAAATAAAGTCTTTTCCATGTGAAGCACCTGATGTTCCTGGTCATAGTAGCCAATATGTACCTTGGAACCCAGAATGATTTCTCCTTCATCCGCCGTCTGTAAGTTGTTTAAAATCTTCAGTATGGTGGTCTTTCCCGTGCCGTTTGCACCGATGATGGCGATTCGTTCCCCGCGCTTGATTTCAAAGCCTATGTTTTCAAAGAGCAGGTTCTGGCCAAAGGCTTTTTTCAGCCCTTTGACAGTGAGAACATCATTTCCGCTGATGATATCAGGTTCCAGGCGGATGCGCATCTCATCATTGACCTCTGCAGGTCTATCGAGAACTTCGATCTTGTCCAGCATCTTTTCACGGCTTTCCGCCCGCTTAATGGATTTTTCCCGGTTAAATGATTTTAATTTGGCGATGACCTCTTCCTGGTGCTTAATTTCCTGCTGCTGGTTTAAATAGGCCTTCATCTTGGCTTCCCGGATCATGGCCCGTTTTTCGCTGTAAGCGGTGTAATTGCCCTGGTACACGGCCATCAGCCCATTGTCCAGTTCCACGATCTTGGTGACCACCCGGTCCAGAAAATAACGGTCATGGGCCACGATGATGACGCTTCCGTCGTAATTGATCAAGTATCCTTCCAGCCAGGCGATGGATTCCATGTCCAGATGGTTGGTAGGCTCATCAAGGAGGATGATATCAGGCTTGGTGAGGAGCAGTTTTCCCAAAGAAACTCTGGTTTTCTGGCCTCCTGACAGGGCGGATACAGGCTTTTTAAATTCTTCTTCCGTAAAGCCCAGACCCTTTAAAACTCCGGTCACTTCACTTTGGTAGGCATAGCCGTTGATCAGCTCAAACTCATGGTTTAAGCGGCTGTAAGAGGAGAGCATGGAATCCAGCTCTTCTCCGGACACGTGCTTCATGTCCAGCTCTAACTGCCGCAGCTTTGCTTCCATTTCCATAACAGGGCGCTTGACCTCCAGCACCTCTTCGTATACCGTCCGTTCTCCGGACAAATCCTGGTGCTGGGAGAGATAGCCAATGGTTTTTCCCTTGGAAATCACCACCTCCCCTTCATCCTGGGGCAGTTCTCCGATGATGATTTTTAAGAGGGTGGACTTGCCCGCGCCGTTGATTCCTACGATGGCGGCCTTTTCGTGGTCTTCTATATGAAAGGAAGCGTGTTTGATGACCTGGTTGCTTCCAAATGCTTTGCTTATATTGCTGCATGAGAGTATCATGTCTTATTTCCTCCTGGGCATAGTTTTCTTATGTAAGAAGCCGGATTTGCCCAATATATACAGGGCAACACGACTAGTATAATATAGGTCTCTTGTTTTTTCAAGGACACAGTCGCAAAACTCGTTTGACAATATTTTATCATCAGGCTATAATATAAAGTAGACTCTAAATTTTAAAGTAGGTGAAGATGTGGCAGAAAAAGATATTTCAAAAGCAGTGATCGTCAGGCTTCCCAGGTATTACCGTTATCTGGGAGAATTGATGGAAGATGGAGTGGAACGTATTTCCTCCAATGAGTTAAGCGTCCGGATGAAGGTTACAGCTTCCCAGATTCGTCAGGATTTGAATAATTTCGGCGGATTCGGCCAGCAGGGATATGGCTACAATGTGAAGTATTTATACACGGAGATCGGAAATATCCTGGGAATCAACAGACAGCATAATGTTATTATCATAGGCGCAGGCAATTTAGGACAGGCCATTGCCAATTATACGAATTTTGAAAAGAGGGGCTTTCTGATCAAGGGAATGTTTGACGTGAATCCCCGCCTCATCGGCCTGGTGGTTCGGGGAGTCGAAATTCGAAGCGTGGATGATCTGGAGACCTTTGTAAAGGAAAATGAGGTCCAGATTGCAGCTCTTACCATTCCAAAGACAAAGGCACCGGAGATTGCAGACCGTCTTGTATCCGCAGGAATCAAGGCCATCTGGAATTTTGCGCACACAGATTTAAATGTGCCTGAGGATGTAGTGGTGGAAAATGTCCATTTGTCGGAGAGCCTGATGCGTTTATCTTACAGGGTATGCAGTATGCAGGACAATGAAAAAAAAGAAAACGAAGAAAAGCAAGAGAAAAAAGACTAAAAAATCCTGCCGGCAGATGAAGAGGAATGGCTCTTCGCTGCCGGTATTTCAATCATGAAACCCGGCAGGGTTACGCCTGCCGGACGGCTGAAAGGCGGGAAAAATATGAGGTATCTGGTAACAGGGGAACAGATGAAGGAAGTGGACCGCTATACCATAGAAGAGGTGGGCATCCCCTCCATGGTGCTTATGGAACGGGCTGCGCTGGCAATTGTGCAGGAGGTTTTAAACCGGGCTGAAAAGACCGGTCAGATATGGGTCTTGTGCGGAAGCGGAAACAATGGAGCCGATGGAGTGGCAGCAGGGCGGATGCTCCATTTAAAAGGATATGAGGTTTTGATCATACTGGCAGGTAAAAAAGATAAAGGCACCCCGGAATTTCTCACCCAGATTTCCATAGCCCGACATACAGGGGTTCCTATGACGGAATTTGCTGACTTTCGTCCCGGAAGCTGTGATATTCTGGTGGATGCCCTTTTTGGTGTGGGACTGGACCGGGATGTATCAGATGTTTACCGGGAAATCATGAATGCAGTGACTGAATGCAGGCCGGGCTTTACGGTGGCGGCGGATATTCCCTCAGGCATTCACCCCAATACCGGAAAAGTGATGGGAATGGCATTAAAAGCGGATGTGACCGTCACCTTTGGCTGGGAAAAGATGGGAACCATGGTGTATCCCGGCAGAGAGTACAGCGGCAGGGTCTGTGTGGCTGACATCGGTTTCCCGGAAGCTGCCCTCATGCGCCTGAAACCGGAATACTTCACCTATGAGCCGGGAGATGAAAGTCTGGTTCCCCGGCGCCCGGCTTACTCAAACAAAGGAGACTTCGGAAAGGTCCTGATCGTGGCAGGCTCCCGGAACATGAGCGGAGCAGCTTATTTAAGCGCCCTGGCAGCTTACCGGACAGGAGCCGGTGTGGTGAGGATTTTTACCCCTGAGGAGAACCGGGTGATCCTGCAGACCGGACTTCCAGAAGCCATCATCACCTCTTACGACACCCAGAAAGCGGAATATAAGACAGAGGATTTTAAAGAGCTGCTGAAAAAGCAGTGCGAATGGGCCAGCGTCGTTGTTTTAGGGCCTGGTCTCGGCCAGGAAGCGTATGTGAAAAATCTGGTGGAAGAGGTTTTGGTCAATGCCTATGTGCCCATTGTGCTGGATGCGGACGGATTGGGCGTGATTGCAAAAAATTCTTCTCTAACCGGTTATTTTACGGAAAACATCATCATAACTCCTCATATGGGAGAGATGGCAAGGCTGCTTGGCTGTTCCGTGGAGGAACTGCAGCAGCGTCTGATTCCTGCCGCCAGAGAATACGCGGACCGGTTTGGAATCACCTGTATCTTAAAGGATGCGGTGACCATCGGAGCTTTAAAGGACCAGAGGACTTATGTCAATGGAAGCGGAAACAGCTCCATGGCAAAGGCCGGTTCCGGTGACGTGCTGACTGGAATCGTGGCCGGGCTTCTGGCTCAGGGCCTGGAGGAGTCAGAGGCAGCCGCTCTTGGCATATGGCTTCACGGCCGGGCCGGTGACGCGGTGAGGGAAAGACAGGGAGATCACAGCCTTCTTGCCAGAGAGCTGACAGACATGATTTTCTTAGATAAGCAGATGAGGTAGGGATATGACAAAATCATACGGCAGAATTTACGAGACAGTAAACCTGGATGCCATACGGCATAATATAGAAGCCATGAAAGCGGAATTGGGCCCTGGGGCAGAGATCATGGGCGTTGTAAAAAGCGATGGATACGGCCATGGAGCAGTTCCGGTGGCAAAGGCCATTGAGCCTTACGTCTGGGGCTACGGGGTAGCCACGGCAGAAGAAGGGGTAATTTTACGCAATCACAGAATTACAAAGCCCATTCTGATTTTGGGAACCGTTCCCCCGGCAGAGTACGATATGCTGCTGGAATACGACATCATGCCCTCCATCTTTCAGATCAAAAAGGCAGAAAGCCTTTCGGCGGCAGCCGTAAGAGCCGGAAAAACGGCTTCCATGCATCTGGTGGTGGATACGGGAATGAGCCGGATCGGATATCCGGTGACAGAAGAGGCAGCCGAAGAGGCAGCGAGAATATGCGCCCTGCCCGGAATCAGGGCAGAAGGGCTGTTCACCCATTTTGCAAAGGCAGATGAGACGGACAAAAGCCACGCCCTGATGCAGGTGGAAAAATATATGAAGTTTGTGGATATGCTTTCCCAAAGAGGAGTCACCGTTCCCCTGCTTCACTGTTCAAACAGCGCCGGAATCCTGGATATGGATAACACGGGCTTTCACTTAGTCCGTGCCGGAATCGCCATGTACGGCCTCTATCCTTCTGATGAGGTGTGCAGGCAAAAGGTAGAACTGGAGCCTGCCATGGAGCTGAAAAGCTCGATCTCCTATATTAAAAAGATTGGCCCCGGAGACTGCGTCAGCTATGGAGGGACCTTTCAGGCGGACCGGGAAATGATGATTGCCACCATTCCCGCAGGCTACGGAGACGGATATCCCAGAAATCTTTCCGGAAAAGGAGAGGTGCTCATAAGGGGAAAGCGGGCCAGGATACTGGGCCGGATCTGCATGGATCAGTTTATGGTGGATGTGACGGATATCCCTGAGGCAGAAGAAGAGGATGAGGTGATTTTAATCGGAAGACAGGGAGAGGAAAAAATCACTGTGGAGGACTTGGCCCAAACCGGCGGCGGCTTCCACTATGAGATCATCTGCGGGATCGGCAAACGGGTCCCCAGAGTTTACTTACAAAGCGGCCAGGTCATTGGGACCAAGGATTATTTTGACGACTGCTTTCAGGACTTTTAAAAGAGCTGATAACAAAATCCACGTTCATACCGTGAGTCAATAGCGAATTGAGCCTTCGCCGCATACAATAAACTATGCGGCGGAAAAACTTAAGTGAATACACGAGTCAAAGAAGGTCAATACTAGACTTAGGCATAACTTATTAAAGGAAATCAATAAGTTAGCCGTTCAATGATGAATTGACGGAGTGTGAGAATGTGATAATCAGACGTGGAGACATTTATTATGCCGATTTAAGGCCAGTTGTTGGCTCGGAGCAAGGGGGCATCCGCCCGGTCCTTATTATACAAAATGACATAGGCAACAAGCACAGCCCCACCGTAATCTGTGCGGCCATTACATCCAGAATGAACAAGGCAAAACTGCCTACCCATGTGGAGCTGGATACAAAAAAATGTGATATGATCAAGGATTCGGTTATTTTATTGGAACAGTTACGAACGATCGATAAGCAGAGGCTGAAAGAAAAAATCTGCCATATTGATGAGGAACTCCAGCAGGAAGTGAATTGTGCATTGCGGGTGAGCCTGGAACTGGATACATAGCCGCCAGGCGGAGAAACTTCCTTTCTTGACGAAACCCTGATAAAATGGTATATTTTTAAATAGCTGTATGAAAAAATACGAAAGATAATGAATAAAAGGAGTCGATTTTTAGAATGGACGATGGCAATCCGCTTTTACGCGTGATTATTTTTGTCGCTTTTATCCTGTTAGACGCAGTGTTTTACGGGTTTGGAGCAGCAATCCAAAACGTGAACACCGGTGATTTAGAGCGTCAGATGGAGGATGGAAGCGAAAAGGCCCGGAAACTGCTGCGCATTGTGAACAGACCCACCCGGTTTGTCAACACCATCCAGATTACTACCAATTTAATAGGCATGATAACCGGGGCATTTATTTTGGAACAGCCAGCGGCAAAAGTGGAAGAAATCCTGGCCAGGGGAGGTCTGTTTCCCAGCCAGCTCCTTTCTTTCCTTCTTATGGTGTTGATCTGGATCGGAATGATTGTGGTGCTCATCAGCTTTGGAATCATCATTCCCAAGCGCTGTGCTGCAGAAAACCCTGAAAAGTGGGGATTCCGGCTGCAGCCCATGGTTTCCCTCATCATGATCCCTCTTCTTCCCGTGACCTGGCTGGCCAATGTTGTGGCTTACCTGGCTTTAAAACTCATGGGCATTAAGATGGTGTCAGACAGTGAAAACGTTACGGAAGAGGATATTATGTCCATGGTCAACGAAGGCCATGAGCAGGGTGTATTAGAGGCCAGGGAAGCGGAGATGATCACCAACATCTTTGAGTTAAATGACAAAGAAGCCGGTGATATCATGACCAATAGAAAGAACCTGGCAGCTTTGGACTGTGAGATGCCTCTTTTGGAGGCGGCGGATTTCATTTTGAAGGAAGGTCTTAATTCCCGTTATCCTGTCTATAAAAAGGATGCGGATGACATCATTGGAATCCTTCACATGAGAGACGCTTTGGTTGCTGCAAAGCATGAAGAAAACAAAGACCGCTCTCTGTCTGAAATCCCGGGTCTTCTCAGAGAGGCCCATTTCATTCCCGAAACCCGAAACTTAAATGATTTATTTAAGGAAATGCAGTCTGAGAAGATTCACATGGTGGTGGTTGTAGACGAATACGGCCAGACCGCAGGCGTGGTGACCATGGAGGACATTCTGGAAGAGATTGTGGGCAACATTTTAGATGAGTACGATGTGGACGAGGAATACATCGTTCTTTCTGATGACGGTTCCTTTTATATCAATGGCATGACCCTTTTAGAGGACGTGGAAAAGGCTTTGGATATTGAGTTTGAGGATGAGGACTACGACTCCTATGACACCATAAACGGCCTTTTGATCTCCCGTCTGGACAGGATTCCCCAGGAAGGAGAAGAAACAGAGGTGTCCATTCTCGGATACTGCTTTAAGATTCTTCAGGTGGAAAATAAGATCATTCAGTCCATCAGGGCATGGAAGGAAGAGCCGGAGGAAACCGAAGAAACAGAGGAACTTTCGGAGAAGACCTCGGAAGAAGAGATTTAAATTCTGCACAGCGCCAGGGCTCTTTTGAGCTTAAGCCGCTGTGCATTATTTTTTCTTGCCAGATGAAAAGAATAGTGCTAGAATAAGAAAGATATTGATTTTTCAGAAATGAAAAGGACGAAATAGAGAAAGAAAAGGAGTGTTGGAAACAATGTCAGGACATTCAAAGTTCGCAAATATTAAACACAAAAAAGAGAGAAACGATGCTGCAAAAGGCAAGATTTTCACTGTCATCGGAAGAGAGTTGGCGGTAGCGGTGAAAGAAGGCGGACCAGACCCTGCAAACAACAGCAAGCTCCGTGATATAATTGCCAAAGCTAAAGCTAACAACATGCCCAATGATACCATTGACAGAGGCATTAAAAAGGCGGCCGGTGATGCAGGAAGTGTCAATTACGAGACCATCACATATGAAGGATACGGTCCTAACGGGGTCGCCATCATCGTGGATACGCTGACAGACAACAAGAACCGGACAGCAGCCAATGTGAAGAATGCCTTTACCAAGGGCGGCGGCAATGTGGGAACTCCCGGCTGCGTTTCCTTTATGTTTGACAGAAAAGGCCAGATCATCATTGACAAAGAGGAATGTGAGATGGACCCTGATGAGCTGATGATGATTTCCTTAGAAGCCGGAGCAGAGGATTTTTCTGAAGAGGAAGACAGCTATGAGGTGGTCACAGGGCCGGATGAGTTCAGTGCGGTAAGAGAAGCGCTGGAGGCTGCAGGCGTACCCATGGTAGAAGCGGATGTGACCATGATTCCTCAGACCTGGGTGGAGCTGACCGATGAAGATTCTGTCAAGAAGATGAATAAAATCCTGGACCTTCTCGATGTGGAAGACGATGTTCAGGCCACGTATCATAACTGGGAAGAATAAATAAAATAAGAAGTGAGGAATGACCGCTATATTGCGGCTGTTCCTCACTTTTTGTCTATTTCGGGAAGGTTTTGACATATTCTGTATTTTATTATATAATTGAGACAAATATTACAAAAGTCTTGTGAAAATGAGAAAAACTTTTTATCCTGTAACAGGATTAATAGATATAATACGATAAACTTTCGGTGATCTGAAACCCTGCTTTCTTATATAAAGCTATGGCAGGCGCATTTTTGCCTGATACCTGCAGAAAAAGTGCTTCTTCATTTTCCGCCTCGGCCTGTGGGAAATAAGTATTTAAAAATAAGGAAAGACAGGCCCGGCCATATCCCTGGTTTCGCAGGTTCTCCGGGATTTCAAAACCGTAAAAATAAGAGCTGTTTTCCCTCGAATCCAGGTAACAGGAGCCCACAGCCTTTTCTCCTGCAAGAAACACGTAATGAACCGGTTCATCCGGAAAGCTTTGCTTTTTTACGATGGAAATGGATTCCGGAGCATCGCAGCCTTTTACCAGTGCTGATCCGGAAAAATCAGAAGCAGAAAGGCTCATCATATGCTCCTGATACCAGAAGGTAGCTCCTATGGCCTCCAAAGTGGAAACCGTATCACGGCAACTCTCCTGGACAGAAAAAATTAAGTCATTTTCTCCTGTTTCCTTTAAAAGCTCTTCAAAAAGCATGGTAAAGCAGCCCTGGCGCCTGTGCTGAGGAAGGGTGAAGGCGCAGCATTCCCATTCACTGTTTTCATTAAAAAAAGCGGATAAGGCGGATAAGAGACGGTCTTCGTCGTATAATAAGTAGTATACCCAGCCTTCTTCCATAGGAAATGTAAGAGAGATGGAGTCGTGGCCCTGGCAGATGTTCTGCAGTGTGAGCAAGTCATTTTTTTGCGATTCGCAAAGGGCCTCTGTTCGGATGATGTTCATGGCAGCTCCTGACTGATGTGATTTTTGGAAAGGGTATTTCCCTGACTAATAGTATAATACAAGAAAATATCAAATTTCAACCAAATATTTTCCATATTGCTGATTGTCTCTTTGAGGTATGGGTGATAGAATAAATACAAGTGTAAGAGTGGAGGGATTTATTTGAAAAAAAGAGAAGAAATACCGGTTTGCCATACCTGGAATATGGCGGACATTCTGCCGTCTGAAGAAGCTTGGGAGAATTTGTTCCGTGAGACAGAGCAGGCGTTGTCTGGTTATAAAAAGTATGAGGGACATCTGGCGGATTCGGGCGAGATGCTTTTTTCTTGTCTGGAATTTGATGAGGAAATATCCCTGAAAATAGAAACCCTGTTTGTATATGGAAGGCAGAAATCCGACGAGAATACGGGCAATCCCAGATACCAGGAGTTTTCCTCAAGGGCCAGAGCCCTTTCCTATGAGACGGCAGGTCTGTCGTCCTTTATCGTTCCTGAGATTTTGGAGATTCCGCAGGAGACTTTGTCCCGTCTGCGCAAAGAGACGGAAAAGCTGAAACGCTATGACAGAACCTTTGAGATCATCTTAAAAAAGAAGGAGCACACCTTGTCTGCCTCCATGGAAGCGCTGCTGGCAAAATCCATGGACGCCACTTCCGGCTCTTCCGACATTTTTAATATGTTCAACAATGCTGACGTGAAATTTCCTGAGATTCTCAATGAGAACAGGGAACTCATCCGAATCAGCCACGGAAACTATATCGCATTGATGGAAAAGCAGGACAGAGAGGTCCGTAAATCCGCTTTTGAAGGCTTGTACAGCGTTTATAAGCAGTTTGGAAATACTCTGGCAGCTACCTTTGCTTCTAATTTAAAACGGGCGGCTTTTTATGCCCAGGCCAGGAATTACCCTTCCGCCAGAGCCCATTCCCTTGGGGAGAATGAGATTCCGGAAGAGGTTTACGACAACCTCATACAGGCGGTTCACGAAAATCTGCCCCTGCTTCACCAGTATGTATCCATCCGGAAAAAAGCACTCGGAGTGGAAGAACTGCACATGTATGACCTTTACGTGCCCATGGTTTCCAGAGAAGAGCAGAAAATCTCCTTTGAAGAAGCCAAGGCCATGGTTTTAGAAGGGCTGAAGCCTTTGGGAGAAGAATACTTGTCTCTGCTGAAAGAGGGCTTTGAAAACCGCTGGATCGATGTGTACGAAAATGAAGGAAAGCGCAGCGGGGCTTATTCCTGGGGTGTTTACGGAATCCATCCTTATGTGCTTTTGAATTTCAACGGAACCCTGGACAGTGTATTCACCCTGGCTCATGAGATGGGGCACGCCCTTCATAGCTGGTTTTCCGACAAACACCAGAACTATGTAGATGCGGCTTATAAGATTTTTGTGGCTGAGGTGGCTTCCACCTGCAACGAGGCCCTTCTCATCAGGCATCTTCTGGAAATCACGGAGGATAAGGCGGAAAGAGCTTATCTTGTGAATCACTTTATGGATAGCTTTAGGGGAACTCTTTACCGCCAGGCCATGTTTGCGGAATTTGAGGAAGAGACTCACCGCCGCCTTGGAAAAGGTGAGGTGCTTACGGCAGACTTACTTTGCAGCATATACCGCAGGCTCAATGAGGAATACTTTGGCCCGGATATGATCGTTGACCGGGAAATTGACTATGAGTGGTCCAGAATTCCTCATTTTTACACACCGTTTTATGTGTATCAGTATGCCACCGGCTTTTCGGCGGCCATTGCAATCAGCAGTAAGATTTTAGCGGGAGATGAGAAAGTGCTGAAGGGGTATTACGAGTTCTTAAGCGGCGGAAATTCCATGACTCCCATAGACCTTTTAAAGCTGTGCGGCGTTGACATGTCAACAGCAAGGCCGGTGACGGATGCGCTGGCTGTATTTTCAGAGCTTTTGGAGGAGATGAGCAGGCTGATTTAATCAGCCTGCGAGGTGAATTTGCTCTCAGGGCAGAGAGAGGCCCCTTGGGGGCAGGATAGAGAAGGGGGGAGTTCAGGATGAATTTATATCAGATGATATTTAAAAGAAGATCGGTCAGAAAATTTAAAAAAGAACCAGTTCCGGAACAGCTTTTAAAGGATATCCTTTATTACGGCAGCCAGGTTTCCGGACTTCAGGGGGATATTCCGGTTAAGATGGAGATTGTTGAAAACCTGGATGGGCATCTTGCCGTCAAGGGGTTATGGAAGGTGGAAGCGCCTTATTATCTGGTATTTTATTCCGAGGAGAAGGAAGGGTACTTAACCAACGCCGGGTATATTCTGGAATTTGTCTTTTTGTATATGACGGGAAAGGGGCTTGGAACCTGTTATCTGGGGAATACAAGGCTTCCTGAGTCCGGCCATCAGGATTCAGGGCTGAAACAGGTCATCGCAGTGGCCTTCGGATATCCCAAGGGCCTGCTTTACCGTGACCCGGCCACAGCAAAAAGGCTTCCTTTAAAAGAACTGTGCGTGTTCAAAGAGGAAGTGGCAGAGTCCATGAAAAACATCTTAAAGGCTGTCCGTCTGGCCCCGTCGGCCATGAACACCCAGCCCTGGCGTTTTATCGTTTATCATGACAAAATCTATGTGTTTTGCTGCAGGGAATTTTTGCCCTCCTCCCCCTTCGTGTCCATGAGGGAAATGAGCATCGGCATCATGCTTTCCCATATGACCATTGCGGCAGAGGAAATGTGGATGAACATAAGGCTGGAAAAAGAGGAAAGCATGGAGAAGAAGTCTTATAAAAGCGGAACATATGTGACTACGGCGTATATAAAAGAGTACAAATGAAGAAAAGCCGTTTGAAGCGGCGGGACAGTAAGAGAAGGCTTGCGGGTATATACGGTCTTCTCTTTTTTCCTGCCGGATTCTCTTAATAGGAAGCTTTTAATAGAGGGTTTTTGAAAGAGAACCCTTTATGTGAAAATTTTTATATAAAAAGTGGGGAAAAAGAATTCATGAAACGGGAAGTTGATTTAAAAGAGATTTCAGACGGAAAATTATATGGAATCAATGACATGGTAAAGGCGGACTGCGGCGACTGCAAGGGCTGTTTTGCCTGCTGTCAGGGTATGGGAGAGTCCGTTGTTTTGGACCCTCTGGACTGCTTTCGCATAACCCAGAACCTTTCCTGCACCCTGGAAGAACTGCTTGGGACAGAGCTGGAGTTAAATGTGGTGGATGGCATTGTCCTTCCAAACCTCCGGATGAAAGGGGATGGGGAGAAGTGCGGTTTTTTAAATCAGGAGGGACGCTGTAAAATACACAGCTTCCGCCCTGGAATCTGCCGTTTATTTCCCCTGGGAAGAGTCTATGAGGATGAGGATTTCCGGTATTTCCTCCAGGTCCACGAATGCAAAATGGAAAACAGGACCAAGGTAAAGGTGCGCAAATGGATCGATACCCCTGATACAAAGCGCTATGAAGCCTTTGTGCGGGACTGGCATTTTTTCTTAAAGGGACTGGAAAGAAAAATAGAGGAAAAAGGGGACCAGGCCTTTGCCAATCAGGTGAGCCTTTACGTGCTGAAGCAGTTTTATCTGACGCCCTATGACGGGAGCCAGGATTTTTACGATCAGTTTGGCAAAAGGCTTGAAGCCGCTTCCCTATTATGATAGAATTGGTAAGAATAGAAAATAATAAGAACCAGGAGAACCAAGGAGGAGACAATGATCAGGCAGTTAATTGAAAAAATTCAGGCAACAAAGGCACCGATCTGTGTAGGTTTGGACCCAATGTTAAATTATATACCGGAGCATGTGACGAAAAAAGCATTTGATGAATTTGGTGAGACATTAGAAGGAGCTGCAGAAGCTATCTGGCAGTTCAATAAAGAAATCGTAGATCATGTGTATGATCTGATTCCGTCTGTAAAACCTCAGATCGCCATGTACGAACAGTTCGGCATTGAGGGCCTTAAGGCTTACGTGAAAACGGTCAATTACTGTCAGGAAAAGGGACTTCTGGTCATCGGAGACGCAAAAAGAGGAGATATCGGCTCCACTTCAGCCGCTTATGCCGTAGGACATTTAGGGAAGGTGAAAGTGGGAAGCAATACCTTCTCCGGTTTTGGTACGGAATTTCTCACAGTGAACCCATATCTGGGAACCGACGGAGTAAAACCTTTCGTGGATGTGTGCAGGGAAGAAGATCGGGGACTTTTCGTTCTTGTAAAGACCTCCAACCCCTCCAGCGGTGAATTCCAGGACAAGCTGATTGACGGAAAACCTCTGTATGAACTGGTTGCCCAGAAGGTAGTGGAATGGGGCGCAGAGTCCATGGATGGCACCTACAGCAATGTGGGAGCAGTTGTGGGCGCTACTTATCCGGAAATGAGCCGGATTCTCAGAAAGCTTATGCCAAACACCTATTTCCTGGTTCCCGGATACGGAGCACAGGGCGGAACGGCAGAGGATTTGAAACCATGCTTTAACGAGGACGGCCTTGGAGCCATTGTAAACTCCTCAAGAGGAATCATTGCAGCTTATAAGACAGAAGCCTATGCCCGGTTTGGCGGGGAGCATTTCGGCGAAGCCTCCAGACAGGCTGTCATCGATATGGTGGCTGATATCAACAGAGTTTTATAGGAGAAAGCGCAATGGTGAAAATAAAGGAAACAGCATTGGTTGAAAGCCAGACACGGCTTGCAGACGATGTATACAGCATGTGGATTAAAACAGAAACAATCACTGCCCAGGCAGAGCCGGGACAGTTTGTTGACGTATTCCCAAAAGACGGAGCAAAGCTTTTGCCCCGTCCTATCAGCATTTGTGAAACAGATAAGGAAAAAGGCCTTTTAAGGCTGGTGTACCGGGTGGTTGGAGAAGGAACGGAAGAGTTCTCCCATTACAAGGCCGGTGATACGGTTGAGATCATGGGGTCTCTTGGAAACGGATTTCCTTTGGAAGCAGGCAGGGAAGGAAGAAAAGCATTTTTAATCGGCGGCGGAATCGGAATTCCTCCCATGCTGGAGCTGGCAAAGCATCTGCCCTGTGAAAAACAGGTGGTGCTTGGCTACAGGGATATCCTGTTTTTAAATGAAGAATTTCACCCCTATGGGGCTACTTACGTTGCCACAGAGGACGGAAGCGCCGGAACAAAGGGCAATGTACTGGATGCCATCCGGGAAAACGGCTTAGAAGGTGATGTGATTTTTGCCTGCGGCCCCACTCCCATGCTGAAGGCCTTAAAGGCTTATGCCCTGGAACATGGAATTGAATGTTATCTTTCCTTAGAGGAAAAGATGGCATGTGGAATCGGTGCCTGTCTCGCCTGCGTGTGCAAGACCAAAGAGGTGGACGATCATTCCATGGTTCACAACAAGCGCATCTGTAAGGATGGCCCTGTATTTAAGGCTGAGGAGGTGGAGTTTTAGATGAATACGAAAGTGAATCTGGCCGGAGTGGAACTGAAAAACCCGGTAATGACCGCCTCCGGCACCTTTGGCTCCGGAGAAGAATACAGCGAGATGATCGATTTAAACCGTCTGGGCGCAGTGGTTACAAAAGGTGTAGCCAACGTGCCATGGCCGGGAAACCCAACTCCCCGAATTGCAGAAACCTACGGCGGAATGCTCAATGCCATAGGCCTTCAAAATCCGGGAATGGAAGTGTTTGCAAAGAGGGATATTCCTTTTTTAAAGCAGTATGATACGAAGATCATTGTAAACGTCTGCGGAAGGACCACAGAGGATTACATTGACGTGGTAGAACGTCTGGGCCAGGAACCGGTGGATATGCTGGAGATCAATATTTCCTGCCCCAACGTAAAAGAAGGCGGAATCGCTTTCGGACAGCAGTGCCAGTCCGTAGAGGAAATAACGAGAGAAGTGAAAAAGCATGCAAAGCAGCCCATTATCATGAAGCTGAGTCCCAACGTGACGGACATCGGTGAAATGGCCAGGGCAGCAGAAGCAGGCGGAGCGGATGCTATTTCCCTCATCAACACCATAACAGGCATGAAGATCGACGTAAACCGCAGAACCTTTGCCCTTGCCAACAAAACAGGAGGCTTGTCCGGTCCTGCCATAAAACCCATTGCAATCCGCATGGTGTATCAGGCAGCCCAGGCTGTGAAGATTCCCATTATCGGAATGGGAGGCATCCGCAATGCAGAGGATGCCATTGAGTTCATTCTGGCAGGAGCTACGGCTGTTTCCGTTGGAACGGTCAATTTCTGGAACCCTTATGCGGCGGAAGAAGTGGTGAGCGGCATTGAGGCGTATATGAAGAAATATCAGGTGGAAGATATCAAAGATTTGATTGGTGCGGTGAGATAAAAAGCAATAATTGCATAGAGAGGATAAGAATATGGAACAGTACAAGCAGGAATTTATCGAATTTATGGTGGAAAGCAATGTTCTGAAATTTGGAGATTTCACATTAAAAAGCGGAAGAAAGTCTCCGTTTTTTATGAATGCAGGTTCTTATGTAACAGGCGGACAGCTTAAAAAGCTGGGAGAATACTATGCAAAGGCTATCCATGACAATTACGGGGATGATTTTGATGTGTTGTTCGGACCGGCTTATAAGGGAATTCCCTTAAGCGTGACCACTGCCATCGCTTTCCATGAGCTGTACGGCAAGGAAATCAAATACTGTTCAAACAGAAAAGAGGAGAAGGACCACGGCGGTGATGCGGGAATTCTTCTTGGAAGCCCGATCAAGGATGGAGACCGTGTTGTCATTATCGAAGATGTGACCACCTCCGGAAAATCCATTGAAGAGACTTTCCCCATCATTGAGGCCCAGGGAAATGTGGAGATTTTAGGCCTTATGGTTTCCTTAAACCGCATGGAAAAGGGAAAAGGGGATAAGGGCGCATTGGATGAGATTCAGGAAAAGTACGGATTTAAGGCAGCCGCCATCGTTTCCATGGCAGAAGTTATTGAACATCTGCATAACCGGGAATGTGAAGGGAAGATTATCATTGATGATACAATCAAAGAGGCCATTGATGCCTACTACCAAATCTACGGCGTAAAATAAGTCCGGCTGAGAAATGTCAATGGGAAAACCAAAGCTTTGACATCTTGGTAAATGGCTAATAAAAAGGAGGGTTTTATATGGAAAGAGTATATAAAACAATGAGAAATGCAGGTGCGTTAAACCTTGCCGCTGGAATCACCATGGTCGTGCTGGGGATTGCTGCGGGAGTCATGACAATTATTACAGGCGCGACTTTGCTGAAGAGAAAGTCTGAAATCATTTTTTAGGATCATTACTTAATGAAGGCAAGGGAGGCCCGGCCTCAACCTGATAAACCGGCGGGACTTCCTTCCTTTTAATATATACAGACGGAGCTGCTATGATTAAAAATACAACAAAACGGCAGAAGATGGGTTGGGTAATTTTTGTGTTTTACCTGATCTTTTTGGCGTATTTTCTGTTTTTCTCCGATTATTTTGGAAGGGGAAGACATGTTCAGGAAGAATACGCTTACAACCTGGTTCCCTTTACAGAGATAAGGCGTTTCATTGTTTACCGCCACGTGGTTGGAATCAGGTCCTTTCTTTTGAATATTGCAGGCAATATTGTGGGATTTATGCCCTGCGGATTCTTTCTTCCCATCATCAGCCGCAGAAGCCGCATCTGGCTTAACACAGTTTTGTTAAGCTTTCTGTTCAGCTTTTGCGTGGAAACTGTCCAGCTTATTTTTAAAGTGGGAAGCTTTGATGTGGATGATATCATATTAAACACTTTGGGTGGATTGCTGGGCTATATTCTGTATAAAATAGTACAGACCATAAGAGTCAGGAGGAAACGACGTGCCAAAGCGTAAAAAAGTGTCTTATATCAGAAAATCCTTTGCCAGAAGAAGTTATTTCTCCCTGGGCCTTGCCATAGGAGCGCTGGCTCTGGGGATTTTTGGAATTGCCGGATCGGTGATGGCAGCGGGAGAAGGCCAGCTCAACACGGCTGCTGCAGTTTTTTGCAGTCTGGTGGTTTCTCTGGTTTCTCTGGTTTACGGTTTTTTTTCTTTTCTGGAAAAGGACAAAAAATATATCCTGGCTAAAATAGGAATAGGAATCAGCGGATTTTTGGTTCTCTGTTGGATCGCGCTGATTATCATAGGAATGAGGTAATGGAATGGATTATGGAATAATGTTTCAGGAAGAAAACGAAAGCATGAAGGAGCGTTTCGACTTGTCCATGGAGCGGATCGGGCAGATCATATCAGAAGAGACAGTGCCCCAGCCTTTCCGGGATTATTTTGTGAGAACTGCTTCTTTTATCCGGATGATGGGAGAATATCTCCGGTTTATAGAGTCAGGTGACCAGAAGAAGGCTTCTATTGAAGTTTTAAAGGAATGGAACCGGAAGCTTTATGAGGACATCCTGCCCGGTCACAAGGCGGCCCTGGGCGGGTACGAAAAAAGCTATGCAGACCCGGCTTATGCGGCAGCGAGGCTGGGGGAGGGATACGGACGGCTTTTTTCTTATTTATATAAGGAAATACGGGGAGATATCGTCTTTGTCCATGAAAACAGGATGAAGGATATCACCATTTTAAATGAAACCTTCATTGAAATCTATAACATGTTTGAAGACGAAATCCCTGAGGTTTCAACGGTGAAAGAGGTGCTTTACTGGTTTGTCAGTGACTATACGGACCACACGGTTTCCTACCGGGTCCGGGAAGGGCTTGACCCGTCTCTTTCTTTTGCAGTGGATATCATAAAGAATTACGATTTAAACGATCTCAAATATCTGTATTATTTTGGGGAGTATATTTCCGACTCAGAGCTTAAGACAGCCAGTTTTTTAAATTCTCTTCCTGAGGAAACGGTGCGCCTCATGGCCAATACGTATACGGAGGGATATTGCAGGGGCTTTGAGGTGATGGGAAGGGATTTAAAGAAAAAGGGAATGGTGCAGATTCGCTATGAGCTGGGCTTTGAGCGCATGGTGAAGTATGCCATAGAGAATTTTGAAGCCCTTGGACTTAAGATCATCCTCTGCCGGGCAGCCGTGTGGACGGTGAATACCAATGCCGGGCGAAAGGCAGGCTATTACAGCACCTCCCCCAACAGGCAGTACGAATATGACCACCGCTATGATGAGGCCATTTATTTGAATAAAGCGTTTAAGGACCGGAAAGCCGCTGTCTTAAAGGTGGCTTATGAAGAGTATAAGGAACTGGCCGCAGCTTACGCAGGTCCGGCTGTCATGGAAACCTTTGGAAAAGAGGGCTTTAAGCCTGTGAACAAACCGGAGGCAAACCGCCTGGATTTAAAGCAGGAAAAGCTGGCGGTGGAGATGTCCAACGAATCCTCCAGAATCTTAAAGCAGTATGTGCCGGGAGATGAGACCAGCTTTACCATCATCGCATTCCCGGTTCCGGAAATTGGAGAGGACTTTGAAAAGATATTTGAGGAAACCATTGCCATCAACACCCTGGATTACGAAAAGTATAAGGGAATCCAGCAGTCCATCATCGATGCCCTGGACGAAGCCTCACATGTGGAAATCAGGGGAAAAGGGGAGAACCGGACCAGACTGACAGTGGCCCTTCATCCCATTGGCAACAGGGACAGGGAAACCAATTTTGAAAACTGTGTGGCTGATGTGAATATCCCTCTTGGAGAGGTGTTCACTTCTCCAAGGCTGACAGGAACCCAGGGAACTCTGTCCGTCAGCACGGTTTACATCGGGGAATTCCAGTTTAAAAACCTGATAATGACCTTTGAAAACGGAATGATCAAGGATTACGGCTGTGATAATTTTGAAAATCCGGAGGAAGGAAAGGCGCTTGTCAAGCAGATGATTTTAAAAAATCACGACACCCTTCCCATGGGCGAATTCGCCATAGGAACCAATACCACGGCTTATGCTATGGCCCAAAGGTTCGGGATTTTAGATAAGCTTCCCATTCTCATTGTGGAGAAAATGGGGCCTCACTTTGCAGTGGGGGATACCTGCTATAGCTGGGCAGAGGACAGCCCTGTTTACAATCCTGACGGAAAAGAGATCATTGCCAGGGATAATGAGGTTTCTGTTCTCAGAAAAGAGGATGTGTCAAAGGCTTATTTCAGTTGTCATACGGATATTACCATACCCTATGCAGAGCTGGATTCCATTGAAACCATCAGGCCTGACGGAAGCAGGGTTTCTATTATAGAGGATGGAAAATTTGTTTTAAAAGGAACTGAAGAACTGAATCTTCCCTTGTCAGGGGTATAGGGAAGATCAGAATCTTAAGAAATTTATCGGTTAGCTTATGAAATTGTTGCTTTTGCCGATAAAATATTATAATAATGATCCTACAAAAGAGGAACGGATATGGAGGAACTGGTGTGAAAGGTTTAAAGATTGGCAAAAGAATTGCAGCAGCATTTGGAGTTATCCTTGTACTATTTTTAATTGTCTCAGGTGTTTCTATTATAGGGCTGAGGCAGAACAACGGAAGACTGGTGGATTTTTTCGGCAATGGGCATAAGGTGGCGCTGAATGCGATGGAGATGAGGCTTGAGATTCAGGCGGCAGCCAAAAATATGGCTTATGCTACTTTGAGCACTGATTTAAACGACACAGAGCAGTATATTAAATCGGCAGATTCCAATGTGGAAAATTTTATGAAAGGCATCCAGTTTTTACGGGAGAAGTACAAGGGCGATAAAGCCATTCTGGATAAACTGGAAGCTGATATAAAAGAACTGGAGATTTATAAAAATGAGGTGTTTGAGCTGGCACGGCAGAACAAGAGCCGCCAGGCCACGGAAGTGTTCTTCGGTTCCGTCAACCCTGCTCTTGCCAAGATCCGGGACGGTCTGACTGAAATCGGCAGTCAGGTGGATCAGGTTACGGATGCTGATTTCAAGAACAGCCAGAGAGAAGCGGTATTTCTTCAGCTTCTGGTAGTGGTTGTCCAGATCATCGCTGTTTTGACGGCTTTAGGCTTTTCCTATTTCTTAACAAAACGTATTGTAACTCCTATAAAGGAGATTGAAAAAGCAGCCAAGGAGATGGCAGAAGGAAGCCTTCACGTTTCCTTAAATTATCAGTCCAGAGATGAGCTTGGCCTTCTTTCTGACAGCATGCGGAATACAATTTCCAATATCAGAACCATCATTGAAGATATCACTTATTTAACAGGAGAGATGGCGGAGGGCAGATTCCAGTTCAATTCCCGCTGCCCGGAAAAATATGTCCTTGATTATTCAACCATCCTGGTTTCTCTGGGCAAGCTCAGGGATAATTTAAGCGATTCCCTTTACCGCATCAGCGAGTCCGCTGGTTTAGTGGCAAACGGTTCTGACCAGGTATCCTCCGGCGCCCAGACCTTATCCCAGGGTGCCACAGAGCAGGCTTCCTCCATTCAGGAGCTGGCAGCTTCCATCAGTGATATTTCAAATCAGATCAATAACAATGCACAGAGCGCCAAGGAGGCTCGCATAACCTCCGAGGAAACCGCCAACAATGTGGCAAAGAGCAATGAGAAGATGGATGAGATGAATCAGGCCATGACAGAAATCAGCCATAAGTCCAATGAGATCGGAAAGATCATAAAGACCATTGAAGACATCGCTTTCCAGACCAACATCCTGGCTTTGAATGCGGCTGTAGAGGCTGCCCGTGCAGGTGAGGCCGGAAAAGGCTTTGCAGTGGTGGCTGATGAAGTGCGCAACCTTGCCAGCAAATCAGGAGAAGCGGCTAAGAATACGACTGCTTTGATTGAGGAAAGCATGAGGGCCGTGGAAAAGGGAACTAAAATTACAGCTGAGACTGCCAAGGCCATGCATGCTGTGGTGGAAAGCAGCCAGCTCGTTAATATCATCATTGAATCCATTGCAATGGCTTCTGATTTACAGGCCACTGCAGTTAATGAGGTGAGTCTTGGAATTGACCAGATATCCAGCGTTGTCCAGACCAACTCCGCAACCGCAGAACAGAGTGCTGCAGCCAGTGAGGAACTGTCAGGACAGGCTCAGATCATGAAGGGGCTTTTGAGCCGTTTCAACCTTCACGGCGTTGAGGAGAAAAAAGAAAAGACCTGCAAGTCTGTAGCATCCCCTTATTACACGCCAATGACGGAGACACCGGTTTTAGACATTGATCCATCTTATTTTGATGAACCCTCTTCTTTTGGAGGCGGGAAGTATTGATTGATTCAGCCTCAGATTTCTGTGAACAAGGTTTGCAGCAGAAACATACATAACAGCTTTTAATGCATGAAATGCGCTTTGATATATTTTTTATCAAAGCGTGTTTTTTGTTTTTTACAGGAATTAAATTTGAGAAAAAATGATTGACGGGCCAGAAAAAAGCTAGTATTATAATTGATAAGATATAATTAATTAATAAGAGATATTTATTAGATATGCTTATATAAAAATACTGCTGATAATAATGAATTGAAGAAACGTGCGAGAGGAAAAGGAGAGTTTACTATGGCAAACGTGTCGATTGTAATGGGAAGTGATTCCGATATGCCTGTTATGGCTCAGGCGGCTGAGGTTTTGGAGGCGCTGGGAGTGGAATTTGAAATCACTGTAATTTCCGCCCACAGGGAGCCGGATGTGTTCTTTGAGTATGCTAAAACGGCTGAGGCGAGGGGAATAAAGGTCATCATTGCAGGCGCTGGCAAGGCGGCTCACCTTCCGGGCATGTGCGCGGCCCTGTTTCCCATGCCGGTGATCGGGGTGCCCATGAAAACGTCGGATTTAGGCGGCGTGGATTCTCTTTATTCCATTGTGCAGATGCCCTCCGGCATTCCGGTTGCCACTGTTGCCATTAACGGGGGAACCAATGCGGGAATCCTGGCCGCTAAGATGCTGGCTGTCAGTGATTTTGAGCTGCTGGAGAGAGTGAAGAAATACGGGGGAAATTTAAAGGACGATGTGATGAAAAAGGCTGAAAAGCTGAGTGAAATAGGATACCGGGAGTATTTATCCCAGATGAAAAAGTAAGACAGGGGAAGCGGAGGAAAAACGATGGATTACAGGAACGCCGGAGTGGACATTGAGGCAGGTTACAAATCGGTGGAATTGATGAAAAAGCATGTGCAGGAGACCATGAGGCCGGAGGTTCTCGGAGGGCTTGGAGGATTTTCAGGCGCATTTTCCATGTCAGCCTTTAAGGAAATGGAAAAGCCTGTACTGTTATCCGGAACCGACGGAGTGGGAACAAAGCTGAAGGTTGGATTTTTAATGAACAGGCATCATACTGTGGGAATCGACTGCGTGGCCATGTGCGTCAATGACATCGCCTGTGCAGGCGGCGAGCCTTTATTCTTCCTGGATTACATTGCCTGCGGCAAAAATGATCCGGAACGGATCGCCGAAATCGTCAGGGGCGTGGCAGAAGGCTGCAAACAGGCAGGAGCCGCCTTGATCGGCGGGGAGACAGCGGAGATGCCGGGCTTTTATCCGGAAGACGAGTACGACCTGGCAGGCTTTGCAGTCGGCGTGGCAGATGAAAAGAACCTGATTACAGGAGCCGGGTTAAGGGCTGGGGATGTGCTGGTGGGCATGGCTTCCTCCGGCGTTCACAGCAATGGATATTCCCTGGTGCGCAGGGTGTTTGATATGACAGAAGAAGGGTTAAACACTTACTATGACAGATTGGGAAAGACTCTTGGAGAAGAGCTGATGACCCCTACCAGGATTTATGTGAAGGCTTTAAAAAGCATAAAGGAGAGAGGCGTTGTGATCAAGGCCTGCAGCCATATTACAGGCGGCGGCTTTTATGAAAATATCCCCCGGATGCTGCCGGAGGGAATCAGCGCTGTGGTGGAAAAAAACAGCTATGAAATTCCTGTAATTTTTAAGCTTTTGGCAGAAAAAGGCGGGATTGAGGAACAGGTGATGTACAACACCTACAACATGGGAATCGGGATGGTGCTGGCTGTTGATCCGTCAGATGTGCATGAGGCCATGGAAGCCATCCGCCAGGCAGGTGATATTTCTTATGTGATCGGGCATACAGAGTCCGGAGAGAAAGGCGTAACCTTATGTTAAAGATCGGAGTATTGGTTTCCGGAGGGGGAACCAATTTACAGGCGGTTCTGGATGCAATTGAGTGCGGCCGGATAGCCAATGCAGAGGTTACGGTGGTCATCAGCAACAATCCGAATGCCTATGCCCTGGAACGGGCCAGAAATCACGGAATTGACGCTTTTTGCATTTCTCCCGGCGATTTTCAGGAAAGGGAAGCGTTTTATCATGCTCTCCTTGAAAAGGTGGATGAATACGGGCTGGACCTCATCGTCCTGGCCGGATTTCTGGTGACCATTCCTCCGGCCATGGTGCAAAAATACAGAAACCGGATCATCAACATTCATCCTTCCCTGATTCCTTCTTTTTGCGGTAAGGGATATTATGGGCTTAAGGTTCATGAGGCAGTTCTGGAGCGGGGAGTGAAGATCACGGGGGCTACGGTTCACTGCGTGGATGAGGGAACGGATACAGGCCCTATCATTTTGCAAAAGGCCGTGGAGGTCCGTGAAGGGGATACACCGGAGTCTTTGCAGAGGCGGGTCATGGAGGAAGCGGAATGGCAGATACTTCCCCAGGCGATTGCAATGATCGCGGACAGACAGGAGGAGACAAAATGAAGGTTCTCATCATAGGAGGCGGAGGGCGGGAGCATGCGATTGCCTGGAAGATCGCCAGAAGCCCTAAGGTCAGCCATATATACTGTGCTCCCGGAAATGCGGGGATTGAGGAAATTGCAGAATGCGCGGACATCGATGTGATGGACTTTTCAGGGCAGATAACCTTTGCAAGGGAAAAGGAGATTGACCTCATCGTTGTAGGGCCTGATGATCCGCTGGTAGCTGGGGCGGTGGATGCGCTGGAAGAGGCTGGATTTCGGGTATTCGGCCCCAACAAGGCTGCGGCCCTGTTAGAAGGGTCTAAATCATTTTCCAAGGACGTGATGAAAAAGTACGGGATTCCTACGGCTTCTTATGAGGTCTTTGACTCACCAGAGGCGGCTCTTGCATATCTGGAAACAGCTAAAATGCCCATTGTGTTAAAGGCCGATGGCCTGGCTTTGGGAAAGGGCGTTTTGATCTGCAATACAAGGGAAGAGGCGGTAAACGGGGTGAAAACCCTGATGGTTGATAAGCAGTTCGGCTCTGCGGGAAAACGGATTGTGGCCGAGGAGTTTATGACGGGCCGGGAGGTGTCGGTGCTTTCCTTTGTGGATGGAAAGACCGTTAAAATCATGACCTCTGCCCAGGATCACAAGCGGGCAAAAGATGGGGATCAGGGTCTTAATACAGGAGGCATGGGAACCTTTTCGCCAAGCCCTTTTTACACAGAGGAAGTGGATGAATTTTGCAGGAAGCGCATTTATCAGGCCACTGTGGATGCCATGAAGGCGGAAGGAAGGGAATTTAAAGGGATCATATTTTTCGGACTGATGCTGACGGAGGATGGGCCGAAGGTGCTGGAGTACAATGCCAGATTCGGAGACCCGGAGACCCAGGTCGTGCTTCCGCGGATGAAAAATGACATTGTGGAGGTTTTTGAGGCCTGCATTGACGGAACGTTAGACCGGATCGATCTGCAGTTTGAGGATAATGCCGCTGTTTGCGTGGTTCTGGCATCGGATGGATATCCGGAGCAGTATGAAAAGGGGTATCCCATTAATGGGCTGGAGACATTTAAGAACAAGGATGGATATTTTGTTTTTCATGCGGGCAGTAAGTCAGATGGCAGTGGAAATGTGGTGACCGGCGGAGGAAGAGTGCTGGGAGTGACGGCAGTGGGAAGGGATTTAAAAGAAGCCAGGGACAAGGCCTATGAGGCAGCGGCCTGGGTTTCTTTTAAAAATAAATATATGAGGCTGGACATTGGCAGAGAGATCGGAGAAAGGGCCGGTAAGGAGTAAAAAGTCATTGACACAGAAGCATTTTCATGCTACTGTATTCTACAATGGGCCATATAAATATGAAGGAAATCTTTGAATGGCCGCAGGGCATGGAAAGGTTCAGGAAGGCATCAACAGGATATCGCTAAGTTGCCAGTGGCAGGCCACCAGCAACCCTCAGTAGAGCTTTACAGAGTTAAATAGTGCCGGAAGACATCGAGAACAGGACTTATTATACATTGTAAAAAAGCTGATATCCATTTGCGTGGATGTCAGCTTTTTATATGTCATGGCTCAGAATATGCAGCGAAGTGATGCAATACAATGAAAATGGGAACATGAGAGAAATGCGTATCACAGGTGCGCAAGAACGGAGGAAAATATGCTAGAATGTTTGCGTAAGATGAACTTGCCGGAGTATGTACAGGATATCCTGAGCCATGCAAAGGGAGTCATCGTTCCAAAAACAAGGGAAGAACTGTTACTGCTGGCTATGGGTAACGATCCGGAGAACATGGAGTACCGTATCGAGTATGAGGTCGAGGGAAAAGGCACCGTACTGGAGGCCATTGCAACCAAGTGTAAAAATGGTGTCGTGGTCAACTATATGGAAGACTACATGAGAAGACGTGATCCTGACAGTTTGCTGATTTCTGATCACAGGCCTACCGATAAGCCCAGATACCAGGATGTTTATGGCGCAGATTTTGAAATCTTAAGAGGCGAGACCTTTGATTGGCTGAAGAACCAGGAACTTATTTTCTTTCCCTTTAAATCAGGCGGACTTGAATACGGATACGATTCCATTCTCCTGGCTCCCGCAAATGCAGGCTTTTTTGCCGCAGGTCTTGCTGATCTGCAGGGCTTTTTAAATATTGATGAAATTTCTTCTGACTTCACTCCAAGAGCGATTGTCTTTCTGGCTCCTCCCTTCCGCCATACCCATTTTGACGGAAAGCAGATTGTTATTCACAACCGTCTGGAGGGCGTTCATGAATTCTATGCCTATAATCTTTATCCAGGCCCCAGTGCCAAAAAAGGCATTTACGGAGTTCTTCTCAACATTGGAGAGGAAGAAGGCTGGGTAACTGCCCATGCGGCTACCGTAAAGGTAATCACCCCCTACGACAACGAAATCGTCATCATGCATGAAGGCGCTTCCGGAGGCGGAAAGAGTGAGATGCTGGAAGACATCCACAAAGAGATGGATGGGCGTTCTCTCATAGGCAAAAACACAGTGACAGGTGAAAAGAATTATCTGGTGCTCCATGAGACTTGTGATCTGATTCCAGTCACCGATGATATGGCTTTGTGCCACCCTAAGATGCAGAATGACAGCAATAAGCTGGTTGTCAAGGATGCGGAATCCGCATGGTTTTTAAGAGTGGATAACATGAAAGTATACGGCTCTTCTCCTCAGTATGAAAAACTGATGATTCATCCAAAGGAGCCGCTGGTATTCTTAAACTTACAGGCAATGCCCGGCGCAACCTGTCTGCCCTGGGAACACACCTTGGACAGCAACGGAAAGCGCTGCCCCAACCCACGTGCCATCCTGCCCAGAAGGCTGATTGAAAAGGCCATTGATAATCCGGTAGAAGTGGATGTGAGAAGCTTCGGTGTGAGAACACCTGCTTGTACAAAGGAAGTCCCTTCCTATGGAATCATGGGAATCCTTCATATCCTGCCTCCTGCACTGGCATGGTTATGGCGTCTGGTGGCACCGAGAGGATTTAACAACCCCAGTATCATTGATTCCCTGGAAATGAAAAGCGAAGGCGTTGGCTCCTACTGGCCCTTTGCAACCGGTAAGATGGTCACACAGGCGAATCTGCTTCTGGATCAGATTGTCAAATCCACCAGCACCCGTTACGTCCTGATCCCTAACCAGCACATCGGCGCATATTACGTCAGCTTTATGCCTCAGTGGATTGCAAGGGAATACATCGCCAGAAGAGGAAGCGCCAAATTCAAGCCAGAGCATCTGGTGGAATCCCGCTGCCCCCTCTTAGGCTTTGGTCTGGATTCCTTAAAGATCGACGGCCAGTATATCGGAAGAATCTTTTTACGGCCTGAGACCCAGCAGGAAGTGGGCAAAGAAGGCTACGATGCCGGAGCCAGGATTCTGACTGAGTTCTTCAGGCAGGAGCTTATGAAATATAATACAGAAGAATTAGACCCAATGGGAAGAAAGATCATTCAGATGTTCTTAGACGGCGCATCCGTACAGGATTATCTGGAAATCATACCCATGAGATATTAATACCAGATTTTAAAGGTCTGGCGGCAATCTGCCGCCGGGCCTTTTTGGTATGAGACCTTTGCTGCCTTGCATACTAGTGCTTGACAGAGGTGTTTAAATCACTTATTCTAAAGTTAAAAAGAGAATCGGAAAGAGGGGTAAAATATGCGGCTGACAGAGCGGCTTTTGAAAGAAACAGGGCGGGAGTATGCCCTTCGGATGTTAAAGGATAACATCATTCACCTTGATCTGGTTCCGGGAAGCATGCTGAGTGAAAATGAGCTTTCAGCGGAAATGAATCTTTCCAGGACGCCCGTGAGGGAAGCCCTGATTGAGCTTTCAAAGGTGAAGATTGTGGAAATCTATCCGCAGAAGGGAAGCGCAGTGGCCCTCATTGACTACGATATTATAGAAGAAGCCCGTTTCATGAGAAATGTTCTGGAATGTGCGGTAGTTGAACTGGCCTGCAAATCCCCGTCAAAGGAGGATTTGTTAAAGCTCCAGGAAAATGTGAAGCTCCAGGAATTTTATATGGAAAACCGTTCCTCTGAAAGGCTTTTGGAGCTGGATAACGAGTTTCACCAGATGCTGTTTCACATGACCGGAAAGGATCAGGTATATCAGCTTATGGACAGCATTACCATACATTTTGACCGGATACGGAGCATGTCTTTGGAGGCGGTTAAGGAGCTTAAGCTGGTTTCCGACCATCAGGCCATTGTGGAGGCCATCGTTGCCCAGGACAGCGATAAGGCCAAGGCTCTTATGGAAAAGCATTTGTCCAGGTACAGAATTGATGAGGAAGCCTTGAGAGAAAAGTACCCAGGTTATTTTAAATGAGACTTTTGTGCAATATGTCTAAAAAAACAATTAATATTTATCGAAAATATTAATTGAACTACTAGTATACTAGCTATATACTAGAAGGACAAAGGAAATTAAAGGAGGAATCTATTTATGAAATTAAATCGGTCTTGCTTGACAGACAGACAGGCCTGGAACACAGCTTTCGTAAGGCTGCCGGAATTTGACTGGGAGAAGATGACAGAGGCAACAGAACAGTCTCCGGTATGGGTGCATTTCGGTGCGGGAAATATATTTCGAGGATTCATCGCAGTGCTGCAGCAGCGCCTTTTAGAGGAAGGCCTGGAAAAAAGCGGTATCATAGCAGCAGATACCTTTGACTTCGATATCATTGATAAAATATATACTCCTCACGACAGCATGACCATGATGGTGGGCTTAAAGCCTGACGGGACCATGGACAGAGAGGTCATTGCCAGCGTGGCAAAGGGAGTAAAGGCCGATGTGAACGATGAAAAAGAATTCGGTTCTCTGGTACGGGTGTTTGAAAACCCTTCCCTTCAGATGGCCAGCTTTACCATTACGGAAAAAGGATATGCCCTCACAAACTTTAAGGGAGAACTGTTCCCGGTGGTTGAAAAGGACATGCAGGAAGGCCCGGAAAAGGCCAGCCATGCCATGAGCATTGTAGCAGCCCTTCTGCTTAAGAGATACGAAGCAGGCCGTTTCCCTCTGGCCCTTGTCAGCATGGATAACTGCAGCCATAACGGCGAGAAGCTAAAGAGCAGCGTCGTCGCCATCGCAAAGGCCTGGGTGGAAAAGGGCTTTGCACCGGAAGGCTTTTTAACCTGGGTGGAGGATGAGGATCACGTTTCCTTCCCATGGAGCATGATCGACAAGATCACTCCCCGCCCCGCAGAGGAAGTGCAGAAGGCTTTGGAAGAGGATGGAATCGAAGAAATGGCTCCCATCATCACCAGCAGAAACACGTATATCGCCCCCTTTGTCAATGCTGAAATCCCTCAGTACCTGGTGGTGGAGGACCGCTTCCCCAATGGCCGTCCTGCACTTGATAAAGCCGGAGTGTACTTGACAGACCGTGATACGGTAAACCAGACAGAACGCATGAAGGTGACCACCTGCTTAAATCCCCTGCACACAGCTTTGGCTGTATACGGCTGCGTCCTTGGATACAACAGCATTGCTGCGGAAATGAAGGATGAGGACTTAAAGGCCCTTGTAGAGCGCATCGGCTATCAGGAGGGAATGCCTGTGGTAACTGATCCCGGCATCTTAAGCCCGGAGGCATTTGTAAAAGAGGTCATTGACTACCGTCTGCCTAATCCTTTTATTCCTGACACACCTCAGCGAATCGCAACAGATACCAGCCAGAAGGTGGCCATCCGTTTTGGAGAGACCATCAAGGCATATTTAGCTGACGTTTCCCTGGATGTGAACAGTCTGACAGCCATTCCTCTGGCTATTGCAGGCTGGCTCCGTTACCTTCTGGGCGTCAACGATGAAGGAACTGAAATGGAAATCAGCAGCGATCCCATGCTGGAAGCTTTAAAGGAGCAGTTAAAGGGAATCAGCCTGGGAGAAGTTCCCCAGGAAAAGGGCTTTTTAAATGAAATTCTGTCCAATTCTGTTCTCTTTGGAACTGATCTGGTAGAGGCAGGCCTGTCTGAGAAAATCGAAGCCATGTTCTGCGAAATGCTGGAAGGCCCCGGAGCTGTCAGAAAGACCTTAAAGAAATATATGGCAATGTGACCCGGTCACGGAAAATAAAAACTGAAACTGCTATGATAAATGCTGAGAAAATCACCCGAAAAAGGAGTAGAAACAGTGATGGCAGTTCAGAAAAGTAAGAAATATGCATCAGTCCAGGAATCACTTTGCGTGGCCTGCGGCTGCTGCATCAAGGTGTGTCCCAAGGGAGCCATAAGCGTTCCCAAAGGGATTCACGCCGTAGTGGATATGGCCGCATGCATCGGATGCGGCCTTTGTGCGAAGGCATGCCCGGCATCCGTAATCACAGTAAAAACTGTGGAAATGGAGGTAGGGATAAATGAAAGGTAAGAAAAAATACTGGTACGATTATCTTTGGATTCTGTCCTCCATTTATTTGATTTTAGGCTTCTTTAACATTCTTTTTGCCTGGCTGGGGCTCATTTGTTTTTTTACCCCCCTTCTCATTTCCATGGTCAAAGGGAATAAGGCTTACTGCAACAAATACTGCGGAAGAGGGCAGCTCTTTGAGCTTCTGGGAAATAAGCTGAAATTGTCCAGAAAAAAGGATATACCGGCATTCATCAGAAGCCGGTGGTTCCGGTATGGCTTTTTGGTATTTTTCATGGTGATGTTCGGAAATATGCTTTTTTCCACATATATGGTCTTTTCCGGAGCAGGCAGTTTAAACGAAATGGTGAAACTGTTATGGACCTTTAACCTGCCCTGGCATTTCGCCTATAACGAAGCGGCGCCAAAGCCCTGGATGGCCCAGTTTGCCTTTGGATTTTACAGCGTGATGCTGACCTCAACGGTTCTTGGCATGATCACCATGGTTCTTTACAAGCCCAGGTCCTGGTGCGTATACTGCCCCATGGGAACCATGACTCAGGGAATTTGTCAACTAAAGAATAAATAGAGAGAATAATTAGAGGATTTTCCATAAACTATTGATAAATATGGCATAATGTGCTATAAAGAAAGCACAGGAGTTTAAAGGAGGTGAATAGAGATGACAAAGTATGTATGTGACGCCTGCGGATATATCTATGATCCAGAGGTAGGTGATTCTGATGCTGATATCGCAGCAGGTACATCATTTGAAGATTTACCTGAGGATTGGGTTTGTCCACTTTGCGGAGTTGGCAAGGACGGATTTTCTCCAGTGGAATAAGATTCCGGATGTTTTACCTGATAAAAAGACCTTCAGACAGGAGTAAGCGATTACTCTGGCTGAAGGTTTTTTGATGTGGAAAATTCACTGGCCGTTAAATCGTTCAAACAACTGGTTTACATCGATCTGACCGTATCCCCAGATATTGTTGGGATATGTATTGACCTGGGTCCGGTTTGCTCCGCCGATTAACAGGCGGTTGATGTTGTTTCCCGTCATACGGGGATAATTCCCCTTCACAATAGCCCATTCCAGAACCATGGCAACGATGCCGGCGGCGTGCGCGGCGGCGGCTCCGGTGCCTGTTGCCGTGGCGTACCGGTTCCCTGGAGCTGCACAGGGAAGCTGATAGCCGGGAGCTGCCAGGTCCGGCTTGATGATGCCGATTCTGGTATAGCCTCTGCCGGATTCGGTTAAGATGCTGTTGCTAAGCTGGTTATAGGCGGCCACGGTCAACTGATGGGTCGCATTTCCGGGAGAGGTGACGGTGGTATTGGGGTTTGAATTGAGGAAAAAGGTTTCATTCGTGATAATATCTCCCGATGGAAGCCAGCAGTGGAAGGAAAAGGGCTCATTTTCCGGGTTTTGCACCCTTAAATACCATATTCCGGGAAGGGGATTCTGAAAACGCAGCAGGATGAGCTGGTCCCCTGTTTCCTCTTCAAAGATGATGTTGTTGACATAGACAACGGTCTGGTTAAAGATGAAGCTGAATCGTCTGCACTGGTTTAAGGTGGGGAAAACCGGCTGGGTGGACTCCCTGTTGGGGGAGGATACGTCAATGGAAAGCCTTGCCGGAGAATAGGACCAGATTTCCATGGCAAACATCTTGTCATCGTTTCCCACCCGTACCTCAATATCGTTGTAGTAGGGGGGAGCGGTGGTGGAATTAAAGTAATGCCTCTGGTCATTTCCTTCATTTCCCGCTGCAACGGAAATTCCGATTCCCGGAAGCAGAGCCAGATAATCGATGTAGGTGCTGGTGGTTCCTCTTCCGTCATGTCCTCCCTGGCTGCTGGATAAGGCTATGCAGATGACCACAGGACGGCCTGCCTGCTCGGAGATGGTCAGGGAGTAGCGGATTCCGAGGATGATGTCAGATTCCTGGTAACAGAGCACATTGGACGGAACAAAATGAATCCTCTTTGTATTTTCCTTTGCCTCTTTCAGCTTGACGATGATGTATTCGGCCTGGGGGACAACGCCGCTGAAGGTGCCGTCTTGGCTGGGGGTTCCTGCCATAATGCTGGCTATGGCGGTTCCGTGGCCGTTGGTATCGGTCAAGGGGATTAAGGAGGAGGGATTTTCCGTGCTTAAGGCATCGTTGATCTGTTCCATGGTATATTGTGATCCAAAGGTGAAGGTGTCAGGGATGGTGCCGGTCTGGTCGGTCTGGTCCCAGATGGAGAAGATGCGGGAGGTCCCGTCCGGATTGCGGAATGCCTGATGCTGATAGTCCACTCCCGTGTCAATGACAGCCACTAAGACGCCCTGGCCGAACAATGCCAGCTCAGGGTTTGACTGCACTGCCGTGACGCCGGACTTTTCCAGGCTGACAGAAGAACTGAGGGTATAGAGGGTGGGGAAGCTATGGTAAGAATGCCGTCCTAAATCACAGGGATTTACGCTGCCGGCAGGAAGGTGTAGCAGGGAATTTCTATCATTTAAGTAGGTGATGTTGTCGCTTGTATCGTAGGTAGGAACTAAGACATTGCTGATAATCAGATCGTAGTAATTATTATCCAGTGCTTTTACCAAAATCAGTCCTCCCTGTCGGATCAGTACAGAGCATATTAATACATTTTATGCGGCAGGGAGGATATTATGATTGTTAAGACATGCCCGGTTTCGGTCCGGTTTGTTCTGTTATGAGCCTGGGAGCTTTTCCGGCTTTTTCCAGATACTCTATGATTCCTTTGGCATCTGCTTCGCCTAAAGCCCTGTAATGCTCTTCCGTGGAGAGAAATGAAGTTAAATCGCTGGTGTGGTTTAAATAGCCGTGTTCAATGATGAAGCCGCGGATGCCATACATCTGGGAATAGCGGGGAATGGCGTAATAGTCGGCTGTGCTTCCGTCGGGATATAAGGTTCCGTTCTGGGAATCTTTTAAAAGCAGCCCCCGGTTGTGAAGGCCTAAGGCGTTTAACTGCCTTAAAATGGTGTTGGCGGCTTCCTGGGACTGGCAGGCAATCTCATTGTTGTAGCGCCCGACAGCCGGAGACATGGAGCTGACCCCGTATGCATTCCGCTCTGTTCCGTTGCCCGGTATGGAATCCACATGCTGGCTTACGAATAAATCTGCCTGTACAGAAGCTGCAAAGGCGGCTCTTTGATCCAGGGGAACGGTCACTTCTGCGCTGTCCTTTGTCAGATAGACCCTGTAGTCGGTATGCTGTTCTAAATACGCTTTGGTATAGCCTGCGATCTTCATGGTGATTAAGTCTTCGTAATAGGTGACGCCTTCGTATTCAAATCTGCATCCGGAATAATGACCTTCTGTCTTTCCGTGCCCTGGGTCCAGAACCACCACCATGCGTCCGCCAAGGCCCATGCCCGGTCCGATTTCCGGCACAACGGTTTTGGTGACGGGAGGTGCAAAGGCCGGTCCCACTTCCTCTTCAGCCTGTGCGGCAAAAACGAAAGAGCCGGAAAGGAGAGCGGCCAGCAGAAGAGTTCTGCCAAAGGCCCCCAAAAGGTTTTTAAGCTGTATCATGATGTGTCCTCCTGAATTCTGACATTTTTCCATATATTATAACATTTTTCGCTGCCCGCTGTAAATGGCCTTCTTTCAATTTGTTTCTCTTTGTGATAAAATAAACGAACTAAAGGAAATATGAAAAATAAGGAGACTGAATTTTATGAAATATTATTTCGCTCCCATGGAGGGAATTACAGGATATGTATACCGGAATGCACACCGCAGATTTTTTGACCAGATGGATGTGTATATGACTCCCTTTATTGTGCCGACCCAGAACAGGAAGCTGGCCTCCAGAGAGAAGAACGATATCCTGCCTGAGCACAATGAAGGGCTTTCTGTCATTCCCCAGATTCTCACCAACAAGGGAGAAGATTTTATATGGGCGGCAGAAGAGATTAAAACGTATGGCTATGATGAGGTGAATTTGAACCTGGGCTGTCCCTCCGGCACAGTGGTTTCCAAGAACAGGGGGTCCGGCTTTCTGGCTTATCCGGACGAGCTGGATCAATTTCTGGATCAGATTTTTTCGGCGCTGGATATGAAGATATCCGTAAAGACGAGAATCGGAAAGGAAAGCCCGGAGGAATTTGAGCGGCTTCTGGAAATCTATGAGAAATATCCCTTAAAGGAGCTGATCATCCATCCCAGGGTCCAGACGGATTATTATAAGAACCAGCCCAACTGGAATGCATTTGAAAAGGCTGTTTCCGGCAGCGCCCATTCCCTGTGCTATAACGGGGATTTATTTACGTCTGAGGCCTATGACCGGTTTACAAAGGCATTTCCCCAGGTGGACAAGGTGATGTTTGGAAGAGGGCTGATAGCCAATCCCGGACTTGCGGGGGAGATAAAGGAAGGGAAGAAAATGGAAATGGAGCGCTTTTGGGCCTTTCATGATCAGGTTTTGGCAGGGTATGAAGAGACCATATCGGGGGATAGAAACGTGTTATTTAAGATGAAAGAGTTATGGGCTTATATGAGCCAGTTGTTTGAAGGAAGTGAAAAACAGATTAAAAAAATCAAAAAATCCCAGCATTTATCCGATTACCGGGAGGCAGTCAGGCAGTTATTTTAGAAATCTTATGAAAAGAAAGAAAATTGATTACAAAAAAATACAAGAAGTTGCAAAAAGATAATATTTTTAACTTGAACCTATAGCTGGTATAGGGTATACAATGATCCTGGTTAGAGAAAAAGGCAGTTTGCCGCATTATGAATGGAGGAACAACATGGCTTCTAAACTTCTCATAAAAAATGCCAGGGCCATTGTGACCTGTGACCAATCGGATCATGTATATAAGGACACGGATATTCTGATTGAAGGTCCAAAGATCATTGCCATTGGAAAAGGGCTTTCCAGCGAAGGAGCCCAGATTATTGACGGAACAGGAAAGTTTGTGTATCCGGGACTGATTAATACGCATCATCATTTTTTCCAGACCTTTGTAAGGAATCTGATCACCATTGATTATCCAAACCTGACGGTTATGGATTGGATACATAAGATTTATCAGATTTTCCAGTGCATTGACAATGATGTGATTTACTATTCCACTCTCACAGCTTTTTCTGATCTCATCAAGCATGGCTGTACCACAGCTTTTGACCATCAGTATTGCTATACAAAGAAGACCGGAAAGGAACCGGTGGACAGGCAGATGGCGGCAGCAAAGCTGTTGGGCATCCGTTATCATGCAGGGCGGGGCAGCAATACCCTTTCCCAGAGTCAGGGCAGTTCCATACCGGATAACATGCTTGAAACAACCAGTGAATTTTTAAAGGACTGCGAAAGGCTGGTACGCCTTTATCATGACCCCAATCCTTATTCCATGAGCCAGATCGTCATGGCTCCCTGTCAGCCCATTAACTGCCTCGCTGATACCTTTATTGATACGGTGCCGGCAGCCAGGGAAATGGGAGTGCGGATGCACACTCATCTGGGAGAAGGGGAAAACGAAGGAATCATAGCCCGCTACGGCAAACGGACCCTGGAGTGGTGCAGGGACATCGGCTTTATCGGAGAAGATGTCTGGTACGCCCACAACTGGGAAGTCCTTCCTGAGGAATATTCCATACTGGCTGAGACAAAGACAGGAATTTCCCATTGTCCCACACCGGCAATTCTGGGCGGATTTCCTATTCTGGATATGAAGGCCATGCAGGAAGCGGGAATTCTTTTAAGCCTTGGATGTGACGGTTCCGCCACCAATGACGGTTCCAACCTCCTTGACGCCCTTCGGGTGGCTTACCTCATGCAGTCCTACCATACAAAGGACCGGGGCGGATGTGTGTCAGCTTATGACATGTTAAAGATTGCCACCATAAACGGAGCAAAGACTCTGGGAAGGCCGGACCTGGGCTCTTTAGAGCCGGAAAAGGCTGCTGATTTATTTATGATCGATGCAGAAACCCTGGAACTGGCAGGAGCTGTTCACGATCCGAAAAATATCCTTGGACGGGTCGGCCTGACAGGAAACGTATGGCTTACCATGATCAATGGAAATGTGGTTTATAAAGACGGCATTTTGACCGGAGTGGATGAAAAGAAGCTGGCCCTTGAGGGGGAAGCGGTCTGCAATAAGGTGATCCGGGAACCGAATGAGGCGTTTCGGATATTTTTATAAAAACTTCTATTATTTTAAGAAGGTGAGGAAAACGGTTTGAAGGATTTTCTATCCATAGGAGAAATGGGCTCTTTGTTTGGGCTGAATATTCAGACATTATATTATTATGACAGCATTGGAATATTCAGCCCCAGGCAGAGGGACCCAAAAAACGGCAGGAGAAAGTACGAGTTTGATCAGGTTTATGAGCTGGCCACCATTTGCTATATGCGAAAGCTTGGATACTCTTTAGAGGAGATAACCGCCAAGCGGAGAGCCCAGCATGTTCATTCGTCTCTGGAATCCTTAAAGAAGCGCTCCGAAGAGCTTCACAGGCAGTGGAAAGAGTTGTTTTCCATTGACGAAGCCATTCAGAGGAAGCTTGCCTTTATTGAGGATGAGCTGAAGGACATTCAGACGGATCAGATCACCATCCGCTACTGTCCGGAACGGGCCTACATCGCCATTGGAGAAGAAGAGCTGATTTACCGGCAGAATTCCTTTTACTTTTACCCGACCATCGCCTTTTATGAGGGCAGTTTGAAGTATTTCGGGGCTTATTTATACCCTTCCAAAGGGCCTTTGCCGGAATTTTTGAGGGAGGATCAGATTCGTAAAATCCCGGCAGGAGATTATTTGTGCGGCTACCATCTGGGTTCCTATGACAAGGTTCCCCAGACTCTGGAACGCCTGCGAGACTCCAGGCCTTATTTGAAATTGGAGGGCCTTACCGTTAATTTTAATATTCTGGATCAGTTTGTGGAGAATGACAGTTCCAACTACATTACTCTGTCTCAGATCCGGATATTGGAATAAATAAACTATAAACAAAAGGAACAACAAGAGAGGAAAATGAGGATGAGAAACATGAAAAAGTTAGCAGCATTAATTCTTACGGCTTCTATGGCAGCAGCAGCTTTGGCGGGCTGCGGCAAGGCGGCAGACACGAGCGCAGCAGCAGGTACTACAAGCGCACCGGAGACAAAGACTGAGGCGGCAAAGGCTGAAACTGCAAAGGCAGCTACTGAGGCCCAACCGTTGAAGGTAGCCCTTCTGCTTTCCGGCGCAGCCAACGATATGGGCTGGTGCCAGACCGCTTATGACGGATTGAAGGTTTTAGAATCCGACTATGGATGTGAGATTTCCTATACGGAAAACTTAACTCCTGATGACATTGAAGCTGCATTTGCGGATTATGCTGCAAACGGATACGATGTGGTGATCGGCCATGGCTATGAGTTCGGTGATCCGGCCGTAGAAGTGGCAGAGCAGTATCCGGATACTAAGTTCATTGTAACCGAGGGCGAGGTCTCTGCTGACAATGTGGCTTCCTACGTGACCAAGTGCGAAGAAGGCGGTTACATCATGGGAATGCTGGCAGCCGGATTGTCAAAGAGCAACAAAGTCGGTTTTGTAGGCCCTATCCAGGGCGCTTCCCTGGTAAAGATCATGAACGGCTTTGAAGACGGAGCCAAGTCTGTCAATCCTGATATTGAAGTTCAGACCGCATGGACAGGTTCCTTTACGGATACAGCTCTTGGAAAAGAAGCAGCTCAGGCCATGATCGACAACGGCGTGGATGTAATCGGACACTGTGCCAATGAGTCCGGCACAGGCGCGATCAACGCAGCAAAGGAAGCCGGAGCTTTGGCTACGGGAGATTCCTACGATCAGAACGGGCTGGCCCCTCAGACTGTGGTTTCCTCTTCTGTATATCACATTCCAAATGTCATTGAAACTGCTTACCAGACCGTTGCAGCCGGAAACTTTGAAGGCGGAATCTACAACCTGGGCATGAGAGAAGACGCGGTCAGCATTGCGCCTTACCACGATTTAGAGGGTGAAGTGCCCCAGGAATTAAAGGACGAGATCGAAAGAACAATATCAGCCATTGCAGAAGGACAGTTTACCGTACCCTGTGATACAAAGGTGAGATAGGGAGCAGTATTATGCCATTATTGGAGATGAAACATATCACAAAAGCATTTTCCGGTGTATGTGCAAATGAAGATGTGTGCTTATCCGTGGAACAGGGGGAGATTCATGCTCTCCTTGGAGAAAATGGAGCCGGAAAGACTACGCTGATGAACATATTGTTCGGCATTTATCAAGCCGACGGGGGAGAAATCCTCTACAAGGGGAAATCAGTCCGGTTTCAGTCCCCAGCCGATGCCATTTTTAATGGCATCGGCATGGTCCATCAGCATTTTTCCCTTGTGAACAAAATGACGGTTCTTGATAACATCATCCTGGGACTGGGCAGCAGCAAGGCGGTTCTGGACCGGAAGACGGCAGGGGAAGAGGTTAAAAGACTTGGAGAAAAATACGGACTTTTAGTAGACCCTGAAGACAGGATCAATGGTCTGTCTGTGGGAGAGCAGCAGAGGGTGGAAATTTTAAAGGCACTGTACCGCAATGTAAACCTTCTGATTCTCGACGAACCTACGGGCGTTTTAACCCCGCAGGAGACGGAAAAATTCTTCGGCGTGTTAAGGCGCTTAAAGGAAGAAGGCTACGGTATCATCATTATCACCCACCGCTTAAGTGAAATTATGGCAATCAGCGACAGGGTCACCATTCTCCGGGATGGAAAGGCGGTAAAAAATCTGGTCACAGCGGATACCACGCCGGAAGAGCTTTCTGCATTTATGATCGGCAGACCTCTTTCCCCTAAAAAGGAGGAGAGAAAAGAACCTCTTCCCCAGACTGCGCTGGAGCTTAAGGATGTTTCCATTTCCAAAAAACACGGCGGAAAAAAGGTTTTAGACAGCATCAGCCTTACCGTTAAAAAAGGGGAAATACTGGGCATTGCCGGAGTGGAAGGAAATGGACAGAAGGAGCTTGCCGAGGTGATTACGGGAATCCGCAGGCATACAGAAGGAAACGTATCCTTTGACGGGGAGTGTCTCGATAAGCTCTGCGTGCGGGAACGGTTTAACCGGGGGATTTCCTATGTGTCCGATGACCGCCACAGGGACAGTCTGGTCATGGATATGACTGTCATGGAGAACCTGATCCTTCGCAATTACAACCGCCTTCCTTTCTCCAGAAACCGGCTGCTGGATTACAAAAAAGCGGAAAAACGGGCGGAGGAAGCCCTTGCAGAGTACGGGATCAAGACTTCCGGAAGGAGCGGGATCAAGACTCTTGTCAGGCTCATGAGCGGAGGAAACCAGCAAAAGGTCATACTGTCCAGGGAGATATCGGAGGAGGCCAGCCTGATTGTGGCCAGCCAGCCTACCAGAGGACTGGATATGGGAGCCTCGGAATTTGTACATAACACCTTGATACGCCAGAAGGAACAGGGAAAGAGCGTGGTGCTGATTTCAGCGGACTTAGATGAGATCATGTCCTTAAGCGACAGGATCGCCGTGATGTTTGAAGGCAGGATCATCGGAATTCTGGGCAGAGAGGAAGCCAGTGTCAATGAAATAGGGCTTTACATGGGCGGAGTGACTGGAAAGGAGATAAGCCATGAGTAGCAGCAAAAAAACAAAGGCAGCAGAAATGGCAAAAGCAGGGGCAATTTCGGTTGCCATGGCAGCTCTTCTGGTCATTTTGTCGGGAGCTGATCCCTTAGCAGCCAGCAGGATGTTCTTTAACGGGATATTCGGCAACATCAATGGTTTTGGAGAAGTGTTTGTAAAGGCCACACCTTTGATTCTCACAGGCCTCGGATGTTCGGTGGCTTTCCGGACAGGATTTTTTAATATCGGTGCAGAAGGCCAGTTTTATATGGGAGCTCTGGCATCGGCCTGTGTGGCATTGTACACGGATGGGCTTCCGGGAATTTTGAGGATTGTTCTCTCTATCCTTGCAGGCTTTTTATTCGGAGGAGTATGGGCGCTGATTGCGGCTGCCTTAAAAGCGAAGCTTGGGATATCCGAGATCATCGTTACCATCATGCTGAACTACATTGCCATGGATATTCTGGGCATTGCAGTCCGTACCTTTCTTATGGACCCGGCGGGAAGCATTCCCCAGTCTGAAAAGATACCTCCTTCCGTCACTCTGCTTCGGTTTTTAAAACCCACCAGAGTTCATATGGGAATCTTCATAGCCCTGGCTGCTGTGTTTCTCGTATGGTTTCTCATGGAAAAGACGACGGCAGGCTATGAATTCAAGGTGGTGGGCTTTAATAAACGGGCAGCAGCCTGCAGCGGCATCTCTGTTGGAAGAAGCATCATCCTTTCCGCTGTTTTAAGCGGAGGGCTGGCTGGAATCGCCGGCTGTGTGGAGGTTTTAGGTGTTCAGAAAAAGCTGCTGGAGGGAATCTCAGGAGGAAGCGGTTATACGGCTATTTTAATCACCCTTCTGGCTTCCAATCACCCGGTTGGCGTGCTGGTGGCTGCCATTCTCTTTGCAGCCTTGGAGGTGGGAGCCAACTCCATGCAAAGACAGATGGGAATTCCCTCTGCAATCGTCAACTTTTTAATCGGCTTTGTTGTGCTTCTCATCCTGGGAAGAGAACTGCTTTCCAGGAAGAAAAAAGGGGAGGTGGGATAGGATGTTGGAGCAGATATTTACCGTTGGCTTTCTTACGGCATTTTTCTCGGCGGCTGTGCGTATGGCTGTGCCCCTTGCCTATGCCGGTCTGGGAGAGACGATTTCGGAAAAAGGCGGCATACTGAATATCGGAATGGAAGGTGTCATGCTTTCCGGAGCATTTTTCTCCTTTGCAGGCACATTTTTTTCGGGAAATATTTTCATCGGGCTTCTCTGCGGCATGGCCGGAGGGGCTGCTGTCAGCATGATTCATGGAATTTTGTCTATAAAACTGTCAAAGGATCAGTCGGTCAGCGGTATCGCCATTAATATCTTCATCATGGGCGTCACCAGCTTTCTGTATAAACTGATGTCAGGAGGACAATCCTATCAGCAGATTGAGCCTCTTTCCAGAATCAGAATTCCCATTCTGGCTGATATTCCCTTGATCGGAAGCGCTCTGTTTCATCAGGATATCCTCACTTATGTCATGTATTTCCTGGTGCTGGCGGTGAGCTGGTTTTATAAAAGGACCAACAAAGGGCTCTCCTTTGCGGCCATTGGGGAAAATCCCCGTTCTGCCGATGCAGCCGGGATACCGGTTCATAAGTACCAGTACATATCCATGATTTTAAATGGAGTGCTGGGAGGCATGGGCGGTGCTTATCTCGTTTTGGTCCAGGTGGGAAATTTCTCTGAAAATATGACCTCAGGCCGGGGATATATCGCATTGGCAGCGGTGATTTTAGGGCGTTACGTTCCCGCCGGAATGCTGGGCGCAGCCTTTTTATTCGGCTCTGCCAATGCCCTGCAGATTCGTCTTCAGGCCATCGGCGTTCCCCTTCCGTCCCAGGCGCTGTCCATGCTGCCTTATTTGATCACTTTGGCTGCTCTTTTGGGCTCCATTGGGAAGAATCACGCTCCGGAAGGCCTTGGAAAGTCTTATGTGAGGGGTGCCAGATAGGTTTATTTACCATAACAAAAGAAGGAAACAGACAGATATTTCCCTTTGTCTCTTTCCTTCTTTTTTTGGAGGAAGAAAGAAAAAATGGAACATTTTGTGATTGCATAGTTGAAATAAACTATATGTTGTGGTATATTTTTACAAGCAGTATTTAATAACAGTTATTGATATTGATTATAGAAACGGGAGAGCATATATGGACATCAAAGGAAACCGGGGGGACAGGGAATTTTCAGAGTATTTTCAGGAAGTGCCGGAGCTGGAGCATGTCTTAGGGGAAATTCAGAAGGAGTGGACGTCTCCCTCTTATGATCTGGGACATCTTTTTTTGAAATTCAAATCCTTCTGCAAGGAAGAAATGAGCCTTTCTCAGAGGTTTAACGCTCTTTTGCAGGCCGCTGTGGAGCTGACGACCCAGGAAGCGGCGGATTGGGAGTATATAGGGGCAAGGCTTTTGATGCTTCGCTTTGAAACGGATTTAAAAGCAGAGCTGGATCAGCGCCAGCTCAAGAGCTTTTATGATAAAATATGTTATCTGACAGAAGAACGGCTCTATGGGGAGTATATTCTGGAGCATTATACAAAGGAAGAAATTGACCGGTATGAGGGATATATGGACGGGTCCAGAAATCATCTTTTCAACTATTCCGGCCTGGAGCTGCTTCTTAACCGCTACGTCATCCGAAGCCGCAGGAATGCCCCTTTGGAAACGCCCCAGGAAATGTATCTGGGAATTGCCATGCACCTTGCCATGAAGGAAGGGGCAGACCGGGATATGTGGGTAAAACGGTTTTACGACATGCTCAGTACCTTAAAGGTGACCATGGCCACACCGACCCTGTCAAATGCCAGAAAGCCTTATCACCAGCTCTCTTCCTGTTTTATTGATACGGTGCCGGACAGCCTGGATGGAATTTACCGGAGCATTGACAGCTTTGCCAGAGTCAGTAAATTCGGAGGCGGCATGGGGCTTTACTTTGGAAAGGTGCGGGCGGCGGGAAGCTCTATCCGGGGCTTTCAGGGTGCGGCAGGAGGCGTGATCCGCTGGATCAAGCTGGCGAATGACACGGCAGTGGCTGTGGACCAGCTTGGCGTGCGCCAGGGAGCTGTTGCGGTGTATTTAGATGCCTGGCATAAGGACTTGCCGGAATTTCTGGATTTAAAGACCAACAACGGAGATGACCGGATGAAGGCTCATGACGTCTTTCCGGCAGTCTGCTATCCGGACCTGTTTTGGAGGCGGGCAAAGGAGAGCCTGGAAGGCGACTGGCATCTCATGTGCCCTCATGAGATTTTAACAGTGAAGGGCTGGGCTTTGGAAGACTCTTATGGGGCAGAGTGGGAGGAACGTTATCTGGAGTGTGTGAAAGATGACCGGATTCAGAAGCGGGTGGTTTCCATTAAGGATTTGGTGCGCCTGATCTTAAAAAGCGCTGTGGAAACGGGAACGCCCTTTGCCTTTAACCGGGATATTGTCAATGAGGCAAATCCCAATAAGCACAGCGGCATCATCTATTGCAGCAACCTCTGCACGGAAATCGCCCAGAATATGAGCGGCGTGGAGCTGGTGGACCAGCGTATGGAAACTGTTGACGGGGAAACCGTGGTGGTCACCGTTACAAAGCCGGGAGATTTTGTCGTCTGCAATTTAGCCAGCCTTTCTTTGGGAAAAATTGATGTGACGGATAAAGAAGAGCTCCAGTCACTGACCCGGAGTGCAGTAAGGGCTCTGGACAATGTCATTGATTTAAACTTTTTCCCCGTCCCCTATGCAAAGGTCAGCAATCTCCGTTACCGGCCTATAGGGCTTGGAGTCAGCGGATATCATCACATGCTGGCAAAGAAGGGGATTGCCTGGGAATCTGAGAAGCATCTGGAGCTTGCGGATCAGGTATTTGAGAGTATCAATTATGCGGCCATTGAAGCGAGCAGTGATTTTGCTGCGGAAAAGGGCGCTTATGAGAAGTTTGAAGGAAGCGACTGGCAGACAGGGGCCTATTTTGAACAGAGGGGATATGCCTCTGAGGAGTGGAACAGGCTGCGCGAAAAGGTGGCTTCATCGGGAATGAGAAACGGCTGGCTCATAGCTATTGCCCCTACCAGCAGCACCAGCATGATTGCAGGGACTACGGCAGGATTAGACCCCATTATGGACCGCTATTACCTGGAGGAAAAAAAGAATGGGCTGGTGCCGAGAGTGGCTCCCGATTTATCGCCGGAAACCTTCTGGATTTATAAAAATGCCCATCTCATTGACCAGAAGTGGTCCATCCGTGCGGCAGGAGTCCGGCAGCGCCACATCGATCAGGCCCAGAGCATGAATCTTTACATCACCAATGATTATACTCTGCGTCAGGTGCTGGGCCTTTATATCCTGGCCTGGGAGCAGGGCGTAAAAACCGTTTATTATATCCGATCCAGAAGCCTGGAGGTGGAAGAATGCCAGGTATGTTCCACTTAAGAAACTTCTGGCAGCAGAAATAAAAAGCAGGAGAGCGGAGGAACACAGATATGGAACCATTAAAAAAGAGGCCTCTCTTTAATCCGGACGGAGAGATTGATGTGAGAGAGAGGCGGATGATCAACGGAAATACAACAAATCTCAATGATTTTAACAATATGAAATACAAATGGGTCAGCGACTGGTACCGTCAGGCCATGAATAATTTCTGGATACCGGAAGAAATCAATTTAAGCAGGGACAGAAAGGACTATCCCCTTTTAAGCGCTTCTGAGCGGAGGGCTTACGATAAGATTCTTTCCTTTCTGGTGTTTTTGGACAGCATTCAGACTGCCAACCTGCCGGCCATCGGGGAATATGTGACTGCCAATGAAATCAATCTATGCCTTTCCATACAGACCTTTCAGGAAGCGGTTCACAGCCAGAGTTACAGCTATATGCTGGATACCATCTGTGAGCCTCAGACCAGAAACGAAGTGCTGTACCAGTGGAAAAATGACTCCAAGCTGCTGGCCCGCAACACCTTTATCGGAAATCTGTACAACGAATTCCAAAAGGATAAAAGCCCCTTTGCTTTTATGAAAACAGTGGTAGCCAATGTGATTTTGGAAGGGGTATATTTTTACAGCGGATTCATGTTCTTTTACAATCTGGGGAGAAATCACAAGATGACAGGTTCTTCTCAGGAAATCCGTTACATCAACCGGGATGAAAACACCCATCTCTGGCTGTTTTGCAATATCGTCAGGGAACTGGAAAAGGAAGAGCCGGAGCTTTTCACGGCGGAACGGGTGGAAATTTACCGCAGCATGATAAAAGAAGGCTGCGAACAGGAAATTGCCTGGGGATGCTATGCCATCGGCGATGAGGTGCCGGGACTGACCAAGGAAATGATTACCGATTATATTAAATATCTGGGAAATTTGCGGTGCGCAAGCCTTGGCTGGGAGAGCATTTACGAAGGCCATGACAGAGAACCGGAAAACATGGCCTGGGTCGGCCAGTACAGCAATGCCAATATGATAAAAACTGATTTTTTTGAAGCCAGAAGCACGGCATATGCAAAGAGCAGCGCTTTGATCGATGATCTGTAAGGCTTTGTAAGCGGTCCAAGGCCGGTCTTGACAATCGGCTTCATTCGTGCTAACATGAGGATGCTCAAAAAATGAGCACCAGTCGGGGGCAGTACTGGTTTCGACAGGGGTCATGCAGCTGGTGAAGCTATCCGCATGCGATGCGTCAAATGGCAAAAATAAATATAAACGCTAACAATAACGAATTAGCATTAGCAGCGTAAGCTGCTTGTCGGCCTTAGAGCACTCACACTTTAAGATCCCGGCATCGACTATGTGAGAAACGTCATGTGCAAAGCTTTGAGCATATGGACGTAATATGAAGCTACTGAAGCTGTCAGGGTGTTAGTTCCCGGTCAGTGGAGGGAATGTCAAAGAACTGACTATGATAGTAGAAGAACAGGGAATTGGTTTTTGGACACGGGTTCAACTCCCGTCTGCTCCATTTTAAAGGTCTGGTAAATACCAGGCCTTTTATTTTTTGCCCGCCATTTAGATAACCATAATTTCAGATCGGCAAAGCCATGTCTTCAAATGTATATTCTTAAGTGTAGCATATCCTTTTTCCCCTAATATAATAGAGTATATCTTTTTGTACAAATGCTATTTTTCTATATATTTATAATGGAGGCAGTTTCATGAATGACCAAGATATAAGAACATGTGAATGCGACTGCGGCGAAGAAATTCAGGATTGCGATTGCAGATGCGTATGTGAAAAAACCGGAAAATACGTTAAACCCAATAGAACAACTTTAAAATGCGGCAGCCATGGCAGCGTAACGATTCCAGCAGCAACTTTAACTGGCACTACGTTTACTCTGGCGGTTGTAAACGTGAATACAAAAGGTTACCGGGGACCCTGCATTAAATTTGATTTTGCAGGCAGCATCGCGGTAACCGGGGCTGCCATTACCCTTAACTTCCAGATATTCAAACAGTGCAAAGGCCAGCTTGTCCCTGTTCCTGTTGGACCTGTCTGGACATTTTCACGGCTGATAGAAGTCACTGAAAGCGATTCTTTCCGCTTCTTTTCCTGCGACTGCGATATCTGCGATGACGGATGCTGCGTATACAGCGTTGTTGCATCAGTAACAGGTGTTTTACCGGATATCAATGAAACAATAGGCTCTACTGTTATTAACAATGTTTCTCTTTCCGCAATTATTGTGGATAATATGTAATGCACCAGGGCTGGAAAAACAATAACCTTTCAAGAAAAGCAAAAACACCGGGAATCTTTGTATTCATACAGAATTCCGGTGTTTCCTGATGTTTTCAGCCCTTTGCCTTTACCGGTTCAACCCCGTTTGTCCATTCCGTGCAAAGGCCGTTATACGCTTGAAATAAAAGGATTTTAACTTTTAAGACACTTATAATTTTATAATATCATGTTATGAGTGAATACCATCAGCATATAATAGAACCAATAAGATCATTGGGGGAAGCCATGATCATCCACGTTGTTCAACCCGGTGAGACCATAGACTCCATATCGGAGCATTACGATATTCCTGCAGACAGACTGGTTTTAGAAAATGGAATTATAAACCCTGACAATCTGGCAGTTGGTCAAACCATTGTCATTGTCAGGCCGGAAGTCCTTTGCACTGTCCAAGAAGGAGATACATTAGAGAGCATTGCAAAGCGGCATAATACGACACCGATGGAATTATTGAGAAATAATCCCTATCTTTCCGACAGAGAAATTTTGTATATCGGTGAAACCATAGTCATAAGTTATGAAACTGATAGAACAAAGACGATTGCCACAAGCGGTTATATCTTTCCTCACATCGAAAAATCCGTTTTAAAAAAGACACTCCCATTTCTCACTTATTTAGCCATATTCAATTACAGGGCTACGAGCCAGGGAGAAATTATCTCCATTTCTGACGACACGGAGATCATCCAGACAGCGAAAGAATACGGTGTGGCACCCATGATGTTTGTCTCCACCATTACGGAAGAGGGGGTTATCAGCCGCGAAGTGACCTATGACATTTTGACGAATCCTTCCGTGCGGGACCTCCTTATTTATAATGCTCTCGATATAATGAGAACAAAAGGGTTCTATGGTATAAATATATATGCCGAAACCATCACCTATGATAATATAGATGCCTTTTCAGCATATTTGGAAAAAGCTGCCGCAATATTTCATGCAGAAGGTTTCCGGGTAGTGATCACCATAACACCGGTTGTCAATATTGATACGCCCAATGTGATTTTTGACAGAATAGACTATTCCAAATTATCCCGGTTTGCGGATGCCATCATGTTTTCTTCTTATGAATGGGCAAGGTCTTACAGCTACCCCAGCTTAATCTTCCCGGTTAATGTCTTAAAACAATTGCTGGATTATTCCCTCAGCATTATTCCGCCTGAAAAGCTTTTTCTGGGAGTCACCACACTGGGCTATGACTGGACACTGCCCTATGTTCCCGGAGCAACAGAGGCCGCTGCCATAACTTACGACAGTGCGGTGCGGATTGCATCGGAAAACGGCATACCAATCCAGTATAATGAAGCTGCACAGGCAGCTTACTTCTACTATGAGGATATTGACGGTACACTGCATATCGTGTGGAGCAAAGATGCAAGAAGTTTTGCCGCAAGAATCGGGCTGGTAGACGAACATGATTTAAGGGGTGTGTCTATTTGGACTGTTATGAGATTTGATGCTCAAATATGGTTAATTACCAATACTCAATATTACATAGAGAAGGTTCTAGGGGTTGACAGATAAAGAGAAATCCGCTACAATATCCCCTAAGATACAAAGGCGTTCTGCGAGGCTGCAGAGCGCCTTTTTTTCGATTAGCTGTCAAGTCAAATGTTCAGTGAGGTGAGGGCGATGGAGATAAGAGAAGGAATGGATCTATTTGAACGGACAGATACGGTTAATGGACTTCTGGCCCGGTATGGAGTGAAATTTGGGATTTATAAGGACAATACCTTTCAGGAGCAGCTTTTCCCCTTCGATGCAATTCCCAGAGTGATCGGGAAAGATGAATTTGCTTATCTGGAAAAGGGACTGGAACAGAGGGTAACTGCCTTAAACCTGTTCCTGAGGGATATCTACAATGAAAAAAAGATATTAAAGGATAAGGTGGTGCCGGAAGAATTTATCTATGCCTCCTCCGGCTATCTGGTTGAATGCGAAGGGATCGTGCCTCCCAAGGGAGTTTATTCCCATATATCAGGAATCGATCTGGTCCTTGGAAAGGATGGGGTGTGGTACATTCTGGAGGATAATTTACGGGTGCCCTCCGGAGCCTCTTATCCCATGATCGCCAGAGGCTTATGCCGCAGGAGCAGTCCCAGAACCTTTCAAAACATTTCCGTGGCGGACAACCGCAATTATGCGGACCTGTTAAAAATGACCCTGGATCACGTCAATACAGGGGGCTTAACTGTGGTTTTGACTCCCGGACGGTATAATGCGGCTTATTTTGAGCATTCTTATCTTGCAGAGCGGATGCAGGTTCCCCTTGTCACCTGCCATGACTTAGAGGTGGAAAATGACAGGCTGTACTTCATCAATTACAGCGGAAAGAAGGAACAGGTAGGAGCGGTATACCGCCGCATATCCGATGAATACATGGACCCCATGACGTTTAACAGGGATTCGGTCATCGGCATCCCCCATATGTTTGACATTTACAGAAAGGGAAATGTGGCCCTGGTCAATACCCCCGGAAACGGAATTGCAGATGATAAGGGGATTTACTACTTTGTTCCCAAGATGATCCGCTATTATCTGGGGGAAGAACCTATTTTGCACAATGCCCCTACTTATCTGCCTTATTATGAAGAAGATATGAAATATGTGCTGGAGCACTTTGACAGCCTGGTATTAAAGGATGTTGCAGAGGCCGGAGGATACGGTGTCGTATTTGGAAGCAGCATGAGTGCAGAGCAAAAGTCTTCCTTCATCCGACTCTTAAAAAAGGAACCACGCCGTTTCATTGCCCAGGAGGTCATTGATTTCTGCGACCTCCCTATTATGGAAAAGGGCGCACTGGTGGATCGAAAGGCCGATTTAAGGGCCTTTGTACTGACGGCGGAAAAGCCGGTGGTGTGGAAGAGCGGACTGACCCGTTTTTCCAGAAATCCGGATTCCTTTATCGTCAATTCATCTCAGGGAGGAGGATTTAAGGACACATGGGTGCTAAATCAGTAGAAAATACAGACCGGCTGTACTGGCTGGGCAGATATTCAGAGAGAGTCTATACAACCTTAAAGCTGTACGGTCAGAGATTTGACAGCATGCTGGAGGAAGGGGCCGGAGGATATGATGAGTTTTGCCATTCCCTTGCGATTCCCAACATCTATGCTTCCGCAGAGGCATTCCGGCAGGAATACCCTTTTGGAAAGGAAAATCCCGACTCCATTTACAGCAATTTGATGAAAGCCTATGACAATGCCATAGAGCTAAGGGAAGAAATCGGCAGCGAGACACTGGCGTACATACAGATGGCCGTCTATGAGCTGAACAAGGCGGCGCTCAGCGATGCCCCTATGATTGAGTTTCAGAACATTCTGGATGATATTCTCGCTTTCTGGGGAATCGTCGATGACCAGATCGAGGATGAGGAGACGAGAAACATCATTAAGATAGGAAAACGGGTGGAACGGATTGACTTATACGGGCGCCTTAAGGCACCAAAGCCGGACATGGTCAGGGAGGTCCACCGCTTAAATGGCCGTATCAGCCGCACCGGCCTTCATTACAATGAAGAAGTGCCCGGAAAACTGGACCGTTTAATTGAGGCCCAGGAACTGGACTATCCTGAAATAGTCCGGGTAATTGAAGGAATACTGGAGGTCTAATACGTTGAAGATGCTGAATTACCGGTACTATCTGAAAATCGAATTCGACAGTCCGGTGACAAACCACAGCTTTACAGTCCGCTGCACTCCTCCCTCAGATGGAAGACAGGAAATCATAAGGCAGGATGCCCGCATTCTGCCAAGGGAATTTCTCTCCATGAACGGGGATTCCTTTGGAAACACTTATTTTTTCGGAAGGGCCAGAGAGCCTCACACATTATTTGAGGTGGTGGCAGAGGGAACTGTCAGAACCGGACTTGAAGGCAGTGTGGAGGCCCAGCCGTCTTACCGGCTGGGCATGTATGCCGGACAGACCCGGTATACGGCTCCCGGAGAGAAGCTGAAAGAGTTTTTTTCCGGTTTAGAGCTTCCGCAAAAAGAAGGGAATCTGGAAAAAAGCCTCTGCATTATGAACGCTTTGAGAGAGGCCTATGTTTACGTTCCGGGAAAGACAGGCATATCGACCACGGCAGAAAAAGCCTGGGAAATCGGCTGCGGCGTGTGCCAGGACTATTCCCATATCATGATTTCCCTATGCCGCATGGCCGGGATACAGGCCCGCTATGCGGCTGGAATGCTGATCGGGGAGGGACTCAGCCACGCCTGGGTGGAGGTGGCCCAGGAAGGCCGCTGGTACGGGCTGGACCCCACCAACGGCGTCCGGGTACTGGAAAATCATATTAAAATATCACATGGCAGGGACTATGGAGACTGTCTGCTGAACCAGGGAGTCTTTACCGGGACGGCAAATCAGCAGCAAACCGTGTCCGTGACCGTAGAGGAAGCAGGTGAAGGGACATGATCATTTCCGTGGCCAGCGTGCCGCTGCCGGTGGATGAGACACTGGAAATAAAGAAAAGCCGTTTCTGTCCAACTGACGGGGGAAACGGAAAGCGAATCAGCATTGTGACAGGAATTCATGGAGATGAGCTGGAGGGACAGCTCGTCTGCTTTCAGATGGCAAAAAAGATCAGGGAAAACCCGGAACACCTTCTTGGAACAGTGGATTTGTATCCGGCCCTCAATCCCATGGGGCTTGATTCCATTACCAGGGGGATTCCGGGCTTTGATCTCGATATGAACCGGATTTTCCCCGGAACCAGGGATGGTTCCTTTACCGAGTACATAGCGATGGAGATCGTGGAGGATTTGGTGGGGTCTGATCTATGCCTGGACATTCATGCCAGCAATATCTATCTGACCGAGCTGCCCCAGATACGGATCAATGAGCTGCACAAGGACAAGCTGGTTCCCCTGGCTATGGAGGCCAACGTGGATTTTGTGTGGGTTCACGGGGCCAATACGGTTTTGGAATCCACTCTTGCCCACAGCATGAACAGCCTGGGAGTCCCTACCCTTGTGGCGGAAATGGGAGTGGGAATGCGCCTGACCCCGTCTTATGCTTCTCAGTTGACAGAAGGGATTTTCCATCTGATGCAGAAGCTTCACATCTGGAAGGGGGAGGAGATTTCCGTGAAAAAGCCTGTTCTTTCAGAGGGACCGGAGGATGTATGTTATATCAATGCGCCTGTATCCGGTATTTTTCTAAAGAAACAGGAGCATGGGAGCAGAGTTTATCTCGGTGATGAGGTAGGAGCGATTCTCAATCCCTTTACCGGGGAAGAGATGGAACAGATCACCGCTCCCTGTACCGGATTGCTGTTCACCATCCGGGAGTATCCGGTGGTGGATGAAGGCTCCCTCATCGCCAGAATCTTAAAGCAGGAGGAGGACGGCTGATGGAAAAGGAAATTATTTTCACTATTCCGTCCCTTTACCGGGATGATTTCCGCATCAGGGGATACCGGTTTGGAAGCGGGAAAAAGGCACTGTGCATTGTAGGAAGCATGAGGGGAAATGAATACCAGCAGATTTATACGTGCTCCCAGTTGATCAAGCGGTTAAAGGAGCTGGAGGCGGAAAACAGGCTTGCAAAAGATAAGGAAATCCTGGTGATTCCTTCCTTAAATCCCTGCTCCATGAATATTGAAAAACGGTTCTGGCCCACAGACAACACGGATATCAACCGCATGTTTCCAGGCTACGGGCTGGGAGAGACCACGCAGAGGATCGCAGCCGGTGTGTTTAAAATCATATCAGCCTATGAAAACGGAATACAGTTTTCTTCTTTCTATATGCCGGGACGTTTCTGCCCTCATGTGAGAATCATGAAGACTGGCTATGAAAACGTGGAAAAGGCCCGCCAGTTCGGCCTGCCTTACATCGTCTTAAAGATACCGAAGCCCTATGATACGGCCACGCTCAACTACAACTGGCAGATATGGGAAACCGATGCATTTAGTTTGTATGGCACTGCTACGGACAGAATCGAAGAGGACAGCGCTGCCGAGCTGGTGGAAAGCGTCCTGCGTTTTATGACTGCCAATAAAATGATTGAGGACAAACCGGGAGAATGCCCTGAATCCCGTGTGTTTTCAGACCGGGAGCTGCTGTCTTTGAGGCCGAAAAAGTCCGGTATTTACAGGAGCATGGTACAGGCCAGGGAACAGGTTCATAAAGGACAGCTTCTGGCGGTGATTTTAGACGCCTGCGAGGGAAGTGTGGTGGAGGAGTTGAGGGCGCCGGAGGACGGAGTCGTTTTCTTTGAACATGACAGGCCTATGGTTTATGGGTCTACGGCAGTGATCAAGCTGCTGCTTTCGTAAGAAGAGAATATGATAAAAAGAGTGTAAAGCCTGCTGCATGTGAAGGCTTTCATTCTTTTTTTAATTTTCATAATTTTCCTCTTGCATGAAAAAACAGAAAGTGATATACTGCGATATAGTTAATTAGCTAATAATTAATAAACTAACAGAAAGAGGTCGTTTGAATGAAACCAACGTGTTCATGGGGAGGGGAAAACTTTAAAAAGGATGTTTCCCCTCAGCATACCGTCATGATGTGGTACATGCGGATTATGAAGCTGCATCGCTGCATTCTCGATGAACGTCTGAAAGAGACAGGGGTGTACCGCAGCCAGCACCAGATTCTCATGATGCTGTCGGACCATTCCAATGTTTCCCAGAAAGAGATTGCAAAGCGCCTGTATGTTTCCACAGCCACCATAGCAGTATCCGTAAAAAAGCTGGAAAAGGGAGGCTATATCACCCGGATCATGGATCAGGAGGATAACCGGATGAACCAGCTTTGCCTGACAGAAAAGGGAAAGAATATGGTGGGAAACAGCCGGGAATTTTTTCAGAATGTGGAAAAGCAGATGTTTCATGGATTTTCCAATCAGGAATTGGAAACTATGAAGGAGTATCTGGACCGGATTTATGAAAACCTGTCCCGGATTCAAGAGGAAAAGACAGAAAGAGAGACGACAGAAAGAGAGGATTAACTACTTGAAACGATATTGGGAATATATAAGGCCCTATTTAGGGGCATTTATTCTGGCACCCCTTTTGATGCTGACAGAGGTGCTGGGAGAGATCATGCTTCCCAAGCTGACCTCCATGATCATCAACAACGGAGTGGCAGTCAGGGACATGGGCTATATTTTAAAAATAGGAGGAAGGATGCTGATCATTGCCTTTGTGATGGCGGCAGGAGGAATCGGAGGTTCTTATTTTTCTTCCAAAGCTTCCATCTGCTTCAGCACTGATTTAAGAAAGGCTGTATTTCATAAGGTTCAGCAGTTTTCCTTTCAGAACATTGACGATTTCAGCACCGGATCACTGGTCACCAGACTGACCAACGATATTCAGCAGATTCAAAACGTGCTGATGATGAGCCTGCGTCTGATGTTTAGGGCACCCGGAATGATGGTGGGAGGCCTGGTGATGGCATATCTGATCAACGGACAGCTCGTGCTGATCCTGCTGGCAGTCATTCCCCTTCTGACCCTGGCCATATTTTTAATTTTAAAAACGGCATTTCCCCGTTTTGAAGCCATGCAGAAAAAAATAGACCGTCTGAATTCCGGCGTACAAGAGGCTTTGACCAATGTGCGGGTCATCAAGTCCTTTGTCAGGGAAGATTATGAGATGGAGAAATTTCAGGACACCAACCAGGATTTAAAGAAGGGAAGCCTTGATGCCATGAAGGTGGTAATTGCCACCATGCCCATCATGATGCTGGCCATGAATCTGACCACCCTGGCTGTGGTCTGGTACGGAGGAAACTTGATCATCGCCGGAAGTATGCCGGTAGGCGACCTGACGGCCTTTATCACCTATATTGTCCAGATTCTCATATCTTTAATGCTGCTGTCCATGGTATTCATACAGGCATCCAGGGCAATGGCTTCTTTAAAGAGAGTGAGAGAGGTTTTGGATGCAGAAATCGACTTGACTGATGATGACGCAGTCCAGAAATCCGCCCAGGTTACAAGAGGAAAGGTGGAGTTTAAAGATGTCTGTTTCCAGTATGCAAAGGGAACAGAGGAAATGGTTTTAGACCGCATCAGCTTCACCGCAGAGCCGGGAGAGACCATCGGAATCATCGGCCCTACCGGAAGCGGAAAAACCTCACTGGTTCAGATGATTCCCCGCCTTTACGATGCGGATCAGGGTCAGGTGCTGGTGGATGGCATTGATGTAAAAGACTATTCTCTTAAAAACCTCCGTCAGGGAGTGGGAATGGTCCTTCAGAAAAATGTGCTCTTTTCCGGAACCATCGAAGAAAATCTCCGCTGGGGAGAAGAAGACGCCTCTATGGAGGAAATCGTTCTCATGGCGGAAAATGCCCAGGCAGACGGGTTTATTTCGAATTTTAAAGAAGGTTACAATACGGATTTAGGCCATGGCGGTTCCAATGTATCCGGAGGCCAGAAGCAGAGGCTCTGCATTGCAAGAACCCTGTTAAAAAAGCCGAAAATCCTGATTTTAGATGACAGCACATCAGCCGTTGATACGGCTACGGAAGCGAAAATCCGCCAGTGCTTTGAGACTTCCTTAAAGGACACGACTAAATTTATCATTGCCCAGAGAATCGGGTCTGTGGAACATGCGGATAAGATTCTGGTCCTGGAGGATGGACGGATTGTGGGAATGGGATGTCATGAAGAGCTTATGAATTCCTGCGCGCCTTACCAGGAAATTTATTATTCCCAGAGAGACAAGGAGGTGAGCGCCTGATGGATGACCAGAAGAAAATTGAAAGCTTAAAAAGGCGCTACGGCAGGAATCTGGCACCGGGAAAACAGCCTAAAATGGGCGGGGGCGGAGTGCCTGCAAAGGCAGCACTTACAAAGAATTCCAAAATCACCATACGCCGCCTTATGTCCTATTTAAATGAATACAGGCTTTCCATGGCAGCAGCATTTGTCTGTGTCATTGTCAGCACCCTGTTTAACCTGGCAGGCTCTTATATGCTGCGGCCTATTATCAACCGCTACATTACCCCCGTTGACGGAGGAAAAGGAAGTGCGGCGGGCCTTGCAGGAGGCCTTATGCTTATGGCAGCCGTATATCTGGTGGCTGTGGCAGGCAATTATGCCCAGACCAGAATCATGCTGACGGTTGCCCAGAATTCCCTGCAGAAAATAAGAAATGATCTGTTTGGCAAGGTGCAGAAGCTGCCCGTAAAATTTTATGATACCAACAACACCGGAGACTTGATGAGCCGGTTCAGTAATGACGTGGATGTGATCGGGCAGATGTTAAGCAGCACCCTGGTCCAGCTCTTTACCGGAGCCCTCAGCATTGTGGGAACCCTGGTGCTGATGCTTTATACCAACATCTGGCTGACCCTGGTGACTGTGGTCATGGTTCCCCTTATGATAAGGGCAGGAGGCTTTATCGCATCGAAGAGCCAGAAATATTTTTCCGCTCAGCAAAGCTCTTTGGGAGCGGTCAACGGCTATATCGAAGAGACCATCAGCGGACAGAAGGTGGTAAAGGTCTTCTGCCATGAAGAAACGGCGGAAGAGGAATTTGAAATCCTCAATGAAGACTTGAGAAACCAGATGATTCACGCCCAGTTCTTCGGCGGAATCATGATGCCGGTTATGGGCAATTTAAGCCAGTTAAACTATATTTTAACCGCATGCATAGGAGGTCTTCTCTGTGTGCTCAAGGGCTTTGACGTAGGCGGTTTGACCGTGTTTTTGATGTTTTCCCGTCAGTTCAGCCGCCCCATCAACGAGATTTCCATGCAGGTGAGCAATGTTTTCTCCGCCCTTGCAGGAGCGGAACGGGTTTTTGCCGTTATGGATGAAGAGCCGGAACCTGCGGATGAGGCAGATGCTGTGGAGCTGGACCCCATGAGCGGATATGTGCGCCTCGATCATGTGACCTTTGGATATGATCCGGATAAGGTGATCTTAAAGGATATCAGCCTCTATGCCAAGCCGGGGCAGAAGATCGCTTTTGTAGGCTCTACGGGAGCGGGAAAAACCACCATCACCAACCTGCTGAACCGTTTTTACGATATTCAGGGAGGGGAGATCACCATTGACGGGCAGAATATCCGTTCCATCAAACGGGAAAACCTCCGCCGCAATGTGGCGATGGTATTGCAGGACACTCATTTATTTACGGGAACTGTAATGGAAAATATACGCTACGGAAGGCTGGAGGCCACTGACGAAGAGGTCATCCAGGCGGCCAAAACAGCGTCGGCTTACTCCTTTATCATGAAGCTTCCCAAGGGCTTTGATACGGTGCTGGAGGGCGACGGAGCCAATTTAAGCCAGGGGCAGAGGCAGCTTTTAAACATCGCCAGAGCGGCTGTTTCAAAGGCACCTGTCCTGATTCTTGACGAGGCCACCAGCTCTGTGGATACCAGAACGGAAAAGCATATTGAAAGGGGTATGGACCGCCTTATGGCTGACAGGACCACCTTTGTGATCGCCCACCGCCTTTCCACAGTGCGCAATGCCAATGCCATTATGGTGCTGGAAAACGGGGAGATCATTGAGAGGGGAGACCACGATGATCTGCTGAGCCAAAAGGGCAGATATTACCAGCTTTATACAGGAGCGGCAGAACTCGATTAAGCCATTTTTCTGTCTGAAAACCCGCCTTTCTCTGACTTTGGAGAAGGGCGGGTTTTTGTATACAAAGTTTAATTTTTCATTGTTTCCAATTATATATTATGGTATACTGAACAAGATGGCAAAATTATGAAATTTTGCTGAGATACAAAGAATTGTAGAGAAAGAGGGTTAGTTAAATGGGTTTAGCTACATTTAAAGGCGGCATTCATCCCTTTGAAGGGAAAGAACTGTCGGAGAATAAACCTGTGCAGGTGCTGCAGCCGAAAGGCGAGCTGGTGTTCCCCCTGTCCCAGCATATCGGCGCATCGGCAAAATCATTGGTGGCGGCCGGTGATCAGGTTTTGGTCGGTCAGAAGATCGGAGAAGCAGAAGGGTTTATTTCTGCCTGTGTGATCAGTTCTGTTTCGGGAACCGTGAAAACTGTTGAACCGAGATTGACCGTCGGCGGAACGGAAGTACTGTCTGTCATCGTTGAAAATGATGAGAAATATCAGGCGGTAGAAGGCTTTGGCGTTCAGCGTGACCCCAAAACCTTATCAAAAGAAGAGATTCGCAGCATCATAAAGGAAGCGGGCATTGTGGGACTTGGAGGCGCAGGCTTTCCGACCCATGTGAAGGTGTCGCCAAAGGAAGACTCAAAGATCGATACCATCATTGTCAACGGTGCGGAATGCGAGCCGTATTTAACCGCTGATTACCGGCTGATGATGGAAGAGCCTGAAAGCCTGATTGGAGGTCTCGGCATCATCCTTCAGTTGTTTGAAAATGCAAAGGGGGTCATTGCAATTGAAGACAATAAGCCGGAGGCCATTAAACGAATCACAGAACTTGTAAAGAATGAACCCAGAATCACGGTATTTTCCTTAAAGACTAAATATCCTCAAGGCGGTGAGCGCCCTCTGATCTACGGAGTGACGGGAAGGAAGATCAATTCCTCCATGCTTCCGGCTGACGTGGGCTGCATCGTGGACAACGTGGATACCGTTATTTCCATTTACAATGCAGTTGCAAAAAGTACGCCCTTGATCCGCCGTATTTTAACGGTGACAGGAGACGTCATAACAAATCCCCAAAATTACAACGTGAGAACAGGAACCAGTTACTCTGAGCTGATAGAGGCTTCCGGCGGATTTAAGACAGAGCCGGAAAAGGTGATTTCCGGAGGTCCTATGATGGGGCAGGCGCTGTTTGATTTCAACGTTCCGGTTACCAAGACATCCTCTTCTTTACTCTGCTTTGAAAAGGACGAGGTGGCAGAGGTGCCTGCCTCCGCCTGCATCCGCTGCGGCCGGTGTGTGACAGTCTGTCCTGGCCGTGTTGTGCCTCAGATGCTTATGAAGGCGGCGGAACAGTCTGATCTTGAGAGATTTTTGAAATTAGACGGAATGGAGTGCTGTGAATGCGGCTGCTGTTCCTATATCTGCCCGGCTAGACTGCCTCTCACCCAGTCATTTAAAGAAATGCGCAAGCAGGCAATGGCGGCAAGAAGAAAAGCGCAGGAGGGGAAGAAAGCATGAGTAAATTATTAAATGTATCCACATCACCTCATACCAGGAATCATCTGACAACAAAAAACATCATGCTGGATGTTGCGATTGCCATGATTCCGGCTTCTGCTTACGGTGTATATCAGTTTGGAATCAATGCGGCTCTGGTTTTACTGATCAGTGTCATATCCTGTGTTCTCAGTGAATACATATTTGAATCCCTCATGGGAAAGCCGGTTACAATCAGTGACGGAAGCGCTCTTGTAACGGGAATGATTCTGGGCCTTAACATGCCTCCGGCCATTCCTCTTTGGATTCCCTTCCTGGGCGGTGTCTTTGCCATTATCGTGGTTAAACAGTTATACGGCGGCCTGGGCCAGAACTTCATGAACCCGGCTCTTGCGGCAAGATGTTTTCTCGTCATTTCCTTTGCAGGGAAGATGACCACCTTTACATACGAAGATGCGGTTGTAAGCGCGACACCTCTTGCCGCATTAAAGGCAGGCGAGGCCGTGGACCTTCCAGCCATGTTCATTGGAATGACTCCGGGAACCATCGGCGAGGTTTCCATTATCGCTCTTTTAATCGGAGCGGCTTATATGCTGGTTAGAAAGGTGATTTCCATTTATATTCCGGCGGCCTATATCCTCACCTTAGGTGTGTTTGTATTCATTTTCGGACAGCAAGATTTAAATTATGTACTGGCTCATTTGCTGGGCGGCGGCCTTATCTTCGGAGCTTTTTTCATGGCTACGGATTATGTGACCAGCCCTATTACAGCAAAAGGAAAGATCATGTTCGGAATTTTGCTTGGAATCTTAACGGGTGTATTCCGTCTTTACGGCGGTACGGCAGAGGGAGTCTCTTACGCGATTATTTTCAGCAATATTTTAGTGCCTTTGATTGAAAAGATTTCCCTTCCGAAAGCATTTGGAAAGGAGGGCAGGTAATATGAAAAACGGCGGATATATGAAGGATGCAATTGTTTTATTTGTCATTACCCTGATTTCCGGATTTTTGCTGGGAGGAGCTTACCAGATCACCAAGGAACCCATTGAAAAGGCCAATCAGGCGGCCAACTTGAAGGCTTATAAGATGGTATTTCAGGAAGCGGCTGATTTCCTGCCGATTGACAGTTCCGAGACAGATATCGAAAGCTGCAATGCGGATCTGCTTTCCGGACAGTTTGGAAAAGTGGGCGTGGACCAGGTTTTCCAGGCAGTTGACGCAAGCGGAAATGAAACGGGTTATGTGCTTACCGCTTATTCGGAGGACAGCTACAGCGGTCTTGTCCGTTTATCCGTGGGAATCAAGGCAGACGGCTCCATAAACGGAGTGGAACTCCTTGAAATCAGCGATACACCGGGCCTGGGCTTAAAGGCAGCGGAGCCGGAATTTAAGAATCAGTACGCGGGAAAGAATGCCCAGTCTCTGAAAGTTGTCAAATCCGGAAACGCAGGAGATGCTGAGATCAATTCCATCAGCGGTGCTACCATTACCTCAAGCGCAGTGACCAATGCGGTCAATGCTGCACTTTATTATGTTCATAATTATATCAATCAGTAGGAGGCGGGAAGATGAACAACAAATATACAGAACGTTTATTTAACGGTATCGTAAAAGAAAACCCAACCTTCGTCCTGATGCTTGGTATGTGTCCGACCCTGGCTGTTACCACTTCAGCCGTCAATGGTGTGGGCATGGGGCTTTCCACCACTGTGGTACTGTTATTTTCCAATATGATCATTGCAGCTCTCAGAAAGATCATCCCGGACCGGGTGAGAATTCCGGCTTATATCGTTATTGTGGCGACCCTGGTCACCATTGTGCAGCTTCTTTTACAGGCTTACGTTCCAAGCATTTATTCAGCTCTTGGAATTTACATTCCCCTGATCGTGGTAAACTGTATCATCCTGGGCCGTGCGGAGTCTTATGCCTCTAAAAACGGCGTCATGGATTCCACCTTTGACGGAATCGGCATGGGACTCGGTTTTACCCTGGCCCTCACCTGCATCGGCTTTGTCCGTGAGATTTTGGGAGCAGGGGCAGTGTTCGGGCGTGTCATCATCCCGGAGGATTATCACATCGCAATCTTTGTTCTGGCACCTGGAGCATTCTTTGTCCTGGCCATCCTGACCGCTCTTCAGAATAAGCTGAAGGCACCTTCTGCAACCAACGGACCGGATTCTTCCGAAGGGTGCAGCGGACACTGTGCTTCCTGCGGCAGCACAAATGCGGCAGCGGGCAAGACGGATTCAGGAAAAGAAGAATAGGAGGGTGGATAGATGAAAGAATTATTATTGATTGCCATTGGTGCAGCCCTTGTTAACAACGTGGTGCTCAGCCAGTTTTTAGGCCTTTGTCCATTCCTTGGAGTTTCCAAAAATGTGAAGACTTCTGCCGGTATGGGTGCAGCCGTTATCTTTGTTATTACCATTGCGGCCTTTGCCACCAGCGTTATTTATAAGGGAATCTTAGTGAACCTGGGGCTGGAATTTTTACAGACTATCGTATTTATTCTAGTGATTGCGGCTCTGGTGCAGTTTGTAGAGATGTTTTTAAAGAAGTCCATGCCAGCCCTTTATGAAGCGCTGGGCGTATATCTGCCGCTCATCACCACCAACTGTGCCGTTTTAGGTGTGGCACTGACCAACGTGCAGAAATCGTATAACATCCTGGAAAGCGTGATCAACGGCGTGGGCATATCCGTAGGCTTTACCATTGCCATCATCATGCTGGCAGGCGTCCGTGAGAGAATTGAATACAATGACGTTCCCCATTCCTTTAAAGGGTCCCCCATTGTTCTGATCACCTCCGGCCTTATGGCAATTGCATTTTTCGGATTTTCCGGATTGATTTAACCGCTTGACATATAAGGAACGGAAATACCCGGTTTATAAGGAGGAGAGGAAGAATGATAATAAATATTTTATATGCGGCGGCCGTGGTGGGCATTCTGGGAATTTTAATCGGTGTGTTCTTAGGAATTGCCAGTGAAAAGTTTAAAGTGGAAGTGGATGAAAAAGAGCTTCTCATACGTGAGGTGCTTCCAGGCAACAACTGCGGAGGCTGCGGCTATGCGGGCTGCGATGCTCTGGCAAAGGCCATAGCAGACGGCCAGGCACCGGTGGGGGCCTGTCCTGTAGGCGGTGTGCCGGTGGCCGAGCAGATCGGTGAGATCATGGGCGTTTCTGCCGGAGCCATGGATAAAAAGATCGCATTTGTCAAGTGCAAGGGAACCTGTGATAAGACAAAGACCAAGTATAAGTACTACGGCGCCCAGGACTGCCGGATGGCTTCCGCAGCGCCGGGCGGCACGGAAAAGTCATGTGCTTATGGCTGTATGGGCTACGGCACCTGCGTGAGAGCCTGCGAGTTTGACGCCATTCATGTGGTTGACGGCGTTGCGGTGGTGGATAAGGAGAAATGCGTTGCCTGCGGCAAGTGTGTGACAGCCTGTCCAAGCAATCTCATTGACCTGGTTCCTTACCGTTCCAGACATCTGGTTCAGTGCAATTCCCACGACAAGGGCAGGGAAGTAAAGGCCAAATGTGAAGTGGGCTGTATTGCATGTACGCTGTGCATCAAGCAGTGTGAATTCGATGCCATTCACATGGATAACAATGTGGCTGTCATTGATTATGAGAAGTGTACCAACTGCGGCAAATGTGCGGAGAAATGTCCGGTAAAGGTAATTGTATAGTATTGATACTTTTATAAATGAAGTCTCATAGAATAAATCTGAAAAAGCCGGTATTTTGTCATGAACAAAGTACTGGCTTTTTTTAATATCACATATGAGTCCTGAGAGTTCAAATGTGAGAAATGGGCTGTCTTGAAAAATTCTTTGAGAAGAAGCCGTTATCGGAGAAAAAAATAAATGTACATTGTACTATACCGGGTGTATCAGAAGAGGCAGGCCAATTGCGGCCTGCCTCTTCTGATACGCCCGGTATAGGCGGAATCGTTATTTAGAATCCAAAGTAATTCATTGCATTATTATAAGAAATTCCTTCAATAATCTCTTTCAGAGCCTTCTGATCATCCGGATATTCTCCGTTTTCCACCCAGCCGCCGATGAGTTCGCAGAGGATTCTGCGGAAGTATTCGTGTCTCGTATAGGATAAGAAGCTTCTGGAGTCTGTGAGCATTCCGATGAAGTTTCCAAGGCAGCCTAAGTTTGCCAGGGAGGTCATCTGCTCTGTCATGCCGGTTTTGTGATCATTGAACCACCATGCGGAACCCTGCTGGATTTTGCCGGGGAACTTGCTCTGGAAGCAGCCTAAGATGGTGCCGATGGAAGCGTTGTCGTTGGGATTTAAAGAGTAAATGATGGTCTTTGGAATCTCATCGGTTGCGCTTAAGGCATTTAAGTAATCAGCCATCTGTGCGGAAGGAGCGTAGTTGTTGATGCAGTCGTAACCGGTGTCAGCTCCCAGTTTTTCATACATCAGGGCGTTGTTGTCACGCTTGCATCCGTAGTGAAGCTGCATCACCCAGCCCATGCGGTTGTATTCTTTTGCTGCAAACAGCATGAATGCGGTTTTAAACTTCAACTCATCTTCTCTGGAAACTGCTTTGCCGGACAGTCCGTTTGCAAAGATGGTCTCAAGCTCTGCCTCATCGGCAGGAGCGTACATCACATATTCAAGAGCGTGGTCGGATACGCTGCATCCCTGGCTTGCAAAGAATTCCATGCGGTTCTTTAATGCTGTCTTTAAGGAGGCGAAATCCTTGATTTCCACGCCGCTTACAGCAGATAATTTTGCCATATAGGAGGCGAAATCCGGTTTTTCAATGTTCATGGCCTTGTCCGGTCTCCAGGCAGGAAGAACCTTGATTTCAAAGGAAGTATCAGCCGCAATTTTCTGGTGCCATTCGAGGGAATCAGCCGGATCATCGGTGGTGCAGATCACGGTTACGTTGGACTTTCTGATGATGTTGCGGACGCTCATGGAATCCTGATGAAGCTTTTCATTGCATAAGTTCCAGACTTCCTCAGCGGTGTCGCCGTTTAAGTAGCCGGTGTAGCCGAAATATCTCTGCAGCTCCAAGTGGCTCCAGTGGTAAAGAGGATTTCCGATCAGCTTTGGCATGGTTTCTGCCCATTTCTGGAATTTCTCACGGTCAGAAGCATCGCCGGTAATGTATTTTTCATCTACGCCGTTGGAGCGCATCTGACGCCATTTGTAATGATCTCCGCCTAACCACACCTGGGTGATGGTATCAAATTTGCGGTCTTCATAGATTTCCTGGGGATTGATGTGGCAGTGATAGTCTACGATGGGCATGTTCTCCCCATACGTATGATAGAGGTTTTTTGCTGCATCAGTAGACAGTAGAAAGTCTTTGTCCATAAACTGTTTCATATTCGAGAATCCTCCTTAAGATATATATTGATTAAAAATTAGTAGTGCCGCGTTTTATGAGCTCTGTGGTGATGACGGTCTTTTTTTCCGTTTCTTCCCCTTCCAGCACCTTCATCAGGGTGTTTACAGTGGAAATGCAGAGCGCCTCCGCCTTATTGTCCACAGAAGTGATTTCAGGAGTGGTGCAGCGGGATAAAATCGAGTTATTATATCCGATAATGCTCAAATCCTCCGGAACCTTAAGGGCTGACCTTCCGGCATATTTTATGGCCCCTACTGCCAGAATGTCCTCTGCGGCCAGAACCGCGTCAAAGTAAATTCCGGAATGGGAAAGCTGGTTCAGCAGTTCCATGGCGGCGTCAGGGTCCTTGGGACAGAGGGCCATAAGCTCCTCCTGCAGGATGAAGCCCGCATCACTGACAGCTTCCCTGTATCCGGAAAGCTTGCGCAGGCTGCTGTAGGAGTTCCCGGAATAGAGATAGAGCACCGAAGACCGCCCGGAGCGGTACAGCCTGGAAGCCGCATCGTAGACGGCGGCGTGGTCGTCGCAGACCGTGCTGTAAATCTGTTTTCCCTCCAGATATCCGTTTACCAGCATGATGGGAATATCCCTGGCTGCTTCCAGAAGGTAAGCATTGTCCTCAGGTCTTTCTTCAATATAATGGGAACCCGCCAAAATGACCGCATCCACCCGCTTGGAACGGAGCAGCTCCAGATACTTCTTTTTTGTCTCAGGAAGATGTCCGGTGCAGCAGAGAAGGGAATCATAGCCGTTGCCTCTCAATTCCTTTTCCAGGTAGTAGATGGCCTCCGCCAGCCATGGGTCGGAGGAGTCGGCGCACATGATTCCAATGGTCTTCATGGTATTGAGCCCCAAGCTTCTGGCAAATACATTTGGGGTATAGCCAAGCTCGTCCATGACGGCAAGAACTTTTTTCCTGGTTTTCTCGCTGACATTGGGATTTCCGTTGATAACTCTGGAAACAGTGGCAATGGATACGCGGGCATGTTCGGAAACATCATAGATATTCAACAACATCACCTCCCGAAATTGTAAGTATTTACATATCCAGTTTATTATACATAATTACACCAAATAATACAATCCCCGATTTCCACTTTTTTGTCCACGTTATTTGGACATAGTGGTATACCCGCAGGGTGCTTCCACTTTTTTGTCCACGTTATTTGGACATAACGGTATACCCGCAGGGTGCTTCCACTTTTTTGTCCATGCTATTTGGACATAACGGTATACCCGCAGGGTGCCTCTGCAGCCCCATACTCCATATTCTTTCGCATATACGAAATTCAACTTGCTTTTTTTCCGCCCTCAAGGGTATACTGATACCAAGAAATGGAGGCAGGACCATGAAACTGAACAGAACGACACAAAGGACTATAGAGATTTTAAAACTGATTTCCCAGTCACCGGAGGGAGCCACCCTCGATGACATCTGCAAAAAGCTGGACCTTCCAAAGACCAGCGCCTACGATATCGTAACGACCCTGGTCGAAATGAACATGGTAAATGTGGCAAAGGGGCAGAAGCAGAACTATACCATCGGACTGATGGCATACCGGATTGGAGTCAATTATACCAATAACCTGGATTTCATCGGAACCATTGAGCCTGTGCTTAAGGCATTTTCAAAAGAAGTGGGAAAGACGGTTTTCTTTGGAATACCCTCGGATCATCACGTTGTATACATATGTAAGTTTGAACCGGAGAACCCTATTATCACCACAGCCACCGTGGGCTCCAGAAATCCCATGTACTGTACGTCCCTTGGAAAGGTGATTTTAGCCTACAGCAGCGAAGAGGAAAGAGAGAAGATGATCAGCAGGATCAAATTCACCCAGTATACGGAGCGCACCGTCAAAAACAGGGAACAGCTTCTGGACGAGCTGGAACGGGTGCGGGAGCGGGGCTATGCCTTTGATGCCAGGGAAATGGAGGAGCACATGCAGTGTGTGGGAGCACCTGTCTTTGACCGGGATGGCAACGTGTTAGGCGCCATCAGCGTCTCCAGCCTCTATAAGCCATCGGAGGATTATGAAGCTCTTGGAAAGCTGGTTTGGGACAAGGCAGCGGAGGTTTCCGGATTGTTAGGATTTCTTGGAAAAATATGAGGAATACTTATTGACAAAACGGCAGGAAACGATTAATATTTCAAGTATAAGAATCGTAAATATGAAAACAGTTCGTATATGCGAATTTGAGAGAAGGAGAGAACAATCATGAAAAAAGAACAGGTTTTAGCAAGAATGAAAGAAGATTGTCTGGTTGCCGTTGTCCGTGCAAAGAACTTGGAGCAGGGCGAGAAGGTAGTGGATGCCATCATCGCAGGCGGAATCAATTTCATTGAGATCACAATGACCATGGACCAGGGAAATCCTGTTGAATTCATTTCTAAGATGTCTGAAAAATACAGAGACAATCCTGCTGTTGTGATTGGCGCAGGCACTGTTCTGGACCCGGAAACAGCAAGGGCAGTTATCCTTGCAGGCGCAAACTATGTGGTTAGCCCAGGCCTCAACGTGGAGACCATCAAACTTTGCAACCGCTACAGAGTCCCCATGCTTCCGGGCGTTTTGACCCCAACCGAGGCTATTACCGCTTTGGAGTACGGCTGTGATGTCATTAAGGTATTCCCAGGCAACTTGGTAGGACCTGCAGCCATCAGCTCCTTCAAAGGACCTCTTCCTCAGGGTGATTTCATGCCATCCGGCGGTGTTGACGTGGACAACGTGGACAAGTGGATCAAGGCAGGCGCTTATGCTGTTGGAACAGGAAGCAGCCTGACAAAGGGCGCCAGCACCGGCGATTATGCAGCAGTTACCGCAAAGGCAAAAGAGTTCGTGGAAGCAGTAGCAGCAGCAAGGTGAATGACGGCAGAGCCGGCAGAGAGGGACCCCCTGGGGGCAGGAAAATAATTAAAATAATCATAAATTTTAAGGAGAGAATAAAAATGGGAAAACTTGTGACAATGGGCGAAATCATGCTGAGATTATCCACCCCAAACAATGAAAAATTTATCCAGGCAGATGAGTTTGATGTAAACTACGGCGGAGGAGAAGCTAACGTGGCTGTTTCTCTGGCAAACTACGGACATGACGTGGAGTTCGTAACAGCTATTCCGAAGAACCCCATCGGTGACTGTGCAGTAGCAGCTTTGAGAAAATACAACGTGGGAACAAAGCACATCGCAAGAAGCGGCGAAAGACTTGGAATCTATTTCTTAGAGACAGGTTCCGCTATGAGAGCATCTGCTGTTGTATACGACAGAGCTAATTCCTCTATCGCTACAGCAACTGCTGCAGAATTCAACTTCGATGAGATTTTCAAGGATGCAGAGTGGTTCCATTTCACAGGAATTACACCGGCAGTCAGCGATGCAGCAGCAGAACTGACCGAAGCAGCTTTAAAGGCAGCTAAGGCTCACGGCGTAACTGTTTCCGTAGACTTAAACTTCCGTAAAAAATTATGGTCCTCTGAGAAGGCTCAGAAGGTCATGACAAACTTGATGCAGTACGTTGACGTGTGCATCGGCAACGAAGAGGATGCAGAGAAGGTTCTCGGCTTCAAGCCAGGCAACACTGACGTAACCTCCGGCGAGCTGGAATTACAGGGTTATGTGGACATCTTCAACCAGATGGTAGACAAGTTCAACTTCAAATATGTAGTGAGCTCCTTGCGCGAAAGCTTTTCTGCTTCCGACAACGGCTGGTCTGCATGCATCATGGATGGCGCTACCCGTGAATTCTACCACTCCAAGAAGTACCGCGTGACTCCTATCGTTGACCGCGTAGGCGGTGGAGATTCCTTCGCAGCAGGCGTGATCTGCGGTCTGGCTGACGGCAAGGACTTCAAGAGCGCTCTGGAGTTTGCAGTTGCAGCATCTGCATTAAAGCATACCATTCCTGGAGACTTCAACTTAGTAACCAGAGAAGACGTAGACACCTTAGCAGGCGGCGACGGTTCCGGACGTGTTCAGAGATAATTTATAAAAAGAGATGGGAGTCATTGATCAATGACTCCCTTTTTTAAAAGAGATGTTTTTAAAAATGATGGAGGTGAGTTCAAAATGATTGACAGACCTTTTGATTTATTGAGCTTAGGAGAGCTGCTTTTGCGCCTCTCTCCGGAGGGAGTGGAGCGTCTGATCCGGGGAAATTCCTTTCAAAAGCAGGTGGGCGGCGCTGAGTTAAACGTTGCCGTGGGCGCTTCTTTACTGGGGCTTCACACCGGCGTGGTCACCCAGCTTCCGTCTAATGACATAGGAAATTTCGTGAAAAATAAAGTCCGTTCCTACGGAATCAGCGATGACTACTTCGTTTACGACGACAGCTCCAATGCAAGGCTTGGGCTTTACTATTACGAATACGGGGCATATCCGAGAAAGCCCAAAGTCATTTACGACAGGAAGAACAGCTCCTTTGTTCAGATCAGCACTTCTTCCTTCCCGGAGGAAATGTATAAGGCGACCACCTGTTTCCACACCACGGGCATTACGCTGGCTCTGTGTGAAAACACCAGAAGTACTGCCATTGAAATGATCAGGAAATTCAAGGAGACGGGGACTATCATTTCTTTTGATGTGAATTTCCGGGGAAATCTCTGGACCGGAGAAGAGGCCAGGGAATGCATTGAACAGATTCTTCCCTATGTGGACATCTTCTTCTGCTCAGAAGAAACGGCCAGACTGACCTTTAAGAAAGAGGGCACAGTTAAAGAAATGATGAAGAAATTTACAGAGGAATATCCCATTTCCGTTGTAGCCTCCACACAGCGGATTGTACACAGTCCAAAGAGCCATACCTTTGGTTCCGTGATCTATGATGCCTCTAAAGATGAGTACTACGAGGAAGAACCGTACCGCAACATTGACGTTGTGGACCGGATCGGAAGCGGAGATGCTTATATCGCAGGCGCCCTTTACGGCCTGTTAAGCAGCGGAGGCGATTGCATGAAGGCTGTCCAGTACGGCAATGCGACTGCAGCTTTAAAGAACACCATACCGGGAGACCTTCCCACCTCTGATTTAAGCGAAGTCAATACCATTATTAAGGATCATAACACCACAGGTCCCCAAAGTGAAATGAGCAGATAGAACCATATTTTTCATGACAGAGAGCACCTTTAAGCCAATGCTTAGAGGTGCTCTCATTATAATCGGGCTGATATTTTACTGACTGCTCTAATACCCTTCGATGGTTTCGCCGGACAGAGCCTTGATAGCTCCGCTGGTGCCGATCCGGTCACACCCGGCCCTTAAGAATGCTATCATGTCTTCTTTGGTGCGGACTCCGCCTGCAGCTTTTATTTTAACTGCGGGGCCGATAGCTGATTTAAATAAGGCAATGTCTTCTAAGACAGCTCCGGCAGTGCCAAAGCCTGTTGAGGTTTTGATGTAGTCGGCTTTGGCATCAGTGACACATTTGCAGAGCGCAAGCTTTTCCTCTTCATTCAAATAGCATGTCTCAATGATAACTTTCAAAACCTTATCTCCCACAGCGTCTTTTAAAGCAGCGATTTCTTCCGTAATCTTATCAAATTCCCCGTTTTTTGCCCAGGAGATGTTGATGACCATATCAAATTCATTGCACCCATCCTTTAAAGCATCTTTGATTTCCTGTACCTTGGCATTGGTAGAGGAATAACCCAGGGGGAATCCAATTACGGTGCAAAGATTCAGATTCGGATGGTTTGTTCTTGCCAGGGATATATAACTGGGTGGAATGCAGACTGAGGCCATGTTGTATCTGACCGCCTCCTGGCAAAGTTTCAAAATGTCTTCTGCAGCAGCATTGGCTGCCAGCAGGGTGTGATCCACATGTGAAAAAATGGTTTCATGATTCATTGCTGATCCTCCTGAATTTATAAGGTGCATTGTAGTTCACACCCATGTATTCTTTCTTGTAATTTCGATTATAACAAATGTGTAAGCGATTGCATAGAGATAAAATAATATTCGTCGAATATTACAAATAAATAGATTAAAACTTGTAAAAAATTTACGAAAATGAGAATTATATTGACATTTTAGCGATTAATGAGTAGAATCAGAAGTAGGTAAACGATTACACATATTGATTTCAGAACGATGGAATAAAACAGAGAGGAGAAGATTATGAAAAGCAGTAAAGAATTAATGGCAGATAAAGAATCATTGGTTACAAAGATTAACGAGGCGGTTCAATACATCAAAAGCAAAACAACCAGGCAGCCGCAAATTGGTATTGTGTTAGGAACAGGGCTGGGACCTCTTGCGGAACAGCTTGAGGAGGTCACCAGTATCCCGTATGGGGATATTCCTCATTTTCCCACGCCCACCATTGCAGGGCATTCCGGCAGGTTGTTAATAGGAGAACTTGGAGGGCAATGCATTGCTGCCATGCAGGGCCGGGTTCACTATTACGAGGGTTATGATACCGCAGAAATTACGTTCCCGGTAAGAGTGCTTGACAGGCTTGGCATCAAAACAATTATTCTTACCAATGCCTGTGGAGCAGTCAGCAAGCATTTTGCCCCTGGGGATTTAATGGTCATTGAAGATCATCTTTCATTTTTCTGTCCATCACCGTTAAGAGGCGGAAACTTGGATGAATTCGGTGAACGTTTTGTCGATATGAGCGCGGCTTATACACCGGAGCTGGTGAAGCTGGCGGAGAATACGGCAAAAGAGCTCGGTCAAAAGTTACAAAAAGGCGTGTATGGTTATTGGCATGGGCCTACCTTTGAAACAGCAGCAGAAATTCGCGGCTTTATGGCATTAGGGGCGGATGTAGTGGGAATGTCCACTGTTCCGGAGGCAATCGTGGCACGTCATTGCGGTTTAAATACGTTAGGTATTTCCTGCATTACGAATATGACCTGTATATACGGGACAGATGGAACAAACCATGAGGATGTAATAGAAGTGGGAAATCAGGTTTCTGAGAAATTTATTGCATTAATAAAAGGGATAGTAGAAAAAATATAAAATAATGTTGACTTTGGAGGTTGATAGGATGAAAAATAAAATGTGGAAACGCGTAGCAGCAGGTGTTATGTGTTCAAGTATGATTTTTTTAACAGCATGTGGATCAAATAATCAAAAGTCAGTTGATAGCGGTTCAAAAGACGGAAAGGACGGAAAAAGAACCATCACCTGGATGACGACCCGTTCCTCCTGGAAAACGATGGATGAAATTGCAGAGGATTATATGAAGCAACATCCGGATGTGAAGATAGAATTCGAACGCATCTCTGACCGTGGAAGCTATAATCAAAAGGTGCAGATTCTTGCAACAAGCAAGTCCATGCCTGATTTAATTGACGGAGTACCGGAGCAGTTAAGAAAAGAGATTGCCGGCGCTGGAGCGCTTGTGGACATTGATGAGCTTTATAAGGAGCTGGGATATGATAAGGCACTTCCCGTTGGTTTGGAATATGCCCGTTTGTCTGATGGGAAATTGTATGAGATGGCTTGGGAAAATAACGTGGAGTATTTCTGGTACAATAAATCCATGTTTGAAAAAGCCGGAATCACAAAAGAGCCGGAAACGTTTGAAGAATTTTTGGATGTATGTAAGAAATTAAAAGATGCAGGCTATACACCGATTTCCGTATTTCCTGGCTGGAATGTTTCAAGATTCCTGGCCATGATTCCATTCAGAATGACGGGAAATGATTTCTTAGAGGGCATCATCTCCGGCAATGCCAAAATGACGGACGAGCCAGGTAAAGAAGCGGCAGAATTTGTTGCCACCTTAGGAAAGGAATATTTCCAGCCAGGCTGGGCCACAAGCGATTACTCCAATGCCTTAGAAACCTTCCTTTCCGGAAATGCCGCCATGTACTTGATTGGCACATGGCAGTTTAACAGCTTTTTGGATGAAAAAGGTGAAGTGAAACCGGAATACGGTCATTTTAATATGCCCACATTACCTGATTCAGTGACAGCAGAAACAGATATGATTTCCCATGCAGGAACAGGAACCATGGTAAATGCTGAAAAGTATGATGATACATTGAAAGATTTCCTTAAGTTTGTTTTAGCGGAGTATCCGGATAAGGCTTTCTGGGAAAATAACGTTTTACCGGCGGCAGAATTTGATACAGGCAAGGGTGAGATATCCGAGTTTTGGAAGAGCGTGCTTGATGACAGCAGCCATATTGAGAAGTTTCTTAAGCCTTGGGATGTGCGCCTGAATGCAGGTCCGGCAGAGGTCATGCTGAAAGAGCAGGTGAATCTGGGAATGGGAGAAATTACTCCCGAAGAATTCTGCAACCGTCTTGATGAAGCGCTGAAAGCAGATAAGCAGTAATTTTCTCACAGCCCCAAAGCGGGTGTGCAGATTGGGGCAATGATTTTTTAAACATGCCCTGGTACTCTCGGAAGCTCTTATTATGCGGATTCCGAGAGTACCTGTTTATAGAGAGGAGGTATGTTATGCATCTGCATAATAAGAAAGACCCGTGGTTATTTCTTGCCTTGCCCCTGGCGGCATTTACGACAGTGGTAATTGTACCTATATTTACGTCCATCTACTTAAGTTTTTCCAATTGGACGGGATTTTCCAATGTGACTTTTGCCGGATTTTCTAATTATATAAAAATGTTCCAGGACCCTAATATTGGCCAGGTGCTTAAGAATACGTTTCTTTATGCATTGACAGCCACAGTATGTCAAGTGGGCGGAGGGTTGTTCTTAGCGATCCTGGTTTCCCGCATAAAGATAGGAAACAACATTGTTCGTGTTTTATTATTCACACCGGTTGTCATTTCCAGTATGGCTATGGCACAGACCTTTAGGAGATTTCTTTCAATTAATCCGGATGGAGTTGTCAATGCACTCCTTGGAGCGGTGGGGTTAGAGAATCTTAAAATGGCCTTTTTATCAGATGTGCATATCACGTTGTTTATTTTGGCTTTTATAGAATCCATGCGTTTTGCAGGCCTGTATATGGTAATTTTCTACACAGCTTTGATTTCTGTTGATTCAGGAGTTCTGGAGGCGGCATCCATTGACGGCGCTGCCAGCATAAAGACGCTGTTTTATGTGCAGCTTCCGATGATAAAAAGCGTAATTATTAATTCTATTGTTTTGGCTTTGGTGGGGACACTTAAGGCTTTCGACGGTCCGTATATTATGACGAATGGCGGTCCGGGCTATGCAACGGAGTTGATGTCAATCTTTATATATAAACGGGCCTTTAATATGATGGATTACGGATACGGCAGTGCGCTTGCGGTTCTGATGTCGGTCATTTGTATTGGAGCGTATCTGATACTGGATCGGTTAAAGAAAGAGAAAGATTAAGGAGGGAGCCAATGAACGTTAAAAAAGTATTTAAAAATGTATTGTTGTGGCTCGTTCTGGCAATGGCAATGGTAATCATGTTATATCCTTTGTTTTGGATATTTCTAACGAGTATCAAGACACCAGATGATCAGATCAATCTTCCGGCATATGCGTTTCCCATGAAAGTGACATTTGATAATTACAAGGCAATTTTTGACTCAATGATTCCTGTTTATTTTAAAAACAGTATCATTGTAACAGTGATTTCCCTGATCGGTATTGTTACCATGGGTTCCCTTGCCTCCTATCCCTTGTCAAAGATGGAGTTTAAAGGGCGTACATTTGTCCGGAATTATATTATGATGGGTCTGATGATACCGATTTTTGTGGCATTGATACCGCTTTTTAGAATTTACAACGAGCTTGGTCTTATTAATACCCATTGGGCGGTAATTCTTCCGCAATTTGGGTTTGCCCTGCCGATTTCCATGTATTTATTCATTGCGTTTATGGATCAAATCCCCAATTCCCTGATTGAGGCGGCGTATATGGATGGTGGCGGGTCATTCAGGATTTATTTAAGCATTATACTGCCCTTATCAAAAAATACCATTGTGACGGTAGCCATCTTCCAATTTATCGGTATCTGGAATGAGTTTACGTTTGCCAATACGTTTCTCAGTACCAGTGAAATGAAGACGATTCCCATTGGCCTTAACGATTTTGTGAATAGCTATGGAATGCGTGATTGGGGGCTTACATTTGCAGCAGTTGCAGCCACAGTGCTGCCAACACTGATTATATTCTTTTTCTTAAACAGGCAGGTCATGAGCGGAATGACGGCTGGGGCGGAGAAAGGATAGCAATAGAAAGGGAAATTGGAAATGAGTATAGAGGAAAAACGGATATGGTATGATGATGATGCCACGGCTGCCAAGTTCCTGTTAGGCGGTATTGGAACGGGAAATGTTTCAGTGGGCAGCCGGGGCCAGTTGTGTGATTGGGAAATCTTTAACGAGCCCAATGTGGGGAATAAGCTCTCTTATACATTTTTTGCGATTCGAACTCAGCAAGGGGATGAGGATGCGAAGGTAAGAGTGCTGGAATCCAGGGTAAAGCCTCCTTATGAGCGTTCCCATGGTTTTGATTCGTTTGATAATGCCGGGATTCCGCATTTTGCAAAGGCCAGGCTGGCTGGAGAGGTCAGCCAGTGCATCGTAGAGCTTAAGGATGAAAAAATGCCGGTGGATGTGAATTTGACGGCATTCACACCGCTCATTCCTTTAAACAGCGATGATTCCAGTATTCCTGGAGCAGTATTGCGTTATAAAGTAATCAATAGGAGTCCGGAGCGTGTTCATGTCTCTTTAGCCGGGTCCATAAGCAATCCGGTGGGATTTAAGGGACACGGTTTGTTTGGGGCACTGGATACTGAGGGAGAGCCAGAGAACGAATATAAAGAGGAGAAGGGGATGCGGGGTCTGTATATGACCAATCCCAAGCTCCCAAAAGAGCATTTAAAAAATGGAAGCATGGCCCTTGTGAGTACGTCTGAGGAAAACACAACTGTTAAAGCCAACTGGGTGAAGAGTTCCTGGGTGAATGGTCCTCATGATTTTTGGTATGAATTTGAAAAGCAGGGGGTACTGGAAGAGTCCAGGCCGGAGTTTGACAATGTTACGAATCCAAGTTTTGGAAGTGCAAAATTGAGAACAGGCTCTTTGTGCATTGATTTTGAATTGGAGGCAGGGGAGTCAAAGGAAGTAGAGTTTATTTTGACATGGTATTTCCCCAACCGGCCGGCACAGTGGTCAGGTCATATGTTCAAAGACCCTGAGACTGATAAAATCGTAAAAAATTATTATGCTGCGGCATTTCAGGATGCATGGGCTGTATCGGATTACCTGCATGATAACATGAGCCGTTTGGAAGGTGAGACAAGTCTGTTTCGGGAGGCACTTTATAAAACAACCCTGCCGGCAGTTATGCTGGACGCAATGGGGGCGAATATTACAGTGCTTCGAAGCACAACCTGTTTCCGGATTGAAGACGGAACATTTTTGGGATTCGAGGGCTCCTTTGACCACCGGGGATGCTGTGAGGGAAATTGCAGCCATGTATGGAATTATCAGCAGACCATGGCGTTTCTGTTTCCGGATTTGGAGCGCAATATGCGGCGGACACAATTTCTCAAGGAAACCTGTGAAGATGGGGAGATGGCATACCGTTCCAATACGGTGTTTGGATATCCGCGGTTTACAAAAATTCCTCCGGCGGCAGACGGTCAAATGGGAACAATTATCCAGCTTTACCGTGATTGGAAGCTGTCTGGTGACGATGATTTCCTGCGTGAAGTGTGGGATCAGGCAGTAAAAGCCTTAGAATACGCATTTGTCAAGTGGGATCAGGATAAGGATTACGTTTTTGATGCACAGCAGCATAATACTTATGATATTGAATTTTATGGAAAAACATCCATGACCAATTCCATCTTTTATGCGGCCTTAAAGGCAGGAGAAGAAATGGCCGCTTATCTGGGCGACGAGGAACGGGCCATGAGTTATGGCAAAGCTCGTAAAGAAGGATCTGAGCGAATGGATTTGGAGCTGTGGAATGGAGAATTCTATATACAGAAATTGGAGAATGACGGTAAATACCAGTATCAATATTATGACGGTTGTCTTTCCGATCAGGTATTGGGGCAGCAACTGGCACATGTGGCCGGGCTTGGTTACGTTCTTCCAAAAGAACATGTGAAAAAGGCTGTAAACAGTGTGTACAAGTACAATTTTCGGCCAGATCTTTCAGAGCATCTTAACATCCAGCGGGTTTATGCCTTAAATGATGAGGCAGGTCTTATTCTGTGCACGTGGCCAGGCGGTGATAAGCCCCGTTTCCCCTTTGTTTATAGTGATGAAGTGTGGTCGGGAATTGAATATCAGGTAGCCTCTCATTTGATCTATGAAAATGAATTTGATAAGGCTTTATCCATCGTCCGGGCGGTCCGTGACAGGCATGACGGAATAAAGAGAAATCCATGGAATGAAGTAGAATGCGGGAACCATTATGTGCGTTCCATGGCAAGCTGGGGATTACTGCTTGCGTCTTCCGGTTATCAATTTGATCTCACAAAAGGACAGGTGTCATTCAATCCAAAGGTGGAGACGGAGGATTATACATGCTTTTTCAGCACTGCAAAATGTTGGGGACTTTACAGCCAGAACAGAAATCCGGACAGCGGCAGGCTGGACCGGAGGATTGAAATTTTATACGGTGACGGCGAAGGCCTTGAGTTGGCACCTGTTTTGACAGCAGGAGAGGATGGGGGATAATGAGAAAATCAGTGTTTGTTTTTGGGAGCTATGTTACGGATATTTGTGCCCGTACTGATACATTTCCCGTGGCAGGAGAAACCATTAAAGGCAAGTCCTTTAAAATGGGTCCCGGAGGGAAAGGCTCCAATCAGGCGGTTGCAGCAAAGCGGGCAGGTGCAGAAGTTACATTTGTCACAAGATTGGGAGCAGATGCACTTGGCAAGGCTGCCATTGAATTTTATAAAGAAGAAGGACTGTGCACGGATGGAGTCATAATAGATAAAGAGCATCAAACAGGAGCTGCATTGATCATTGTAGATGAAGCTACGGCTCAAAATCAAATCGTTGTGGTTGGCGGAGCATGTGAGAATTTTAAGGATGAAGAAATGCAGGAGATCTTAAAGAAGCTGGAACAATCCCATATTCTGCTGCTGCAGTTAGAGACGAATCTAGAGCCTGTAAAGATGCTGTTAAAGCATGCAAAAAAAGGCGGAATTATGACCATACTAAATCCTGCTCCGGCACAGCATCTGGAAGATGAGTACCTGCAGTGCGTAGATATTATTACTCCAAACGAGACGGAGGCGCAGACACTTACCGGCGTGGATACATCGAACCGGGAAGGCGTTAAAAAAGCGGCGGCCAGATTACTGGAAAAAGGTATTGGAAAAGTGGTTATCACCTTAGGCGGTGACGGCGTCTACGCCAATGATGGGAATGAAGAACGGTTCTTTGATATTGTAACATGCGGTACACCGGTTGATACAACCGGCGCCGGAGATGCTTTTTCAGGCGGACTGGCAGCGGCTCTTTCAAGGGGAATGGATTTCTTTGAGGCAATTCGATATGGAAGTACGGTGGCAGGTATTGCTGTCACACGCTACGGTACGGCACCGGGCATGCCTTATGAAGAAGAAATTGACCGGATTTTTAAACACAACTTAAAATAGCCGGAGCATTTGCTTAAGAGGAAGGAAGATAAGATTCTTTAGAAAATAGATGGAGATTAAAGAGAATTTTTGTTATACTGGAAGAAATATCTATTGGAAATGGGGAATCAAATGGGATATACGATTAAAGACGTTGCTATTCGGGCAAATGTGTCGTCAGCTACAGTATCAAGGGTAATGAATAATAAAGGTTATTTTAGTGATTCGGTCAGAAAAAGGGTTCTCGATGCCATAGAAGAGTTAGATTATACACCCAACTTGATGGCCAGCAGTTTATCAAAAAACAGGGTAAAGATCATTGGAGTCATTGTCCCTGATATATGCAATACATTTTTCAGCAAGATTTTTTATGCTGCCAGCAAGTTAGCGGAACAAAACGACTACCGGGTTATTTTGTACAATACAGATGATAATATGGCCTCGGAAATGTCTGCTTTGCAGGACATGATTTCTTACCGGGTCAGCGGAATCATCATGACTCCTGTTTCAGATCAGTATGACGCCAATGCAGAGCTCTTGAATAACATACAAAGCTCCGGTGTTCCGGTGGTGTTTGTTGACCGTGAGATGAAGGGCGTCAGCTGTGATGGCGTATTTGTTGATAATATTCGGAGTTCGTACGAGGCAACAGAACGCCTTCTTCAGGAAGGGCATAGAAAGATTGCAATCGTTGCCGGGCCGCAGGATACGATTCCAGGCCGTGAACGCATGTTAGGGTATATGAATGCTTTGAGGGATTGGGGCGTTCAGGTGCCGCCGGAGTATATCACATATGGGGATTTTAAAACGGACAAGAGTTATCAGGTTATGATGGAGCTCATGGAATCAGAAGACCCGCCGACAGCCGTTTTTTCATGCAACAACCTGATGACTCTTGGCTGTATTCAGGCAATTCGAACCCACAATAAAAGAATACCGGATGAAATCTCCCTGGTTGGATTTGATGAGGTGGAACTATTGGATGTCTTAGGATATCAGATAACGGTAGTATCCCGTGCCATCAGTGAGATGGGTACAATCGCCATGCAGCTTGTGCTTGACCGTATTGTTCAGGAAAAACAGCGGTCTTACCAGCGTGTTGTGTTACAGTCCCAGCTTTTGTTAAAAGGGTCGGAGAGGATGGGTGCAGTTGGGGAGAATGAGGAAACCCAATGGCAAAAGCGCTCAATAAAATAATCTCAAAAAAAATAATAGCCAGACTGGATATACTCCATGTCTGGCTATTATCTGCTTCCTGCCGCATTTCACTTTTAATTTCCGCATTCAATGCTTATTTCATTGAACTTATCTAAGATATCCTCTACATTGAGGTTTTCTTTTTCTTTTCCTGCCTTGTCAATGATGGCAGTTCCCTGATGCATCATCACAAGCCGGTTTCCGTACTCCACTGCATGACGGAGGTTGTGAGTGACCATGATGGTGGTCAGATGCTTTTCCTTTACGATCTTATCGGTCAGTTCCATGATGATCTCCGCAGTCTTGGGATCGAGAGCAGCGGTGTGCTCATCTAAGATCAGGAATTCAATGGGAGTCATGGTGGACATGAGAAGGGCCATTGCCTGCCTCTGTCCGCCTGAGAGGACTCCTACCTTCACCTGCAGCTTATCCTCCAGGCCAAGGCCCAGAGAGCGGAGCTGTTCCCTGTAAAAGTCAATGCGCTGCTTGTTGGTTCCGGGGAGGAGATTAAAGGGCTTTCCCTTTGTGTCAGCCAGGGCCATATTCTGTAAGATGGTCATGCTGGGGCAGGTGCCCATGGCCGGATTCTGGTAAACCCTGCCGATGCGGCGCTGGCGTTTGAATTCCGGCATATTGGTGATGTCACTGCCGCCAATCAGGATAGAGCCGCTGTCTAAAGGAATGCTTCCGCAGATCAAGTTCAGCATAGAGGTCTTTCCTGATCCGTTGCTTCCAACCACAGATACGAACTGCTCATTGTCAATGGTGAGGCTGAAATTGTCAAACAGGCACATCTCATTGACGGTTCCCTGGTTGTAATATTTGTTAATGGACCGAAGTTCAAGCATGGGTCTTCACCTTCTTTCCCCTTCCGTTGCTGAGTACCAGAATGACTAAAAGAAGAACAGCAGTGATCATCTTTAAATCCGATGGTTTCATTCCCATGGTAATAGCCAGGGAGACACAGCCTTTGTAAATAATGGAGCCTGCAACAACAGCAGTGGTAGTCTTTACAAATCCAATCTTTTTAAACAGCTTGGTGCCTATGATTACATTGGCCAGACCGATAACAATGGTTCCCGTACCGATGCTGATTTCAAAGAATCCCTTTTGCTGGCAGTAAACAGAACCAGCCAGAGCAGCCAGGCCGTTTGCAATTGCCAGACCGAGAATCTTCACCATTCCCTTGTCTTTGGCAAGAGAGGTGACGAGAGCTTCGTTATCGCCTACGGCTTGAAGCAGGTAGCCGGAGCGGGTCTTTAAATACTGATCCAGTAAAAATTTTACAATGAGAACGATGACGGCTAAGATAACCACAGCGCTCACATTTGCAAGGTTCCCGGAAAAAATCCGGTCAATAAACGGGTTTTCAAAAATAGTGCTGCTGTTAAAAATAGGAACATTGGACTTCCCGGCAACCCTTAAGTTGACGGAGTAGAGTGCAGTCATGACAATGATACCTGACAAGAGATCCCTTACCTTTAACTTTACATGGATTAAACCGGTGATGCATCCGGCCAGGGCACCGATGGCAAAGGCGATAAAAAGCGTTGCCGTTGGGTGCACATTTGCCAGAATCAGAGTCACAGTGACTGCGCCCCCTAAAGGAAAGGTTCCATCCACGGAAAGATCGGGAAAATCCAGAATCTTATAGGTGATGTATACGCCCAATGCCATGATGGCATAGATCAGGCCCTCTTCCAAAACGCCGAGTATGATTGACATGATTGCAATTCCTCCAAATGTGTTTATTTCTGAGCAATATCAGTGAAGATCTCAGCAGCAGTGTCAGTCAGCTCGGCTGGCAGCGTGATTCCAAGGTTTTCTGCCACCTTTGCATTTCCATAGAAAGCTGCTTCTTTGATCACTTCAAAATTGATTTCGCTCGCTTTTGCTTCTCCCTTTAATACCTTTGCAGCCATTTTTCCGGTCTGCTTTCCTAAGTCCACATAGTCAAGTCCGATGGAAGCCAGACAGCCGATCTTTACCTGTTCCACTTCGCTGCCGAATACAGGAATGTTTTTCTTTGCAGCTTTGTCTAAGATGACAGGAAGGGAGCTCACTACCGTGTTATCTGTTAAGTTGTTTAAACAGTCCACTTTTTCTAAAATGCTGTCAGCGGCCAGTGGGATGTCTGCAGTGGAAGTGACAGGACCTTCTACGATCTCAAAACCGTAAGCAGGAGCTGCCGCCTTATATTCTTTGATCGCTGTTTCTGAATTCACTTCGCTGGTGCTGTAAAGAATACCGATGGTCTTTGCATCAGGAAGAAGAGTGCGGATCATTTCCAACTGCTTTTCTACAGGAAGCTTATCGCTGGTTCCAGTGATCTCTCCGACAGGTGTTCCGTCTGCGTTAGCCAGTGCAGCGGCTACTGGATCAGTAACTGCAGTAAAGATAACGGGGAGTTCGCTGTTCTTGGTGGCACCGTAAGCGGCTTGAGCGATTGGGGTAGCGATGGCACAGATCAGATCAGCCTTTTTGGAAGTGAAGTCGGTGATAATCTGGCTTGCAGTTCCTCCGTCAGCCTGGGCATTTCCAAACAGAACGGTCAAATTCTTTCCTTCTTCAATTCCTTCTTCTGCAAGTCCCTGCAAAAATCCTTCCCGGCAGTTGTCAAGGGAGCCGTGCTCAGCGAACTGGGCGATTCCTACGGTATAGGATGCTCCTTCCGTTTCTGTTTTACTCTCAGCGCTTTTTTCAGTGCTCTGTGCTTCAGAAGAAGCCTGGGAAGACGCAGCTTCCGTCGTTTTTTCCGGAGCCGGATTAGAAGCACAGCCGGAGAGTGCGGCAGCAGCGAGGGCTGCAAGTAACAGGGTTTTCATTGATTTTTTCATAATGTTCTCCTCCTAAAATGGTTTCCGTTGACAGGACAAAGGACAGGTGGGTCAGTTGGGCTTTTTGTTTTCGCAAATAAAAAAGTCTCAAGTACGCAAAGAAACGTACTTGAGACGAATTATACAATCCGCGGTGCCACTCAAATTGACTTGGTAAAAGCCCACTTTTTCATATACTAACATATATGCCACCCAAATAACGGTTGTGGTTTCCGTCAGCCCCTAACATGCGTTCAGGGCCGCCCTCAAAAGTCCATTCAGCTATCTGCTCTATACCGCACTCCCACCAACGGCGGCTCTCTGAAATATTGCCGGAAAGCTTACTACTCTTTTTCAACGGTTTATTTTTATTTCATTTAAACAGTATATTAATACGTTTGAGTGGATTTGTCAACAGTTATTTTGTCTTTTTCAAAGTCAGGACTCCAAGGAACATGATAACAGAAAATACACCCAGATAAGCTATCGCAGCCATTCCGTGAGCAAACCAGGCGGCAACGACCATGAATATGCTGCCTGCAAGTGACAGACATGGCATAAATATCCGGTTAAAAAAGCTCAGTTCCCTGCTCTTTACCATGAACATAATGAAAATAGGGATATACAGGGCATATATGGTGATAATGGGCAGCTCTGAAGAATCAAAGCTGAAAAAGCCAAACCAGCCGGAGGTTAAGTTCGCCCCGTAAAAATAAAACAGCCAGAGTCCGCAGAGGAATAACCCTAAAATTGCGGAGTTAACAGGCATATTTGTCACCGGGTCCACCTGGACGAAAATTTTAGGCGCAGGGCCAAGGCCTCTGGCGGAAAGGGAATAAATTCCGCGGGTACAGCCAAGCATCAGTCCGTTTAAGGTTCCAAGGCATGAAATGATGACAAATACGAATAACAATGAGCCGCCTGCTGATGTGAAAACCGTCTGGAAAGCCAGCTTGGCGCCGGATTCGCCTCCGGCCATCATCACCTCATTTTCAATGGTTCCGGCTAATCCGATGTAATAGAGGATATAGGCGGACATGGTGATAAAGGTTCCCACGATCAAAGCCAGAGGAAGGTTTTTCTTTGCATTCTCTAATTCAGCATTGATGCAGGTGGCAATAATCCAGCCTTCATAAGCAAAGCATGCCGCAACAACGGCGGTGAACAGCCCGTTGGAGCTGGTTTGAGATACGTAATGGGTGAAATTATATACCGTCATTCCGCTTTTAACTCCGGTAAAGGTTCCCACAATGGCCATTAAAAAGAGAGGAATCAGCTTGATAATGGTGGTGCTCACCTGAAACTTTCCGGCCAGAACCGGAGATAAGGCATTTATGGTAAAGCTGGAAATCAGGTAAAGGCAGGCAATGGTCATGCACTCCCCGCCTGTAATGGGAAATCCAAAGATAACGCAGGTATACCGGGCTGAAACCCATGCCAGTACAGAAGTAATGGTAGGATAGTAGATCATCGCCATAAACCAGCCCACATAATAGGAATAGGTTTTTCCCATGGCTGCCTCAGCGTAATCCACGATTCCGTTGACATATTGGTATTTCGTAGCCATAACAGAAAACGTATAGGCGCAGGAAATCATAATCACACCGCCAATGACCCATGCGAGAATTCCCTGTTTTAAATTTCCGCCTGTTGCAGTGAGGATTTTCTCCGCCTTGAAGAAAACACCGCTGCCTACAACGATACCGATAACCATTGCAATGGCCGTAAAAAGTCCGTATTTTTTCTCTAACTTCGGTTCCATAGTTTGACCCCTTCTCCTTGTACAATAAAGTCTTTTTGCTTATTATTTTTTACCGATCATAAAACGATTCCCCCAAATCAGATTTTATGATATTCTGGTATTGCTTTTGTGAACAAATTTCTGTCGAAATGATGTGTGCATTTGTGAAATTTGTCAGCTATTTCATTTTATCATAAAGTCAAATTTAATCCAGTAAAATTTTTTTATTTTTTAAATTTTTTTGCAGCTTAACGGAGTGGAATTTTCAAGTGGGAAAATATGGATAAACGTGCGATTCCCATATACGGAGCATCGGGCCCCGGTAATTCTGCCTTGGGCAAGTACGTATCAGGACAGAGGGGATATACATTGAAGGAAATGTAATAATGCACAAAAATACCTTGAAAACTCATGAAAAAATAAAATTATTATCAATAGCAATAATATATTGACAAATGAAAGCAACGTGTTATAATGAAAAATATAGTATACATACGTGTTGATACGAGGGGGAATTGCACATAATGATCAATAATAAGCGGGTGACAAGAGCTGATGTTGCAAAGCATGCGAATGTCAGCGAAACGATCGTATCTTATGTGATTAATAATAACAGATATGTGAGCAGAGACAAAAGAGAGCGTGTGGAGTCTGCCATCAGGGAGCTGAATTACCGTCCCAATAATGTGGCCAGGACTTTAAAAGGCAAGCAGAGCAACCAGATTATCTTTATCGCGGATCAGATAACCAATGAATATTTCAGCCGTATTGTCAGCAATATGGATAAGTTTGCCTACAACCACGGGTATTTGATATCCCTGTGTGCCAACCGGAATTCACAGGAGTTTGTTTCCCAGGTAATCAGCCGGCAGTATGACGGCATTATCATAAGCTCTACCAGTTTTCCCGATGAATACGTGCAGCAGTTCATCGATGCCAATATTCCGTTAGTCCTCTTTATGAACCGGAGATATCACAATATACCCAAGAATGTGGGGATTATTAATTCCGGGCTGTACAGCGGTGCACGGGAATGTGTGAAGCATCTGGCGGCAAAAGGCAGAAAGCATATTTTATATATTGACAGAATCAGTTCAAAGGGAACGAAAAGCACCATGGATGATTTAAGGCTCAGCGGCTTTGTTGATCAGATGCGTGAAAGTGAACTGGAGTTTACGGAGAAGCAGATTATAGCAGGCTGTTATTCAGAGGAAGAAGTGGAAGCGGAGATCATAAAAAGAATCCAGGATGGACTGAAAGTAGACGGCATATTCGGCAGAAACGATATGCTGGCCTGTGTGGCCATGTCCGCAGTGAAAAGAATGAATTTAAGAGTTCCGGAAGACGTATCTGTCATAGGATATGACAATTCTTCAATCAGCAGATTTTGCAGTCCCAAACTGACCACCATGGAGATGCAGCAGGAAGAGATAAGCCATGCGGCAATCGATATGCTCCAAAGGATTATTGATGGAAGAGAAGAGGATTTAAAAGCATCTTTTAAAACGAATCTCATTTTAAGAGAGAGCACTTGAAATGAAATGAATATTACTCATGCCTGTTGATGACACAACAGGATTTTGACTGCGATATACACACGTGTTGACATGGATCGGGATGATGGAAATCAAAAGGAGAAAAACATGGAAAGACCCAATATACTGCTTATTACCACGGACCAGCAAAGATTTGACACCATTCATGCGTTAGGCAATAAAGAAATATTTACGCCCCATCTCAATTGGCTGGCGGATGAGGGAATAACCTTTAACAGATGTTATTCCGCATGTCCTGTGTGCATGCCTGCAAGAGCTACCATTATGACCGGCAAGGAAGCTTATACACACGGGTTGACAGGAAATAACAATGATTGTTTACCCATGCGGGACCATGTGACGTTTCCCAAATTGCTGACGGAAAACGGATACCAGACAAGAGCTGAGGGGAAACTGCATTTTTTCCCTATGAGAGCCACTTACGGGATCGAACATGCGGACTTACCCATGGATTATTTTAATGAGATGAGAAAATACGGGAAATATTCCACACGGCACCATGGAGTCGGTGAAAATGAAGTGGAGCCCTTTATCAATACCCAAAATGAAGCGGACTCGCTGACTCATTGGACGGTGGATAAGTCCATGGATTTTATAGAAAACAGAGACCCTACCAGACCTTTCTTTTTATGGACCAGCTTCACAAAACCCCATTCTCCCCTTGATCCTAATTTGTCTTTTTGGGAGATATACAACGGAATTGAAATGCAGGACCCTGTCATGGGAGACTGGTCCGCTGATATGGATACGGCACCCCTGGGATTTTATAAACCGACTTTTCAACTGAATAACGTATGGCGCATGTCAAAAGCCCAGAAAAAGCAGATTAAGAGAGCGTATTATGCATGCATTTCCCAGATTGATTATAACTTAGGCCTGCTGTTTGCAAGAATGCGTGAATTAAATCTGCTGGAAAACACCTGGATCATATTCACCTCAGACCATGGGGACTTATTGGGAGATCACAATATGTGTGCAAAAACCAACTTTTTAGAAGGTTCCTCCCACATTCCCCTGTTAATCAAGCCGCCTGCTGCATTTGGAAGCTCTGACGCCAGATATGCCGGATTGCAGTGCGATAAATTGACCACTTTAGCGGATATCATGCCTACGGTCTTATCTATCTGCAAAATTAATTCTCCTGAGGACCTGGATGGAAATGATTTGCTTCATTATATAGAAGATGAAAGTGAAAAAGATTTTTATGGAAATTGTGAAGACAAATATTTTGCCTTCATGGATAAACAATTTAAATACATGTGGACCTGGTATGGAGGAGAGGAACTGTTATTTGATTTAAAAAGTGACCCATTAGAGCAGCATAATCTGGCGGCTTTGCCGGAATATAACTCCGTTAAGGAAAAGCTTAAGGGGAACATGATAGAGAACATGAAAAAAACTTCCCCTCATATGGTAGATGGAAATAAACTGTCAGCCGGAGAAAAAATCAATTCTCACCGGAATATATCCAGATTTCCCGGTTTAAACACAACCTTATTTCCAAGAGATTCTTTTCATTAATGCTTTACCGTTTTAAATGAAAGTTAACCTTATAAAAACATTCGTTTTCTTGGTTCGGAGAAGGTGCCGGGAGCTTGAATGGGGCTATAGGGAGCTTAATAAAATTTTTAAAAGGAGAAGACGAGAATGAGTAAAATGAAAAAAGTATTGGCACTATTGTTAACCTTTGTATTAACCGTATCTTTGGGAGCGTGTGGGGGTTCCGCAAAAGAAGAAACCAAAAAAGACACACCTCAGACAGAGGCAGCAACACAGGCAGCACAAGCGGAAACAACCAAAACAAGTGAGAACTACGAGTTTAAAGAACCGGTCACAATTAAATTTGCAAACTATGCAGTTTTGGAAGCTGGCTATGATAAGTTCTGGAATGATGCAAAAAAGGGCTTTGAAGAAAAATATCCTGATATTACAGTTGAGTTCATGACGGCTGAGTATGGCCAGATGTTAACTCAGGTTGTTACCTGGGTCGGAGGCGGAGAAAAGGTGGATTTAGTTCTCGGTGAAGCTTCCTGGATTTCAACCCTGGCGGATGCAGGAATTTTAATGCCTGTTACAGAAGCATTTCCGGCAGAGTATTTATCACAGATATATCCATCCATGATGGATGCCATGAAGGTTGACGGAGTTCCTCACGGAATACCGATGTACGCATCTCCTTTCATTATGCTGTATAACAAGGCTCTGTTTGAGCAGGCCGGATTAGACCCTGAAAATCCTCCCACAACCATAGACGAAATGCTGGAAATCGCACCTAAATTAGCTGAATTAAAGACCGCAGACGGCAATGCCGTATATCCATTTGGAATGACAACCGCATCCGTAGCCGTATCCGGATCATGTCTCACTTCTTTAATATACGGATTTGGCGGCTACACATTAACCGATGACGGACAGTTAGACATTGACAATCCCGGATTTAAGCAGACCTTTGAATTCTTAAAGGACATAGATGATAAGGGCTATAATCCTCAGGTGAGTAAATTAAAAGATTTGAGAAACTTATTCGCATTAGGCCAGCTTGCAATGTACTATGACCAGTCCTGGGGATTTAACGGCGTTCGCAGCATCAATCCTGAGGCCATTGATTTTGTTGCATCCGCAGCTCCTTTAGCCGGCGGAGAAGGAACAGGAGAAAGCCTGATCCAGGCTCATACTCTTATGATGGGCAATAACGGGGAAGCTCAGGTAGAAGCGACCAAATTATTCATCCAGTACTTACTCACAGAAGATGTTCTGATTCCTTATTTGCAGAATGTTGCTCCTGGATATCCTTCCATGATGGCGTTGAGCGAAATTCCGGGAATTACTGAGTCACCTGTTTTAGCAGGCGCTGTTAAGTCTCTCGATACGGCAAGAAGCGCAACCAATGTTCCTGCTATCAATGATTTCAACCTGGAATTAGCCGCATTGGCACAGGCAGTTACGGTTAATGATAAAGATGTAGACCAGGCCATTAGTGATTTTAAAACAGCAGCAGAGGGTATATTGAGTAATTAGGAACTATTATTTGGCAGAGGAACAAAATCCTCTGCCAAACTAAATCATTGACAGGTTTTGGAATATGTTTCAGGGAATGCTTTCAGATTTAGTGGAAAAGAGGTACACCATTCATGAAAAGGATCACAAGAGATAGGCTGTTTGCTCTGGCATTACTGACTCCGTCTATCATAGTTACAGTTATGTTTATTTTAGTCCCGGTTTTGGATTCTGTTGTAAGAAGCTTCCAGGATTACAGAATTAAAAATATTATTGCCGGAACGCCGGGAAAATGGAATGAGTTTGCCAACTATATGAAGCTCTTTTCCAACAGCAAACTGTTATCGTCAATAGAAACCACATTCATATTTGTCGGCGGGGTGGTACTGGCCCAGTTCATTCTCGGCATGGCCATGGCCTTAGTGTTAAATTCCAATTTAAGAGGGGCCAGGTTTATCAGAAGTATTATGATGGCGCCCTGGATTGTACCGACCATTATATCCGGTCTCATATGGATGTGGATATATCAGCCTCAGTATGGGCTGTTGAAATATGTGGTGAGAATATTCAGCTTTGGCAAGATAACAGACTTTGCAATGTTAAATAATCCGGCAACAGCTCTTTGGGGAATCGCAATTGCCGCTTTGTGGAAACAGATTCCTCTCACGGCATTGCTGCTGGTATCAGGACTTGCCAATGTGCCGGAAGAAACCCTGGAAGCAGCTACCGTAGACGGGGCCAATTCCGTAAACCGCTTTTTTCACATCACAATACCGTATATGAAAAGCATCATTAAAGTTACAACATCAATGTCAATTATAGAAAACTTTAAACAGTTTCCTCTGATCTGGACGATGACAGGCGGAGGTCCTGATAACGCAACCAGCACATTGGCGATTTTAAGCTACAGGGAAGCATTCGTATCCAACAATCTTGGATCAGGAGCTGCAGTTACAACCATATGGATGCTGCTGATGATTTTGGTGGTCATACTATTTAATACTGTATTTAAAGAAACTGACATGGAATAGGAGGGGATAATAGATATGAAGAAGAAGCAGATCATGTTTTCCGTCATTCGCTATACAGTCATTGCACTTATTTTATTATTTCTGTTATTCCCTTTATATTGGGTTTTGATGACATCATTTAAAGAGAATATGGAGGCATATAAATTCCCTCCTACGTTTTTCCCGAAATTGCCCACAGCCGCTGCATATATCAAGCTGTTTACAGAGGATCAATATTTCTTCCGCTATTACATCAATAATTTTATTGTATCAGGTTCCTGCGCCGTATTGACGACATGCATGGCGATTATATCCGGATATGCCTTGTCAAGGTTTCATTTTAAATGGAATAAGTGGATCATAGCCGCTTTTACTTCGGCCCAGATGTTTCCGGTGGTAAGCCGTATGATTTCCCTGTACGGGCTTATGGGAAAGATGCACTTGATCAATACGAGACAGGGATTGATTATGGCATTAACGGCGGCAATGATCCCGTTTACTACCATGCTGATGGCCAGCTTTTTTGACAGCATACCGAGAGTCCTGGAAGAGGCCGCTTTTATTGACGGAGCCGGCAGGCTTAAAATCTTATTTTCCGTCATCATACCGTTAATAAAGCCGGGCATTGTTGCCGTTGGCATTTATTCATTATTAATGACCTGGGATGATTATCTGCATGCAACCACACTGATCCAGACGGATTCACTCCGGACTCTTTCAGCAGGCGTTTCCGTGCGGTATTTAGGAGAATTGTCTTACGACTGGTCGCTCGTTAATACGATTTCAGTGATTGGCATTATTCCAATGTTACTTCTATTCTTTTTCTTTCAAAAGCATCTTGTAAAAGGGTTGGTACAGGGGGCAGTAAAAGGATGAGTAAGATAGGGCAGAATATTGAATAGGAAAGAAGGAAAAAGAGATGTTAGTAACCAATAAAGAAAATCTGGAATGTGCAAGCCGGAATGGATATGCTATTCCCGCAATCAATACACAGGGTGGAAATTATGATATCATATGGGCCATTTGCCGGGCAGCAGAAGAACTGAAATCTCCTATTATATTAGCTCATTACGTATCTACCGGTGCATATTCGGGAAATGACTGGTTTGTAGAAGTGGCAAAATGGTGTGCCGGCAAAGTGTCGGTGCCTGTATCCATTCATTTAGACCATGGAGACAGCTATGAAATATGCAAAGAAGCACTGGAGCTGGGTTTTACCTCTGTCATGATTGACGGTTCCACAAGACCTATCGAAGAAAATGTGGAGCTCACAAACAGAGTGATTGCAGAAGCCGGAAAATACGGCGTTATTGTGGAAGCGGAGATTGGAGAACTCGCCCGGCTGGACGGCGAAGGAAATGCAGTGGAAAATAAAAATGTGGCTGATCCGGAAGAAGTCAGAAGGTATCTCTCCCTATGCAAGCCTGACACCCTGGCAATTGGAATTGGAAATGCCCATGGCTATTATAGGGGCAAACCGGATATCAAACTCGATATTTTAAAAGCCGTGAGAGAGTTCACAGATATACCGCTGGTACTTCACGGATGCACCGGCATGTCAGAGAGCATTATCAAAGAAGCGATCAAACTGGGAGTGGCTAAAATTAATTTCGGCACGGAAATACGGTATCGGTATGTGGAACACTATGCTGACGGACTCAAAAATCTGGATCACCAGGGACACTCCTGGAAGCTGTCCCAATATGCCAACGATAAATTGACGGAAGATGTAAAGGCTATTATCCGTTTGGCGGGCTCAGAGGGAAAGGCTTAATAGTAATGGATGAGACTGATCAGAACTACATAAAAACAGATTTGTAAATGGAAAAGAGGGACTCTTATGAAGAAACAACTCAATGTAGGATTTATAACAACGCTTTCAGGCAGATGGCCCAGAGAGCTTCCGGAAAAGAGAATGAAAGAGTATGGGGAATGGCTGGAGGAAAATCTGCCCGGCGTAAATCTCATTAAGGCGAAAGCTTTGGGGGATTCATCGAAAGCAGTTGATGAGATTTCACAGCAGTTTAAAGCAGAAGCAGTCGATATTATTGTTATGGTTTACGGGGCATTTACCGGAGACGACATACCGACCTGCCTTGCAGAAAACCTGGAGGTGCCGATTATTCTCTGGGCGCCCCATGAGCCCGCTTTTGATAAAAATGACAGATTGTATGCCAATGCTCTGGTGGCAATTACCATGAACTCGGCATCACTGAAAAAACTGGGCAGCAAATGCTATTCCATTTATGGTGATAAGGAAGAAGCGGAAACTGCTTCAAGAGTTATAAATCTGATAACTGCCTATAGCGTATTAAAGAAGTTAAAAGGTACGGTATTGGGATTGTTTGGCTATCGTCCTACGGCCTTTTATAATTCCAGCTTCAGCGAAAGCTTAATCCGCAGAACCTTCGGAATCAGAATGGAAGAGACGGATTTAAAAGCAGTATTTGATGAGATGGACCGTATATCCAAAGATGCGTATGAAGCAGATATGAAAAACGTGGAAAATGAATACGATGTGAGCAGGCTCCCGGAGGGGCATTTAGAGAATCATTCCAAATTGTATCTCGCTTTAAAAGAGCTTATGAAAAGACAGTCCTATGATTTTGCCACGATCAAATGCTGGCCCGAAATGGGAAATCTGCATACTACACCGTGCGCCGTATTGGGCAGATTGGCAGACGAAGGCATGAGCATAGGCTGCGAAGGTGATATCGATGCGGAGCTTGCCCAGATTGTGCAGAATTATCTCACCGGACTTCCCACCTTTATTACCGATATGATCAATATCGATGAAGAAGAAAATGTGATGACTTTCTGGCACTGCGGAAATGCGGCGCCCTCTTTAAAAAACGCGAAGCATGAATACACCATCAATAATCATCCTCTTGCAGGACAGGGAACAGCGTTTTATGGGGCTCTGAAAGAAGGAAAAGTGACCATAGCAAGATTCTGCAATATCGACGATTCTTATAAACTCTTCCTTTTGAGGGGAACTGCAATTGACAGAGACCGCTATACAAAGGGTGTTATGGCTAACATTAAAGTTGATCAGCCTGTAAGAAAAATTGTGGAGCGCATTATGGAAGAAGGAATTCCCCACCATTACAGCGTTGTATGGGATGATGTGGCAGATTCCATGATTGAAGTCTGTAAGCTGTTAAATATACCGGTTATTGAGATGTGACATAGCAGAATAGAAAGATAATTCTCTCCACATTATCTATGAAATAAAAAGGGAAACGGCACCCTGATCGTTAAACACAGTCTGTTTTTGTGTTCCGAGATCACGGTGCCGTTTCTTATTCTGTTTCTTTTTCCAATTATAGACTCAGCTTCTTCAAATCCTCATAAAATCCAGGATAAGAAACATTGACACATTCCGCTCCCAGAATCTCGGTTTCCCCTTCTGCGCACAGCCCGGTCACTGCAAAGGTCATGGCAATCCGGTGGTCCAGCCTGCTGTCAATGACAGCGCCGTGAAGAGGCTTGCCGCCCTTAATGATCATACCGTCCTCTGTTTCCACAACATCGGCTCCCATGGCGGATAAGTTTCTTACCATAATATCAATGCGGTTGGATTCCTTCACCTTTAATTCCGCTGCATCCTTAATCACCGTTTCTCCTTCTGCAAAGCAGGCCATGGCGGCGATCATGGGAAGTTCGTCAATGAGAGTGGGAATAATGGCCCCGCCGATGGTAATGCCGTGAAGAGGGCCGGATTTCACCAGAATGTCGGCAGTGGGCTCTCCTGAATCCGTATTCACTCCCAATAAGGTGATATCAGCTCCCATATCCCTGCAAACGTGAATGATTCCGTCGCGGGTAGGATTGATGCCCACATTTTTCACCAGAATTTCCGAGCCTGGAACCATAAGTCCTGCTGCAAGAAAGAAAGCCGCGGAGGAAATATCTCCCGGAACCACAATCCTGTTTCCGTAAAGCTCCTGCGCAGGAGTGATACAGGCAGTGGTTCCCTCTGTTCTCACACTGGCTCCAAAGTATTTCAGCATGATTTCAGAGTGGTTTCTGGACACGTAAGGCTCTGTCACCTTTGTCTCACCTTCTGCATACAATCCCGCTAAGAGAATACAGGATTTCACCTGGGCCGAGGCCACCGGGCTGGTGTAGTGGATGCTGTGAAGCTTTTTCCCTGTTATGGAAAGGGGAGCGCAGCCATTGTCTTTTAAGCTTCTTATATCGGCTCCCATCATGGATAAGGGCTCCATAATGCGCTTCATGGGACGTTTCTGAATGGATTCGTCACCGGTTAAGGTCACGTCAAAGTCCTGGGCAGCTAAAAGGCCGGAAATCAGGCGGGTGGTGGTTCCGCTGTTTCCGCAATCCAGGATGGAGTCCGGTCTTTTCAGTCCCCGAAGCCCTTTGCCGTGGACAATGACGGTGTCGTTGCTGTTTTCTATCTCAATTCCCATTTTCTGAAAGCAGGAGATGGTGGAAAGGCAGTCAGCTCCCTGGAGGAAATGGCTGATTTCCGTGGTTCCCTTTGCGATGGCGCCGAACATCACGCTGCGGTGGGAGATGGACTTGTCGCCGGGTATGGTTATCTCACCCTTTAATGGGGAGGATTTTGTGAATTTCATAAGGTTCCTCTCTTAGTTAGAAATTAAATCGTAATGATACCGCTCCAGCACTTCCCAGGCCCTGTCCATGGTATCCCTGTCATAAAATGCGATCCGCAGGGTGCCTTCCCCATGTTCCCGGTTGTGGTTGATGCCGATGTTTTTAATGCTGATTCCCTTTGCAGCCAGGATGACGGCCAGAGTGGAGATGGCGCCGACCTCGTCAGCCATATCCACAGTGAAAGAGTAATCCGGCGCAATGGGGCCTGCCACTTTTTCCGAGAAAGAGTCGCGGTAGTCCCTGGAGGTTTCAAAGAGCCGGTAAATGTATTTGTTGTCCTTTGCATTTAACTCAGCCAGAACCTGGCTTAAAGAGGTGATGTACCGATCCAGGATCACGGCCAGATTACTGCTGTTGGTCATGCAGATCTGCTCCCACATTTCCGGTGAAGAGGAGGCGATCCTTGTAATATCCTTAAAACCTCCTGCTGCCAGCCGTTTCATCAGTCCATCTTCGTTGTCTGAATCCTTCACCAGATTGACGAGGCTGGAAGCTACGATGTGGGGAAGATGGCTGATGGCAGCGGTGACGAAGTCGTGTTCATGGTAGTCCAGAACAAGGGGGAGAGAGCCGATCATTTCGGCGATCTGCACCAGCCGCTCCACCTGTTCCTCTGTGGAAGAGGAAGTGGGAGTGATGATGTAGTAAGCGTTTTCAAGCAGATGGTCTGTGGAATTTTCGTATCCGGTTTTTTCCGATCCAGCCATGGGATGGCCGCCGACAAAGCAGCCTTCCATGCCAAGCCGGATGACTTCCTCATGGATATCGGTTTTTGTGCTGCCTACATCGGTGATGATGGCACCCGGCTTTAAAAAGGGTTTTATATCAGAAAGATATTTTGCGTTGTATTCCACGGGAGTGCAGAGAAAGATCAGGTCGCATTCCCGCAGTTCTTCCCCGATTCCGTCTAAAATCACATCCACAATTCCGTCTTCCTGGGCCTTTAAGAGCCTGGAACGGCTCCGCATGTAGGCCATGATTTTTGTATCCCGTTTTTCCCGCTTGATCCCTCTGGCAATGGAGCCGCCAATGAGACCAAGCCCGATAAAGGCAATTACGGCGCTTTCCTTATCATTCATCCAGCGTCCTCCCTGCAAGCCTGGCGTAAGGCTTTAATTCTTCCACCAGACTGTCAAACTGCTCAAAGGTCAGGGACTGGGGGCCGTCAGACAAGGCACAGGAAGGGCATGGGTGAACTTCCACGATCAGTCCGTCAGCGCCTACTGCTATGGCTGCCTTGGAAATGGGTTCAATATAAGCCCTCACTCCGGTGGCGTGGCTTGGGTCGATGATGACCGGAAGGTGGCTCTTGGCGCGGATGACAGGAACTGCGCTGATGTCCAGCGTGTTTCTGGTAGCTGTTTCGTATGTGCGGATACCGCGTTCACAGAGAACGATGTTGGTGTTGCCCTCAGAGGCGATGTATTCGGCTGAATTGAGCCATTCGTCGATGGTGGCGGAAAGACCTCTCTTTAAGAGAACAGGAACGCCTGCTTTTCCGGTTTCCTTTAAAAGCTCAAAGTTCTGCATGTTGCGGGCGCCGATCTGAATCATATCCACGTATTTAACGGCAGTTTCAAGGGACTTTAAGCTGGTGACCTCACATACAATGTTAAGGCCTGTGGCTTCCCTGGCTTCCTGCATGAATTTTAAGCCCTCTTCCTCCAGGCCCTGAAATGCGTAAGGAGAAGTCCTTGGCTTGTAAGCGCCGCCCCGCAGGAACTGAGCACCGGCTTTCTTTACGGCAAAAGCGGTTTCCATAAGCATGTCGTGATTTTCAATGGCACATGGGCCGGCCATCATGGTCAGATGTCCTGGGCCGATTTTGGCATTTCCGATGGAGATTACCGTGTCATCGGGGTGAAATTTCTTGTTCACCAGCTTATAGGTTTCCGTGACTGCAACAATCTTGTCAACGCCCTCCATCAGCTCGATGTTTGCGCCCTGCAGCTTCGTCTTATCACCTACCACGCCTACGATGGTAACTTCCGTTCCTTCTGATAAATGAACCTGAAGGCCGTTTGATTCGATTAAGTTCTTTATTTTACCAACAGCTTCATTGGAAGCGTTAGGTTTCATAATAATGATCATGTGTTTTCCCTCTCTTTTGCAAATATATAAACCTCATTGTAATAGATGGAAGGGTACTTGTCAACGCTTTTGCACGTTAAACTTTGACACTTTAACGTAAATCACAACGTTTTAAGCGCGGAGCTTGAAAACTTCTGCCGTGTTTTCCTCTTCTTTGGCAGCAGCGGCCTTTTTCATTTCATTCCGGTCAGCAGGCATTTCCTGGGCGTTCATCAGAAGATTTTGTTCCACCAGCCTTCCCACCCGTTTTGCCACCTGCTCTAAATCATCCCCTAACTCATTTAAGAAATAAGACTCCAGGATGCCCAATACGGCCATGCTTAAAAACTTCTTCAGTATCAGGTCATAATCCCCGCCATTGTCTTTTTTGATTTTGGGAATCAACTGGTCGGCCATAAAGTCTAACAGCCGCTTCCGGAATAAGGTGGTGCTCTGGCTCATAAACAGGGCTGAAAAGAAAGCCTGGTGCCTTTCAAAGTACTGGAACCAGATGACCGTACCCTCTACAAACTTCATATCCTTTTTTAATTCGCAGATATCCTTTAAATCCATTAAACGCTGGTCTACGATCCGGTCCATTAAGTCATACTTATCTACATAGTGAAGATAAAAGGTTTTTCGGCTGATATTGGCTTTATCAGCGATGTCCTTTACCGTAATCTCATCAAATCCCCTGTCTGCCAGCATCTCTAAAAATGTGGATTGAATGGCTGCCTGGGATTTTATAATTCTCTTGTCAATTTTAGATTCCATCATAATAACTCCTTTTTAATACACAAATTTTGATTTGTGTATATTTATCAACACAATCAGAAATGTGGTAATTGAAATGTGCTCACTCATCATTTATTATAAGTATACACAAGAGTAATAAAACACGCAAGTGTATTATTTGAAAATGAGAAAGGCGGTAATAATATGGCAATTACAAAAAAAGATGTGAAGTTTGATGCACGTGGATTAAAGGTGGCAGGAGTTCTCCGTTTCCCGGCTGATATGGATGAGAGTAAAAAATATCCGGCTCTTGTCTGCGCCCATCCCGGAAGCAGCTGTAAGGAGCAGACAGCCGGTATTTATGCGGAAAAGATGGCGGAACAGGGTTTTATAACCATTGCATTTGATGCCTCTTATCAGGGAGAGAGCGAGGGAGAGCCCCGCTATATTGAAGACCCTGCCGCAAGAGTGGAGGATATCCGCTCCGCAGTGGATTACTTAACCACCCTTGACTGTGTGGATGAGAACCGGATCGGTGTTCTTGGTGTCTGCGCAGGCGGCGGATACGCTGCCAATGCTGCTATGACCGAACGCAGGATCAAGGCAGTAGGAACGGTTGTAGGCGCTAATATCGGGCGCATACAGCGTGAAGGAGATGCTGTGAAGACTCTGGAAGCCGTTGGAGGCCAGCGCACGGCAGAGGCACGGGGCGCAGAGGCCATGATCGTAAACTGGATTCCCAGAAACGATGAGGAGAGGAAACAGGCAGGCATTACTGACATCGACATCGTGGAAGCAGTTGACTATTATACAACCCCAAGAGGACAGTGCGTCAACTCCCCCAACAAGCTGAATTTCATCAGCATCGCTCATATGATGGCTTTTGACGCCTTCCATTTGGCTGACAAGCTTCTGACCCAGCCTTTGCAGATCATTGTGGGCGACAAGCAGGGAGCTTTCGGTTCTTATAAGGATGGACATGAGCTTTATGAGAAGGCAGCTTCTGAGAAAAAGGACATTCTGGTTTTGGAAGGCGTGAGCCACTACGATTTATACGACCAGCCGGAACCGGTCCGCAGGGCAGTGGAAAAGCTGACAGCTTTCTATAACGAAAATCTTTAATCTATTAACAGGCGGCTATGCGCTATTTCTGGACAACGAAAAGCGCATAGCCGCTTTTTATAAAGGAGAATTCCCGTTTTATCACGATAAAGCCTGTGACCATGAAAAATATGTGAAAAATGTTTGTGCAAATTGCACCTTTTGCTTGCAATTATAAGACATTTTTAGTAAAATATCCTCATAGACTTAAATACCGAACAGGAGGAATGTTTATGAACGTGTATGGAACCAAACAAATCCGTAACGTTGCCTTACTTGGGCACGGAGGCGCCGGTAAAACTACCCTGGCTGAGGCCATGGCATTAGTGACCGGAGCCATCAGCAGAATGGGAAAAGTTACCGATGGCAATACCATCAGCGATTATGACAAAGAAGAGATCAAGAGACAGTTCTCTATCTCCACTTCCCTGATTCCCTTGGAGTTTCAAGGAGAAGAAGGTCCTATTAAAATCAATCTGCTGGATACCCCCGGATACTTTGATTTTGTTGGAGAAGTCGAAGAGGCCATCAGCGTTGCGGATGCAGCAGTAATCGTAGTAAACTGTAAGGCAGGAATTGAAGTCGGTACTTATAAGGCTTGGGAGCTTTGCGAAAAGTACAGGCTGCCCAGACTTTTCTTTGTAACAAATATGGACGACGACCATGCAAGCTACCGTGAGTTGCTGCTTAAGCTGGAAAAAGAATTCGGAAGAAAGATTGCGCCGTTCCACCTCCCCATTCGTGAGAATGAAAAGTTCGTAGGTTTTGTCAATGTGGTAAAGATGGCAGGCAGGCGCTTCACCACCAACAGTGATTATGAAGTATGCGAGATTCCTGAATACAGCCAGAAAAACTTAGGAATTGCCAGGGAAGCTCTTATGGAAGCAGTGGCAGAGACCAGTGAAGAATATATGGAGCGTTATTTCTCAGGAGATGAATTTACAGTGGAAGAGGTTTCTGCTGCTCTTAGAGAACACGTGACAGAAGGAAATATTGTTCCCGTTATGCTGGGTTCCGGAATAAACGCCCAGGGCGCCAAGATGGTGCTTCAGGCCATTGACATTTATTTCCCGGCACCTGACCACTATGAGTGCATCGGCGTGGATGTTTCCACAGGCGAGCGCTTTACAGCCAAATACAACGATCAGGTATCCTTATCTGCCCGTGTATTTAAGACCGTTGTGGACCCGTTCATCGGAAAGTATTCTCTGATGAAGATCTGTACCGGTGTTTTAAAACCCGATTCCTCTATTTATAATGTGAATAAGGACACTGAGGAGAAGGTAGGAAAGGTTTATCTGTTAAGAGGAAAAGATGTCATTGAAGTTCCGGAATTAAAGGCCGGAGACATCGGAGCCGTATCCAAGCTGAATGTGACCCAGACAGGGGACACCATTGCCATGCGTTCCGCTCCCATCGTATACCATAAACCGGAAATATCGACTCCATACACATATATGCGCTATAAGACCAAGACAAAAGGCGACGATGACAAGGTTTCCAATGCTCTTTCCAAGCTGATGGAAGAGGATTTAACCTTAAAGACCCTCAATGATTCCGAAAACCGTCAGTCCCTCGTATACGCCATCGGTGACCAGCAGTTGGAAGTTGTGGTGAGCAAGCTGTTAAACCGCTACAAAGTAGACGTTGAACTGAGCAAGCCTAAATTCGCTTTCCGGGAAACCATCCGCAAGAAAGTGGAGGTTCAGGGCAAGTATAAGAAGCAGTCCGGCGGACACGGACAGTACGGCGATGTAAAGATGACCTTTGAGCCCTCCGGTGATCTGGAAACTCCTTATGTCTTTGAGGAAAATGTTTTTGGCGGAGCTGTTCCGAGAAACTATTTCCCGGCAGTTGAAAAGGGAATTGCAGAGTGCGTTTTAAAGGGACCTTTGGCCGCTTATCCGGTAGTGGGCATAAAAGCCACTTTGACAGACGGTTCTTACCATCCGGTAGACTCTTCTGAATTGGCATTTAAGATGGCAGCTACCATGGCCTTTAAAAAGGGCTTTATGGATGCAAACCCGGTTCTCTTAGAGCCCATTGCTTCCTTAAAGGTCACTGTGCCGGATAAATTCACCGGCGATATTATGGGAGATTTAAACCGCAGAAGAGGCCGCGTTCTGGGTATGAATTCCAATCACTTCGGAAAACAGGTGATCGAAGCGGACGTGCCAATGTCTGAGCTGTTCGGCTATAATACGGACCTGCGCTCCATGACCGGCGGTATGGGCGTTTACGAATATGAATTCAGCCGCTACGAGCTGGCTCCTGGTGATGTCCAGAAGAAGGAAGTGGAAGAGAGAGCTTCCAAGGTTGACAGAGAAGAAGTGTAAGGAATCAGTCAATAAACAGGAAAGCCTGCCATCTGGTGTAAAATCCGGTTGGCGGGCTTTTGTTCTTCTCATCCCTTGTCCCGCCGGGAATTGCGCTTTTATCTGAATTATGCTAAACTGTCAGAAACAGGAGGTAATATCGTGGATGACAGAAGAGAAGGGTGGAAAACATTTTCAAGAATCGGAGGCGGGTATGCAATCTTTTTGCTTGTGACGTTTGCCCTTCAGGTTCAGATGAGCATATTGACAGCAGTGCTGTTTCGTTTTGGGATAGATATAAGCTTTAAGGACTGGTATGTGCCTGCCTCTTCCCTGGCTGTTTACTGCCTGGGCGGAGGGCTCACCTACCTGGTTGTAAGGGATATGCCGGTTTTTAAGGAACCGCAAGAGGAAAAAGCCGGGGCTAAAATGCTGACAGCCGGTTTTTTTGTCTGTATCAGCGCTTTATTTTTCGGAAACCTGATCAGTCTGGGGCTGATGAGTATGGTTTCTGCCATTACAGGCAAACCTATGATCAATCCCCTTTCCGCGGTTCTGGAAAATTTAAGCGGCTGGTCCATTATTGCCACCATGGTGGTCATGGCTCCCGTGTTTGAGGAAATTCTTTACCGGAAGGTGCTCATCGGCAGAATCCGTCAGTATGGGGATAAGGCGGCCATTCTGGTGTCGAGTTTTATCTTCGGGCTGAGCCATGGGAATTTTTACCAGTTCTTTTATGCCTTTGGAATCGGGCTGGTTTTTGGGTATATTTACATCAGGACAGGAAAGCTTCGGTATACCATCCTGTTTCATATGGTGATCAATTTCATGGGTTCTTTTGTGGCCCTTCATGCGGTGGGTTCCTTGTGGATTTCAGCCATTTACTCCCTGTTCATCCTGGGAGGAGCGGCGGTGGGGCTGGTCGTGTTCTTAACCAGCCGGAAAAAGCTTCATTTTGAGCCCGGAATAAAGGAAATATGGGGAAGGGGCGGCTTTCGTGTCATGTTTTTAAATCTGGGAATGGCGATATTTTTCCTGACAGCAGCGGCGGCTTTCCTTATTTCGGAGATTTCGTAAAATGCAGTTGACACTTTTCGCCAATTATGTTACATTTGGATTTAGCAAAAATACGTTGAAGAGGAATAGTAAGCGTTCTGAAACATGCAGAGAGCCGGCGGCTGGTGAAAGCCGGTTGTAGAGGATGGCTGAACTCGCCTTTGAGTAGCATGCTGAAGGAAAGATCACTTTCTGGGTAGGCACCGCCGGCGCCCCGGCCGTTACAGCGGGCGGATTTGTCATTTTTTGGCATATCCAGCGAGAGCATACACATTGTATGAAATAGAGTGGTACCACGCGGTATATCCTGCGTCTCTATGCTGTCCCTTGGTGATGGCTTGAGACGCTTTTTGTTTTATCCGCAGCATTTGAAACAGGGGAAAACCCTTTGCAGAAGGAGGAAATTTTTATTATGGCAGCATCATACAATCACAGTTCCATTGAAAAGAAATGGCGTGAGAACTGGGAAAAGAATCCCATCAATGTGGACGACGGAACAAAACCGAAGTATTACTGTCTGGACATGTTCCCATACCCGTCAGGAAGCGGTCTTCACGTGGGACACTGGAGAGGTTACGTTATCTCCGACGTCTGGAGCCGGTATCAGATTTTAAAGGGAAATTACGTGATTCATCCCATGGGCTGGGATGCTTTCGGACTTCCGGCAGAGAATTACGCCATCAAGATGGGCGTTCACCCGGCCAAGTCCACAGCAGAAAATGTGGCTAACATCAAGCGTCAGATTCATGAGATCGCAGCTATTTATGACTGGGACATGGAAGTCAACACCACAGATCCGGGCTTTTACAAATGGACGCAGTGGATTTTTGTGCAGATGTTTAAAAATGGACTGGCCTATGAGAAGGAATTCCCTATCAACTGGTGCCCTTCCTGTAAAACAGGACTGGCAAACGAAGAGGTAGTAAACGGAAGCTGCGAGCGCTGTGGAACTGCGGTTACAAAGAAGAACTTAAGACAGTGGATGTTAAAGATCACAGCTTATGCTGACCGTTTATTAAATGACCTTGACAAGCTGGACTGGCCGGAAAAGGTTAAAAAGATGCAGTCCGAGTGGATTGGAAAATCCTACGGAGCTGAGGTGGACTTTAAGGTAGACGGAAGAGAAGAGGCCATTACGGTTTACACCACAAGGCCTGACACCTTATTCGGTGCAACCTTTATGGTTCTGGCACCGGAACACGCTCTTGCAGCAGGACTTGCCACACCTGAGAATAAAGAAGCTGTTGAAAAGTATATTTACGACGCTTCCATGAAATCCAACGTGGACCGTCTTCAGGATAAGGAAAAAACAGGCGTATTTACAGGAAGCTATGCCATCAATCCTTTAAGCGGAGAAAAGGCCCCTATCTGGCTTTCTGACTACGTTCTTGCCGATTACGGAACAGGAGCCATCATGTGTGTTCCTGCCCATGATGACAGGGACTTTGAGTTCGCAAAGAAATTCAACATCCCCATTGTCCAGGTTATTTCAAAGGATGGAAAAGAAATTGAAGATATGACTGAGGCTTATACCGATGCCAGCGGAATCATGATCAATTCCGGTGAGTGGAACGGTATGGAGTCTGCTGTTTTGAAAAAAGAAGCTCCTGCCATGATCGAAGAGAGAGGCCTTGGAAAGAAGACCGTCAACTTCAAACTGCGTGACTGGGTGTTCTCCAGACAGCGTTACTGGGGTGAGCCGATTCCCATCATTCACTGTCCTCACTGCGGAAATGTTCCCGTTCCGGAGGATCAGCTTCCTCTCACTCTGCCTGAGGTAGAGAGCTACCAGCCGACAGGCACAGGAGAATCTCCGCTGGCAGATATTGAGGAGTGGGTCAATACCACCTGCCCGGTGTGCGGCGCTGCTGCAAAGAGAGAGACCAACACCATGCCTCAGTGGGCCGGTTCTTCCTGGTACTTCCTTCGCTATGTGGACAGCCACAATGACAAGGAACTGGTATCCAGGGAAAAGGCTGACAAGTATCTTCCTGTAGATATGTATATCGGCGGCGTGGAGCATGCGGTTCTTCACCTTCTGTATTCCCGTTTTTACACCAAGTTCCTGCATGACATCGGCGTTGTGGACTTTGACGAGCCCTTTACCAGACTGTTTAACCAGGGTATGATCACCGGAAAGAACGGCATCAAGATGAGCAAGTCCAAGGGAAATGTGGTTTCCCCTGATGAGCTGGTGCGGGATTACGGCTGTGATTCCCTCCGTATGTATGAGCTTTTCGTAGGACCGCCGGAGTTAGATGCAGAGTGGGATGACAGGGGAATTGAAGGCGTCAGCCGTTTCCTTGGCCGTTTCTGGAATCTGGCCACAGAGAGCTGCGGAAAGGACATTGAGCCTGATAAGGAAATGCTTCGCATCCGCAACAAGCTGATTTTTGATATTGACCAGCGCTTTAACCAGTTTAACTTAAATACGGTTATTTCCGGATTTATGGAGTATAACAACAAACTGATCGACCTGGCAAAGAGAGCAGGCGGCATCGATAAGGAGACTTTAAAGACGTTTGTGATTCTTCTGGCTCCGTTTGCCCCTCATATCGGAGAAGAGTTATGGCAGCAGCTTGGCGGCAGCGGTTCTGTATTCCATGTCCAGTGGCCTGTTTGCGACGAAGAGGCCATGAAGGATGACGAAGTGGAAATCGCAGTCCAGGTAAACGGAAAGACCAGGGCAGTGGTAAAGCTTCCGGCAGATGTGTCAAAGGAAGATGCTATTGAGGCAGGAAAAGCCCTGATTCAGGATAAGATGACAGGGACGATTGTAAAAGAAATTTACGTTCCCGGCAGAATTGTCAATATTGTGTGTAAATAACAGGGAGTAAGTTTTAACAAACTTTTACCTAAAAAATTTTTAGATTTGGTAAAAAACTCATAACAATCAGGCGGTAAAAAGTGGCCTTAATCGGGTATTTAAGCCCGGTCAGGGCCGCTTTTTTATGTGCGGAGTCACAGGGAAATACGAGCGCATCAGGAAAAAATGTGGTAAAAATAGAATAAGCATTTGTAAAAATTAAAAAAAGACTATACAATTTAACAAATATGTTGTATTATATACGTATGTCTTCAAAAAGAGCGTAGTGAGTAGCGACGAGAGGATTGGAGCATGAAAAATTTTTATATTCAAATCAACATTCTATTAAAGAACAGGAAAGGAAAGAAAAATTATGAGTGCTAAGTCAGTAAAGGGTACAGATGCGTCACTGTTCCAACTGGACGGAAAACCGAGCTGGGGAGCGGCGACACCCCAGGCCATGCAGCATGTACTGGCCATGCTGGTAGGAAACATCACTCCACCAATGTTAATTGCCAATCTTTTAAAGCTTCCCCCGGAAGAGATGATTCTCTTAACCCAGGCAGCTATGATCATTGGAGGTATCACTACCTTGATTCAGTTGTTCCCGATTATGGGATTTGGTATGGGACTTCCTAACGTTATGGGTGTTGCTTTCGCTTACATGCCTATTTTAACAGCTATCGGTATGAGTTACGGTATCCGCGCCATCTTTGGAGCACAGCTTGTGGGAGCATTTGCTTCTATCTTCATTGGTCTGGCTATGGGTAAGATCCGTAAGTTCTTCCCACCAATCGTAAGCGGTACAGTGGTTCTGAGTATTGGTTTGTCCCTATACGGAACCGCAATCAACTACATGGCTGGCGGAAATGCCAAGGCTGATAACTTTGGTGAGCCTAAATACTGGCTTATTGCAGTAATTACTCTTGCAGTTACTCTTGCATGTAACTTATTTGGAAAAGGATACATAAAAGTATCCGGTATGTTAATCGGAATTGCAGTAGGCTACATCATTTCCATCGCATTTGGCGGTATGGTAAACTTTGAAGGTGTTAAGAACGCTGGCTGGGTTGCACTTCCAAGCTTTGTTCACTGGGGTCTGGAATTCCATCCTTCAGCAATTATGGCAATGATCATTATGTACGTTGTACAGGCAGTACAGACCATTGGTGACGTTTCCTCCACTGCAATCGGCGGCTTTAACAGAGAAGCTACTGACAGGGAAATCGGCGGAGCTATCATGGGCCAGGGTATCTGCGGTATGCTGGGAGCTGTTGTTGGCGGTCTTCCAACTGACCCATACAGCCAGAACGTAGGTATTATCGTAACTACAAAGGTTGTTGCAAAGAGAGTATTCCTGATCGTAGGATGTATCATGATCGTGGCAGGTCTTTGTCCTAAGTTCGGAGCTGTTATGACAACTATTCCTTACCCAGTTTTGGGAGGAGCTACCGTTACAGTATTCGCTGCTATCACCATGTCCGGTATTCAGCTGATCACAGAACAGCCTATGAACTACCGTAACAGAATGATCGTTGGTATCTCCCTTGCACTTGGTGTAGGTATTACCACAGCATCCAGATCTCTTCAGTTTGCATCACAGGATATTCAGAATATCATCGGAGCTTCTCCAATCGTTCTGTCCTTCCTGGTATCCTTCTTCCTGAACATGATCGTTCCGGTAGATGATGCAGAAGCAGAATAATTTAAGAAACAGGCGCTTATGAGCGCCGTGCAGGAATAAAAAGGGCCATTGGAACCGGAGATAAAACGGTTCCAATGGCCTTTTTTTATTTATTTCCCCGCCTGGAGAGATTTCGGGAAAGAAGGCGGAGCGTTTCCATGCGCTTCTTTTCGTTTTCATTCATGTTGGCGCTCATGATGGACATGAGAAGATCTGTTTCCTCGTCGTTGAACTGAATGCCCTTTTTGCTGGCTTCGGCATTTAAGCTGAGAAGGGTCGGGAGGAGCTGGTCCTTGGGAGCGGATTCCACCCGCTTTGCGAATTCAGTCAAAAGGGAAATCTTCTGAGGATTCATTTTTTTTAATCTGGGGTCCTGTTTCCAGTTGGCATTCATGGGTTTAATACGTCCTTTCTTTGCGGATATGTAAATGGGGAAGGGAAAACCTTTTAGCTCATCTGCTGCATGGCAGACATCATAAGCTGCATGGTCTCAAAACGGGACTGCTGTTCCGGGGGCATGAAGTTCTTGATCTGATCTAAGGACAGCCGCCCAAAGGGATTGTTGTTCTGGCGCTGGTGGTTCTGAGACCTGTTTTGTCCGTCTGACTGGGCCTGGACGGGAATGGTGGAGCCTGGGACAGCATCGGAGAAAGCGCCTGCCAGCTTAAATCCCTGCATGAAATTGATCATGAGATCGATGAGGTCCTGTTCTGACGGGCTTCCAAAGGGCTTGATGGTGTTCAGCATGTCAATGGGAAAGTCAGACTGCTCCCTTTCCGTGGGGGCAGAGAGTCCCATGGCAGCAACTTCTCCGCCTTCAAATAAGTTGATTGTGCGGCGAAGCTCGTTGAATTTGATGAAAAAGGAGAAAGAGCGCTGCTGGGGAACACTCATATAAGGCAGGGCGGCCTTCATCATCTGGAGATGGTTGTCGCCGATGAGGGAATCCAGGTCATTTGCCTGGAGATTTTGTTCATTGTTCATAGCATGACATCCTTACTTTTCTTGTTGACAATATATGCATCTGCATATATTAGTATTACAGGAGAGTGATTAAGATATGAGAAGCCGATTGATTATAGATGGAAACGCAGTATACGAAATTGACGAGGAATGTTTGAAGAGAAAGCAGAACAAAAAGCCGGATACGAGAGGCGGAAATGGCCAGGGTTCCCTTGCGAGGCAGGGAGTGGATAAAGGCCAGAGCCGGTAAGAGGAAAAAACAACGCCCGGTCCAATAATAGGACCGGGCGTTGTTTTATGTTCTGTTTAGCAGCAGAAGTTATTTCCGCAATTATTGCCACTGCCAAGGCCACCGCAGCAGAACAGAAGAATGATGATCCAAATCCAACTGCCGCCATCATTTCCGCCGCATCCGCTGTTACAACTACCGCCAAAGCCATTGCCGCCGCCACAGAAGCAAAGGATCAGGATCAGCCAGATTAAATTTCCGCCGCATCCGCTGTTGCCGCATCCTCCACTGTCACATCCGCATCCACAGTTAGTTGCTGCCAGATCACTCATATTGGTTCCTCCAATTAAATTGTTTACACTGTAAGTGTATGAATATTGGCTTGCCACTGTTTCCACATTTTTCTAAAATTTTAGAAATCATGTGATTGAACTTATCCGGAAGTTGTGTATAATGAAAGAAAAAGGGAAAATCGGACCGGTTTTATCCGTAATGGAGTATAAAAGGAGACAAGAATGGAATTAAATGACAGTACAATTAAAAAAATAAGGGGCCTCATCGTATTTGCTGTGGCAGCGGTGGTGATCGGCTGGAACTACAGCCGGGTGCTGGCTCTCGGTGTGAGGCTGTTTGGGCTCATCACTCCTTTTCTCGTAGGGGGCGTTATGGCCTTTATTTTAAATGTTCCTATGAAATGGATAGAAAAGATGCTTCCATTAAAGGAAGACAGCAGGCTGCGCAGGCCCTTAAGCCTTTGCCTGACCCTGATTCTGGTGATCGGGATTCTGCTTTTAGTCACCTTTGTGGTAATGCCTGAGCTTTTCCATACGGTTTTAAGCCTGCAAAACAGCATTCCGGCCTTTCTGGCAGGAGTCAGGGAGGAGGCGGAGAAGATGTTTGCCTCCAATCCGGAGATCGGCAATTATATCAACACCATCCAGGTGGACTGGAAGTCCTTTCTGGAAAGGGTGGTGGGCTTTGTCACCACCGGTGCAGGGTCAGTCTTATCCTCTACCTTATCAGCCGCCATGTCCATCATCAGCGGCGTGACCACTTTTGGAATCGGGCTTGTTTTTGCCATTTATATTCTTCTTCAGAAGGAAACCTTATCACATCAGATCAAGAAGCTGATGGCGGCTTTTCTTCCGGAGGAGGTTATGGAGCGGACCCTGGAGCTTTTAAAGCTGACCAATGACACTTTTTCCAATTTCCTTGCAGGCCAGTGCCTGGAGGCAGTGATCCTTGGAACCATGTTTTTTGTGGCTTTGTCAATATTCCGCCTGCCCTATGCCCTGCTCATCGGGGTGTTGATCGCTTTTACTGCGCTGATCCCCATGTTTGGAGCATTTATCGGTCTGGCTATCGGAGCATTTTTGATGCTGATGGTAAAGCCTCTTGATGCCCTTATATTCCTTATTATATTCCTGGTGCTCCAGCAGATTGAAGGAAATTTAATTTATCCCCACGTGGTCGGGAATTCGGTAGGCCTTCCCTCTATCTGGGTTTTGGTGGCTGTGACCATAGGAGGCAGCGCCCTGGGAATTGTGGGCATGCTGGTATTCATCCCCCTCTGTTCCGTACTGTATGCGGTGCTTCGGGAGGTTGTGAATAAGAGACTGGAAAACAGAAGGAAGCAGAAGAGACAAAAGGCTGTCAAACAGCCGTAAATACAAAGGACATTCTGAAATCAGACTCAACTTCAGAATGTCCTCTTTGCCATTATTCACCCTGATACATGTACTTGATCAAACGTTCCATGTCTTCCGGTTCATGGGCAACCAGCTCCAGCTCGTTGATGATGCCGTTGGAGAAAATGGTAGCCATGGAGAGATACTGGCTGAGCTTGGACTTTAAATTGATGCGGTCTCCCTCGGTGGAAACCAGTTCAACGGTCCCTTTGCACTGCTCAATGACTTTAAAGAACTTCTCTACATCTGTAATGTTTTGAACCTTCATATCAATAGCCTCCTTTGGGAAAACGGTAAAAAATGTTATTTAACACATTTTTATTATAGCAAGGTTTGGCCTGACCTACAACATCAAAAAGAAAAAGAAAGGAAAACATCATGAAAAGAATTCGGGAATACGGCATTAAAATAGGAGATATGGCGCCGGGGCCTCTCAATAAAATTACGGATGTGGAGGGTGTTTTGGTAGGGCATGAAACTTTGGACACGGAACATTACAAAACAGGGGTGACGGTCATTCTTCCGTGTAGGGACAACCCTTTTTTAACGAAGCTGACGGCAGCAGCCGTTGTTCTAAACGGATTTGGAAAGAGTCAGGGACTTGTTCAGATCGAAGAGCTGGGAACTCTGGAAACGCCCATCGCCCTGACCAATACTTTGAATGTGGGTAAGGTTCACGATGCCCTGGTGGATTTGATGATAGAAGAATGCGCCAGAGAAGGGGCGGAGGTCACCTCCGTCAATCCGGTGGTGGGAGAGTGCAATGACTCTGTTTTAAACCGAATCCAGGACAGGCCTGTGGGAACAGAGGAAGTGAAGCGTGCTGTTAAGGCGGCGGAAAAGGACTTTCAAGAAGGGGCCGTAGGTGCGGGCTGCGGCACGGTCTGTTTTGGTTTAAAGGGAGGAATCGGCTCTGCCTCCAGAAGCTTTGAAATCGGGGAAGAAACTTATACACTTGGAGTGCTGGTTCAGTCCAATTTCGGAAGTACGGAAAATCTCATAATCGATGGAAGGCCGGTGGGAAAGGAAATCGTCTCCCTGACAGAGCCTGCTATCCTGGACAGGGGTTCCATTATGGTCATTGTGGCGACAGACCTGCCTGTTTCTGACAGGCAGCTAAAGAGGATATTAAAGAGGGCCGGAGTGGGTCTTTCCAGAACAGGGTCTTTCCTGGGCCATGGAAGCGGTGATATTGTCATCGGCTTTACCACGGCAAACCGGATACCGGAGGAAACAGAAAAAGAACTGCTGACTCTCCGGGTGCTCAAGGAAAGCTCTCTGGAAACGGCCTTTCAGGCCGCAGCAGAGGCCACGGAGGAAGCGGTTCTCAATTCTCTTGCCATGGCAGAAACCGTGACAGGGTATAAGGGGAATGTGAAGCATTCCCTGACAGACTTATGGCTTTCCAAGTTGTAGGGGCATTTATAACAGGAAGCAGTGCCATTCATAATTTGGCGAAAATACTGCCAAATTATTCATGAGGGCGTCCCGCCCTATAGAACTATTCATATAACTTATGCTTAATGAGCGAGCTCATACGCACAAGTTCTACGAATAGTTCTGCACTTCTGAATCGTTAATCAAAGTCTGCGTGGAAAATCCGGTTTGGGGTGTGGATATCGATGGCGCTCAAGTTGAACTGGTCTTCAAATATCTGGATTTTATATTCAAAGAAGGTGTCATCTGTCTTCTTAGACATAAACACGTAAGCGCCAGGCTCCTTGTCCTCAATTTCGTCGCAGATTTCCTCGTAGATATCTTCCCCTTTTATGGGGCCTTCATAGCCGGCGGCCCGGATTGTTTCTTCAATGGCCTGGTAAATCTCTTCCATAAAACAGCACCTCATCTCTCATTGATTGAATACACGTACTATTATAAGCAATCTTTTCCTCTGCCGCAAGAACTACTTGAATCTTCTTAAAGAGGGTGTATAATAGGACAGGAATAAAAAGGAGGGATTTGGACATGAATCTATTAAACAGGCCCAGAAGGCTGAGAACTTCGGATTCTCTGAGGAAAATGGTCCGGGAGACCAGGATTTCCAAGGAGTCTTTGATCTATCCTCTGTTTGTAATAGATGGCGAGGGGATTGTGGAAGAAATCCCTTCCATGGAAGGTCAGTACCGCTACAGTGTGGACCGGCTTGACCTCATTATGGACCGGCTGATGGCGTCCGGCGTGGAAAAGGTCCTGTTATTTGGGATTCCGGCTCATAAAGACGGCTGCGGAAGCCAGGCTTACGATGAAAACGGGATTATTCAGCGGGCTGTCCGCTGCATCAGGGAATATTACCCGTCTGTATACGTGATCACGGATGTGTGCATGTGTGAATACACCTCTCACGGCCACTGCGGAATCTTAGATGGAGAGTATGTGGACAATGATAAGACTCTGGAATATTTAAACCGGATTGCCTTATCCCATGTGAGAGCCGGAGCCCATATGGTGGCTCCTTCTGACATGATGGACGGGCGGATCGGCGCCATGAGGCAGGCCCTTGACGAAGCAGGGTTTGAGACAGTTCCTGTTATGGCTTATTCAGCCAAATACGCCTCTGCCTTTTACGGACCGTTCCGGGAGGCAGCCGGGTCGGCTCCTGCTTTTGGAGACCGGAAAAGCTACCAGATGGATTACCACAACCGGAAAGAGGCCTTAAAGGAAGTGAAGCTGGATATCGGGGAAGGGGCTGATATCGTGATGGTAAAGCCCGCTCTTTCTTATCTGGATATCATCAGGGAGGTGGCTGACCGTCACGACCTTCCGGTGGCAGCATACAGCGTCAGCGGGGAATATGCCATGATAAAGGCAGCGGCAAAGGCCGGCTACATTGATGAAGAGAAAATCATGTGCGAATCAGCCGCCAGCATATACCGGGCCGGTGCGGATATTCTCATCACCTATTATGCCATGGAGCTTGCCGCATGCATAGACCAGGGGAAAATCGGCTGATCAAAGCCCTCTTTCCCGGCGGAACTCTTTGATATCGTCAAGGAGCAGGGAAGTGATGCGCAGGCCGCCCCGTCCGCTTCCGATGGAGATATCGGGCTTATTGTCCCCGTGAAAGTCGGACCCTCCCGTGGGAAATAAGCCGTATTGGAGGGCCAGTTTCTTCAGCTTTCCGCTTTCGTGCTGGTTGTTGGAGGAGTGGTAGACCTCTAAGCCGTGAAGGCCCAGGGAGGTCAGATAGCAGACCAGTTCCTCTGTTTTCTTATCACCCAGCCGGTACTGGTACGGATGGGCAAGAACAGGGGAGGCCTTGGAGCCGGTAAGGATGTTCATGGCGTATTCAGGGGTGATATCTTCCTTGGGAGGGCAGTAGGGGCCTCCGTGGTCTAAGTATTTGCGAAAGGCCTGATCCATGGTTTTTACGTAGCCCTTTTCCATGAGGAGCCGGGCGATATGGGCTCTGGTGATGACGGTTCCCGGATTTTTTTCCAGGATTTCTTCCAGAGTTAAGTCCATGCCCGCCTCCTGAAACCGGAGCATCATGGTTTCGTTGCGCTTGTCCCGGATGTTTCTCAAGCCGTCTGCTGCCGCGCGAAACTCCTGATCATCAGGGTTGACGTACAGTCCCAGAATATGGATTTCTTTTCCCTGGTATACACAGGAAATCTCAATTCCCGGAATGATTTCAATAGGAAGGCCGGCAGCAGCCGCCTGAGCCTGCGGGATGCCGGAAATGGTGTCGTGGTCGGTCAAAGCCATGGCTGAAAGCCCTTTTTCCACAGCCAGAGCCACTACCTGGGAGGGCGTATAAGTGCCGTCTGAAGCATTTGAATGAACGTGCAGATCGATGAATTTCATAAGAACCTCCTGGAGAAAATTTTCAGTGAAGTCCGGAGACTGTTTTGTGAAAAGGTTTAGCAATAACATAGTAACATATTCTTTATATTTTGTAAAATTCAGCGTAACTAAAGGTGCGGATTTAAAAATTCATAAAATCGTAATGGAATTTCCCACAAAATATGGTATACTAGTCCATGTAATACCACATAATCATGTAAAAAGGTGAAGATAGATGAGTCAAGTGAATGACAGACAAAGAAGCGCAGTAAGAACCTCCTCCTCCCGCACGTCAGGCTCAAGAAGCCAGTCCGGGACAAGCCGCAGACAGGGGCAGTCCTACCGGAGCAGCGGTTCGCCGAACAAAAGAGGAAGAAGGAGAAAAAGAGGACCTGAATACAATGTTACCAGAGTAGTGAGGATACTTCTTTTCGCTGCGTCCGCCATATTTCTTGTTATGGCTACCTCAAAGTATTTGGAAGCCACAAAAGCCAAAGAGGGGTCTGCAGAGACATCTGCCACTCTGGAAACAGAGCTGCAGAAGGAGGTTACGGTAGACGGGATTTCCATTACGGGAATGTCCAGAGAAGAAGCCCGGACCGCCATTGAAAAGCAATACCAGTGGGGGGTGAAGGTCACCTACAAAGAGGAAGAATACGAACTGAAAAATCTGCTGGACAGCAAGGTGAAAAGCCTGCTGGAGGAGATTTATACAGGTGAGGCCAAGGAAAGCTATACCCTTGATATGACAGGGCTGGAAGACGCAGTCCGGATCGAGGTGCAGGCCATTGCAGCCAAGTGGGATGTGGCTCCGAAAAACGGCTCCATCTCAGGTTTTGACAAGGCCAGCGGATCATTTGTCTACTCAGGAGAGAAAAACGGAGTTGTCATTGACCAGGACAAGCTGGCGGCTGATATTCAGGCCCAGCTTAAGGCAAAGAATTTCACTGCAGAGATTCCTGCTTCTGCCAATGAAGTGGCTCCCAAGATCAGCGAGGCACAGGCCAAGGAGATGTATAAGGTCATCGGAACCTATACCACCACCACCACAGCCAACCAGGACAGAAACAAGAACATTGAGCTGGCTTCCAGTGCTTTAAACGGAATGATTCTCCAGCCGGGAGAGACATTTTCCTTTAATAATGCTACGGGAGAGCGTTCCCCTGCAAAGGGCTACCGCCCAGCCGGCGCATATTTAAACGGTGTGCTGGTTGAGGAGCCGGGCGGCGGTGTCTGTCAGGTATCCTCCACCCTGTACAATGCAGTGGTGTTTGCAGGCCTGACTACGACAGAACGCCATGCCCACAGCTATGAGCCCGCTTATGTAACTCCGGGAGAGGATGCCATGGTGAGCTTTGGCGGACCTGACATGAAATTCGTCAACAATTCCTCCAGCGCCATTGCCATAAGAACCAGCTTTGCAGACAGGAAGCTGAAGATTTCCATCGTGGGAATCCCTATCCTGGAAGATGGCATCACCCTTTCCATGTCTTCCAAGAAGACGGGAGAGCTGGCTGCTCCGGCACCGGTTTATGAAGAGGACCAGACCTTAGAGGCTGGAGTGGAGAATATAGAGAAGGCTGAAACAAAGGGAAGCCGCTGGGTGACCAATCTCGTTACGAAAAAGGATGGAGTCGTGGTGAGCGATGAATTCTTCCATAACAGCACTTACCGCGGAAAGCCTGCTACCATTAAGCGCAATACGTCAGGCGTGGTCATACCGGCTACAGACGGGTCAGAGGGCGCTTCTGAGGGCAGCGGAGAGAATCCGACCTCAGGAACTCAGGCACCGGGTCCTGGTAATAATGAAACGACAGGCGGCATTACAACCGTTCCAAAAGAGACGGAAAAGCCGGATCAGGGAACGACTCCTGTACCCCAGGGGCCTGGAGAAGACGGCGGGGATTCCATCATTCAGCCGAATCCATTTTAAGGGTTTGTGAGAGAAAAACGGACAGGACCGGACAAATATTGACTCCGGTCCTGTTTTTCTTCGATTGTTTTTAAAATAATACTTAATTTTCCAGTTTTAATATTTGCATTTTGTTAAATAATTGTTATAATAATCTCAGGTCACTTTCCCTAAAGGGAATACTAATTGATATATTATTCACATTTGCAGGAGGAAATCAAGAATGGCAAGAAAAATGAAAACCATGGATGGTAACCATGCAGCAGCTCATGCGTCATACGCATTTACTGATGTAGCGGCTATTTATCCGATTACCCCATCCTCACCTATGGCAGAGGCTTCAGATGAGTGGGCAACAGACGGAAGAACCAACATTTTCGGACAGACGGTACAGATTACAGAGATGCAGTCTGAGGCAGGTGCAGCAGGTGCAGTACACGGGTCCTTATCAGCAGGTGCGCTGACCACCACCTACACGGCTTCCCAGGGTCTGTTACTTATGATCCCAAACCTTTATAAGATCGCAGGCGAGCAGCTTCCAGGCGTAATCAACGTATCCGCCCGTGCCATTGCCAGCCATGCTTTGTCTATCTTTGGTGACCATTCCGACGTATATGCATGCCGTCAGACCGGCTGCGCTATGCTTTGCGAATCCAGCGTACAGGAAGTTATGGACTTGACTCCGGTTGCTCATATGGCAGCATTAGAGGGAAAAGTTCCTTTTATCAACTTCTTCGACGGTTTCCGTACATCTCATGAGATTCAGAAGATCGAATCATGGGATTATGAAGATTTAAAAGAGATGGTGAACATGGACGCTGTGGATGCATTCCGCCGCCATGCTTTAAATCCAAACCATCCATGCCAGAGAGGTTCCGCTCAGAACCCTGATATTTTCTTCCAAGCAAGAGAAGCATGTAACCCTTATTATGATGCTTTACCGGCAGTTGTTCAGAAATACATGGACAAGGTAAACGCAAAGATCGGTACTGACTATAAACTGTTTAACTATTACGGAGCTGCTGATGCAGACCATGTAATCATCTCCATGGGTTCTGTTAATGAGACCATTGATGAGACCATTGATTACTTAACTGCAGCAGGCCAGAAGGTTGGTGTTGTAAAGGTTCGTCTTTACAGACCATTCTGTGCAGAAGCTCTTATTGATGCAATTCCTGATACAGTTAAGACTATTTCCGTACTGGACAGAACAAAAGAGCCAGGTTCTTTAGGCGAGCCTTTATACCTGGATGTCGTTGCTGCCCTCAGAGGAACCAAGTTTGACCAGGTGAAGATCTTAACCGGACGTTACGGTTTAGGTTCCAAGGATACCACACCTGCTCAGATCGTAGCAGTTTACAACAACAAGGAGAAATCTCCGTTCACCATCGGTATCGTGGATGATGTAACCCACCTTTCCCTTGATGCTGGCGATCCTATCGTTACCACTCCAGAAGGAACCACAAACTGTAAGTTCTGGGGTCTCGGTGCAGACGGTACTGTAGGCGCTAACAAGAACTCCATTAAGATCATCGGTGACAACACAGATATGTACGCTCAGGCTTACTTTGACTATGACTCCAAGAAGTCCGGCGGTGTTACCATGTCTCACCTTCGTTTCGGACATGAGAGGATTAAGTCCACTTACCTGATCCGTCGCGCTAACTTTGTGGCTTGCCATAACCCTGCTTATATCCGTAAATACAACATGGTTCAGGAACTTGTTGACGGCGGAATCTTCCTGCTCAACTGCCCATGGGATGCAGCAAGCCTTGACAAGCATCTTCCAGGACAGGTTAAGAAGTACATTGCTGATCACAATATTCAGTTCTACACCATCGACGGTGTGAAGATCGGTATTGAGACAGGAATGGGAGCTACCCGTATCAACACCATCCTTCAGTCCGCATTCTTTGAGCTGACCGGAATCATTCCTGCTGAAAAGGCAAACGAACTGATGAAGGCTGCTGCTCAGGCAACCTACGGACGTAAGGGTGAAGAAATTGTTAAGAAGAACTGGGCTGCTATCGACGCAGGCGCAAAGAACATCGTTAAGATCGAAATTCCGGAAAACTGGAAGAACTGCGAAGACGAAGGTCTGGATTATATGCTGGTTGGCGAAGGCAGAAGCGATGTAGTGAACTTTGTCAATAACGTACAGACAAAGGTAAGCGCTCAGCAGGGTGATACACTTCCTGTATCCGCATTCACCGATTACGTTGACGGTTCCACACCATCCGGCTCCTCCGCATACGAGAAGCGCGGTATTGCAGTTACCATCCCAGGCTGGAATCCTGACAACTGTATTCAGTGTAACTTCTGTTCTTATGTATGTCCGCATGCAGTTATCCGTCCTTTAGCTATGACTGAAGAAGAAGTTGCTGCAAAACCGGAAGGAATGCAGACTCTTGCTATGACAGGTATGCCGGCATATCAGTTCAGCATCACTGTATCAGGCTTTGACTGTACAGGCTGCGGTTCCTGTGCTAACGTTTGTCCTGGAAAGAAGGGCGAGAAGGCACTTGTTATGGTAGATATGGAAGCTAACGCTGCTGCAAAGCAGAAAGAATTTGACTTCGGTCAGACTCTGCCCATTAAGCAGGATGTTATTGATAAATTTAAAGAGTCCAGCGTTAAGGGAAGCCAGTTTAAGAAGCCTCTCCTTGAGTTCTCAGGCGCTTGTGCAGGCTGCGGCGAGACACCTTACGCAAAATTGATCACTCAGTTGTTCGGCGACAGAATGTATATTGCAAATGCTACAGGCTGTTCCTCCATCTGGGGTAACTCCGCACCATCCACACCTTACACCGTAAATGAAAAGGGACAGGGTCCTGCATGGTCCAACTCCTTATTCGAGGACAATGCTGAGTTCGGTTACGGTATGCTTCTGGCTCAGACTTCTTTAAGAAACGGCTTAAAGGCTAAGGTTGAGGAAGTTATGAACTCTGATCAGGCTTCTGAGGAAGTAAAGGCTGCCTGCAAAGAGTATTTGGATACTTTTGCTATCGGTGCAACCAATGGTTCTGCAACAGACAAGCTGATTGCAGCATTAGAAGGTGCTGACTGCGATACCTGCAAGGCTATTGTAAGGGATAAGGATTTCCTTGCTAAGAAGTCTCAGTGGATATTCGGCGGCGACGGCTGGGCATATGATATCGGTTTCGGCGGTCTTGATCACGTTATGGCAAGCGGAAAAGACATCAACATCATGGTATTTGATACAGAGATCTATTCCAACACCGGCGGACAGTCTTCTAAGGCTACCAATACAGGTGCTGTTGCACAGTTTGCTGCTGGCGGTAAGGATACCAAGAAGAAGGATCTGGCAGCTATTGCTATGAGCTATGGTTATGTATATGTAGCTCAGATCGCTATGGGTGCTGATTACGCTCAGACTGTTAAGGCAATTGCTGAGGCAGAGGCTTATCCGGGACCATCCTTAATCATCGCTTATGCTCCATGTATTAGCCATGGTATCAAGAAGGGTATGTCCAAGGCTCAGACAGAAGAGAAACTGGCTGTTGAGTGCGGCTACTGGAATAACTTCCGCTTCAATCCTGATGCTGAGAAGAGATTCTCCTTAGACAGCAAGGCTCCTAACCTGGACAACTATGATGAGTTCTTAAAGGGTGAGGTTCGTTATGCTTCTCTTGCTATGAAGAATCCGGAGAGAGCAGCCGAACTGTTCGCTCTGAATAAGAAGTATGCTGAGGAGAAATACAATCACCTTCAGAAGCTGGTTACCTTATACGGCAACGACTAATTAATATTTATATCATAAATGCAGCCCCGGATGGTTTCATCCGGGGCTGTTTTTCATGCTGCAATGGATATGGAAAAGAAAAAGCGCATCTCTGGCAGGAAGCTGTCAGGGATGCGCTTTTATAAAAAGTTGTATCCATACCGGTATGTGGCAACTGCGCTCATAATGAGAAGATCGAAGAAGCCGTATCCGAAAAGAATACCTGTAAAAAACCTTTTGAAGTTCGTGCTCTCATATGCAGTGAGCAATTGAAGGCCTCCATCGAATGCCATCGGGATAAGAAAACCTATGGCATATAGGATAGGAAGGCGGTAAATCGCGTATGTAATGGTTACAATAACCATTCCCGCCAATTCACCGGTGCATCTTGCACAGATGGGAAACTGCTTTCCATGAAAGAAAAAGGAACGGTCCGCTCTGCAATGGCAGCCGAAAACAATAGGGAGTGACCGGTAGAGAAAATTCATCATACCCCGTATAAAGAGGCACCGATTCCCAGGGCAAATATTAACACATAAAATACAATGACAAGTCCCACGGAAACCAGGGCGCCGATTCCGGCAGCTTTTGCTGATTTAGGTTTCGTGTCTTTCCATATTAAAAATAAAATCAAACCGGCCAGTGGAATGCAGCAGCCTAAGAGGCTCCAGCCAAAACCGCCGGAATCAACTGCCTGGGAAACCCCGCAATGAGGGCAGATCACCGCTTTGTTATCAATTTCTTGTCCGCAATTTTTACAATTCATATTTTTGTCCTCCGTATATACATTAAATGACTAAATTAAGGAATTAATTGATATAACTTCCAAATACCCCTGTAGTATGACATATTTAGAATTAAAAGTCTATAGATTTTGAAAAAAAAGAAAAACTTTGTTATTTACTGAAAAAAACTTAGATAAATGCATATGATTTTGTATTTTATGAATAAACAATACTATTATCTTTTTTGCAAAATAAGGCCATTTACGGTGAAATGGCTTAATCTTTCAGAAGAACATAGTATTTAAAACAAGACAGGCACTGGGCAGTTATGTTGGAATAAACTTATTATATAACCATCATAAAGAGGAATTGTATGGGCAGGTTGTCTTGTATGCAAAATAATATGGAAACCGGTGGAAATTCCATGACTTCCATCATTACCGTATCCCCCAAGGAGGTCATTCCCTGTTATTACTGTGCCTCCAGTCAAATCGGCCTTGTCCGGTTTCTCAATACAACTGTGGGATATAATCCGTTTTTTATTTCTGTCGGTGACCAGTTGGCAGTGAGCGGGCTGGTTCCTGGAGGTCTGAGCGATTATGGACGCGTTTCCGCGGGGCTGCAGATGGTGTCCATATCCGACGAAGCAGGCTATGTCTATCTGGAGAAGCAGATCTGTGTGCCAGTGGATGGAGCCGTTACTATTGCATTCATCAATACGGATTTCGGCCTGGATTTGATGGAAATCAGGGATATATTCTGCAATGGAGGCATTCATACGGGATGCTTTCGGGTGTGCAACTTATCCATAACCAACCGCAGAATCAATGTTTCTTTAAATTCCGGTCTTACCTTCCGGGCAGTGGGGTACAGAGAACTGACCAGATTTGAATATCTCCTGACCGGTTATTACATGGTTTCCGTTTACAGCAGTCACGTTTATTCCATGAATATCATTTTAAATTCCAATGTTTATATAAGGGGAAATACTTCTTACACCTTGTACGTTTTTAACGGGAGCAGTGCCCAGGATGACCTTCGCGTATTAATTGTGGAGGACAGGAGAAATTAGAGTCAAAGCCTCTGGTTGACAGATCAGAGGTTTTCTGCTATAGTAAGTGTACTAAGTGTGTTAATACAATTATAGGAGGAGAAATATGATACTGCTTGATTACAAAGACCGCAGACCAATTTACGAGCAGGTTATAGAGAAGATGAAGGATCTTATTCTGTGCGGTGTATTGGAACAGGATGTACAGCTTCCTTCTGTCCGGACTCTGGCTACAGATCTCTCCATTAATCCGAACACCATACAGCGGGCTTATGCAGAGCTGGAGAGGCGGGGATTTATTTATTCGGTAAAGGGAAGGGGAAGCTTTGTGGCTGATGCCGGTTCCCTCAGGGCATTAAAAAGCAGTGAACTGAAAAGAGAGCTGGGAAGCTGGATATTAGAAGCCAAAAGGGCAGGGCTGACGGAAGATAAGGCCCATACATGGGTCGCAGAAGAATGGGTCAGCCCGGAAAATCAGACAGGGGAGGAGAGACTATGATAAAAGCAGAAAATCTGACGAAAAATTTTGATGATATTGTGGCAGTGGACCACGTGAATGCGGAAATCAGGGATGGAAGCGTATTTGGCCTCATTGGAACCAACGGGGCAGGAAAGAGCACTTTTTTGAGAATGCTCAGCGGCATTTTAAAGCCGGATGAGGGCAGTGCTGTCATAGACGGGGAACCGATATTTGAGAATGTCAAGGTGAAGAGCCGTTTCTTTTACATTTCCGATGACCAGTATTACTTTAATAATGCTTCACCTCTGGATATGATGGAATTTTACAGCAGGGTGTATCCGGCATTTGACAAGGAACGCTTTCAGAAGCTTTTGAAAAGCTTTGGTCTGGAGGGGAGAAGGAAGATTCACACCTTTTCAAAGGGAATGAAAAAGCAGCTTTCCGTCCTGTGCGGCATTTGCGCCAATACGGATTACCTGTTCTGTGATGAGACCTTTGACGGCCTTGACCCGGTGATGCGGCAGGCGGTGAAGAGCATCTTCGCCAATGATATGGCTGAGAGGAATTTGACTCCCATCATTGCCTCCCACAACTTAAGAGAGCTGGAGGATATCTGTGATCATGTAGGCCTTCTTCACAGGGGCGGAATCCTGCTTTCCAGGGATTTGGATGATATGAAGCTCAATATCCACAAAATCCAGTGTGTTTTAAAGGATGGCATGAGTGCAGAGGATTTAGGGCTTTTGCAGAGGATTAAGACGGAAGAGAGGGGAAGACTCTATACCATAACGGCGAGGGGAACCAGGGCCGAGGTGGAACAGATCATGGAAGCCTATGAACCCGTATTTTACGAGATCATTCCATTATCCCTGGAAGAAATATTTATCAGTGAGACGGAGGTGGCAGGATATGACATCAAAAAGCTTATATTTTAATCTGTTCCGGGAGGACGGGAAACGGCGCCATTGGTCCATCGCTTTGTCCTTTCTGCTGTTTTTCTTCACTTTCCCGGTGAGAATTGCTCTGCTTCTCAGCAATTATTCCAAGAGAGAGATGGACTATAAGTATATTGTATCGACTTTAAATGACTGGTTGGGATTTCAAAATGCGCTGGTGGCAGGTTTTCTCATGCTCATGTCGCTGATCATGGGAGTGAGCTGTTTCTCTTACTTACATTCCAGGCAGAAGGTGGATTTTTACCATGGGATTCCGGTCAGCAGAAAGCACTTGTTCTGGGTCAGCTATTTTCAGGGAATCTGGATTCCTGGGGCAGTGTATGGCCTGAATTTACTGGTTACCATAGGAATTGCCGCTGTAAGCGGTGTCTCTCCTCTGGCCATATCAGGAGCTGCTTTTACGGGATTTGCGCTTTTTATCCTGCACTATGCCATGATGTATTCCCTCACCGTAACCTCCATGGTTCTGACGGGAAATGTGGTGGTGGGAATTCTGGGCAATCTGGTGCTCAATTTTTATTCTTCCTGCGTGATTCTGATTCTGGAAGTGTGTTTTGACACCTTTTTCCGTACCAGCTACGGCGGGGGCGGGTATTTCCTGACAAAATGGATGCATAAGACCTCCCCCTTTGTCCTGTTTGTAACAAATGTGGATCAGTTGTACCGGGGCAACCCCTCAGGAGATCAGGGGGCCAGGATTTTTGGTGTTCTGGCAGTGACCGTGGTTTTGGCACTGTTTTCCTTCTGGCTCTATAAAAAAAGAGGGCTGGAGGCAGCAGGAAAGGCCATGGCATTTAAGATCAGTATGCCGATTATAAGGATTCCTATTGTCATCTTATCGGCTTTAAGCGGAAGCGTGTTCTTCTGGAGCCTCCACTCCAGCGCAGGCTGGTCCCTGTTCGGACTGCTTTGCGGAATGGTGGTGTCGCACGGAGTCATTGAAATTATTTACCACTTTGATTTCAGAAAGCTGTTTTCCCACTGGAAGCAGATGGTGGTTTCCGCAGTCCTGGCAGCAGTCATATTTTGCGGTTTCCGCTATGATCTCTTTGGGTATGACAGGTATATTCCGGCGGAGAACGCCATTGAATCCGTTGCCGTTGATGTCAATAACGCCTTTTACTGGGTAGACTATGGAGAGCCCAGAAAGGATGAACTGGGAGAGTATTACTGGGAGTATGTGAATTCCGGACAGTACATCTTAGACAATATGAAGCTGCAGGACAGAGAGGCTGTCATGTCTCTGGTGAAAAAGGCAGTGGCAAGAAACCAGGAATTAAACCATGGAAACGATGCTTCCTACAGGCCGTACACAGACGGCAGGGAATATCAGTTTTCTGTAAAATACAATTTAAAGAACGGAAAGAGCGTTTACCGCTCCTACTGGCTGCCTCAGGAAGAGGCGGAGCAGGAGATTAATGATATTTTTGGAAATCCTGACTTCATTCAGACCGTTTATCCCATCCTTTCCCAGACAAAGGAAGATACTGCCTGGGTGAGACTGAGCCGGGCCGGACAGACCAACATCGTCAGCCGTGACAGAAACGGTACAGATAAGGCCATGACCGAGCAATTGCTTCTTGCATATCAGGAGGAACTAAAGAACCTGGATGCAGAAACCATGAAAAGGGAAAATCCCATAGCTACCATTCAGTTCATGACAAAACTTCAGGCAGAGGCGGAGACAAAGAGGGAGGAGCTGCAGATTTCCTGGAAGTACAGCGAGGTTGCCTCAAGGGGTTACTATCCTGTCTATCCTTCTTTCCAAAAGACCCTGGGCCTGTTAAAGGAGTGCGGAATCGATACGGATGGCTGGAAGGACTGGAGTGATGTAAGACAGATCAGCATTGACGGAGTGCAGTATACCTCTGACGGCTACGGCTATAACCAGAGAGGCTTTGAGGTCATCGCCATTACAGACCAGGAAGAGATCAGCCGGATCATGTCCCAGGCTGTTGTGGAAGAGTTTTCTTCCATGAATCCGTTCTGGGAGAGGCGGGAAGAGGACTTGGCTCTCTTTGGAGTCATGACCGGTGCCGGAGAAAGAGGCCAGGAGGTCCGCTACAGCGTCCCGTTAAATGCACTGCCTGAGGATGTGAAGGCGGAGATCGAGAAGAGAAAAAACGAAGGGTGAGCAGTCTTTCATTGACTTTTTCCTCTGATGAAGTTAAAATAATAGGAGCATAAGTCAAAGGAGGAATCACGGATGGCATTTTTTGAAGGGCTGGGAAAGACACTTAGTGATACCGGCAAAGAGGTTGCAACAAAAGCAAAGGCGCTGACGGAAACCATACAGCTAAAGACTCAGATCAGCGGGGAGAAAACCAAGCTGGAAGAAGCTTATGCAGTCATTGGCAAGCTGTTTTATGAAAGCAACAAGGAGCCGGAAGAAGAATATAAGAAGGCTTATGAAGCGGTCAGAGCCTGCCGGGAGAGAATTGCCGCTCTGGAGATTGAACTGACCCAAAGTGAAGGAACCCGCCTCTGTGCAGAATGCGGAGCAAAGGTTTCCAAGGATTCCCTTTTCTGCGGAAAATGCGGTGCACCTGTAAAGGAAGCTGCGTCTGCCCAGGAAGCGGAGGCAGAGGAAGCTGTTTTTACAGAGGAAGAGACTGCTGCATCAGGGATTAATTCGGTGAGTGAAGACGTATTTGAATCTACAGAAGAATAAGACATTAATGGAAAGGCCGGCTTGTGAAAAGCCGGTCTTTCAGACCTAAAGGAGCGTATCATGGATTCGTGTATCAAATGGCTGGGAAGGATATCTCTCCTTTCTTTCCTGATAAATATTTTTATCGAGCTTGCCTCCAGGAAGTCTTTGATTGGCCTGGGATCATATATATGGGGCAGTCCCCTGGTTTTTCTGCTGAATACGATGATCATTCTGCTGACTTTTACGGTGGTGTTTGTCACAAAGCGCAGATTTTTTTCCTGTATTGCGGTTTCCTTCTTGTGGATTTTTATGGGAATCGTAAACGGCATTCTGCTGATTTTTCGGACAACTCCTTTTACGGCGGCAGACTTGCGGCTGATAAAATATGCGGTCAGCATGGCTACTCTTTATTTTACGTGGCTGCAGATCATATTCCTGGGGGCGGCCTTTGCCGGCTGCGGGGCCCTTCTGATCATCTTATGGCGCATTGCCCCGGTGACCAGGGAAAAGGTACGCTACAGGGCCGGAATAGGGCTGATTGCGGTCAGTACGGTACTGGTGCTGGGAATGACCGAGGGAGCCATGAAAACAGGGCTGGTGGCGGTGCATTTCGGAAATATTGGGGATGCTTTCCAGACCTACGGATTTCCTTACTGCTTTTCCAACTCCCTTTTTAATACAGGCATATCCAAGCCGGAGGGATATGGAAGCGAGACCATGGAAGTCATCCGGGAGGAGGAGCTGATTCCTGAAAACACCTTTGATTTATCTGAGGATACAAAGCCTAACGTGATCATGATTCAGTTGGAATCCTTTTTTGATCCCTCTCTTTGGAAAAACAATCCGGTTGATTATGATCCCATCCCATTTTTCCATTTGCTTCAGAAGAATTATCCGGGAGGCTATTTAAGTGTGCCTTCTGTGGGGGCAGGAACAGCAAACACGGAATTTGAATCCATTACGGGAATGAATCTGGACTTTTTCGGTCCCGGTGAGTACCCTTATAAGACGGTGCTGAAAAAGACCTCCTGTGAGAGTGTTGCCTTTGATTTAAAGAACATCGGATATCAGGCTCATGCCATTCACAACAATGAGGCCACTTTTTATGACCGGAATACGGTGTTTGCCCAGCTTGGCTTTGACACTTTCACTCCGATTGAATATATGAATCATGTGGAGCGCAACCCCACGGGATGGAGCAGGGACAAGATTCTTACGGGGGAGATCATCAAGGCGCTGGACTCCACCGCAGGCCCTGATTTCATTTACACCATATCCGTACAGGGGCATGGAAAGTATCCTGATTTTGAATATTACTGTCAGCAGATCGGGGAAATGGACCAGTTTATCCGTTCTCTTGTGAACACTTTAAGGACCAGAGAAGAGCCTATTGTGCTGGTGATGTACGGAGATCATTTGCCGGGCTTTGAATGGTCCCAGGATGAGATGAAGAATAATTCCCTGTTTCAGACGGAATACGTGGTCTGGAACAATATGAATCTTCCTCTGGAAAAGAAGGATGTGGAAGCTTATCAGATTGCCGCTCACGTTCTGGACATGGCGGACATCCACGAGGGAACCATGATGCGGTTTCATCAGAAGTATTTTCACGACTCCAGTGATGGGCTGGACAGCTATCTGGAAGATATGAAAAGCCTGGAATATGATATTTTATACGGCGGACGTCAGGTCTATGGAGGGGAAAATCCCTATGAGGCGACGGATCTGAAGATGGGAATTGACGATATTACCATTGATCAGGCGGTGTATAATGATTCCAATCTGCTGGTTTACGGGGAGAATTTTACTCCGTATTCAAAAATCTGCCTTGACGGGAAAGCAGTGGAAACCATCTTTGTCTGGCCGGAGCTGATCATAGCCAAGGCTGTTCCGGAAAAAAAGGTGCTGGATTCGGAGATTTCCGTATGGCAGATCGGGAGAGACAAGGTTCCCCTTGGAGAGAGCGAGGGGTATTTCATAAAAAAGCCGGGGTGAGGGCTGAAAAAGGAGAAGGCATTGATACGGTGCGCCTTCTCCTTTTTGTATGCTTTTTATATGGTGATCAGCTCATACTCAGAGCTGCCGAGCCCGATTTTTACCGCATGTTCGATGGAAGACATCCAGTTGGTGTCCGGATGGGTGTCCTTAAAATGGTCATGATGGTGGCTTCCGTGTTTTTCCAGTATGCTGCCGGCCATAACAGGCTGTCTGTTTGCGGCGTCTGCACAGGCCATATCGAGGGCCACAGGATCAAAAGAAGCAAACATGCCCACATCCGGGATGATGGGGATATCGTTTTCCGCATGGCAGTCGCAGTAAGGAGAGACATCCATAACAAGGCTGATGTGGAAGTTTGGACGGTCCTTTAAAATGGCCTGGGAGTATTCTGCGATCTTGTAGTTTAAGATGTCATTGGCTTCATCAAAGTCTGATTCCACAGCATCCACGGGACAGACACCGATGCAGCGCCCGCATCCCACGCAGCGGTCATGGTTGATGTATGCGATTCTTTCTTCGAATGTAATGGCGCTGTGCGCACAGTTTTTATAGCAGGCACGGCAGCCGATGCAGAGACTTTCGATGACGTGAGGCTTTCCGGAGTTGTGCATTTCCATTTTTCCTGCCCTGGAGCCGCATCCCATTCCGATGTTTTTTAAAGCGCCGCCAAAGCCGGTGCTTTCATGGCCCTTAAAATGGTTGAGAGAGATGAAGATATCGGCATCCATAATGGCCCGTCCGATTTTTGCTTCTTTGATGTATTCCCCGTCAATGGGAACCAGAATCTCATCGGTTCCCTTTAAGCCGTCGGCAATGAGAACGTGACAGCCGGTGGAAAATGGGGAAAAACCGTTTTCATAAGCGGTTTCCAAATGATCCAGGGCATTTTTACGGCTTCCCACATACAGGGTGTTGCAGTCAGTTAAAAATGGCTTTCCTCCCTGTTCCTTTACAAGATCGACCACCACCTTGGCATAGTTGGGGCGGAGGAAGGATAAGTTTCCCAATTCTCCGAAGTGGATTTTGATGGCGGCATATTTGTTCTGGAAGTCGATTTCTTCCAGCATACCAGCGGTTTTTATAAGCCTTTTCAGCTTCTGGGGAAGGTTTTCCTGAAAGGTAGTACGAAAGCTTGTGTAGTAAACCTTTGATTTTTCCATGAAGGGCTCTCCTTTTGATAAAATTTATTATTATTTCATTATACTGGAAGTCATTGGGAAATTCAAGAAGTCCTGATTTATTTCGGGAAAAGGAGAAGGAAGGGGACTGTCCGGGTCTCAGGGTGTTGCCATAAGGGAGGACAGGCTGTATAATGGAGAGGATAGTCAAATGAATCATGGGAGGTACAAAGGATGAAACGGAATAGGGGAATGCTGCGGATTATATTTGGCAGGACGGCGTTTGCTGTCATTTCTCTTGCTGTTCAGGTGATGATTCTGGTTGCCGCTTACCGATTTTTAAGCCGCTACATGGTGTATGTTTACGGAAGTTTTACTCTTCTCAGTGCGCTTGTGATCATTTATATTCTGAACAAAGAGGAAAATCCCAGTTTTAAACTGGCGTGGATGGTGCCGATTGCAATCGTGCCTGTATTTGGAACGCTTTTTTATCTGTTTGTGGAATTTCAGATTCTGGGAAAACTGATTGATAAAAAGCTGAGGGCCAACATGGAGCATACGGAGGGCTATTTGGCCCAGAATCCCAAGGTTTTGGAAAATCTGTCAAGGATCAGCAGGCAGAGTGCCAATCTGGCTTTTTACCTTAAGAATTCGGGAAGTTACCCTGTTTATGGAAGTACCAATGCAAAGTATTTTCCATTGGGGGAAATCATGTTTGATGAGATGAAGAAGGAGCTGGAAGGAGCAAAACGGTTCATCTTCATGGAGTATTTTATTGTAGAACGGGGAGAGATGTGGGACGGGATTTTAGAAATTCTGGAGCGGAAGGCAAAGGAAGGAGTGGAGGTCCGGTTTATGTATGACGGGATGTGCTCTTTGAGCCTTCTTCCTTATGATTATCCTAAGGAATTGCAGGAAAAGGGCATCAAGGCAAAGACATTTTCTCCGATTGTCCCCCTTCTCACTACGTATCAGAACAACCGTGACCATAGAAAAATCCTGGTGGTGGATGGGCATACGGCGTTTACAGGCGGAATCAATTTAGCGGATGAATACATAAACAGGAAGGTGCGGTTTGGCCACTGGAAAGATACGGGGATCATGCTGAAAGGAGAGGCTGTCACCAGCTTTACTATGATGTTTTTGCAGATGTGGAATATTTCTGAAAAGGAGACAGAGGATTACGGAAAGTATTTAAGAGACCCGGAATATTATTACCCTCTGGAGCTGAATATGGATGGATTTGTCATTCCCTATGGGGACAGCCCTCTGGATCAGGAAACAGTGGGGAAGCAGGTTTATCTTGATGTGATCAATTCTGCCCGGAATTATGTCCATATCATGACGCCTTATCTGGTGTTGGATTATGAAATGATCCAGGCCCTCACCTTTGCTGCCAAGCGGGGAGTGGAAACTGCCATTATCATGCCCCGCATACCGGATAAGAAGTATGCGTTCTTTTTGGCTATTTCCTATTATGGGGAGCTGATCAGGGCGGGAGTGCAGATTTATCAGTATATACCCGGCTTTGTCCATGCAAAGGTATTTACAAGCGATGACAGCAAGGCAGTGGTGGGAACCGTTAATATGGATTTCCGAAGCCTTTTTCTCCACTTTGAATGCGGCGTTTATCTATACCGGAATGAGGCTGTCCGGGATGTGGAACGGGATTTTCAGGATACCCTGGTTCAGTGTCGCAGGGTTACCTTAGAGGATTATAAAAACTACCCATGGCAGGAGAGGCTGGCAGGCAGAGCTTTGCGGCTGTTTGCACCGCTTATGTAAATGGGTAGAGGAAAAAAATATGCCGGAGGCGGGTGCCTCCGGCATATTTTGTGGCCTTTTATGCTTGTTACTGAAACAAGGCTTTATCGTTGCAAATGCTGTTTAGTTAGCTTCGATGACTACCATGCTGGCCATAATCGGAACCTGAGCGTAGGATACAGTTGATCCCGTGGTATTAAGCAGAGATAAGGTAGCTGGAACTGCTCCAATGGTTATGAATGCCATTCCATTTAACTGTCCTGTAACGATAGGTGAGCTTGCTGAGATGTTGCCGCTGGTATTTACTCTCAGAGTAAATTCCACATAAGTGGATGGGCCGGCTCCGTCTGTGGATACCCACCAATATACATAGTAATTCTTTTCTGCGCTGAGGGTTACGATACCGGTTGCAGGGTTGTAATCAATGTTAAGGCTCTGGTCATTTAAAATGGTATTAAACATTACAATGCCGTCGTCTGCAACACTGGAAGCTCCTGTAAGCTGAATCTGAATGCCTCTTAACTGTGCGGCAGGTCCAGTAGGTCCGGTAGGTCCGATAGGTCCTTGCGGTCCCTGAGGTCCGGTAGCGCCGGTAGGTCCAGTAGGTCCGATTGGTCCCTGTGGTCCCTGAGCACCGGTAGCACCAGTTGCGCCAGTAGGTCCTTCAGGTCCCTGCAGACCCTGTGGTCCCTGAGCGCCGGTAGCACCAGTGGGTCCAGTCGGTCCAATTGGTCCCTGAGCGCCGGTAGCACCAGTTGCGCCAGTAGCACCAGTCGGTCCGGTAGGTCCTTGCGGTCCCTGAGCGCCAGTTGCGCCGGCAGGTCCTTGTGGTCCTTCGGGTCCCTGTGGTCCCTGAGCGCCGGTAGCGCCGGTAGCGCCGGTAGCACCAGTTGCGCCAGTAGGTCCGGTAGGTCCTTGCGGTCCCTGAGCGCCAGTTGCGCCGGCAGGTCCTTGTG
>NZ_JASGFH010000005.1:0-254774 GCF_047605665.1 Lacrimispora sp. | reverse complement strand
TTGCACTGCGGACTAAAACACCACCCCATCAAACCAATCTTTTAAAACCCCTTGCACCACCCGCCGCCCCCCCCCCAAGAAAAAAGAAAATGCGGCCTTACGATAAACCAGGAGGACATTACCAAATGACCAGAAGTAAACTACGCGAACACTGCTTCAAAATGCTTTTTTGCATAGATTTCCATCCAGCAGAAGAAAAGCTCAACCAGCTCACCCAATATTTTGAAGCCCCCAGCCAAGACGACACAACCCCGGAAGGCAAAGAAGAGATCATCCACGATGTCACCATGAGTGAAGAAAACATCACCTATTTAATAGAAAGAACCCAATCTATCAGCGAAAAAATCCCCGAACTCGACGCCAAAATCGACGAGGTAGCTGAAGGCTGGAAAACAAAGCGCATGGGAAAAGCAGAACTCACCATCATCCGCCTCGCCCTGTATGAGATATTATTCGACGAAACCGTCCCAGAAAAAGTAGCCATCAACGAAGCCGTAGAATTAGCCAAAAAATACGGCCGAGACGACGCTCCAGCATTCATCAACGGAGTTTTAGCAAAGCTGGTGTAACATGGCAGCCGGCGTATATTCTGTTTCCCAGGTCAATGCCTACATCAAAAACATGTTTGCCCAGGATTTTGCCTTAAACCGAATCTCCGTCAAAGGCGAGGTGTCCAACTGCAAGTACCACACCTCCGGCCACATCTATTTCACCCTAAAAGACGGAACCTCTTCCATCTCCGCCGTCATGTTCGCCGGCCACCGAAAGGGCCTCACATTCAAACTGGAGGAAGGCCAGCAGATCACCGCCAAAGGCAGCATAGAAGTCTATGAGCGGGACGGAAGATACCAGCTCTACGCGCAGGAAATCACACAGGAAGGCCTTGGAGACTTATTCGAAAGATTCCAAAAGCTGAGAGCAGAATTAGAAGAAATGGGCATGTTCTCCCCAGAATACAAAAAGCCCATCCCCAGATACGCCAAAACCGTAGGAATCGTCACCGCCTCCACCGGAGCCGCAATCCGCGACATCATAAACATTTCTTCCAGACGAAACCCATACGTCCAGCTTTTCCTCTACCCAGCCTTAGTCCAAGGCGAACAGGCAAAGGAAAGCATCGTAAGAGGCATCGAAACCCTGGACCGTCTGGACCTGGATGTCTTAATCATAGGCCGTGGCGGCGGTTCCATCGAAGACCTGTGGGCATTCAACGAAGAAACCGTAGCAAGAGCCATATTTAATTGTAATACCCCCATCATATCTGCCGTAGGCCACGAAACCGACGTAACAATATCCGACTACGTGGCAGACATGCGGGCCCCCACGCCCTCTGCGGCAGCAGAGCTGGCAGTATTCGACTACAACCAGTTCCAGGAACAGACAGCCCTCTACAAAAACACTCTTTCAAGAACCATGGAGAGAAAAATAGAGCGCTGCCATTTCCGCACAGAACAATACAACCTAAAACTGAAATTCTACGACCCAAGCCGCCAGCTCCGTGAAAAGCGCCAGCGTCTGGCCGACATAGAAGAAAAGCTGAGAACCCTCATTTTGTCCACAACCGCCTCAGACAGAACCAGAGCGGCAGAAATAAAACTCCGCTTAAAAACCCTCATAGAAAAACAATCCGTCCGTGACAGGCACAGGCTGGAGCTTTTAATCAGCCACCTGGAAGCCAATTCCCCTTTAAAACGGATAGGCGGCGGATACGGATTTGCAACCGATGAAACGCACCGCCCTATAGAATCCGTAAAACAAATAAAACCCGGAGAAGAAATCCGGCTGAGAGTCCGGGATGGAAGCATCGATGCAGCCGTTTCCCGCATCACCCTCCAGGATACCGGCCTTCTCCCCCAAATGCCTGAAGAAAAAACATTACCCCCCAAGACGGGCCAATGAGGAGAAATTGTATATGGCAGCAAAAAAAGAAAGAACCATTGAGGAAACATTCACTGACTTAGAAGAAATCATACGCAAGCTGGAGGGCGGAGAAAGCTCTTTAGAAGAAGCCTTTCAATATTACGAGGCCGGTATGAAACTGGTCAAATCCTGCAATGAAAAGATAGATAAAGTGGAAAAAAAGATCATTGTCATAGAGGAAAATGGTGAAAATCATGAACTTTAAAGAAATACTGGATGCCAGAACAGAGGAAGTTTTTCGCGTGATAGAAACATACCTTCCCCCAGTGGAAGGTTATCAATCCACTGTTTTGTCAGCCATGGATTACAGCGTCCGGGCAGGAGGAAAGAGACTCCGCCCCATGCTGATGGAAGAAACTTACCGGTTATTCGGAGGAAAGGGAAAAGAAATCGAGCCGTTTATGGCGGCCATTGAAATGATTCACACCTCCTCCCTGATTCACGACGACCTCCCCTGCATGGACAATGACACCCTGCGCCGGGGACTTCCCACCGCCTGGGTGAAGTTTGGCTACGACATGGCAGTGCTTGCCGGAGACGGCCTTTTAATGTATGCCATGGAAACTGCCGCAAAAGCCCTTTCCATGACGGACCGCCCCGACTTAACCGCCAGATGTATGGGAATCCTGGCAGGAAAGACAGGAGTCTACGGCATGATAGGCGGACAGACAGTGGATGTAGAATTGTCCGGAAAACCTGTCTCAAAAGAACAATTAGACTTCATCTACCGCCTGAAAACCGGAGCCCTGCTAGAGGCTTCCATGGTGATCGGAGCCATTCTGGGCGGAGCGGATGAAAAAGAAATAAATCTGGTGGAAAAAATGGCTTCCTCCATTGGACTGGCCTTTCAGATTCAGGATGACATCCTTGATATGACCAGCAATGAAGAGGTTCTTGGAAAGCCTGTGCTCAGCGATGAAAAGAACCATAAGACCACCTATGTAACCCTTGAGGGCATGAATAAGGCTAGGCAGGATGTGGAGAGGATTTCGGAAGAGGCAGTTTCCTGTCTCCATGAGCTTCCCGGAAAGAATGAATTTCTGGAAGAACTGATCCGTATGCTGGTGAACCGTGAAAAGTAAGGACCTGATAAAAATATGATACTGGAATTGATAAACGGGCCTGAGGATATCAAAAAGCTGACAAAGCAGGAGCTTGATATCCTGGGTCAGGAAATCCGGGATTTCTTAGTAGAGAAAATAAGCGTGACCGGAGGCCATCTGGCTTCCAATTTAGGCGTAGTAGAGCTGACTATGGCCATTTATCTGGCCTTTGACCTTCCAAAAGATAAGGTGATCTGGGATGTGGGCCATCAGTCCTACACCCACAAGATACTCAGCGGCCGGAGAGAAGAATTTGATGATCTGCGCCAGTACGGCGGTATGAGCGGTTTCCCCAAACGAAAGGAAAGTCCCTGTGACTGCTTTGATACGGGACACAGCTCTACTTCTGTTTCAGCCGGTCTGGGCCTTGCCCAGGCAAGAGACGTGCTGGGAGAGGACCATTTTGTCGTTTCCGTCATCGGAGACGGCGCACTGACCGGAGGAATGGCCTACGAGGCCCTTAACAATGCGGCCAGGATGAAGAAGAACTTCATCATTATTTTAAATGACAACAACATGTCCATTTCAGAAAATGTAGGCGGCATGTCCACCTACTTAAACAGCATCCGTACAGGAGAAGGCTATCTGGACTTAAAAAAGCATGTGACTAATATACTGTCCCGCATTCCGGCAGTCGGCGACCAGCTCATCGAAAAGATCAGCCGCACCAAGAACGGAATCAAGCAGCTCTTAATTCCCGGAATGCTGTTTGAAAACATGGGAATCACCTATTTAGGCCCTGTGGACGGCCACAACATCAAAGCCCTTTCCAGAGCCTTAAGAGATGCCAGGAAGCTGGACCACACGGTCCTGGTTCATGTGATCACCCAAAAAGGAAGAGGTTACGCTCCGGCGGAGAAAAATCCGTCTAAATTTCACGGGGTGGAACCATTTGACATCCTCACCGGAGAATTTAAAAAAGAAAAGAAAAATCCCAGCTACACCGATGTGTTCTCCAAGGCTATCTGCCGTCTGGCAAAAGAGGATGAAACCATTGTGGCAGTGACAGCGGCCATGCCTGATGGAACAGGATTAAAGCGGTTCGCCCGCACATATCCGGGCCGCTTTTTTGACGTGGGCATTGCAGAGGAGCACGGAGTGACATCTGCGGCAGGAATGGCAGCCGGAGGCTTAAAGCCGGTGGTGGCCGTTTATTCCTCATTTTTGCAGAGAGGCTATGACCAGATTCTCCACGATGTCTGTATTCAGAACCTGCCTGTGGTTTTTGCCGTAGACAGGGCCGGACTTGTGGGCAGCGACGGGGAAACCCATCAGGGAATCTTTGACTTGTCTTATTTATCGGCAATTCCGAATATGAGCGTATTTGCGCCAAAAAATATGTGGGAGCTTATGGATGGCCTGGAATTTGCCTTGTCCTATGGCGGCCCCTTTGCCCTGCGCTATCCAAGAGGAGAGGCTTACAAGGGCTTAAAGGAATTCCGTTCCCCCATTGAATACGGCAAGGGGGAAATGCTCTATGAGGAAAGTGACATTGCACTGCTGGCTGTGGGAAGCATGGTGAGCACCGGTGAGCATGTGAGAGAGAAATTAAAGGCAGAAGGGTGGAACTGCACCCTGGCTAACGGCCGTTTTGTAAAGCCCTTTGACAAGGCGCTGGTGGACCGGCTGGTAAAAAAACACTGGCTCATTGTGACCATGGAGGAAAATGTGCTTCAGGGCGGATACGGCCTTGCTGTTACCGGATATATTCATGAACAGTATCCGCATGTAAAGGTGATGAACATCGCTCTGCCGGACTCCTATGTGGAGCACGGCAATGTATCGCTTCTTAGAAAGGGCCTGGGAATTGACAGCGATTCCGTCATATGGAGGCTTAAAAAGGAGTATCTGGACACGGAGCGCCAGAATGCGGAATGGAAGGAAATGCATAAGAAATGAAAGAACGATTGGATGTGCTTTTGGTAAAGAACGGACTGGCTGAATCCAGGGAAAAGGCGAAGGCAATTATTATGGCCGGAATCGTCTATGTGGACGGAGAAAAAGAGGATAAGGCAGGCACCTCATTTGAAGAAACAGCAGCCGTAGAAGTGAGAGGAAGCACTCTTAAATATGTGAGCCGGGGAGGGTTAAAGCTGGAAAAGGCTATGACTCATTTTGACGTTACCCTGGAGGGAAAGGTGTGCATGGACGTAGGAGCTTCTACCGGAGGCTTTACGGACTGTATGCTTCAAAACGGTGCGGTCAAGGTTTACGCCGTAGATGTGGGACACGGACAGCTTGCCTGGAAGCTTCGCAACGATCCCCGTGTGGTCTGTATGGAAAAGACCAACATCCGCTACGTGACCCCGGAGGATATTAACGACAGGATTGAATTTTCTTCCATTGATGTTTCTTTTATTTCCCTGACAAAAGTGCTGGGGCCGGTGAAGAACCTTCTGAGAGAAGAGGGGGAAATTGTCTGTCTCATCAAGCCCCAGTTTGAAGCGGGGCGGGAAAAGGTGGGAAAAAAGGGAGTGGTGAGAGAAAGCTCTGTCCATCTGGAAGTCATTGAACACGTGATTTCCCATGCAGTGAGCATCGGGCTTTTGCCCCTCCACCTGGAGTATTCGCCCATTAAGGGACCGGAAGGCAATATTGAGTATTTGCTCCATTTAAAGAACCATCAGGAAGGAGAAGTCTGCCCAGACCACACTCTTGATCCGGAAAAGACCGTCAGAGAGGCTCATACAGACTTAGGACAACACTAAGAGAAGGCAGATAAAAGTTTATTATGAAGCATTTTTTTGTGATCATAAATCCGGATAAAAAGGGGGCCAGGGAAACTGCCGGCAATATCTGCAGTTATCTGGAACAGCATGGAGCTGTCTGCCGGATCGGGGAACGGGACAGAGGGAGAGCTGGAAAGCATTATACTGACGCTTCCACGGTGCCTGAGGATACGGACTGCATCATCACTCTGGGAGGGGACGGCACGCTGATTCAGGCTGCCAGAGACCTGGCGGGGAAAAATATTCCCATGCTTGGAATCAACCGGGGAACCCTTGGATATCTGACCCAGGTGTCCCGCACAGAAGAGATCGAAGACGCCCTTTCTTCCCTGTTAGCCAATGACTACAGGCTGGAGGAGCGGATGATGTTAAGCGGCTGCGCATACCGCGACGGAAAAATCATCGCTCAGGACATCGCTTTAAATGAGATCGTCATGACCAGAAGCGGACTTGTGAAAATGCTGCAATTGAAGGTTTTTGTCAACCAGGAGTTTCTGAATGAATACAGGGCTGACGGACTGATCGCGGCCACACCCACCGGTTCCACGGCTTATAACCTTTCCGCAGGCGGGCCTATTATTGTTCCGGATTCCAAGATGGTGGTTTTGACCCCCATCTGTTCCCATGCCTTAAATGCCAGAAGTATTGTGCTTTCTGCCGACGACTGGATTCAGATCGAGCTGATGGGAGAAAAGGGCGTGTGCCAGGCGGCGGTATTTGACGGGGATACGGCTATGGAACTCTATCCCGGCGATTATATTGAAATACGGCGGGCGGATATTAAGACCATTCTGGTGAAACTGAAAAACATATCATTTTTAGACAACCTGCGCAACAAGATGGCCGGTATATAAGGTGAATTCGCCCGAAGGGCAAAGAGAAGACCCCCTGGGGGGTAAGGAGGAGGAGCTATGAAGCTGGAACGACACAGCAAGATTGTGGAACTTATCGGAAAACACGAGATCGAGACTCAGGAGGAACTGGCGGATTATTTGAACCAGGCTGGCTTTGCAGTGACCCAGGCCACTGTTTCCAGGGATATCAGGGAGCTGAAACTGACCAAGGTTCAGTCTGAGTCAGGGAAACAGCGGTATGTGGTGCTTCAGAACCAGAGCTCTTTCAGCGATAAATATATCAGGATTTTAAAGGATGGCTATATGTCCATGGACATGGCTCAGAACATTCTGGTCATCAAGACCGTATCCGGCATGGCTATGGCTGTGGCGGCTGCTCTTGATGCCCTTCATTTCAGCGAGATGGTGGGCTGTATTGCAGGGGACGATACCATTATGTGCGCCATCAGAAGCGCTGATGATACCATACTTATGATGGAAAAATTGAAAAAACTCATTGCAGGATAAAGGAGCGGTGTCATGCTTTCAGAATTACATGTAAAGAATCTGGCGTTGATTGAAAAAGCCGATGTGGAATTTCAGGATGGGTTTAATGTCCTGACCGGAGAAACCGGAGCAGGTAAATCCATCATCATCGGCTCGGTCACCATTGCCCTGGGCGGCAAGGTGCCCAAGGATATTATAAGAAAAGGGGCGGAATACGCTTATGTGGAGCTGATTTTTACGGTTAAAGAGCCTGAAAAAATCCGTCTGCTTCAGGCGCTTGATGTCCAGCCCGACCAGGATGGCACGGTTATCATCTCCAAGAAGATCATGCCCTCCAGAAGCTTAAGCAAAATCAATGATGAAACGGTGACCGCGGGAAAGCTGCGGGATATTACCGGCCTTCTGATCGATATTCATGGACAGCATGAACATCAGTCTTTACTCTACAAATCCAAACATCTTGCCATCCTGGACCGCTATCAGGAGAAAAAATCCCATGAGCTAAAAAAGAATATCGGAGAAACTTATGGGGAATACCTCCGTTTAAAGGACCGTCTGGCATCTTTCCGCCTGGATGAAGAGACCCGGCTGAGGGAGATGGACTTTATCCGCTTTGAAATCGAAGAAATCGAAAATGCCGGGCTGAAAGAGGGAGAGGAGGAAGAACTGTCCTCCAGATACCGCTTCTTTTCCCATGCAAAAAAAATCGGAGAAAGCCTTTCTTTGGCTTATTCCGCAGTGAATTCAGACGTGATCGGAAGGGCTTTAAAAGAAGTGGAATCCGTGGCTTCCTACGACAAGGGCTTGAGCGCCATACTGGACCAGCTTTTTGACGCGGACTCTATTTTAAGGGATATCAGCCATGAAATCACCTCCTATATGGACAACATGTCCTTTGATGAGGAAGAACACAGGCAGACGGAGGAACGGCTTGACCTCATCCGCAGCCTGCAGGCAAAGCACGGAGGAAGCCTGGAACAGATTTTTATCAATCTGGAAGAAAAACAAAAGCGTCTGGAAGAGCTGGAGGACTATGATGCGGTCAGAAGCCGGACGGCAGAGGAACTGCAGCGCGTTTCAGACCGCCTGGAGTCTCTTTGCGCCCAACTGTCTGAGATGAGGAAGCAAACAGCCAAAGAACTGACGGAAAAGATCAAGGAAGGGCTTTTGGACTTGAATTTCATTGACGTGGAATTTTCCATGGAGTTTTCACGTCTTGATCACTATACGGCCAATGGATATGACGAGGCGGAATTTGTGATTTCCACCAATCCTGGAGAGCCCTTAAAGCCTTTGGGCATGGTGGCTTCCGGCGGAGAGCTCTCCAGGATCATGCTGGCTATTAAGACGGTGCTGGCGGATACGGATGACATTCCCACCTTGATTTTTGATGAAATTGATACGGGAATCAGCGGGCGCACAGCCCAGAAGGTGTCGGAAAAGCTGGTTTACATCGCAGGAAACCATCAGGTGATCTGCATCACCCATCTGCCCCAGATTGCGGCCATGGCTGACTGCCATTATGAGATCGCAAAGGCAGTGGATGAGGGACGCACCTCCACTTCCATACGCTGTCTTGAGGAGGAAGAGATGGTAGAGGAGCTGGCCAGGCTTTTAGGAGGCGTGGAGATCACGGAAGCGGTGAGAGCCAATGCAAGGGAAATGAAGAGAATGGCAAAAAAAGAGAGAAAGACAGCCGGGAGTACGAAAAGATGATTGGAATTGGAACGTTGATCAATGTAGGAGGGATTGTGGCAGGCGGCCTGGGGGGCCTTCTTTTTGGAAGAAAAATGGAAGAACGTTTTCAGGCTACCTTAATGAGTGCGGCGGGGATCAGCGTTATGATTCTTGGTATCGGGGGCGTTATGGAGGAAATGCTGGCCATTTCTCAGGGAGAGCTGGTGTCTGGAGGGACCATCATGCTGATTCTTTCCTTTTTTATAGGAGCTTTGGTGGGAGAATGGCTGAATATTGAGCTGGCTATGGAACGTTTTGGAGAATGGCTTAAAATAAAAACAAACAGCAGCGGGGATACTAAGTTTGTAGACGGATTTGTGACAGCCTCTCTTACGGTCTGCATCGGAGCCATGGCAGTGGTAGGAGCTATTAAAGATGGAATTTCGGGGGATTATTCCGTGCTCGCTGTCAAGGGTCTTTTGGATATGATTATCATTTTGGTTATGACTGTTTCTCTTGGAAAGGGATGCATTTTTTCTGCTGTTCCAGTAGGGATATTTCAAGGGCTGGTGACTCTTTTAGCGAGATTAATTGAGCCAATCATGACGGTGCAGGCATTATCCAACTTATCCTTGACCGGTTCTGTTTTGATTTTTTGCGTAGGCGTTAATCTGGTCTGGGGGAAGATCATCAAGGTGGCGAACCTGCTCCCTGCTATATTTTTTGCCGTAATTTTTGCTTTTATTCTTTGAAAAATTTTATTCTGCTATAATGCTGCCACCGAAAGAAAATAGTTACAACTAAAATATGACAGTGTGATTTAAATATTTTCTCACATACTAAGAGAGGAGTCAAAAAAATTGACTTCTTTCACTCATCTAAGGAGGTATGTGAGATGGAAAAAAAGAGGATACACAGACTTATCGTAAGGATGTTCTGGGTCAGTCTGGTTTTTTGCATCGGATTTACCTGGTTCTATATGAAGCGGGTGATTCCAGACAAATTGAATATCGTTGCAGAGGAAGAAGAACAGTTTCATTTCTCCATGCCTTTTGATGTGACGCTGTATTCCGACAGTGAGGAAGTGGTTTTAAACAATGGTTCCAACATTCCTTCCGACCAGATCCATTTACAGGTAAACCAGCCTTTTTCTGTATATTCAGAAAATCAGGGCAGTTACAGGCTGGGATTAAAACTGTTTGGCTGGATTCAGTTAAAGGATATACAGGTCAATGTGGTAGATACCAAATATGCGGTTCCCTGCGGAACGCCTGTTGGAATCTATTTGAAATCGGACGGCATCCTGGTAATCGGTACAGGAGATATCACCCAAAAGGACGGAATGACCGCAACACCGGCCTTTGGAATCCTCCAGTCAGGAGATTACATTGAAACCATTAACGGCACGGCCCTGACAGATAAGGAAGCCCTGATGGATGAATTGGGAAAAATCGGCGCTTCTGAGGCAGTTCTTAAAGTCAGACGCAATGGAGAGGATATTGATGTAAAAATGACTCCCGTAGAAGCAGATGACGGAACCTACAAGCTGGGCGTCTGGGTCAGAGATGACACTCAGGGAATCGGAACCATGACCTATGTGGACATGAACGGCCAGTTCGGCGCATTAGGCCATGGAATCAGCGACAGCGACACAGGAGATGTGGTTCAGATCACGGACGGGTCTCTTTACGAAACAGCTATTTTGGGAATTGAAAAAGGAACCTTTGGAAAACCAGGGGTTATGAGCGGAATTATCTATTACGGACCAGGTTCCACCTTGGGAAGTATTACGGCCAATACAGAAGAGGGGATATTTGGGAAAGTAAATGACCGGTTTAAGCAAAAACTGGAACAGGATGCGATTCCCATCGGTTATCGCCAGGATATTAAAAAAGGCGTTGCCCATATAAGAAGCAACGTATCCGGGAGTATCAGGGATTATGAAATTGAGATTCAGCGGGTTGATTACTCTACGTCACATAAGAGCAAAGGCATGGTGATCAAGGTCACTGATCCGGATTTGCTGGCTCTTACGGGAGGCATTGTGCAGGGAATGAGCGGATCACCGATTATACAGGATGGGAAGCTGGTGGGGGCAGTGACTCATGTATTTATCCAGGACTCAACAAGAGGATATGGAATATTTATTGAAAACATGCTATCCCATTGAGCCGGGCAGAACAATAGAGAAGGAGATGCGACGCAAGCTTGCTTGCACGAGCATCTTTTTCTCTATTGTTCTATGGGGCGAGAGCCCCGCAACCGATGGTGCCCGCCAGGGTGCCATCGGTTGCCCCGGCGGACCAGCCAATCAAATTTTAACTCTTTTTTAACTCTTTTAATCCCTCTCAAAATATGTTACTATAACCCTATACATCCCCCAAACTTTTCCATTGACAAGTAATATCAATTTTCAACACCCCTTAAAAAACCAGCCGTCCCCCAGCCAAGCCACAATACCTCTTTCGACACCCTCGAAAAAAAGAATTTTACCCCAAAATTCGCCCTCAAATTGTCACCTTTTGTCGAAGAATGCGACAGAATTCCATTGCGGCAAAAGCCGGGCCAAGTCTATAATGTCAATACACTCGTTAAAAAACTTGTTAAAAACTGTATCAAAAACTGTATCAAAAACTGCATCAAAAACTGTATCAAAAAACCGTGTAAAAAAAACACCAAAACCAGGGAGGAGAGTATCAATATGTCACAAATTAGTATTGCGATTGCGGATGATAACCTGCAGACCTTAAATCTGCTGAACGATATACTGGAGGGAGAAGCTGATTTCCACGTGGTTGGAAAAGCAGATAATGGCGAAGATGCCTACAACATGATACTGAAAACAAATCCGGATGTTGTCTTATTGGACGTAATCATGCCGAGGATGGACGGAATCACAGTGATGGAACGTGTCAGAGGAAACGGCACCATTGCAAAAATCCCGTCGTTTATCATGGTAACTGCGGCAGGAAGCGAGAATATTACCGAAGATGCGTTCCGCATGGGGGCAAATTATTACATAATGAAGCCTTTCAGCAAGGACATCATCGTCGATAAAGTGCGCAGGGTAGGCCAGAGAAAGACAAAAACTCCCAGCCTTCAGGGAATGAAAAAGGTAAAGCCTTATGTCAACAAAGTGGAATACATGGAGCAGAACCTGGAAAATGATGTCACCCAGATGCTTCATGAAATCGGAATTCCCGCCCACATAAAAGGCTACCAATATCTCCGGGATGCCATCGTGATCTCCGTACAGGACCAGGAAATGCTCACTTCTGTGACAAAGATCCTCTATCCTTCCATTGCCAAGAAGCACCAGACAACGCCCAGCCGTGTGGAACGCGCCATCCGCCACGCCATTGAAGTTGCCTGGAGCCGCGGAAAAATGGACACCATCAATGAACTGTTCGGATACACCGTAAGCACGGGAAAAGGAAAACCGACTAATTCCGAGTTTATTGCTCTAATTGCCGATAAAATCAGACTGGATTACAAAAAACTTTCTTAAAATTTAATGTTTAATACTTCCTTATTTCCGAAAAATGCAGTATACTAGACAATAGCAGACAACACCCAAGGGTGAACCGGATAAGGGAGGTTATGTATGAAGAAAATATTGTTCGTTGCATCAGAAGCAGTACCCTTTATCAAGACTGGAGGACTTGCGGATGTGGTGGGGTCCCTTCCAAAGTGCTTTGATAAGGAATACTTTGATGTCAGAGTATTAATTCCCAAATATTTGTGTATGAAAGAAGAATGGAGAAACCAGATGACCTATGTGGATCATTTCTACATGGATTACCTGGGGAAAAATAGATATGTGGGAATTCTTCAATATGTTTACGAGGGCATTACCTGTTATTTCATTGACAATGAAGAATATTTCAGCGGCGCTAAACCTTATGGGGACTGGTATCAGGATTTGGAAAAGTTCTGCTTCTTTTCCAGAGCAGCTTTATCTGCACTTCCTGTAATTGGATTTCAGCCTGATGTAATACATTGTCATGACTGGCAGACCGCTCTCATTCCCGTTCTGTTAAAGGACCGGTTCCACGACGGTGAGTTTTTCCAGAATATGAAATCAGTAATCACCATCCACAACCTGAAATTTCAAGGTGTATGGGATGTTAAAACAATACAAAAGTTTACCTGCCTTCCGGATTATTACTTCACACCCGATAAGCTGGAGGCATATAAGGATGGTAACTTATTAAAAGGCGGCATCGTCTATGCCGATGCCATCACCACGGTCAGCGATACGTATGCGGAAGAGATCAAGATGCCGTTTTACGGAGAGGGCCTGGATGGCCTGATGCGGGCCAGGGCAAACAGTTTGAGGGGAATTGTCAACGGCATTGATTACGAGGAGTTTGATCCGGAGACTGACACCTATATTGAGCAGACCTACAACGCAAAGAACTTCCGCAAAGAGAAGATCAAGAATAAGCGGGCCCTGCAAAAGGAACTGGGATTGAATCAGGATGATAAGAAGTTCATGATCGGAATTGTTTCCAGACTGACAGACCAGAAGGGGCTTGATTTAATCCAGTGCGTTATTGACGAGTTATGCCAGGATGACATTCAGCTTGTGGTTCTCGGTACAGGCGAGGAGCGGTATGAAAATATGTTCCGCCACTACGCATGGAAATATCCGGATAAGGTTTCTGCTAATATTTTTTATTCAGAAGCCATGTCCCATAAGATTTATGCGTCCTGTGATGCGTTTCTCATGCCTTCCCTGTTTGAGCCCTGCGGCTTAAGCCAGCTCATGTCGCTCCGCTATGGAACAGTGCCCATTGTGAGGGAAACAGGCGGCTTAAAGGATACGGTAGAGCCTTATAACGAGTTTGAAAACAAGGGAACAGGATTTTCCTTCTCCAACTACAATGCCCATGAGATGCTCAGCTCCATCCGGTATGCACAAGGCATTTACTACGATAAAAAAAGGGAATGGAATAAGATCATAGACCGGGCCATGACAAAGGACTACTCATGGAAAACATCGGCTACGAAATACCAGGAACTCTATGACTGGCTGATCGGCTATTAAGCAGCACCTTTTTAAGAAAGAAGCGATTGAAATAAGAATGGAACACATGCATATAACCCAGGAGGAAAAAGAGGAAGTCATGAGATGGGCAGAAGACTCCTCCTGGGTGGAAAAGGAATATTACAGTGAGGATTTGGAATATATGGACTGTGTCAGAGATATTCTGGACAGTCCGATATTTCAGTCCATGGATCGATTTATGCAGCACGGAGACACTACGTGTAAAGCCCACTGCATCAAAGTGTCCTATATGAGCTACTGCATCTGCAAAAGGCTGGGCTGGGATCATAAAGAGGTTGCCAGAGCCGGTCTTCTTCACGATTTCTTCCTGTATGACTGGCATACCCATGCCAGGGAGACAGGAAATCATTTTCACGGGTTTACTCATCCCAGAATCGCACTTAACAATGCGGTTAAACATTTTGAATTGACGGAAAAAGAAAAAGATATGATCCTGCGCCACATGTGGCCCTTGACCCCCGTACCGCCTAAGAGCAGGGAAGGGTTTGCGATCATTTATTCGGATAAATTCTGCGGTCTGGCTGAAACAGCCGCAAGAATCAAGCGTTGGATTTTATACGGTTTTGGAAGGAAAAGCGCTGCATAAATATGGAGGAAACCATGACATTTTGGGAAGATATACTTAAGAATCAGGTTCTGGTGACTTCAGTTGCCGGCTGGCTGGTGGCCCAGGTCTTAAAGACGATCATCGACTTAGCCCTTAACAAAAATTTTAATCCGGAGAGGCTGGTAGGTTCCGGGGGAATGCCCAGTTCCCACTCCTCGACGGTATGTGCTTTGACAACCGCCGCCAGTTACCGCTATGGTGTCGGTTCTTTTGAGTTTGCGGTCAGTTTTGTGCTCTCCATGATTGTCATGTATGACGCCATGGGAGTCCGGAGGGAGACGGGAAAGCAGGCGAAGCTGCTCAACAGCCTTCTGCTGGAGAATCCCTTAAAGCTCAATGCGGAGATACTCCAGGAGAAGTTAAAGGAGTATGTGGGGCATACCCCTCTCCAGGTGGCAGCGGGGGCAATTTTAGGAATTTTCCTGGCTTTATTTATTGCTCAGTATTATTAAAGAGAATTGTAAGAAAATAACCCTTGATTTCTTAAGATATCCATATTATACTTTAACGAGTTAAAGAAAGGATATGAAAAAATCGGAGGTAACATGAATACGTCAATTTATCACAGCATAAACTGTTTTTTTCTGTTCAGCTTTCTGGGATATATGCTTGAGTGTATTGTACTCACCTATGAGAATAAAAAACCAGTGCTGAACCGGGGGTTTGGTCATGGTCCGTTTTGTATCATCTATGGGTTCGGGGCAGCAGGAGCCATGATTCTTTTAAAGCCTCTTGCGGATAATCCGATTCAGCTCTACTTTGCAGCCATGGTTATGGCGACATTTATGGAGATTGTGACAGCCCGTATGATGATAAGGCTCTTTGGTTCCTTCTGGTGGGATTACAGCCGGAAATTCATGAATTATAAAGGGATCATTTGTCTGGAGAGCAGCATTGCCTGGGGATTCTTAGGTATTTTTTATTTTCGTTTCCTCAATGGGTTTGTCAACGGAATGGCAGGAAGAATACCCGATGATTTTGAACGGATGGTGGCGTTGAGCCTGTTGGCTTTTTATATGGCTGACTTCATATACACCATGAGAATGCGTCTTCGCGGCGATGATGACGAGGATGAGGATGCGTCCATGATCGGACGTCTGAAAGTATATTGATGAGAGGCGGGATTCCACAAGGGTCCCGCTTATTTAACGTTATGGCTTATTTGAAAAGGAGTTTTTATGGATCAGACAGAGAAAATTGTGCTGGCTTCGGCATCTCCAAGGAGAAAAGAGCTTTTGGCTCAGATCGGAATGATACCGGAGATTGTGCCCAGCACCATAGATGAGATAATCACAACTGATGTGCCCAAAGAGGCTGTCATGGAGCTGTCCTGCCAGAAGGCGGAGGATGTGGCCTGTTTCCAGAAGCCGGGTACCTGGGTCATCGGTGCGGATACCGTGGTTGCGGCAGGAGGAGAAATTTTAGGAAAGCCGTCTGATCATGACGATGCATTTCGTATGATTTCCCTGTTAGAGGGGAAGACCCATCAGGTATATACAGGGGTAACTCTGGTGTATTGTGGAGAAAGAGGACGAAAGAAACGGACATTTGTGGAAAAGACTGATGTGCATTTATACCCCATGTCTAATGAAGAGATTAAGTCCTATGCGGACAGCGAAGAGCCTTTGGACAAGGCCGGGGCTTATGGGATACAGGGAAAGTTTGCAGCTTTTATCAAAGGGATTGACGGGGATTACAATAATGTAGTAGGATTACCTGTAGGACGGGTATACCAGGAGCTTAAGAAGATGGCCGAGGAGGAGAGAGAATGATAAAGCTGATTGCATCGGATATTGACGGAACTCTGGTAAAGGACGGATGTCATGACATCAATCCGGAGCTTTACGATGTGATTTTAAAATTAAGGGCAAAGGGCATTCAGTTTGCCGCAGCCAGCGGACGTCAGTGGGGCAGCATAGAATCCATATTTTATCCTATTAAAGAAAAGATTTTTTATTTGTCGGATAACGGCGCTTATGTGGGCCTTCACGGAAGACGCCTCTACACCAATCCCATTGACCGTCAGACTGTTATGGAATTAATCCGTGATGTGCGTGAGAAAAAGGGGCTGGAGATCATGCTGAGCGGCCCGGACATCATTTATATGGAAACAAAAAATCAGGATGTTCTGGACTGGATGATAAACGGCTATAAATTCCGTATTCAGCAGGTGGAGGATTTGACTGCGGTGGATTCGGAATTCATTAAGATATCCATATACCGGGAACGCGATGTGGAATCCAATACCAGGGATTTGCAGGAAAAGTATGGAGACCGTTTAAAGATCACCATAGCCGGCGATATGTGGCTGGACTGCATGAAAAAGGGAATCAATAAGGGACAGGCCGTGAAGCTGCTTCAGGAGAGCCTTGGCATTAAGCCGGAGGAGACCATGGCATTCGGTGACCAGCTCAATGATGTGGAAATGCTGCAGCAGGCTTATTACAGCTTTGCCGTGGGAAATGCCAGGGAAGAAGTAAAAGCTGCGGCGAAATTCCAGACGGATATCAATGTAAATGACGGAGTTTTGAAAATATTGAAGCTGCTTTTGTAGGCAGTGAGGAAAGAGGTATTCATGAGAGGTCAATGCAGACGGGGGGTAAAGGTATTTCTGGCATCATTGACAGCAGCGGTTTTCCTGTCCGGATGCAGGGCTGAAATTCCCAGTGTTTCTGAGATCGGGGAGAGCAAGGCTTATACCATGCCTCAGTCCATGATCGTGGTAGCTACGGAGCGGAACCGGTATCAGCAGCTTTATACCAGCCAGATATGGGGCGTGGAGCTGCCGGTGGGTCAGACTTTTGAAGCCTATTTAGTGGAGCAGGTGAGGGAATTTCTTCATGAGATGAAGATGCTGAACCTTCTTGCCGTAAGCCGGGGAATCACGTTAAACGGCGGGGAGAAGGAAGAAGCCAGAAAGGCCTCAGAGGAATATTTCGCCTCCCTGACGGAAGAGGATATTTCCTATATGGGAGTGACGGCGGAGGATGTCAGACTCATGTATGAGGAATACTGTCTGTCCAATAAGGTGGTGGAGGAACTGACAAAGGATCTGAATCTGGAAATCAGCGACAGCGAAGCCAAGGTTATTGCGGTGGACCAGATTGTTTTATCGGATCAGGCAATTGCGGAAGAAGTGCTTTTAAAGGCTCAGGCCGAGGGAGCCGACTTCCAGGCCCTTGCCAGGGAATATTCGGAGGAAGGGGTCACCCAGCGGAAGATGGGAAGGGGAGAATCCCCAGGACCCGGTGAAGAGGCAGCTTTTTCCCTTTCTGTAGGTGAGATCAGTCCGGTGGTGGAGGAAAAGGGAAAGTATTATATCTTCCAGTGTGTCAATGACTATGATGAGGAGGCCACCCAGGAGAGAAAGGCCGGCTTGTACCGGGAGCGGAAGAAAGAGGCTTTTGATCAGATCTATTCCCGGTTTAAAGAGGAAAATCCGGTGGTTTTTAACAGTGAGATGTGGAAGGATGTCAAGTTTTCTAAAGACGATAAGACTACGACTACCAACTTTTTTGAGATTTATAAGAAGTATTTTTCTGAGTGATGGGAACTGGAGAGAAGAACAGGGCAATAAAAAAGAGGTAAATTACCCCTTTTTTATTGCCCTGTTCTTTATTTCTCCCAGTATAAGCATAAATGCTGAGGTACAGATTGACACGGTGATGCAGATAGAAATGGCAGCCAGACCGATTCTGTTTGCAATAAGGACAAGAATAGTCAGGATAAAGAAAACAGATTTTGTCCGTTTTTTGAAGACAGCCTGTTCTGTTTCATCCAGTTTTTTGTTTTCATCCTCCACCGGAGCCAATGCTAGTATGACTGTGCCTGAGAGGAGGAGAGTGATCATGATTCCCATATTGTTCCAGGAAATAAATTTTATAAGGCTGAGCGCTCCGGACAGAAGGAGAATAGAGAAGAAATAACATCTAGTTGCAGTCCGGGAGTGGTATCCTCCTGCATGGGTGCGCAGGAATGCGTATGTGACAGTAAAAACAACTCCTTGCCAAAGCATTCCAAACAGAGAGCTGATTACCATGGCGGTTAAGATGTTAAATAATAAAAGTATTCCCTGCCAGATTCCGTAAGAATATAATTCTTTATCCTCATATTTTATAATCTGATGTAAAATTAATTTTTCAGTCAGTTTGTCTGCAAAGTGTTCCATTTGTTCCTCCTTTTTATTCATAAAAGCGGGTATCAGGGGTGTTCATATACGAGTAATTTCACTGTAAAAACATGATCCATCGTGGTTATCTGCATGATTCCATGGTATTTTTGTATAGCAGCTTCAATGCTCTTTAATCCGAGACCGTGATTTTCCTGATCGTCTTTGCGTGATATGAAGATTTCATTGGATTTTTGGAAAAAGCCATCGAAAGAATTGCTGATTTCAAAAATTAAAACTCCCTTATTATATCTTATATCGATCTTAATCCATCGGTCTGTCTTTCGCATTGATACTGCTTCTATGGAATTGTCAAGCAGGTTTCCAAGCATTACAGCCAGATCAAAGGAAGAGATGGAAAGCTTTTCAGGTACTATAATTTTTGTGGTTACTTTGATTTTTTCCCTTTCAGCCTGCTGTAATTTAAAGTTGATTATGTTGTCTATGTCACTGTTTCCGGATGTGGACTGTATATAGTTTCCGCAGTATGTTTCGGTCAGTTCTGAAATTCGCTTGATTAATTCTTCATTTTTTCCCGACATTGCGAGATGCTGGATTGGTGAAAGCTTATTTTTTAAATCATGTCTGAAAATTTTGATATTTTCGAGAGAGGTGCTCATCAGCTCCATTTGATGCTGGTAATACCTGTTTTGTGCTTCAAGCAATTGTTTGTCCATTTGTGCGGACATGAAGCTGGAGATACAATCATACAGATAGAATGTCACAATGTTGATGATAAAAATAATTGCGATACACATGATAACATAAGCAGAGGGCATGGAACTCCCGGACAAAGTGATGAGAAATAAAATAATTGTCCCAAATGGAACGAAAAACAGACTCAGCCAGTAAATGAAAGGGAGTGGCTTTCGGCTTTTTACGTGATTAAACCCATGTGCCAGAAGTACAAAGGCGTAGGAAACAATTCTGATGCTGATGATACCAAATTCTGATTTGTGCTGAAACGATATAAAAAGATTTCTTCCGGGAATATCAGTTAAAAATACGATAATTGTTTCTATACAAGCTAAAGAAATGAACATGATAGAAACTGATAAAATTGATTTTTTTAAGTTGCCATAATAAAAACTGACAAGAATGAAAAACAGTGTGATAGTGGAAATTATCGTAATCAGAGGTATTCTAATATATATGTAAATACTGGCGGTGATGAGAAAATAGGCTGCATAAAAAAGGGGCTCTATTTTCCTGCTGAATTTAAATTCAGAATAGAAAATGTGGATATATTTATAGATCACGTAGGCCATGAACATTTCTGAAAGGATATAAACCGTTGTGTATTCAATATTCATCCGGATTTTCCACCCTTTCACTCATTTGCAAAGCTCTTATTTCCTGCCGTCTGCCCCTGCTGATTGGAAGTATTATTCCGTTAGACATAACGGTTTCTGAATACCCCAGTATGGAAATATGAGTGCGATTGATCAGATAGGAGCGGTGTATTCTTAAAAATGAATAGTTGGAGACAAGGATTAAGATTTCCTCCAGATTTCCATAAAATAAATCCTCTTGACTGGTCATCACAATTTTTATTCTGCGGTTCATGCTTTCAAAATACAGAATATTGTTTATTTCTGTTTTATAAGTTTCATTACCTTTTTGATACTCAAAAAATCCGGCGGATTTCTTTTTCTTTTCTAATGACAGTTCCAGGGAATTGATTACGAATTGAGGATCAATCGGTTTTTCGATAAAATTTAAAGGCTGTACATCAAAGAGCTGTTTGTAATAGCTGTCTTTCCCTGAAATGTATACGATATCGGTTATGTAATCTTTTTTGATTTTCCGGATGTGCTGGCCGACTTCGACCCCATTTATTTTCCCTAATTCTATATCAAGATAGATTAAATCGAAAGAGTTCCCCTGACTAAGAAAATGTAAAATACTTTCTCCTGAATAAAAGCAATCGATGCTTATCTTCATGAAGTTTTGGTTTGCATAGCTCGTTAGAATGTCTTCTACTTGCGCGCAGATGAATAAATCATCGTCACATATTGCGATTTTTACCATATCTCATTTCCCCTTTGTATTGCATAACATTAATAAAATTCTGTATGATTCTTTTATGTTATGAATTTTAGCACATTTTTTAAAGTTTGCAATCTATTATGCAATAAATTATTGCCAAATTGCAACGTGATAGGATATCAATGTGGAAAATTTTACAATTCACTACATTAAACTATACCATTCGTTACATGAGACAAAATATTTTGTAGAATTATGTTATAATCCTGTCAAAAGAAGAAAGGAGGATGATCAGTATGAGAAACATGTTTATTAAATTAGGGGGTATGCTGGCAAGTCTGGCATTAATGATCACGACCTTGAATATCAATACAGCTTGTATGGTATTTTCACATCAGCCTAAACTTCCTGAGAATGCTAAGCGTTTACGGCATTTTTAGAAATCTCAGGCTTTGATTATGGAAGTATTACAGTTGTTAGGGGGAGTTTCATTGAGTATTGATACATATACAAGGTGGGGAAAATATTGTTGATGCAGAGCATTTTACTGGTGAAGAAAATGCCAGTGTATTACTGAATACCAATATTGTAAAAAGGGCGTACAACGTGGGAGATTGATTTCTTCGTGAGGACTAAATATAAGACCGCAGATGGTATCTATGACTATGCCCGCTGGGAAGTGGATTTCTATGGCAGTAAGAATCATATAAGAGTCTCTAACAACTTATTTCCCGTTTTTTCTTCAATCAATAAAACGTCATAAACAAAGAAAAACTTTTCTGATATACTTTTAATGAACAGGGACGTGATTGAAAAAAGGGCAGACAACGTTCAAACCGCTACAATGAATCGAGAAGACCCGCAAAAAAAGAATTGGAAAAAAGGTTTGATGATGAACGTCTGGCTTCTAATATTGAACTTTGTACCGGCAAAAAGATATCCACAGAGAAACATATTAATTGGAAAAGCCAGGGACTTGGAAATTTTACCTTCCAACAACTGGCTTATCTAAAATCCACTTATGATGTGGAAGACATGGATGGGCAATCCTGTTATAATCTTCTGGCTGATTTAAGCAACATGGGAGTGTTGTCAGGTTATGATATTGTCAGGCAACATGTGAGATTCCCGGTTCCAGGAGGCAGAAATCCTGTGGGAGACGATATCATAAAACACAAGGAGGATTTTGAAAAACTGATAGCTATGGGGAGGGCGGTTCGGCAGCCCGATGGATCATATGCAGTGAATAATTCCTTTTTTCTTGGCGGAAATATATTGGAGAACCGTCAAATGGCGTATGATGATGCTTCAAGACGTTTAAGATCGACGTTAAATTCACCGGAGGGTTTTGACAGCCAGTCAGAATATCAAAGAGCAATAGCAGAAGAAAAGACGGAGTTAGAAGCTTATGAAAAGTTTTTGAATATACTCAAACTGATTAAATAAGTTAATTATGGGCCTATTTATATAAATGCCGATATTAAGAAAGGAAGAATATGAGAATTTCTAGCAATTTATTTCCCCTTTCTTCTTCAATCAATAGAAAGTCAGAAACAAAGAAAAGCTTTTCTGATATACTTTTAATGAACAGGGACATGATTGAAAAAGAGGCAGACAATGTTCGAACGGTTCCGATGAATCCGGGCGATCCTCAAAAAACAAAGTTGGAGGCAGAGTTTGATGATGAACAGCTAGCTTCTTACTTCGAAGATTATACTGGTGAAAAGATATCTACAGAAAAGCATATCAATTGGAATAGTCAGGGACTTGGAAAGTTGACCTCGCAGCAGCAGGCTTATCTAAAGTCTGCTTATGATGTGGAAAATATGGATGGACAATCTTTCTATAATCTTTTGTCTGATTTAAGTAATATGGGAGTACTGTCGGGCTATGATATTGTCAGGCAATATAGGAGCTTTCCGGTTCCAGGAGGCAGAAATCCTGTAGGAGACGATATCATAAAGCATAAGGAGGATTTTGAAAAGCTGATAGCCATGGGAAGAGCGGTTCCTCTACCCCAAGGAGGATATGAAGTGTGTAATTCCTTTTTCCTTGGCGGAAATATATTGGAAAACCGGCAAATGACTTATGATGCTGCTTCGAGGCGTTTAAGAGCAACGTTGAATACGCCAGATGGTTTTGACAGCCCATCAGAATATCAAAGGGCAATAGCAGAAGAGAAGAAAGCGTTAGAAGCTTATGAAAAATTTTTGGATATACTCAAACTGATTAAATAAGTTAAGAACATGTTATATAAAAATTTTTTGACTGTCCAGCATTAAGCAGACCAACAATGTTCCGCCGGTCTGCTTTTTGTGCTGTTTAAGCCCGGAAAAATGCCTCCGCCAGCCTTACAAGCGCCTCCTGATCTTTAGTCCCCATAACCTCCCTTGCAGAATGCATAGCGAGAATAGGAGCACCTGCATCCACTGTACGCATGGTCAGCAGGGCGGAAGAAATGCTTCCTAAAGTGGAACCGCCTTTCACATCGGAACGGTTGGAGAATTTTTTATAAGGAATATTCTCCCTCTTGCAGATGCCCTCAATCACTCCCGTGCTGGATGCATCCGTAGCATAAGACTGGCTGGCGGACAGCTTAATCGCTACCCCATCACCCATAACAATCTGGTTCTTAATATCACATTTTTCCCCATGATTCGGATGAATAGCATGAGCCACGTCAAGAGACAGCAAAAACCCGCTCATCAGAACATTTAAAAAGGTTTCCCTGGAATAGCCCAGAGATAAGAGCAGCTTTTCCAGAATCCGCTCCATAAGAGCAGAAGCAGCGCCCTGCTTGGTATGGCTTCCGATTTCTTCATTGTCATATAGTGCGATCACATTAATACCATTTTTGCATGGTCCTGCCATAATTCCGCTTAAGCATGCCTGTACAGAGGTTATGTTATCCAGACGGGGAGAGGAGTAAAATTCGTCCTGCAAGCCCAGGAGCGTTCCCTGCTCCTGAGTATAGATATATATTTCGTAATCCAGAATATCCTCTTTTTTCACTCCCGCCTCTTTTGCCAGAGCCTCCAAGAAAAAGTGCTCCTTACTCAACCCTTCCGTAATCCGGGCAATGAGGGGAAGCATGTCCACCTGGGCATTGATGGGCACTCCGTTGTTGGCCTCCCGGTTCATATGGATGGCCAGGCTGGGAACCGTGAGAAGAGGCCGTGAAAAGTCCACAAACACGGTTTCAGGCTTCATAGGAGATGATCCGGCCACACAGACCTTGCCTGCCATGGATAAAGGCCGGTCAAACCAGGTTCCCAGGAGGGGTCCTCCGTATACCTCCACATTAAGCTTTCCGTATTCCAGGGAAGTGACCTCAGGGGAAGGTTTGACCTTCAGACAGGGCCAGTCCGTATGGGAAGCGGCCAGCTTAAGAGCAGGCACCTCCCCCAGCTCTTCCCCTATGGAAAATGCCACCAGGGTGGAATCGAATGCATTTATGTAATAAGACCCGCCTTTTTTTAAATCCCAGGATTCAGCCAGAGGCAGCTCTTTAAAACCTGCAGCCGCAAGCTTATCCGCAGCCGCCATGATGCAGTGATAGGGAGAGACGGATGCGGCAATCAGTGTTTCCAACTCTTTGATATGGTTCATAAGGTTCCTCTTTTCTGCCCGCATATCCGGGCTCATTGCTTTTGTTAATACCATACCACAGTATACCACAGAAAAAAACGGTTTGGAATACCGGACAGCAGGGGAAATCCTGCGTTGACAGTCTGGGATGATCCGTTGTATAGTAAACGGGCAGAGATTATATGATGGGGAGAATTTGCCATGATCGCATTGAAAATTGAGGACTTAAAGCTCTTTACCTCCAGCTTGTTCGTTGGAGACGTGTTTGACCAGTTTCTTGTTAAAGAAGCTGTTATTACCACATTCAATACTTTTACCATAGATGGAGCCATACGCCCCGGTTACTATTCCGGTGAGGAGCTGGAGGAAATGAAAAACGGCCAGCTTTCCGCCTGGGCCATGGTGAAGCCCTTTTGTTTCTCCTTAATTAAGGGGAAACGGCTTCCTGTCAGCTTTCGGATCATTTTACAGATGTCACAGGAAGGAACCGGACGTTTTCTGGCTTCCCGCCAGCTTTCTTTCACACCGGAACAGGTGAAGGGGCTGTATTTAAACATCCGATATGAGGAGGATAAGCTCACCTGTGTGACAGGGACTTCGGTTTCCGTCTTCACCCTGGACAAGACCCTTGATGAGGAATGGGACCAGGCGGCAAAGGGATTTTTAAAACATCATACCATTCCATTTCTGGAAGAATAGAATTATTAGCACTCAGCTCAAATGAGTGCTGATTTTCTATTGACATTTCCATCACAGCGTATTAAAATACTTTTTACAGGCATCATTTTCTCAATGAAGACGGGTTAACCGGGCTTCATTTATGAATTATATAAATAAGAAAACGTAAGGAGTGTTTTGATATGGCAAAGACAGGAAGCTTGACAATCAACAGCGAAAATATTTTCCCGATTATTAAGAAATGGCTGTATTCTGATCATGATATTTTCTACCGGGAGCTGGTTTCCAATGGCTGTGATGCCATTACAAAGCTGAAAAAGCTGGAAATCATGGGAGAGTGGCAGAAGCCAGACGATCTGGAGTTTAAGATTGAGGTCATTACAGACTCCAATGAAAAATCCATTACATTTAAGGACAACGGCCTTGGCATGACCGCAGAAGAGGTGGAAGAGTACATCAACCAGATCGCTTTTTCCGGCGCCCAGGACTTCATTGAAAAATATAAGGACAAGGCCAATGAAGACCAGATCATCGGCCATTTCGGTCTGGGCTTTTATTCCGCATTCATGGTGGCTGACCGGGTTACTATTGATACTCTTTCCTATAAAGAAGGTGCAGTTCCGGTGCACTGGGAGTCTGACGGCGGAACAGAGTATCAGATGGAGGACGGAGACAAGGCTGAATTTGGAACTTCCATCAAGCTGTATTTAAATGAAGAAAGTCTGGAGTTCTGCAACGAATACCGCGCCAAAGAAGTTCTTGACAAATACTGTTCCTTTATGCCGGTAGCCATTTACTTATCCAGTTCTTCTTCTGAGCCTCAGTATGAGACTATTGAAAAGGAAGAGCTGACTGATAAAGACACTGTGGTGGAAACCATTGTGGAAGAGGCAAAGACCGAAGAGAAAGAGAACGAAAACGGGGAGAAGGAAGTTGTAGAGATATCCCCTGCTAAAGAAAAATATAAGATTAAAAAGCGTCCGGTTCCTGTCAATGATACCAATCCTCTGTGGAATAAGCATCCCAATGAATGCACGGAAGAAGAGTATAAAGCCTTCTACCGCAAGGTATTCCAGGATTACAAGGAGCCCCTGTTCTGGATTCATTTAAATATGGATTATCCCTTTAATCTGAAGGGAATCCTTTACTTCCCCAAGCTGAACATGAATTACGACAGCCTGGAAGGAACTATTAAGCTGTATAACAGCCAGGTGTTTATCGCGGATAACATCAAGGAAGTGATTCCTGAATTCCTGATGCTGTTAAAGGGAGTGATCGACTGTCCGGACCTGCCTCTTAACGTGTCCAGAAGCGCCCTTCAAAATGACGGCTTTGTGAAAAAGATTTCCGATTACATCACAAAGAAGGTGGCTGATAAGCTGAACGGAATGTTTAAGACAGACCGTGAAAATTATGAAAAATACTGGGATGATATCAATCCGTTTATCAAGTTCGGCTGCTTAAAGGATGAGAAGTTCGCTGAGAAGATCAATGATGCCCTCATTTTTAAGAATCTGGAAGGCAAATACTTGACCGTTTCCGACTGCCTGGAGGCGAATAAGGAAAAGCACGAAAATAAAATCTTCTATATCACCGATGAAAAAGAGCAGAGCCAGTACATCAACATGTTTAAAGAGGCAGGCCTTGATGCGGTTTATTTAACCCATAACATTGACAATCCTTTTGTGGGATATTTAGAGCAGAAGAATGAGAATGTGAAGTTCTTATGCATTAATTCCGATTTATCTGATACCTTTAAGGAAGAGGTGAGCCAGGAAGATCAGGAGGCCATGAAGGGCGATGTGGAAGCCCTGACTGAATTGTTCCGCAAGGTTTTGGGCAAGGAGCACCTTGAGGTGAAGGTGGAGAAGCTGAAAAATGAAAGCCTGTCCTCCATGATCACCGTGTCAGAGGAATCCCGCCGTATGCAGGAAATGATGAAGATGTACACCATGCCCGGAATGGACCCATCCATGTTCGGAGCAGGAGGAGAAACCCTCGTGCTCAATTACAACAACAAGCTGGTTCAGTATGTGCTGGCAAACAGAGAGGGAGTTCATACCAATTCCATCTGCGAGCAGCTTTACGATCTGGCTGCTTTAAGCCACGGTTCCCTGACTCCTGAGCGGATGACGAAATTCATCGCCAGAAGCAATGAACTGATGTTAGTGATGGCAGAAGCATAAAATCTGTAATCTTTCTATTTCAGGATATCTTTTTTATGGCTTTTGTGTTATATTAAGTACAAGAATTTGAAATAATGTGATCCCGGTCCGGGATCATGCCTACAGGAGGAAACTGGAATGAAAGAAAAAGGGTTGGGAATAAAAAAGATCATGGCAAGACTTCTTCTGGTCCTGATGGTGACCCTGTTTGCAGGTGCTGCTCCGGGAACCCTGCTGGTATCCCATGCAGAGGTGGCTGCGGCTGCAGAGGCTGCTGTTCCGGCGACACAAGGAGTTTTGGAGCATAATACCGTACTCTTTTTGACCGCCTTTTTCGTTGGACTGATTCTGCTGATCATATTTGTGGTCGTTGCAGTGGTGTCTTCGATCATGGTCACTGATGATGTGTTTTATTCTCAGGAAAACTAATCCCGTCAGAGTGATAAGGACCTGTACCTTGGAAAACTGGTACAGGTCCTTTTTTTGAGGTCATCCAATTATTCTATTGACATCTGAGTCTGGTTTCTCTATAATATATGGTAATGAATACTACATGATAAGTTTCGTGTCAGGAGGAAGAGCGGAGATATGAGCTATAAGATTATTGGGGACAGTTGTCTGGACCTTACGGCAGATTTAAGGAAAGATCCCCACTTTCAGATAATCCCCCTCACTTTACAGGTGGGAAACATTCAGGTTGTCGATGATGAGACCTTTGACCAGAAGAGCTTTTTGGAACTGGTGAAAAGCAGCAGTGAGGCTCCTAAGACAGCATGTCCTTCTCCGGAGCTGTTTAAGGAAGCTTATGAATGCGATGAAGACCAGGTATTTGTCATCACCTTATCCGAGCATTTAAGCGGAACGTATAACAGCGCGGTTCTGGGGAAAAAACTCTATGAGGAAGAACACGGAGATAACGGGAAAAAGATTGCAGTGCTGGGGTCTGATTCCGCTTCATCGGGGCAGTTAAATATTGCCCTTTACGTCCAGTCCCTTTGCCAGGCTTCTTTGCCCTTTGAAGAGATCGAAGAAAAGGCCAGGACCTTCATTAAGAATATGAAGACCTACTTTGTGCTGGAGAGTCTGGATACCCTGAGAAAGAACGGGCGTCTGACAGGGCTTCAGGCATTCTTTGCCACGGCTTTAAATATTAAGCCTGTTATGGGAGCTGACTCCGGCGTGATCGTAAAGCTGGATCAGGCCAGAGGAATCAACAAGGCTTTGGGACGGATGGTGGAGCTGGCTCTTAAGGAAGTCAAAGAAACCAGGGATAAGGTTTTGATCATCGCCCACTGCAACAATCCGGAACGGGCAGAGTATGTAAAACAGGAGATGATCCGGCAGGCTGTATTTAAAGATGTGATCATTACAGAAACCGCAGGAGTGGCGACAGTCTATGCCAATGAAGGCGGAATCATTATGACGCTTTAATGAGATTGATTATATTGATCCTTTGCGCAGGCAGGGGATGAATATAATCAATTTTTTTTGCAGGCACTTTCAAATATGCATAATAAATGCTTTACAACTATGGATAAATATGGTAAAATGTATAAAAATTGAGAGTTGACTGGGTGCAACTGTAATTCATTGTGCAGGCATAACTGGTCGTATTTATACACTTGTTCAGGCGAGGTATAAGTATGGCCAGTTTTTTTATTACAGAAAATGGGGAAGTTTATGGTCGTGAAGCAGGTATTGGGAAATAACATAGTCAGTTCATGGGATTTAAATGGGCAGGAAGTCCTCCTCATGGGAAAAGGAATCGGTTTTTCTGCAAAGCCGGGAAGCCCGGTGGATGAATCGAAGGTATCAAAAACCTTCTTTTTAAGGAACCAGGAAATGAACCAGTTCGCAGAGCTGGTAGCGAAGCTTCCGGAAGCACACATCCGCTGTGCCGGAAGGATCATTTCCCATGCAAAGGAAACCCTGGGCAAAAAACTGAATGACAATATTTATATTACTTTGACCGATCACTTAAACTTTGCCATTGAAAGAAAAAAGCAGGGAATTGAGTTTAAAAATGCATTGCTTTGGGAGATTAAGAAATTTTATCATCAGGAGTATGAGATCGGGCTGGAAGCCTTAAGGATCATAAAGGACAGGCTCAGTGTGGAGCTGTCAGAGGATGAGGCCGGATACATTGCCCTGCATCTGGTGAACGCAGAGCTGGACACCAATATGAAGGAATCCACTGAGATTCCTCAGATAATTCAGGATATCTTAAACATTGTCCGTTACCACTTTGGAATTTCCCTCGATGAAGAGACGCTGTCCTATGAACGGTTTGTGACGCATTTAAAATTTTTTGTTCACCGGGCAGTGAGAAAACGGTATTATGGGACAGAAGATATGGATTTTTGCAATATGATCTACCGGCAGTATTCGGAGGCATACCAATGCGCCTTAAAAGTGAATACATATATGGAAAAAAAGATGGATTACCGGCTCACTGATGAGGAGATCATGTACCTGACGGTCCACATCAAGAGGATTATTCAGGAAAATACAGGTGAGCAGGAATAAGGTGTGAGAAATCATTCGGGAGAAGGCCAATCCTGGAATGCATTTATAAAAGCTGCAGGTTTTATTTTATCCGGATAACGAGGTCTGCGGTAAAAAAGCACAAGGAGAATGAGCTATGGCAAGTAAATATGATGGATTAGCGAGAATTATTATCCAGAATGTAGGGGGGAAGTCCAATGTCATCAGTCTGACCCACTGCATCACCAGACTGCGTTTTAAATTAAAGGATGAATCCAAGGCGAATACAGATATTTTAAAGAGCACCGATGGAATCGTCACCGTCATGAAGAGCGGCGGACAGTACCAGGTGGTCATCGGCAACCACGTTCCCGACGTATATGCAGTGGTATGCCAGATCGGTGGATTTGGAGGAGATCAGGGGGATTCGGAAGAAGGGAAATCAGGCAAGCCTCAAAAGCTGTCAGCCGCATTGCTGGATACCATATCCGGCGTGTTCCAGCCGATTTTAAGTGTGCTTATGGCAACCGGACTGATAAAGGGATTTTTGACAATTCTGACTTTTACGGGGCTTCTCTCTCCCACAGACGGAACTTATCAGCTTCTTTTTGCAGTGGGAGACGGATTTTTTTACTATCTGCCTGTGATTCTTGGATATACGTCTGCAAAGAAATTCGGGTTAAATCCCTTTACCGGCATTACCTTAGGCTGCGCCCTGGTATATCCCAAGGTCGTGGCGCTTACATCAAATGAGGTGCTCGATGTCCTGTTTGCAGGCAGCATTTTTGAGTCCAGTGTCTATGCCACGTTTCTGAAAATGCCAGTCATCATGCCCAAAGCCGGTTATCCGTCTTCCGTAGTGCCCATTGTGCTGTCCGTTTATGTGGCATCGAAGATTGAAAAGATGTGGAAGAAAATCATTCCCGATGTGATAAAGAATTTCATGGTTCCTACCATGACTCTTTTGGTGGCGGTTCCCTTAACATTTGTCGCCGTAGGCCCTATCGCAAATTCCATTGCAGCCATCATCGGTTTTCTTACCCAGGCGGCTTACAATGCCAGCCCCATGCTGGAGGGCCTTATCTTAGGCGCAATCTGGCAGGTGCTCGTCATCTTCGGTCTTCATTGGGGACTCATTCCGGTTTATATTAACAATTTGAGCACCCAGGGCTTTGACAGCTTCCTCCAGCCCTATTTTGCAGCTTCTTTCGCCCAGACCGCGGTGGTTCTTGCCATGATGTTAAAGACAAAGGATAAGAACTTAAAAAGCCTCTGTATTCCGGCTTCCATTTCCGGTCTCTTTGGTGTTACGGAGCCGGCTATTTACGGTATTTCTCTTCCCAAGAAAACGCCGTTCATCATTTCCTGTATCGGAGGAGCCATAGGAGGAGCTATTATTGGATTTGGAAACGTAAAGAAATATTCCTCCGGCGCTCTGGGGATTTTCGGGTTTGTGACCTTTATCAATCCGGAAAATAACGATGCCTCCAGCGTTCCATGGGTAGCAGCAGGTGTTATTGCTGCCTGTGCCATAGCCTTTGTCATATGCTTTATGCTGTATCGCGATACAGAAAAGGAAGAGGTAAAAAGCTTAAAACCTGCCAATGCAGGCGTCAGAAAAATAACACTCGTAAGCCCTTTGAAGGGAAAAATCGTGCAGTTGGGTGAGGTGGAAGACGCCGCCTTTTCCTCCGGTGTATTGGGACAGGGAATTGCTGTTTTGCCGGAAGAAGGCGTTTTATATGCGCCGACAGACGGAACGATCACCGCTCTTTTCCCCACAGGCCATGCAATCGGAATGGTGAGCGAGGAGGGGGCAGAGGTGCTGATCCATGTGGGTATGGATACGGTGCAGTTGGAAGGAAAGGGATTTACAGTATTGACTGCGGTGGGTGACCGCGTGAAAAAGGGTCAGGAACTGCTGAAATTTGATCTGGAACTGATTCAGGAAGCCGGATATTCCCTGGTAACACCTGTGCTGGTCTCCAATTCCGCCGCATATACGGATGTGATCGCCACAGACGATGAGCAGGTTCGTGTGGGGGATACGCTGATTACCATACTTTAAGAACATAAACGGCATTGTGATTGAGAGAAGAAAGGATGAGAAAGATGAGAGAAAACTTTTTGTGGGGAGGGGCAACTGCCGCCAATCAGTGTGAAGGGGGCTGGAAGGAAGGAAACCGCGGGATGGGAAGCGTGGATGTGATTCCGTGGGGAGAAAGCCGTTTTCCTGTTATGCTGGGAAACATGGACTACAGGCAGCTTCCGGAAGATTCCTATTACCCTTCCAGAGAAGCCATTGATATGTACGGCCGTTATAGGGAAGATATCGCCTTATTTGCAGAAATGGGCTTTAAATGCTACCGTTTTTCCTTTTCCTGGTCCCGTATTTTCCCGACAGGTGAGGAAGATACACCGAATGAAGAAGGGCTGAAGTTCTATGAGGACTTCATTGATGAGCTTTTGAAATATGGGATTGAACCGGTTGTAACCATCTGTCATTTCGATGTGCCTCTGGCCCTGGTTGAAAAGTACGGTTCCTGGAAGAACCGGAAGGTCATTGACTGTTTTATGAAGTACTGTGAAGCGATTTTTAACCGTTTCCGGGATAAGGTGACGTACTGGATCACATTTAATGAAATCAATATGCTTCTTCATGCCCCCTTTATGGGAGCCGGAATCCTTTTTGAAGAGGGAGAGGATAAGAGGCAGGTGAAATATCAGGCGGCCCATAATGAGCTGGTGGCCTCTGCCATGGCAACCGGACTGGGTCACCGAATCAATCCGGATTTCAAATTTGGCTGTATGCTGGCTGCGGGAAACTTCTATCCCTATAGCTGCAATCCTGAGGATGTCTGGGAAAGCCTGGGAAAAGACCGGGAAAATTATTTCTTTATCGATGTGCAGGCCAGGGGAGAATATCCCGCTTATGCTAAGAAGATGTTTGAAAGGGAGGGCATAACCCTTGAGACCGGAGCTGATGATGATAAGATTTTAAAGGAAAACACGGTGGACTTCATATCTTTCAGCTATTATTCTTCCCGGTGTGCCAGCACATCAGAGGAAGTCATCGCAAAATCCACATCAGGCAATGTGGTGAAGACCATCCGCAACCCTTATTTAAAGGCGTCGGAATGGGGCTGGCAGATCGATCCTCTTGGGCTTAGAATCACTTTGAATATCTTATATGACCGGTATCAGAAGCCGCTGTTTATCGTGGAAAACGGCCTCGGTGCGGTGGATCAGGTGGAAGAGGATGGAAGCATTTCCGATGACTACCGGATCGCATATCTGGAGGACCATATCAGGGAAATGATGAAAGCCGTGGATGTGGATGGCGTAGACTTACTTGGATATACCCCCTGGGGCTGTATTGACTTAGTCAGCGCTTCCACTGGAGAGATGAAGAAACGGTACGGCTTTATATACGTGGATAAGGACAACCAGGGAGACGGAACCTTAAACCGCAGCAGGAAAAAATCTTTTGAGTGGTATAAAAATGTCATTGCCACCAATGGCGGAATTTTAAAATAAAAGAAATCCAATGGAAGGAATTCTGATTTCTGCAAGAGAATTGATGACGGTTTGACAAATAATGGGAACCATTGTAAGATAAAGAATGAAAACAAATTTCCAGGTATGTGGAAAATGTAATGAAAAATGAAAACCCATGTTAAAGTTATCAACAATCAGGAGAGATTTATGAAGAAAACCGGTGGATTAATGAAAATTCTGGTTTTTCTTCCCCTGTTGCTGCTTATTTTTCTCATCGGATGGGTGGGGAGCAGTGAGTGGAAGGGAAACCAGGGGGGAAAAGAAACGACAGGCCAGGAAATCCCTGGGGAAACCCTGGCAGTGACCAGGGAAGAGACTCAAGGAGAAACAGAGGTTCTCACACTTGATACAGAGACATCTGAGGCGGAAACAGAACAGGCTTTGCCCGTTCAACTGCTTTTTGCAGGGGATGTATTACTTTCTTCTCATGTAACTAATGCCTATGATAAGGCAGGAGGTATGAATGGAGTTCTGGATGACGGTTTTCGGGGAGAAATCAGCCGGGCAGACATCTTTATGGTCAATCAGGAGTTCCCTTTCAGCGACAGGGGATCGGCGGCACCGGATAAACAGTTCACCTTCCGGCTGCCTCCTTCCAGAGTTTCCATGATGAATGAGCTGGAAGTTGATATTGTGACTCTGGCTAATAATCATTCTCTGGACTTTGGAACCGATGCTCTTGTGGATACGTGCAGCGTGTTAGATGCAGCAGGAATCCGGTACGCAGGCGCAGGCCCTGATATGGACCGGGCCAGACAGCTGCAGACCATGGAAGTGAAAGGAAAGACCATAGGATTTCTGGCGGCCTCCAGAGTTTATCCGGACCCGGCGTGGGTGGCTAACAGCAAAAAGCCCGGCATGGTGAGCGGATATGATCCCACCATACTGCTGGAGGAAATTGAGAAAGCAGAGGGGATCTGCGATTATCTCGTTGTTTACCTTCATTGGGGAATTGAGAGGGATGAGAAGCCCCAGGAATACCAGCGAGCCTTGGGAAAGAAGATGATTGACGCAGGCGCAGACCTGGTAATAGGAAGCCATCCCCATGTGCTGCAGGGAATTGAGTATTACAACGGAAAGCCTATTTGCTACAGCCTCGGAAACTTCATATTTGGAAGCAGCATTCCAAAGACAGCTCTTTTGCGGGCTGAAGTGGACTTTGAACAGGGAACCACGGCTTTATCCCTGATTCCCGGAACTTCTGAAAAGGGCTATACCAGAAAGCTGGAACAGCCGGAGGAAATACGGAAGTTCTATCAGTATTTCCAGGGAATATCCTTTGGCATTGAAGTGGATGAAAACGGTATGGTATATCATAGAGAATAAAATCAGACGAGGTATCTGTCACCCTGGCAGATGCCTCGTTCTTTTAAACGCTTTGACAGGGTATTTAAGACCAGTTTTTTGTTGCTGCTCCATAGGGGTGCTAAAAGCATGTTCTTAGGGCCGTCTCCGCTGATCCGGTGAACGACTGTTTCCGGCGCAAGCAGGGCGATGCAGTCAATGACCAGATCTGTGTATTCCTCCAGGGAATAGACGGGAACCAGCCCTTTTTGGTATTCCTCTGCCAGATCGGTGTGCTCCAGAATATGAAGAAGCTGAAGCTTGATCCCATCGATGCCATGTTTCCCCAGATGAGCCAGATATTCCACGGTTTCTAAGACCATGTCTCTGGTTTCTCCGGGAAGGCCCAGGATGACATGGGCGATGACGGTGAGTCCGGCTTCTTTTAAATTTTTATAAGCGTCCTCAAAAACGGAAAGGGGATAGCCCCTGCGGATATAATCAGCGGTGGACTGGTGGATGGTCTGTAAGCCCAGCTCCACCCAGACCGGCTTGATCCGGTTTAACTCTTTTAATAGAAGGAGGACATCAGGAGGAAGGCAGTCCGGGCGGGTGGCAATGGAGAGAATTGCCACGTCAGGCTGGCTGATCACGCCGGTGAACAATTCCTTCAAATAGGAAACCGGGGCATAGGTGTTGGTATAGGATTGGAAGTAAGCGATAAAACGGCAGTTTTCGTCCTTTATCTTGCTTTGAACACGCATTCTTGCGGACTGGAGCTGTTCTGCCACAGAGCGGTCCGGTGACAGGGCTTCGGCAAATTCTCCCGATCCGCCGCCGCTGCAGAAAATACAGCCTCCCTCTCCCAAGGTTCCATCCCGGTTTGGGCAGGTCATGCCTCCGTCAAGAGCCAGCTTATAAACCTTATGTCCGTATTGTTTTTTCATCTCATAGTCAAGAGAGTGGTAAGGCTTCTCGTTCCAGAACATGATTTTCTCCCTGTTTTTTGATTGTTTCATTATACGAAAGCCTTGTCCCGGCTGTCAAATGAAAAATTATATTATATATTGTGGAATCTTCAGAATTTGTGATATACTTCCTATAGCAGTAATGAAAGAAAGAGAAAAGGAGCATGTATCATGAAAGGAAATGACATCATCCGTTTACTGGAATCTGAAAAATCCCTAAGCCTTCTGGCTGCTTTATATGGGGAAGAAGCTGTTAAGGAAAATGTAGAACGTTATCAGAACCTTGTTATAAATTTTCATAAGGAATTTCCTGAGGAAGAGGTGGTATTGTTTTCCTCTCCCGGACGTACGGAAATCAGCGGAAACCATACGGATCACAACCACGGAAAGGTGCTGGCAGGCAGCATCAACCTGGACTGTGTGGGTGCGGCAGCAAAAAATAACAGCAGGAAAGTTAACATCATCAGCGAAACCTTTCATCAGAGCTTTCTCGTGGATTTAGATGATCTGGCTCCAAGTGATAAAAAGTCAGGAACCGTTGATCTGGTAAAAGGGCTTTTAAAGGGCTTTTTGGAAGCCGGTTATGAGATCGGAGGCTTTAACGCATATGTGACCAGCAGCGTGATCAGCGCCGCAGGGGTCAGCTCCTCCGCTTCCTTTGAGATGCTTTTATGCTCCATTTTAAATACATTTTTTAACGGCGGGCGCATGGATACGGTAGCTTATGCCCATATTGGAAAGTATGCTGAAAATATGTACTGGGACAAGGCTTCCGGACTTTTGGACCAGATGGCCTGCGCGGTGGGCGGACTGATCACCATTGACTTTAAGGACCCGGCATCTCCGGTGGTGGAACAGATTGATTTTGATTTCGCTTCCCAGAAACACAGCCTGATCATTGTCAATACAGGAAAGGGCCATGCGGATTTAAGCGCGGATTATTCTTCTGTTCCGGAGGAAATGAAAAAGGTTGCAGAATTTTTTGGAAAAGAGGTCTGCGCCCAGATCACCGAGCAGGAGGTTATTGATAACTTAAGCAAGGTCAGGGAATTTGCAGGGGACCGTTCCGTTCTTCGTGCCCTTCATTTCTTTGAGGAAAATAAAAGGGTGGAGGCAGAAGTGGCTGCCCTAAAGGAAAACCGGTTTGAGGACTTTTTAAAGAACATCACAGCTTCCGGAAATTCTTCCTGGAAATGGCTGCAAAACTGTTTTACCAACACCAGTTATCAGGAACAGGGAATTTCCGTTGCCCTGGCTCTGACGGAATTATTCTTAGAGGAAAAAGGAAAGGGTGCATGCAGAATCCACGGCGGAGGATTTGCAGGCGTTATCATGACGCTGCTGCCGGAGGAACTGACGGGGGAATACATTTCTTACATAGAAAAGGCACTGGGAAAGGGCAATGCTTACCGTATGAGCATCAGGCCTTACGGAGCCATCTGCTTTAGTGAACTGGTGAATCAATAATAATTGTAAAACTGTTCCAAATGGGGTAAAATAAAGATAAGAAATGATGAGCAGAAAAATGCAGAAAAAGGAGAGAAGTATCATGAGCGAGAAGAAAAATCTGGTCATTGCAATTGGACGTCAGTACGGCAGCGGAGGCCGTCTGGTGGGAAAGGCACTTGCTGAAGAATTAGGGATTCATTTTTATGATGAGGAAATTCTGACCATTACCTCAGAGCAGAGCGCAGTTGGGGAGGTATTTTTCCGCCTTGCCGATGAAAAGGCAGGAGGCAATTTGCTTTATAAGATCGTAAGCGGCTTAAAGCCACAGCTTGGAAAGCCTTCCATGGATGCGGACATTGTAAAGCCGGAAAATTTATTCCGGTTTCAGTCCCAGGTCATCCGGGAGCTGGCAGCCCAGGAATCCTGTATCATAGCAGGCAGGTGTGCGGATTATATTTTGAGCCGTGACGATGTGGATTGTCCGGGGCTGATCAAGATATTTGTCTATGCGGACAATGAGACTTTGATCAGACGGACCATGGAAGTTGACAAATTGGATGAAAAAGAGGCTTCCAGGCGGGTAAAGAAGATTAACCGGGAGCGGAAAGAGTACTACCGTTATTACACAGGAAATGACTGGGAGGATTGGGATAATTATGACCTGATCATCAATACCGGAAGCATTGACTTAGAACAGACGGCAAGGCTTATTAAGGATTATGTTAAATTGAGAGGAATTGAGTTTTAGAGGTTAATGAAATCATACCGCCTGCCTTTGGAGCTATTAACCTTGAGAATGGAGATCAATAGATGAGGCAAGGAAAGAAATCCAGGCTGGCATATGTGATTTTGAGTTTAATTGGGCTGTTTATTTTGATTGCCGGTTCCTTCGCCATATTGAGGGAACAGTATAAACGCCTGAATCAGGAGCTCAGCCGGTTTATTTACGAAAGCCTGTCTTCCTATACGGAGGCCAGGCAGTATGGGATCGGCGAGCTGGCAGAAGACATTGACAGAATACTGTCCGGGCTGGCGGAAGCTGCAGAGTCTGCCGGCCTGTCAGCACAAAATGGAAAGGTTCAGGTTTATCTGGATCAGTTCAACAAAAGAAATGACGATTATCAGGTCTACTACCAGGAGATTTCACAGCTTCTGGAATGGGGAGTCATGAAAGATGCCCCTCAATTGCAGGAACGGCTTTTAAAGGGAATGGGAGGCATTTCTGATATACTGGGTTCAGAGGAATCGGGAGAAAAGAAGTTCTTCTTTGCGGCGGAGCCGGTCAGGGAAGAGGGAAACGTGACAGGAGTCTTTTTCCTGAAAGTGGATGCCGAAACCCTTATCAGCAGCCGGATGGAGAGCACGCCTTTTAAGCGGATTCATTCTCTCATTGTAAAGCCGGACGGAAGCATCCTGTACGGAAACAGCAGCTTTTATGAAAGCAGCGGGAACCTCTTTTCTTCCATCGGAACCAATGGGATTGAAGGGCAGTATGCCGAGGAGATAAAAGACAAGTTTGAGAAACAGGAGCCCTTTACAATTTCCTTTCAAGGACAGGAGAATGTCTACTATATATCCTCCTGTCCTTTGGGAATCAACCAGTGGAATCTTGTGAATTTTGTCCGGTCCCCTGACGTATTGATCCAGTCTGAACTGATTTTTGATTCTCTTTTTCGGACAGGTGCCCTGCTGGTTACCCTGACGCTTACGATCTGCACTGCCATTGCCCTTGGTTTTGTCCGGCAGAAGCAGAGGCTTCAAATGGAAGAACAGCGGTATGCGGTCCTTTCCCAGTTCACCGATACAATTCTCTTTGAATACGATTACGTTTCCGATACTGTGGAGTTCACTTCCAATGCCAGGAATAAACTGAAGCTGGACGACCTCACCATAACCGGAGTGATCAATCAGGGGCGGGGCAGCCAGCTCATTCATCCGGATGACTGGAGGAACCGGGGCAGTATTCAACTGGCCTGGAAGGCCTGGGGGAAGGATGAGATGCTCCACCGCCGTATCCGTCTGAAGTCCGTGTCAGGAGAATACCGGTGGTTTAACTGCCAGTTTCGGATTTTAAAGGATTCTTCAGGCCGCCATTGCCGTCTGGTGGGAAAGCTGGAGGATATTATGGAACAGCTTGGAAGAGAGGAACGCCTGAAAAATGAAGCCCGGAGAGACTTGCTGACAGGCATGTATAACCGGTTTGGAAAGCGCCTCATCGAGAAGGAGCTGGCTTCCCGGAAAAAGGGACTGTTCATCATGATTGATCTGGACAATTTTAAGGAGATCAATGACACCTACGGCCATGTGGCGGGGGATACAGCCCTGACCTGTGTGGCCGGAGATTTGAAACGGCTTTTCGGTGAAACCGGAGTGGTTGCCAGAATGGGAGGAGACGAGTTTGTGGTGTTCGTCCCAGAGGAATGGGATACCGAACGGATTGAGAACGCCGCAAAGGCCATTATAGAGGCTTTCCGCAACATCGAGTCAGAGGAATTCCCTGAAATCACGATTTCCGCCAGCATCGGAATTGCGGTTGCACCAAAGGATGGAGTCACCTACGGAGAGCTGTATCACGCTTCTGATAAAGCTATGTACTGGGTAAAGAATAATTCCAAAAAGGGATATGCCTTTTACCAGGATTCCAAGTGATTATCCTATAAAAACAGTAATTTTTATCACACATAAAGGAGGTACTGAATATGTCTGTTTATGATTTTAAGGTAAAGACAATGGAGGGCAGTGAAAAGAATCTGTCCGATTATTCCGGAAAGGTGCTGCTGATCGTAAATACTGCTACAGAATGCGGTTTTACACCTCAGTATGCGGATCTTCAGGCCATATATGAGGCCCACAGAGACGAGGGGCTTGAAATCCTTGATTTCCCCTGCAACCAGTTCGGAGATCAGGCGCCGGGGGCTGACGAGGAGATTCATACCTTCTGCACCGGACGCTTTGGAGTGACCTTCCCTCAGTTTTCCAAGATTGAGGTAAACGGAGGCCAGGCCATCCCGCTGTATCAGTATCTGGTTAAGCAAAAGGGCTTTGCCGGGTTTGATCCGGCCCATAAGATCACCTCTATCCTGGAAGGAATTTTAGAAAAGTCCCATCCGGATTACAAAAATGAACCTGACATCAAATGGAACTTCACCAAATTCCTGGTGGACCGTCAGGGGAATGTGGTGGAACGCTTTGAACCTACTGCGGATATGAAGATGGTGGAAGAAAAAATAAAAGAACTGCTGTAAAATACAACAGGAGGCAGCCGGAACAGCCGGATGCCTCCTGTTTTTTACTTAAATATTTCTCGGTACATAATGCCTATGATTCTATTAATAGCTTCGATAATCTCATCATGGTCAGCCGTCGTTTTATATAGGGGCTTAACTCTAAAGAAAGAATGCGAATGTTTTCGGATAGTCCAATTTGTTCTAAGCTGACAGGGCATTTAACATCTTCCAGCTTCTTCTTAACGGATTCACAGTCTGGCAGCTCTTCCAATATTTTTACGATTTCTCCGCGAAACTGCCGAAAACGGCTTATGACAACCGGAGACAGTATATTTTCGCCGTTTTCAGAAATTATCATGGTATAGAGTCCGGAGGGGCTGAAATATTTTTTTAAAAGATCATATTCAAACTCATAAGTATCTGGCAGCGTAAATGCATTTGCCTTTAAGATGGATTGCAGTGATTTATATTTTTCCAGGCAAAGGATCAGGCCCACCGAAACTTTTTCTCCATGCAGGGCATCGATATGCGGGTTGATTACGTTCATTTCCCATAAGTGAGACAAATGATGTTCTGCTCCGGAAGCTGGCCGTGAATTGCCCAGCATTTGCATGGCCATGCCGGACAGCAATAAGGCATACATCAACTGCTCCAGGCTTTCTTTGCTGCCGTTTCTTATAGCAACGGCAGAATTTTCAGCTTGTTTTACGGCCTCAAAAACCAAATCATGTATTTCCTGACAAAAGGGTTCAGAGGATACCAGGTCTGATATCTTCCAGTCAGCCAGTGCAGTGTATTTTCCTAATAAATCAGCAAACCCCGATGCTGTCAGCCGGTAAGGGGCATTGGCGAATATGTTTGTATCTGCAATTACATAGAGCGGTGACTGAGCCTGGAATGTTTTCTTTAATCCAAACCATGTCATTGCGGCGCCTGTCGATAAAAAACCGTCAACACTGGCAGCAGTGGGATAAGATAGAAACGGTATGGAAAGCTGATTGCTGACATACCGTGTTAAGTCATGAATCGTTCCGCTGCCTACAGCGACTAAAAGATCAGGCTGATTTACTAAAAGATTGTTGATTGTATCTACATTGTTATTATCTGCAATGATACAGTCATCTGTTAATTCGATTACCGGATATAGGTCAAAGAATGGGGCAAGAGCCTGCTCTGTGGCTTTCCTGGTATTTTTATCACAGATGAAAACAGGAGATTCATAATTCTTTAAAATCTTCGGTAAATATTTTGTTGCATTCTCTTCAATATAAATATTTCTCACCTGAACATGGTGCGTCATACCGCAGGAACACGGCTTGGAAAATTGATTCATATCGATTTCCATGGTTTGTTTCCCTTCTTTCAGTTAAATGACGGATTCATGGACAAGCTCAAAAGCTGTGAAATTTCAGTGATTTTTAAATAACAACTGTTTACTTCTCCGTATCCATAGGAAGCATGAATGAAAGGTATACCGGCCTTTGCTGCGGCTTCACAGTCTCCCATGGTATCGCCTATATAAAAGGCGTCTTTAATGTTGTTGCGTTTCATTAAGCTGACAATATTATCTGCTTTACATTTTCCCGTATTACCAAAGCATTCAATATCTGTTACAAGGTCTTTTAAATTATATTTGTCTATAAAAAGTTCGATGTATCCGGATTGGCAGTTGCTTACGATATAAATATTATTTCTTTCACTAAGAGCTCTGAGTGTTTCCAGCACATGAGGATAGATGATACGGTTCGCAGTAAGCTGCAAATCCCGTTCCTGACTGAGAAGGCATTTTTCAATCAGTTCATCCCTGGTGCTTTTTTCGAATTCTGAAAAGATATTATCAGCAATTGTTGAAATTGTTTTGCCAAATTCTTTTTTTAATAAATCAGAGGTGATCTCTTTTGTGTAACGCCCGTCAGCGCTCAATGTTTTATTCCAAGATGTAGCAATTATAGTTGTTGCATCCCATAGAGTGCCGTCTAAATCAAAAATAAAATGTTGATTGTTCATACATTTTCCTTTCCTTTTCCTGATAATGAGATTATAATAAATAAAGATATCCGTTTAGTCAAGAAGTGGCGTTAATGTTGAAAAACAATCACTTATGATCAGAAAAGGAGCATATATGAGCAATTTTAAAAGAGAAAATGAAATATTAGAATTGCTGAAAGAGATTAATTATGCTACGGTAGAATTTCTGGCTTCTAAGCTCTATGCAAGTCCTTCCAGCATAAGGAGAGACCTGACAAATTTAGAGAATCAAGGATATGTGAGACGTTCGCGCGGGGGAGTGACGCTGCTTGCGCAGTCTGCCGGACTTGCACCTTTTGCCCTGCGCAAACAGGAAAGCAAAAAGGAAAAGATGATTATTGCCAGAAAAGCAATCACTTTAATTAAGCCTGATTCTGCGGTTTTTTTCGACAGCTCCACAACAGCTATGAATTTTGCATTTTTAATAAAACCGGAATGGAATATTACAGCGTATACAAATAATCTTCACATGGCCCACTTATTGGCGGCTAAACATATTAAAACTTATGCAGCAGGAGGTCTGGTATCTGACAGGGATTATGTGATTACCACAGGGCCGTATGCCCTTGAGCTGCTTAAAAATATATATGTGGATCAAATGTTTTTTACTTCCTCTTCATTGAATGAAGATGGAAAGATCACTGATGTCAGTGAGAAAGAGACAGAAGTGAGGAAGTTTATGCTAAAACAGGCCAAAAAGCGAGTTTTCCTTTGCCCCTTTGAGCGTTTTGGAAAAATGTCGGAACATTTGGTCACCACTTTGGAATCTGTTGAGTGCATTGTTTCTGACCAAAAACTGCCGCAATCATTCCGGGACCGTTTTTCGCACATTCAGTTTCTTGATGCCGAAAAATAGCCTGAATATTAAAGAACAGATGAGGAGGGCACATCTTGATTAACCAGCGCCAGATAGAAATATTACTTGAATTGTTTAAGAATTCCGATGAATGCCTGACTGCTTCATACTTCGCTAAAAAAATGAATGTGAGCGTTCGGACTGTACAGGGAGATCTTCGTGTTATAAAGGATCTGTTGGCAAAAGAAAAGTGTGCCAGCCTTGAATCGGTGGTGCCAAAGGGAACTTGTCTGCATATTCACAATCAAGAAGAATTTACGGCTTTTATAAACACACTTTATCAGCAGCATGCACACGTTTCCTTAGGTTATCCTTCGGGCAGAGTCAATTATATACTGATGTATTTATTAAATCAGCAAAGAGCAGTATCTATTTCGAAAATTGCTGATGAGTTTTATATATCCACGTCTACTCTGCTGAATGATGTCAGAAAGCTTCAGGAAGTATTGGCTGAGTATGATCTTGATTTACTTAGAAACGACAACCGCATTATGATATTTGGTTCAGAAATAAATAAACGCCGTTATATCGTTGAGAAGAATATGTTTCTTGCACACAGTTCGAGAAAGGCTGGAACGAAATATATTGATGAAAAGCAGATCGCGGTAATTAAAAATATAATAACGGATGTTTTTATCAAATACAAATACATCATGGCTGATACGGATATTCAAAATTCAATTCTTATGCTGAATATCATGATTAAACGCCTTCAACAGGGCTTTTACATAAATCCCAATGAGTTGTCCATCACCGATGCTTTAGATATCGAATTAAATATTTCCGGGGCTTTATTTGACAGGTTAGCAAAACGCTTTTTGATAACTCCAACGGAGTATGAAGTTAAGTATTATGCATTGTACCTTAAAGGGAGATCAAACTGTCAAAATCCTTCGATGATAACTGTTGAAATGGATGAATTTATCGTTGATGCATTCCGGGAGATAAAAAAACGGTTTGATATAGATTTTACCGATAATATTAATCTGCGCATCGCATTGGCTCTTCATTGTGTGCCTTTAAGCATAAGGATTAAATATAATATGCAGTTGAAAAGCAGGATGCTGGACTATATCAGACAGACCTTTCCGCTCGGATATGACATTGGAATATTTTTTTCGCTGCTGCTGGAAGAACGATACGGCAGGAAGATTTCCGAGGCTGAAACATCGCTGATAGCAATACATTTTTATAGCTGCCTGCTGGAAGTAAACAACAAGACGGGTACAAAGCGGGTATTAGTCATCAGTTCTTTGAAAAACAGCATGACATTACTATTGAGGCAGACTCTGATTAAGTGGTTTTCAAATAATATGTCCGTATTGGATTTTAAACATGAGATTGAAATCACAGAGGAAATGATGGATGAATACGACGTTTTCTTAACGACTGACAAGGGGAAAATGTACGAAAAAGGCATTGCCATGTTAATTGATGCCTTTCCATCCAAGCATGATTATATGAATATCAAGCTGATTATGGATGGATTTAAAAATATTGAAGATATACTCCAGATATTCAGTCCAGACCGTTTCTTTGTTGATGCAGGTGATTCTAAATCAAGTGTATTGGAACTTCTTTGCGGTCATTCGGATGAAAAAGACGGCCTGGAGCTGCTTCATTCAGAGGTTATGAAAAGGGAGCATAGGGGGAGTACTTATTTTGGGGAAGGAATCGCTGTTCCCCATCCGATGTACGCTGTTTCCTCTGATACATTTGCGGCTGTTGCCGTGAGCAGAACTCCTTTGGAATGGGATGAGGAAAAGAATCTGGTTAATCTTGTGGTCCTGATATGCATCGGAAGAAATAATCCGCAGGCTTTTCATCTTTGGGATTACATTGCTAAGATTTTTGCGGATAATCTTTTTGCTAAAAAAATAGCAGCCGATCCGAAGTATGAGACATTTGTGGAACTTGTGAGAAATTCGCTAAAAGGCAGTATTTTGAATTAAAATGAGGTGGGGAGAGAATGATTTAATTCTCTCCCCACCTCATTTTACTGCCGTGGTTTATTCATATAGCTTAAGTTCCGCTGTTTTTACTGCTGATTGATTATTTTTGTGATACTCTGCGCTGTTTGGCTCACATTTTCAACGGACTCCAGACTGAGCTCAATCACGCTGGCAGCATTATTATTTTGCACATATGCTTTGCCGAATGTGGTTATAAACGCCTTTCTTAAATCGGAGCCATAGTTGATTTTCAACATTCCATAATTTTTCGTTTCACGAATGATTTCAAATGGTACGCCGGACCCTCCGTGCATAACCAGGGGAACTTTGCAGACAGCAGAGAGTTCTTTTAACAGCGGAATGTCTATTTTGGGTTCCATGTCCAGGCCGTGGACATTTCCTATGGATACAGCAAGCAAATCACACCCGGTGCGCTCTATGAAGTCAGCAACCAGCTTGGGGTCAGTTTTGCAGTCTGCTTCATTGACAATATCTTCTTCTTTTCCCTTTAAAGCACCTAATTCCGCTTCTACAGGTACGCCATAAAAATGGCAGTAGTCAACGGCTTTTTTTGTTGCGGCAATATTCTCTTCATATGGGAGATGGGAAGCATCGATCATAACAGAAGTAAAGCCGGCATCTACACACCTTTTTACATCTTCATAAGATTTGCCATGATCCAGATGCAATGAAATCGGTACATCGGAGTCCTTTAGAGCATCTTTTGTCAGAGCGACGATCGCTTCAGGGCTGGAAAGTCTTAAGTTGTTGGAAGAAATCTGTATGTAACCCGGCAAATTTACTGCATTGAGCCCCTTGGCAATTGCGTACGTCATTTCCAGATTTGTGGTGTTGAAAGAGGGCAGCAGGTAGTTGTGTTTCACTGCATAATCCATTAAATCAAAGCCATTTACAATCTTCATTTCGTTACCTCCTTGAATTTAAATTGGTTGATGGATGAATAATTTCATTATATCAAGGCGGATTTATGGTGAAGATCACTTATTTCCGGGGTTACTATGCAATCGGGAAAATATAAAATCAATAAAAATGCGTGCTTATTACGCAAAAAGTTATCTCAAATGAACAGTTGGCTGTGATATACTCTGTTTAAAGTTGCAACTGAACTGCATTCTAAAATATATAGGCGGAGGTTTGTATATGAAAATTATTTTAGTTTCACATGGAAGCTACTCCAAGGGGTTATTGGATAGTGTTCAAATGGTTTTAGGTCCCCAGGAAAAGCTGGTAGCTTTTGGATTGTTTCCGGAGGAGGGCCCCTCGGATTTAATCCAAAAACTGGAAGAGGAACTTAAAGTGTCAGAAGGTGACAGTATTCTTTTCATGACAGACTTGTTCCACGGCAGTCCCTTTAATTGTGTGGTTTCTCTGATGAGAGATTATGAGTTCCACCACATAACAGGGATTAATCTACCGCTTCTTATCGAAGCTCTCATGTCCAGAAACGGAGGCTTATCTGTTGAAACCGTCTGTGAGAACCTGATTGCCCTGGCACCGGAAACGATTAAGGATGTAGGAAAATTTTTTGACGAGGAGGTTTCAGAGTGAGAAATATTGTATTGGCAAGAGTTGACGATCGATTGATACACGGTGAAGTGGTATCTGTTTGGACTCCAAGCTTAAGTGTAAACCGGATTGTTATCGCAGATGACGGTGTTGCTGCTGATAAGTTTAACAGCAAGGTATTAAAGGTTTTAGCACCAGCCGGTGTGAAAGTGAATGTATACACGGTAGAGGAAGCGGGAGAAAAGATGAAGACAGAGGGCCCTGCAACTGAAAGGGTTATGGTACTCGCAAAAACACCGGTTACTTTTCTAAGAATGGCGGAGAAAGGCCTGGCTATTAAAGAGGTCAATCTTGGCGGGATGGGAATAAGAGAAGAGAGAACACCATTTATCAAAAACGTGGCCTGCAATCCGGAAGAAGTGGATTCCATCAGGAAGATGATGGAAAAAGGCGTTCGTGTGTATTATCAGCTCGTACCGGAACAGCAGATCATTGAAGCATCCGGATATGTGAAATAAATGAAAATAATGGAGGTGTTTTAGTATGTCAATGACGTTAGTTCAAGCTGTTTTTTTGGGAGTGACCTACTGGCTTGCAATTGGTAACCTGCCGTTTGTCGGGTTATGGTCACTGCAAAGGCCGCTGGTTTGCGGTCTGGTTACAGGTATTATCCTTGGTGACCCGGTACAGGGGGCGGTTATTGGAGGAACCATTAACCTGGTTTACTTAGGCTTTATGTCAGCAGGGGGCAGCATGCCGGCAGATATGGGTCTGGCAGGCATTCTGGGAACGGCTTATGCGATTGTCGGCGGACTGGATGCGGAAACAGCACTTGCGCTGGCAGTTCCCATCGGTATTCTTGGAACCATTGTCTGGTATGCGCGTATGACTGTTGACTCCGTATTTGTACATATGGCGGATCAATACATTGAGAAAGGCGAGTATCACAAGATATGGAGGGCAAATGTTCTGTTTCCTCAGATGTTTGCGTTTGTCATAACGGTTATTCCCTGCACCCTGGCAGCATATTTCGGGGCAACTTATATTGAAGGCTTCTTATCATTATTAAGCGGAAGAGTTTTAACTGTGTTTCAGATTATCGGCGGATTAATGCCGGCTCTTGGTATCGGTATTACCCTGATGTACATATTCAAGGGTGAATCAAAGGTATTCTTTTTCCTGGGATTTATTTTAGCGGTTTATTCAGGTCTTGGCTTAATGACTTTAGGCGTAATTGCGCTGATCGTGGCAATTATCTATGTTCAGGTTACTGAATCAAAAGCCCCGGTGCTGGCAGAGGAGGATGATTAATATGGCAGAGGAAAAAAAGACATTAATACCAAGAAAAGCTTTGCTGCGTTCCTGGCTGATTTGGGAATCGTTCCCCCAGACCTGCTACAACTATGAGCGGATGATGGGACAGGCGGTAGCCCATGTATTTGCCCCGATTATCAAATATTTTCACAAGGATAACCCGGAAAAACGGAAAGAAGTGATGAAACGTGAAATTGAATTCTTTAATGTTCATATTGAATTCGGTGCATGTATACTCGGCATGGCAATTGCCATGGAAGAGCAGAAGGCTATGGGAGAAGAAATTCCGCCGGAATTTATAACCAATATCAAAACGTCTCTTATGGGACCGTTAGCCGGTGTCGGTGATACGATTTGGCAGGGCGTTGTCATTCCTATACTTCTGGCAATTTGTATTGATATTACCCGCTCCGGCCAGGGAAATATATGGGGCTCTATTATTTACGCAATATTGATTGTTGCAGGCGCTCATGTTCTCAGTTATATGAACTTTATGTTCGGTTACCGGGCAGGCAGTGATGCGATTATAGATTTCCTCGAAAAAGGCACTTTGAAGAAGTTGTTAAAGGGTGCGTCGGTAATGGGCTGTATGGTTATGGGCGGACTTATCGTAAATTATGTAAAATGCATATGCGGCATTGAAGTAGTTAGTTCGACCTCTGTATTTAATTTCCAGAAAAACTTTTTTGATGTGGTGATGCCGAATATCCTGCCCCTGGGTGCAACCATGGGTGTATATACCCTGCTCAAGAAACGCTGGTCATCTATAAAAATTATTATTTTGATTATTGTGATCGGAATCATTGGAGGTTTGACGGGAATTTTAACGTTCTAGGCAGTCATTAAGAACGGAAAGGAGAAATGATGAAGGCCATTATTTTAAATGAACCCCGAAATGTGACTTATTCAGACATTGAATTGCCGGCATTAAAGGAAGATGAGGTTTTGCTTCGGGTAAAGGCTTCCGGAATCTGTACAAATGATGTGCGTGATTTCAATGGAGACTGTAATTACAGCTTTCCTCGTATTGGCGGCCATGAGTACTGCGGCGTCATTGAAGACATGGGCGCTGGAGTAACGGATCAATACTTTAAAAAGGGCCAGCGGGCGGTTGCTTACATTATTGATGACTGTAAAATGTGCTATTACTGCAAGCATGGTGAAGAAAATATCTGTGAAGGACTTCCCAGGACAAAAACTTTTCAGAATCCCGATGGACTTTCCGGATACGGCGGATTTGCAGAGTTCGTTGTGGTAAAAGCCAATGATGTCTTCGCATTTCCTGAGGAGGTTTCATTTGAGAAGATATCTTTTACAGAGCCCCTGGCTTGTGTGCTCAACAGCATTAACCGTACAGCCATAGAATTTGGAGATGATGTGGTTGTCATTGGCGGAGGCGCTATGGGGCTGCTTCATGTTATGGCTTTGAAGATGAAGGGAGCACGCGTTATTTTAAGTGAGCCATTGGCCCGGCGCCGTGAAAAGGGACTTGAACTGGGCTGTGATGATGCAATCGATCCGATGAATGAAAACGTAATTGAGGCGGTTCGAAAGCTCACCGGAGGCCGTGGAGCAACAGCCGTATTTAATACGACGGCATCTCCTAAGGTGGCAGCAGACACTGTTGAGATGACGGCGCCAGGCGGGATATGTGTAATGTTCAGTTCTCTGCATCCCAATGATCCGGTGCCTGTAAATATGGGAAGAATACATTCATACCAGATCACAATTACAGGTGCTGTCAGTCCGACAATCAAAGCTTATCATCAGTCAGTCCAGTTATTATCAAAAGGCCTTCTTGATCCAAGCCCTCTGATTGAAGCTGTCTATGATTATACTGAATTTGACAAAGCAATTGAATGTGCGGCTAAAACAGAAAGCTATAAAGTGATTATTAAATTTGGAGAACTGTAATGGGATTATATATTGGTATTGATATAGGAACTTCATCGGCCAAGATAACGGCTATTGATACGGCTGGAAAAATTGTATCAGGCTGTGACCGGGAATACCAATATTCAGAACCCCAACCAGGCTGGAAAGAAATCTGGCCAAAAGTCTGGGTGGAAGCTGTCAAATCAGGTCTGAAAGCGCTGCTTTCAGACCTGGATAGACATTCTGTGGAAGCAATTGGTATTACCGGGCAAATGCATACAACTGTTTTTCTTGATGAAAATGGGTGTTGTATTCGGCCTGCCATCATGTGGAATGATATGAGAACAAAAGACGATGTTTCGAATGTGAAAGGGATATTAACGCAGGAGGATACTGCATCGATCTTAAAGATAATTTCCACCGGCAGCCCGGCAATGAATCTTTTGTGGCTGAAAAACAATGAACCGGAAAATTTTAAAAAACTGCATAAGTTTTTAATAGGACCTGACTATCTCGTATATTATTTTACCGGGAAATACAGTACGGATTATTGCGAAGCATCTACGTCATCTCTTTATGATTTGGAAGAGCGATGCTGGTCAGAAAGTATGAGAAAAATAATTGGACTTCATGAATCCGCCTATCCTCCAGTGAAGGGGAGCCAGGAGATCGTCGGAAGTTTGCGGTCTGATTTACAGGAAGAACTGGGCCTGCCTTTTGGCGTGAAGATGATTGCCGGAACTGGTGACAACTCTGCATCGGCAATTGCCACGGGATGCTTACGGTATCAGTACCCGGTTTTATCCATTGGGACCTCAGGAGTGTTAATGGTGTCAAGGAATAAAATCGACAAAAGTATGAAAGGCAAGCGGATTTTATTTTCTTTGGATGGAAAGGAAATAAACAATCTTATTCAAGGCGTTGTTCAGTCCGCAGGCGGGAGCTATGGCTGGTATGTGAAGAAGGTCCTTGGAGTTAACAACTTTAATGACATGACAGATTCCATTGATACTTCAAAATTGGGCGAAAATAATCTTCTGTTTTATCCGCACCTGACTGGCGATAAAACAGTGTATAGTGATCCGACCCTGAGAGGTGCTTTTATAGGACTTGATACAAATCATACGAGAGAAGACCTGGCAATTGCGGTAATGGAGGGAGTTTGTTTTGCGGTAAAACAGCTTTCTGAGGCAATGCAGCTATCTGAAGAGGAGTTACATCAATTAAAGGTAACCGGCGGGGGAGCCAACAGTGAGGTCTGGATGCAGATTTTATCCGATGTGCTGAACGTTGAGATCGTCCAGCTCGACAGCAGTGAAGGGGCAGCCTATGGGGCTGCGATAATGGCTTGCAATGCTGTAAATGGGAATAATAAGAAAGAGGAACTGCAAGGGGCTGCTGAATTTAAAAACAGCATTGTTCCAAGACCGCATCATGTGGATTTATATGCCGGAAAGTATCATAAGTACCTCAGAATATATGATGCAGTAAAGATGATCTATCAGTAAGGGTGAGCGGAGTGAAAACGTGTCGTGTATGCAACAACAGATTAGGGATGATGAGATTTAAATATACGGGCGGCTGTATTTGCAGGGATTGCTATGAAGCGGCCAGCAATAATTGCACAGAAACAATCAGGGGGATGTGCCTGGAAGAAATTCAACAGCGGGTTTCTTCATATGCGGAAGCTTCTAAAGATTTGATGGGATTTGAAGTGACAAAAAGGATTGGCAATTATCTATTGATTGATGATAAGAATAAGAGGTTTTGTATCCTTAATAATCGGTTAAGATCAAAGGAATACAGCCATCCAAAACAGTTTCCCATTGAAGATGTGAAGTATTGCAGGGTAAATTGCAGTCCGGAACTGGTACAGAATAAGGCTGATGGCGATAGCTTCAACGAGGTGCCTGTTATCACCGGGTTAGGAATTGATGTATTTTTTCATTCCTCATCTAACGTTCAGCATATCAGCATTCTTTCCACTCCAGTGCGTAGAAAAAGTTTTGCTTTTAAACGGAGCAGAGCATTTATGCAAGCTATCGTTGAATATTTTGAGGCCAATGGTGTGATTTGCAAAAATATGGATTCCAGAACGTGATTCCATCTTAAAGGAGGTTCTGCATATGAAAATCCTGAATTATGTAGTTCGTACACCAACCGGTATCCATGCAAGGAATGCGTTTCTGCTGAGTAAAATAGCTGTCCGGTTTCAAAGTGAAATTCAAATTCAAAAAGGTGAACGTGCTGAAAATGTTAAAAATGTGATGTCTATCATGTCTCTTCATGTGAGGTTTAAAGACAGCATTTCAATCATTATATCTGGAAGTGATGAGGAAGAGGCATGTAAAGCGTTAACGGTATTTTGTGAGGCTAATTTATAGCTGCAATTTTCCACGCAGTATTTAAACAGGAATAACTTACCGTATTCTTCGTGCCGGGACTGGTACATTTGATAAAAACTGAAAAATAAGAATGAAGAGGCCTTCTGTGATAAAAATCAAATCACAAGGAGGCCTCTTTTTTAAATCCCTTTTCCTGGATTTTAAGGAAGGGTAAATGCATCGAGAGCTTCATTACAGGGGATATATCTTAATCGGTATCTGGCCCCTCCAAGAGTGAGGAGAGGGTGGATGATATACAGGGCTTCTTCGGGCAGTCCGCAGAAGATGCCCTGGGCCAGAATGGAAAGCCCTTCCTCCGCAGAACCGTAAAATCCTGCGTTCATGCGGATTCTTTCATCGGCTTTCTCCAGCCAGTCCTGCCAGACAAGGAGAAAACAGGCCTGCTTTTCCTGGTCCGTCCGGGGATATTTAATTTCAATGAGAGTGACCTTGTCTGCTTTCATAGTGCCAGCCTCCTTTTTGACAGGAGCATTTATTTGATGTCCTAATACATGGTATTAAAAAGGAGGCTGTAAGGTGAATCTGTCCATAGGGCGAAGAGAGGGCCCCTGGGTGATTTTGTTCGGGTTTAAAGATCAGGGTCGTCCAGTTCCAGGAAGACTTCGGCTATATAGGGGTCAAACTGTTTCCCCGCCAGTTTTTTGATTTCTTCTTTTGCCGCCTGGGGTTCCATGGCCTTCCGGTAAGGACGGTCATTTGTCATGGCATCGTAGGAATCGGCGATTGACATAATGCGGCATAAGAGAGGGATATCGGTTCCTTTTAAGCCTCTGGGATAGCCGTTTCCATCCCATCTTTCATGATGGGAAAGTATATATTCGGATACCATGGAAAGCTCAGGTGTGTTCTGTGCGATGCGGTAGCCCAATTCCGGATGGCGCCTGAGCTCCTTCCACTCTTCTTCGTCTAAGGGGCCGGGCTTTGTCAAAAGCTCTGTGCGCACCCCCACGTTTCCAATATCATGGAGCATGGCAAAGAGTGACAGCTCGTCCCTTTCTTCAAGGGTGAGATTTAACTTCTCGGCAATGGAAAGGCAGATGGCCTCCATCCTTAAGGAATGCTCGATGGTTTCTGTGCTTCTCTCATACAGGGTGGATAAGAGGGAATTCATGATGCTGTTGCGGTAAGTCTTTCCCTCCATGAGCTTTTTGTGGTACATCCGTTCTTCCGCTTTTTGAAGAACCTGATGAAAAGGAATATTTTCATCAAATTTCACGTCAATGCCAAGGGCTACGCTGATCTTAAAAGGAAGGCTGTCATTCTTTTTTAAAGTTTCTTCCAACTTCCGCACCAGCTTTTGTGCTTTTCCGGCATCTGTTTTCGGGAGCAGGACTAAAAATTCATCGCCGCCCCATCTGGCGGATACGCCCATTTCTCCTATGGTTTGCTGAAATGCTTCTGCAACTGATTTTAAAAGGAGATCTCCGGTCTTGTGGCCGAACACGTCATTGCTCACCTTTAAGCCGTTCACATCGCCCATGATGACGGCAATGGGCAGATTGTCGGGCCGGTCTATCCGCAGCAGTTCTTCTTCCATGTATCTTCGGTTGAACATTCCTGTCAGGGAATCGTGATAGCTTAAATACAAAATTCGTTCCTGCTGTGTTTTTTCCTGGCTCACATCCCGAAAGACCATGACAACGCCGTACATCTGCCCTTTTTCGTCCCGGATAGGGGCGGCGCTGTCTGCAATGGGGACAATATACCCCTGTTTGTCAAAGAGCACCGTGTGATTGGCAAGGCCTACGGTCTTTCCGGTTCTCAGCACCTCGCTGATGGGACTTGATGCGGATTCTCCGGTGGCTTCATTTCTCAAGTCAAAAATTTCATCAAAAGGCTTTTTAAATGCCTCCTCGTTCTTCCAGCCGGTGATATCGCTGGCCGCTTTATTTAAGGAGGTCACAAGTCCTTCGTTATCAGTGGTAACGACTCCGTCTCCGATGGAGTTAAATGTGACGCTTAACAGTTCCTTTTCTTTTGATAAGTCATCCTTGAATTTTTCCCGGTCTGACACATCAAATATAATGGAAAACAGTTGTTTTTTCCCCTCATAGGTGATGAGACTGGTGTATATATCCACCATTCTGATTTCCCCGCTTTTTAAACGGTGGGGGTAGAGGAAATAGCGGTCTGTTTCCGTGAGAGAGTGGATCTGGCTGTGGTGTATGGTTCCGTTGATGTTCTCCATGTTCATGGCCAGCAGCTCTTCCTTGGTATAACCGTAAAAGGAGCAGGCCTTTGGATTGGCATCCAGAATACGTCCATTCTCCCTGTCAACGATCAGCATAACGGCTGAATGAGAGGTAAACATGGAATTTAAGTTCTCTAAAAGCTGTTCCTTTTCTATTTCCAGGCGCCTTAAGTCTGTAATATCCGTGCGGGAACCTACGATGTAGGAAACCTGGCCATTTTCCTTCACGGGAGTGAGGCGCACCAGCCACCTTCTGCTTTTTCCGTTAAAAGTAGCTGTCTCTTCATAGATCAGGCTTTCGCCGGAGTCCACGCATTTCTGGTATCCGTTCTGGAGCAGGGCTCCCGTCTCGCCAAGGGCCTGGACCGGTGTTTTTCCTCTCAACTGCTGTGCGGTCAGGCCGGTTAAGTTCTGATGAGCCATATTGTTGCGGAGGTAGCGGAATTCTCCGTTCACGTAGTTGACGATAAACAGGCCATCCTGGGTGCTGTTGAAAAAGATGTCAATATCCTCGGCCAGTTTCTCGTTTTTACACTGTTCTGTCTGCAACTGCTGGTAAATGCCAGTGATATCAGTGAAAAAGGCTGTGATTTCCTTTGACCGGCCGCTGCGCCGGAGGGTTACCTGAAAGCTGCATTCACCAATATTTATGATAAAAGGCTTTTCCTTTTTAGCGTGATTCAGATTTTCATAAAAATTTTCCCAGGCAGAAGTATCGGAGACATCGTTAAGGAGCTGGGATATTTCCTGATTCAGTGACGTTTCTCTGTTCAAACCCCAGCAGTGAAAAAATGTATCATTGGCGTCCATGAGAATATATTGACGTCTGGGAGCGGTCTTTTCAACAGAAGACGCCAGGCGGGCATATCCTATGGGCATTTGCATGAAAATGCTTTCCATTCCTTCATTTTTCATGGTGAGTCCCCCTTCAAGTAAATAAGTGTGTGAAATGTAGAAATAAAAAGTTATTAATATGGAAATGATATCAAAAAATCTTTCATTATGCAATTGATCATTTTCGTTTTCTGTAAATAATTTCCAGTTTTTTGCAAGGTATATAGGTAAATTGTATTTTGTCTGCGGTTGACAGGTACTTTCCTGTTTCTGAAATCATAAAATAATGCAAATTGTTTAATTGAAAGGCAGTAAAATTATGACTCCTTGTTCAGAAGGAATGTATTCTTATACTGTTCAGGCTGGTGATACCCTATGGTTTATCTCACGGCGTTTCAATGTATCCCCAGAGGACATTGTGGCTGCCAATCCGAGCGTGAATTTAAATAGTATGTACATTGGACAAATGATCTGTGTTCCGCGGGAAGATATGATTCAGCCGACTCCCTCACGGGAAGGGCAGCCTCAGCCCCAGGTTCCATCGCAGGGACAGCCGCAGATGCCGTCGCAGGGTCAGCCGCAGATGCCGTCGCAGGGGCAGCCGCAGACTCCATCTCAGAGCCAGCCGTGGACTCCATCGCAGAGTCAGCCGCAGATGCCGTCGCAGACTCAACCGCGGACTCCATCGCAGACTCAGCCTCAGACTCCATCTCAGAGCCAGCCGTGGACTCCATCGCAGACTCAACCACAAACACAACCGTGGATGCAGCCCCAGCCATTTACATCTCCCCAGTCCCAATCCCAACGTTCCCAAATCCAGTCTCAAGCTCAGCAGCAGACACCGCCCATGGTCCGCAGAGAATCGAACAGCATCGGCATGGTCAATGCCTGTCCGGATGGAACGTATTCTTATGTGATTCAGGCAGGAGACACATTGTGGCTGCTATCACAGCGGTTTAGCACAACCGTGGATGCGATTATGTCTGCAAATCCGGGAATCAATCCTGTTAACCTGTTTATCGGGCAGGTGATCTGCATTCCTTACGGAGGCAGATATCCCTCGCGCCCCCGTCCCCAGCCAGCCCCTCAGCCCCAGCCTCAAACTCAGCCCGGACTTCAGCCTATTCCCCGATGGGTCAGCAGTGCGGAGCAGACTTTAAATAATTACTTAAGGCTTTTATGGATGCAGCATGTTTACTGGAGAAGGATGCTCATTCAAAGCATTGCGTTTTCCGCTCCTAATGAAGATGCGGTTACGAGCCGTCTTTTGAAAAACCTGGAAGATTTCGAAACCGCCCTTCGCCCATTTTACGGAGAAGAGAGCGGGGAACGGTTTGAAGACCTTTTGACAGACCGCCTTACAATCGGAAGAGAGCTTTTCAGAGACATAAAGGCAGGCGACACAAGCGCAGCAGATGCTGCGGAAAGGCGCTGGTATCAGAATGCGGATCAGATCGCAGAATTCCTGGGCAGTCTGAACCCCAACTGGTCCGTCCAGGACTGGAAGAAGATGCTCTATGATGACCTTGCGATGCTGAAAGTGGAAGCTTCCGATATGATATCCGGTGATTACAATGACGAAATCCGGGTTTTTGAAGACATTGAGCATGGAGCCATGAAAATGGCAGATGCCATGGCATGGGGAATTGTAAGACAGTTCCAGCAGTACTTTGGATTATAGCTCTAAAACAGGCGGCCCGGTCAAAGAGACATGGGCCGCCTGTTTTTGCAGGCTGTCAAATGTGCTGAGGTGGAGAAAACAGCCGTTTCGTGATAAGATAGAGGAAAGGAACGGAGGAGAACATATGGAAATAAGGGAGTACAGGGAATGTGATATACAGGAAATAACGGAGTTATTTTTCAATACAGTCCATGGGGTATGCAGCAAGGACTATACCCAGGAACAGCTTAATGCATGGGCCGGGCCGGTAAATGCAGACCAGTGGAACCGCGTGTTCCTGGAGCATTATACCCTGGTGGCGTCAGAAAACGGCACCATTGCAGGCTTTGGTGACATTGACCATACAGGATATCTGGACCACCTTTTCGTTCACAAGGACTATCAGGGCCAGGGGATTGCGACGGCTCTCTGTGACAGCCTGGAAACGCAGTTTTTGGTACATGCCATTACAACCCATGCCTCCATTACGGCAAAGCCATTTTTTGAAGCCCGCGGATACAGAGTGGTCAAAGAGCAGCAGGTCATGAGAAACGGTGTTGTGCTCACCAACTATGTGATGGAAAAACTGCTGAAAAGATAGAAAAAACGGTGTTACTATGCAGGAAATCGTAATTTTATTAATAATATTTTTTAATTTACCTTCCCTGGAAAAGGATTTTATATTATAATGTAAGTGAAAAATCCTAAAGTTTGGAGATGATACAATGGAACGTAAAGTAGGTACTGTAGTAAGAGGCATTCGCTGCCCTATTGTCAGGGAAGGAGACGATTTGTCTCAAATTGTTGTAGATAGTGTATTGGAGGCGGCTGAGCAGGAAGGCTTTTCTCTGCGTGACCGGGATATTGTTTCAGTGACAGAATCCGTGGTAGCCCGCGCTCAGGGAAATTATGCTTCGATTGATGCAATCGCAGCAGATGTAAAGCAAAAGCTTGGCGGCGAGACAATCGGTGTCATTTTCCCCATCCTTTCCCGCAACCGTTTTTCTGTCTGCTTAAAGGGTATTGCCCGCGGTGCAAAAAAGGTGATTCTTATGCTCAGCTATCCCAGCGATGAGGTGGGAAATGAACTGGTTTCTTTGGATCAGATCGATGCTGCCGGAATCAACCCTTACAGCGATGTGCTCACCCTGGAAAAATACCGGGAATTGTTCGGCGAGAACAAGCACACCTTTACAGGCGTGGATTATGTGCAGTATTATGGAGACCTTGTCCGTGCGGAAGGTGCAGAATGCGATATTATTTTTGCCAATGATTCCAGAGTGATTCTGGATTACACCAAAAATGTGCTCTGCTGCGATATCCATACCCGTGCCCGTACGAAAAAGATTCTTAAGGCTGGCGGTGCAGAGAGAGTATGCGGACTTGACGACATCCTCAACGCTTCCGTAGACGGCAGCGGCTATAATGAGCGCTTCGGACTCCTTGGCTCCAACAAATCCACCGAAGATAAGGTCAAGCTTTTCCCGCGTGAATGTACACCTCTTGTGGAGGACATCCAGAAAAAACTGCTGGAGGCAACAGGAAAGCATGTGGAAGCCATGGTTTACGGCGACGGCGCATTTAAGGACCCGGTAGGAAAGATCTGGGAGCTGGCTGATCCCTGCGTTTCTGTGGCTAATACTCCCGGACTCAATGGAACTCCTAATGAGATCAAGCTTAAATACCTGGCGGATAATGATTTTGCAGACCTTTCCGGTGAAGCGCTGCAAAAGGCTATCGAGGGACGCATCAAAGACAAGAAAGAAAATCTGGTGGGAGATATGGCATCCCAGGGGACAACCCCCCGCCGCTTAACCGACTTGATCGGCTCTCTGTGCGACTTAACCAGCGGCTCCGGTGATAAGGGAACTCCTATCATTCACATCCAGGGTTATTTTGACAACTTTACAAATTAAGCTCCTTTTATCCGGAAGCTTTTATAACTACAAAATAAAGCGCCTCTGTAAAAGGTGCTGACATAACGAAACAATAAAACGGCGGGGATATTTCCCGCCGTTTTATGCTTTCTGCTGCAAGAGCAGATGATACACAAACAAATTCATTTTTTCTTCCGGACCGGTGTCCAGACTTCACTGTAAGCGTAATCTTTTTTATGTTCATCCATTTTTGAAAAGGAAAAAGCGGGCATGTCGATGACCTCATAATCGGAATTGGGAAGCCATTCGGAATAGATTCGCGCCATGGTGTTTTGCAGCGTGAAGGGAAATGGGCCTTCATTGGGAAAAACGGCCCAGGAGCAGGCTTCTACCGGAACTTTCACCAGTTGGCCGCTTACTTCTTCTTTGGTGGTCAGCACGCCGATCAAATGGGTCAGTTCACCTTCTTCTTTCAAAAAGCCGGCGTCTGCTTCATAAGAAGCGTTGATGATCTGATGAGGTTCCATGTCTTGCAGCGCGTGCATTTCCTCTCTTTGTTCTTTTGTAATGCTCATTGCAAGCTCCACAATCGCATTGTTGACACCCTCAAACTGCATGGGAACCCGCTTGCTTACACCGGCCAGATAAAACGCCGGTTTTTCTTCAATTCTGCATTCCATCGTATTTCCTCCTTTGGTTGTGATGACAAATGAAAGCTTGGGGAAGGGCTTACTGATCCTTTTTTTGACTGCATCTGAGGGCAAAAAGCCGCTCCATTTTTTGAATGCACGGGCAAAGCCATCCATGGACCCGTAGCCGTACTTATAAGCGACGTCTGTGACCTTTTCTCCCATCAGCAAATCTTCATTGGCTTTTGACAACCGCCTGCTTTTTATATATTCACTCAATGTCATTCCTGCAAGATAAAAGAATACTGTCCGAAAATGATAATCGGAGATTCCAACATATTCAGATACTTTTTCCAGATACAGTTCGTCAGTCAAATGTTCTTCGATATACTCAATAGCCCGGTTTAGTTCCTGCAGCATATCCTTCCCTCCCTTCGCTTCTACATCATACCAAATCTGCTTTATCAATACTCGACTTTTGTATGTAAAAAATATCGGACTCCCATGGAAGCAAATGATCTTTACGGTGAGCATTTTTTGTTCAATTCATATTATCAGCATACTTTCACCAATTATATCCATAGAGAAATAACAAAAACCTGCTGTTCAGTTTCTTTAAATAACAAACACCGATACCGCCTGAAAACGGCGGAACCGGTGCTTATTACTTTATCTTATGTCACCGCCCTTGATTATTTAGGCGCTCTTTTTATAAATTCCCTATGTCCCAAACATCTAAAGCGCTTTTTTATGAATTCCCTATGCCCCAAACATCTGAGCCGCTTTTTCCATGTTATCCATGGCGGGCACATCAAAGGGACACCGTTTGTCACAGGCTTTACAGCGGATACATTCTCCTGCCTTGTGGGGCAGGACTTCATAGTGTTCCCGGACTGTTTCCGGTATATCGTTCTGGGCGATTGCCAGATTTAAAAACTTGGTGACAGCGGCGATATCGATTCCCACAGGACATGGGGCGCAGTGGCCGCAGTACATGCAGTGGCCCTTCCAACTGATCTTGGGCAGCGCAGCAAAGGCGGCTGCATAATCCTTTTCACTGTCAGGCGCATCCACATAGGAAATACTGAGCTTTAATTCTTCTAAAGTCCTGGCTCCCGACATGACCGTGGCTACGGCAGGCCGGGTCAGGGCATAATGGAGGCACTGGTAAGGTGTCAATGCCATTCCGGCAGGAGACAGTTCGGCGCTTAGAAGATCGCCGCCTCCAAATGCTTTCATCACCGTGATGGCCACTCCCAGCCTTTGACACGTCTCATACAGGGCCTGGCGGTCCGGGTCCATATTGACCAGCGGTTTTTCATAGCTTTTCGTATCCCATAGCTCTTCTATGTTTTCGCTGGCAGGCTGGAGATCGTAGCAGGGGTTGATACTGAACATGAGGACATCGATCAGACCGCTGTTTACGGCAGCCAGGGCAGCTTCCGGATTGTGGCTGGAAAGGCCGATGGAGCCGATTCTGCCCGATTCCTTCAACTTTCGGGCGTACTCCATAACAGCCCCTTCCTTGACGGATTCCCAATCAGACAGGGAATCAACATAGTGAATCATGCCGATTTCCACATGGTCGGTTTCCAACCGCTCCAACTGGTCTTCAAAGCCTTCCTTAACTTCTTTAATATCCCTGGTCCGCTTATACTGGCCGTTTTTCCAGACTGTGCAGAGATGGGCCTGGAGCAAAAATTTTTCCCTGCGGCCCCGCAAGGCCCGGCCAAGCATGGAACGCAGTACCGGGTCCGGGGTATATAAGTCAATGCAGTTGACTCCCCCTGCCTCCATGGCATCTACAAATTCTTTTATCTGCTGGTAAGGCTTATCTACAAAGCCTTCACACCCCATGCCGATTTCACTGACCTTTAGGCCCGTATTGCCCAGTTCGCGATAATTCATGAATCCATATCCTCCTCTTATTTAAACGCTTATTTCTAATCCTCAAAAAGGCTGTCTAAAAATTCTTTCACCTGTTCTTTTGTAACGCCTACTCCTGCCGCAGCATCCAGGCGGTGAGGACCGCTGATGAAAGTCGGGACTACTTCAATTCCAGTTTCTTCATAAGCGTAAGATAAGGACTGCTGCTGTTTTTCAGAATAAGTTCCGTCTTTTAAAGCGGTTTCCAGATCGGCTGGGTTGATACCGCAATTTTGTGCGCAGGAGAGAATAACAGAGATATCTTCCACGTCTTTTTGCTCCACAAACATGGCTCTGAACATATTTTTGTGGTATTCTTCCACATTTCCCTGATGCTCAATGATATAGTGCATCGCCTCAAAAGCTTTGTCGCTTCTGGGAACAGGGGAAACAGGGGAATTCAGCTTCAGACCGGCCTGAAGAACGAGAGGTCTGACTTTACGCTCCCAGGCTTCCTGGTGGTCGGAAATATCGTGGGGAGGTTCCGATTTGGGATGAGCCTCAACGGCCCTCCATTCTATTTCTATGTCATATTCCGGAATTAAATCCTCCAAATGCTTTAGCCCTGCATAGCAAAAAGGGCATATATAATCGAAAAATACTTCCACTTTCTTTTTCTCATTTTTATCCATAAGCTGGCTCCTTTCTCTTTTCCCGCAGGAAAAACAAACCTCGTTATAGTTCCGAAGATTGACGGAACTTATGCTTATTATATTATAATTTTACTTTATATACAAGCTGGCATGGAAATTCTGACAAAATAGGCAGGGGTGAAAGTATTATAAATAATAAGAAAGAAAATGCTGAAAAAATAATGGGAATTTCGTGGATATCATTTGATCCCGGCACGATAGATACATCAAAGTAAAAAAATGGAAGGTTTTATGTATAACGCTTTGTTCAGCGGGAAACCTTTGTTATTGGTTCAGTATATATTTTCTTCGGCATATAAATAAGGAGAAGGGAATAAGTACATACAGTACGAAAAAAGGGGCTTGTTCTTGGCGTCTGAATATACCTTATGAATTTTAAAATAATTTATGGAAAGGAGAGTTGATATGAAGCAGGGAAGAAGAAAATTCCGGCAGGGTCTTGCAGGTTTCCTCGCGCTTTGTCTGACTATGACATCATTTAATATGGTATCATGGGCAGATGTAGAGAGAGCATTTGATCATGAAAATGCTGTTTTTATGATAAGCGGAGAAGAACTGCGAAGTTCTGCACAGGCTGCCATCGATTCGGGCGAAACTTTTCATGCGGCTGATTTGGGCCTCGGAGATGAGGACCCATCTCTGAAACGGGAATATGAAAAGTTATTTGGCAATGGCCTTGTGTATGAATTCAATCCGGGTTACTACATGGAGGAGGAAGCCGGCGCTGACGGGGCAGAGCTTCGCATGTTTATCCGGACAGCAGACACTGATGGAGGGTATTTGCTGACAGGTGAGGAAGAGATCATTTTCCTTTATGTGAATGAATCTGACGGCAGAATCACATTCCGCTCCAATATTGACGGCTATTTGACCCAGAAAGTCAGTGTGAAGGCCTTCTCGGAAAGTGCAGCAGCCATTCCCGGAGGTCCGCAGACACAGCCGGAGACAGCACTGCCTGATGGAAATGCCGTAAATCCGGGTGAGCCGGAAGCTGGGTCTGAGACGGGGACAGGAGCTGCGGAAGAAACAAAGAATACGAATGAAACAGGAAGCGCAAAAGAGACAAAGGGTTCGGATGAAACGGGAAGTGCGGAAGGGACAAAGGGTTCGGAAGAAACCAAAGGTCCCGATGAAACAGGAAGTGTCAAAGAAACAAAGGATTCAGATGAAGCAGAAACAGGAAATGGCACTGGAACTGCCGGTGAAACAGAGGACAGCACAGAGGCAGAAGGCGGAGCAGAAACAGGGTCTGGAGGGACATCTGGTGATGAAAGTCAGACAAGCTCCCAGGAGCCTTCCGGGAATGCTGATGCGGGAAGTGATCCTTCTGATACCGGTTCGTCCAATGAAGCTGAATCAGAAGCGGATAACAGCCAGTCGGGAGATGAAGGTGCGAAAGTTCAGGCATCTATTTCAAGACATATGCTTTCCGTGCTCACTTCATCAGATACTTCCATTTTAAAAACGGCCACCCCTTCTGATTCGGAATCTGAAAACAGGGAAGAACCGGCAGGCGGTACAGTTGGGGATTCGGCAGTATCAGGAACTTCTAAAGGGAAAACCTATGGTGCGGTTTTGCTAGATGAGTCCTATTATGCAAAAGCTTATGTTACGACGTTAAACCAGCTCCATGTGGACACATCAGCGGAAGGATACCGGGTGACGTATTCTGTAGAGCCGGTTGGAACAGCATATGCACAAGGGCCGGGATTGGTAGAAGAGAATGGAACCCTTTCCTTTGGTGTAACCCCTCAGGTTGGATATGAGATCAATGCGGTGACAATTAACGGTGAGTCCGCCGTTGCAGATGAAGTGAAAGACCCGTCAGAAAATGACAAAACCCTTCACTATACCGTAACAGATGTGACAGAGGACCAGGAAATTGTAATCACCACAACGGCCACCGGAGAGCATCCGGAATTTAAGTTTGAACAGACCATGAACGGAGTCACTGTCAGTCTTTACGCTGCACCTGGAATCCTTCCGGCAGGAACGGAAGCCAGGATTACAGAGGTGACTCAAAAGGTTGAAGAAGCGGTGAAAGAAAAGGCAGCAGAAGATGGGGTCAATGATGTATTGGCATATGACATCAAGCTGTACGCTGACGGGGAAGAGCTGGATAATGGCTGGAGCAGCCACGGTTATGTCAACGTAACCTTTTCAGGAGCACCTATTGAAGAGAAGAGCCAGCATGCAGAACGCGTTGGAATCATGTATGTGGATTTGACGGTGGATGTGGCCTCTGAAGCGGTTCAGAAGATTTCTGTAAAAGATGTCAGCAGCCTGGAGGATGTCGTTGAAACCATTGCCGTAGAGGAAGGAACCCAGATCGGTCAGGTGTCCTTTGATGCGGAGCATTTCTCCGTGTATACCGTTACATTTGCTTCAAAAGCTGAATTGAAGGTACATGTAATGGACGCGAAGACGAAGCAGGAAATCGGAAAGACTGTTGGAAACTTTACACAAAGTGCGTCCAATGGGCAGCAATACACTTCTTCCAGTTTCGCCGATACAATCCTCAATAAAATGGGTGAAGATATCAAGAAGCAGTATTATTTTTCAAAGGCCACCAAAGGAAGTGACTTCAAAGGAAGTTCATTGGAAAGCTTTTATTATAATAAAGGTAAAATATATTCTGACTATTACTGGCCTTGGATATATTCAAATGAATTGACCGATATATACCTTTGGTATAATTCATACGAAGTCACTTTCAACCCCAACGGCGGAACAGGCGATACGCAGACGTTAAAAGTAAACGGAAGCTTTTCACTGCCGCAGCCATCTGCCCTGGGAATATCCAGAGACGGGCATTTGTTCGCAGGCTGGTCCACCAATCAAAAGGGCCAGGGAGAACAGGGCAATGAAGCGGAGAGAGTTTATGTGCCGGGAGTTCAGCGTTCAGTAAGTAACAGCACCACCACCTATTATGCCATTTGGATCGATGTAAATGGCCAGGACTCTGACAATACGGCATACTTCTTCATTAAAGAAGGAACTGACTTTGCCATAGAACCTGCCAGCTACGGCACAACCGGATATTATCCGAAAGAATCGGCTGAAATTCTGAAAGGAAAGCTTAGGTCTCCGGTATCCGTTAACAATAACCTGGACAATGTCAGGGCAAACTTACGGGAAGTACCGGGAAATGACGAAATCAGTGAGGTTTTAAAGGGAACCCGTATTTCCTTTAATCCCAATACCCAGCACATCCTCTGGTATGTAATCAAACTCCGAAAAACAGGCAACGGCAAGACCTACTGGAATGTAGACGGCGTTGTCCGGGATAATGGCAAATATAATCTGGTATATCTTCCAAACGGCGGCGAGGCTTCCAATCTTCCTGAGAGCAAGCCTTATACACAAGGAGAAAGTGTAACGATCCGCTATGATAAAATACCTCCTAGACTGGGGTATATGTTCCTTGGATGGGATGAAAATCCTGATGCAGGCACACCGGCATACGTGAAAGGGAATGGAAAGAAACTCAGGATGCCTGGAAATAATGTGACGTTATACGCCATATGGAAGCCCGATGATACGACGGAATTTAAAGTCAATCACTGGCTGCAGATTCCAGGAACATCAGGAACGTTACAGGAGCATTTTACAAAATCAAAAGAATCTCCTGAAACAAAATTCTCAGCAACTGAGAGCACAGTGAGTGATGAAACTTATATAAAAGAGTTTTCCGGGTACTGGTATAAAGAAGGAATTATTGATCATAAGACCAGCGAGATCGTAAGCGGAGACAGAACCACGGTATTAAATCTCTATTATCTTAAAAAGAATGCAGTCACAGTAACTGCAAAGTCCTTGTCCAGAGCTTATAATGGCCAGCCTTTAACCGGTGAATCCGTTGGATACGAGGTGACAGGAATAGGCAGTGAAGAGCAGATAGAAGTGGCACTGTCCGGGTCTGTTCAGGATGTTGGAACAACGCCCAATGCAATAGAAAATATTGTAATCCGGGATAAGAGCGGAAACGATATTACCGGCAGATATGAAGTGGCACGCAATAACGGAACATTATCCGTAACGCCTGCTACGGTCACCATAACAGCAAATGACCAGCAAAGGCCCTATGGAACAGGAAACAGCGCGCTGACCTTCCAGCCCCCTTCCGGTTTTATAGGACCGGACACACTGGAAACCTTAGGCGTTGCAGTGAGTCTGACAACAGAAGCTGATGAGACCAGCAAAGTGGATGTATATCCAATCAACTTTGTATCCCCTGTTTATTCAAAAGGAAATTATGTGTTTGACTATAAGCCGGGAAACTTGACGGTAAATAAGGCGGCGGCCAAGGTCATTGCCAATGATGTGACTAAGGAATATGGAAAAGGCATTCCGCCTCTGATTTACCGCATAGAAGGCTTTAAGAATGATGAAAGACCGGATAATCTGGGACTTGGCATAATGCTTCTAACGAATGCAAACAAGACCAGCCCCCCAGGCGGAGATTATTCTATCACATTTGAAAGCCAGCCGCAAGCGGTCAACTACAGCATTGAATACGTCCCTGGAAAGCTGACCGTAACCTCCAGCAAAGCCAGAATCACCATTGCAGCATCAGGAGCAGTTAAGGTATACGATGGAAACGAACTGACCAATTCAGACTTTAAGTACAGCGGAACTCTGGCAGAAGGTGACCGCATTGTGAGCGTCACCATGACAGAAGATTCCAGAATCACAGATGCAGGAACGAAGAAGAACCGCATTGCCTCCTACCAGATTGTAAATACCGCAGGTGAGAACGTAACAGAACATTACGAAAATGTGAGAACCATTGACGGACTTCTGGTCGTAACAAAGGCTCCCGCAGTCATCATGGCCAAATCCACCTCCAGGGTATACGGAGCCTCCAACCCTGAGCTGGGATATACTGCCGCAGGTTTTGCAAAAGAAGAACGCTTATCCGATCTGGGAATTGAGCCAAGGCTGAAAACAACAGCTAAGAAAGACAGCCCGGCCGGCTTCTATCCCATTACGTTTGATAAGCCTGTATTGATCACAAAAAATTATGTGATTGCCTATATTCCCGGAACCCTGGTTGTAACGAAGAACGACTCGGAAGTTGTGATCATGGCTGGAAGCGAAAGCAGGATATATGACGGAACAGCCTTGACAAATAATGAGTTTCAGGTCATGGGAAGCCTTGCAGAAGAAGACTACGTCGACAGCGTGGAGATGACAGAAGATTCTGTCATAACAAATGCAGGAACCCAGAAAAACAAAATCAAGTCAGTGATCATCAAAAATAAAGCAGGCAAAGATGTGACGAAAAATTACAGCCGTCTGACTCTTGTGCCTGGAAATCTGGCTGTGAGCAAAGCTCAGTTGACAGTGACGGCTATTGACAAGGCGAAAGCCTATGGGGAGGAAAATCCGACTCTGAAATATGAGGTAACAGGATATCCTGAACACGGAGTTCCCCTTGAGGAAAAGATAACGCTTGACACAGCAGCCACCAGAAACAGCCCTCCGGGAACGTATGATATCACATTCATAGACCCTCCGTCAGTGACAGATAACTATACGATCGCCTATGTAAAGGGAATACTGACTGTTGGAATGGCCGAAGAAGAAATCGTATTCACGGCTTCTGATGCAGAAAAGGTCTATGACGGAACAGAGCTCAGTAAAGCTGAATACAGCGTAACAGGAAGCCTTAAGCCCAAAGACCGCATCGTTAAGGTGGTTATGACTGAGGATTCCAAGATAACGAATGCAGGGACCCAGCCCAACAGGATATCCTACGTTGTCATTGAAAATGAAAATGGCGACAACGTGACAGAGGGTTACCGGATGGCTGTAAAAGACGGAACTTTGACCGTCAGCAAAGCGTCCATCACAGTAACCGCCGCTGACAAATCAAAGACTCAGGGAAATGCCAATCCTGCACTGACCTATGTCATCGAAGGGCTGGTAAATGGAGAGACAGCAGAAGCGCTTGGATTAAAACCGCAGTTGATGACCGGCGCTGACCGGACCAGTGTGGCAGGAAACTATGCCATCACGTTTATGGACCCCGTTTTATCCCTGGATAATTATCAGGTTATTTATAAAGACGGAGTATTGACAGTAAACCGAAGGCCTTCTGGCGGAAGCACCGGAGGGTCGGGAGGAGGCGGAAGCTCACCTGCATCAGACAGACCATTTGTACCGGGAGGCCCCGGCGCTCTGGTAGTCATAGAACCCAACCAGATTCCGCTGGCCACCTTGCCGGAGGAAGGAGAGGCCGAATATCAGACCCCGCTGGCAGGCCTTCCAAAAACCGGTGATAGAAATGTGATGCCAAATCTTGCGGCAATTATAACCGGAGTTTTATTAGCGGCGTACGCAATGATTACCGGAAAGAGAAAAGAAGAAAAGTGATGACCTGACAAGAAACGGCCCTGTTGAAACAGTATCAGCAGAGCCGTTTTTCTCGTTTTCGGATCACATCTGCGGCAGTGTCAGACAGACATTACTCCATATAGGGGATTATTGAGGATTATTATGAACTTATACAATAAAATAAGGAGAAAAGTTCGGCGCCATATGATATAATAACTGAAAATGGACTTCTATGAGAGAAGCCGGAATCAGGAGGTGTTGAATTTGGAACACATCACAATTCATATGTTCCGCAAGTTTTCCATTTACTATCAGGGAAGGGAAATAACCCGTCCGCTTTCCAAGTCGCCGAAAAGCATTTCTCTGCTTAAGTATTTGATTTTAAATAAGGACACTCCTGTATCCATCAACAAGCTGATCGAGGTGTTTTGGAATGAGGAAAGCGGTTCTAACCCGGAGAATGCCTTAAAAACCCTGATCAGCCGGACCCGCAAGGCTCTTTCCAGGGAAGACCCCAAGCTGAGGGACTGCATTGTTACAGAACAGGGCACATACCAGTGGAAGCCGCCGGTTTCCTGCGAAATTGATGTATTCGCTTTTGAGGAGCTGTGCCAGGGGCTTTTGACACACTCCTGCGAAGGGCCGGAATGCAGAAACAAGTTCGGGCAGATTCTCCAGTTATACCGGGGGAACCTGGAAACTTCCTCTTCGGAAGAATGGCTGAGAGGATGGAGCATGTATTACCAGGAGATGTATTTGAAGCTGGTATTCCGTTTTATCGATTATCTCAAAGCCGGAGGAAATTATGAAGGGGTCATTAACATCTGCCGGAGCGCCTTAAATGTCGATCCCTTTGATGAAAACCTGAATCTGGAGCTGATGTATGCCTTAAAGGAGACCAGCCAGAACAATGCTGCCATGATCCACTACCGCCATGCAGCCAATATGTATGATAAGTATTTAGGGCTTGAGCCGACTGAAAAAATGCTGGAATTCTACGCCCTCCTGACCAAGTCCGATGCAGGCCTTAAGGACAATATGGATACCATCAAAAGCAACCTGCTGGCCCAAAACCCCGATGACAAGGCTTTTGTCTGCGATTATTACATATTTAAGGACATTTACCAGATTCAGATACGGAATGCAGAGCGCTGGGGCATGCAGATGTTTCTGGCTATGGCCATGGTGGAACACACGGAGCTTGGAGAGTCGTTCTCCCCTCTGGTTCTGGACCATATCATGCAGGATTTGCTCAAGGTCCTCATTTCCAACTTGAGAAAAGGCGATATTATCACCCGTTACAGCCCTTCCCAATTTGCCGTTCTTTTGCAGATGTCTTCTGAACTGGACGGAGATATGGTCACAGAACGCATCCGTAAGAAGTTCCAGGAGATCAATTCCAACCTCTGTGCCAGGCTGGTTTTCCAGATAGACCCTGTCATAGAAGAGAAGCTGATGCAGTCTCATTGGCCTTGAATATATGAAAATAAAACATCAATACAAACACCGGAATAACGGTGAAATAAATTGACAAATTATTCCAAATGAGATAAATTTATAGTATAGAAACACGTTTGTGATCCGATTGTTTCTCATATCCAGGCACCTTTTTAGCCGGAAAAATAACTGCATGAGGTGATTGACATGAATATTCGTACCATTCTGCTGACCGGAGCAGGTTTACTTTTGCTGGGTTTGGGAGCTGTCGGCGTTTTCCTGCCGGTGCTGCCGACCACCCCTTTTGTGCTGGCCGGAGTAGGCTGTCTCAGCGGTACGCCCAAGCTTCGGGCCAGGGTTTTGCAGATTTCCTTTTTTCGCGAATATTTTGAAAACTATCAGAAACGGCAGGGATTGTCTGCCAAGACAGTGGTGAAAAGCCTGGTCTATCTGTGGGGGATGCTGATTATCTCCATGGCCGTGTCCGGAAAGATATGGGTGATCTGCCTGCTTCCGGTAATCGGCATTTGTGTGACCTGGCATATCCTGTACATGGCAAAGCCCAGGAAAAAAGAGAAAAAATAGGCTCTGGATAAGTTGGTGTGTGTATCTGCAAACGGTTTACATATGAAAATATGAAGCCCGCAAATCAAAAAGAAGGGAGAGTAACGATGGAAGAGTACAAGAAATTGACAAATGAGGTTGGGGCTCCTGTTGCTGACAATGAGAATGCTATTACTGCCGGTCCCCGCGGTCCGGTGGTGATGCAGGATGTCTGGATGATGGAAAAGATGGCTCATTTTAACCGTGAAGTCATTCCGGAGCGGCGTATGCATGCCAAGGGATGGGGGGCTTACGGAAACTTCACTGTTACCGGCGATATTTCACAGTATACCAGGGCAAAGGTGCTGCAGCCCGGCAATAAGACGGATGTGTTTGTCCGCTTCTCCACAGTTGCAGGAGAGAGGGGAGCGGCTGACTGTGAACGTGATATCCGCGGCTTTGCCTGCAAGTTTTACACCGAAGAAGGAAACTGGGACTTAGTAGGCAACAACACCCCCACCTTTTTCATCCGTGACGTACATAACTTCGCTGATTTAAACCGTGCTGTTAAGAGAGACCCCCGCACCGGACGCCGCAGCGCCCAGAATAACTGGGATTACTGGACCTTGCTGCCGGAGACATTCCATCAGCGCACCATCGTTATGTCTGACCGGGGAATTCCGGCATCCTTCCGGAACATGCACGTTTTCGGCGAGCATACTTTCAGCTTTTACAACGATAAAAATGAACGGGTATGGTGTAAATTCCACTTCCACACCCAGCAGGGAATCAAGTGCCTGACAAATGATGAGGCTGCCAGGATCAACGGAATGGACCGTGAGTATCATGGAAAGGATTTATTTGACGCCATTGAAAAGGGAGATTACCCGCGCTGGACCTTGTATGTACAGATCATGACTGAGGAACAGGCCAGAAATCACTATGAGAACCCCTTTGATATCACCAAGATCTGGCGTCACAAGGAGTTCCCGTTGATCGAGGTAGGTGTTTTGGAGCTCAACCGGAACCCGGAAAACTATTTTGCAGAGGTAGAGCAGTCCGCCTTTACGCCGGCCCATGTGGTTCCCGGCATCGGCTTTTCACCGGACCGCTTCCTTCAGGGAAGACTCTTTTCCTACGGCGATGCACAGCGCTACCGTCTGGGCGTGAACCATAACCATATCCCGGTAAACCGTGCCCGTGTGGAAGTCAATGAGTATCACCGTGACGGAGCCATGCGCACAGACGGAAACTATGGCGGCGCACCGGCCTATTCACCCAACAGCTACGGCTACTGGACGGCACAGCCTGAGGTGGCGGAGCCCCCGTTGGAGATCGAAGGCGCCATGTGGCGCTATGATCCAAAGGATGATCCCACTGATGACAACTTCCGCGCAGGAGGCGATTTATGGAGGATTCTGACCGAGGATAAGAAAGAGCTTCTCATCGGAAACACGGCGGCAGATATCGCCCCGGTTACGGACAACATCAAGTACCGTCATGCAGTGCACTGCTATCTGGCGGACCCGGAATACGGAGAGAGAATCACTGCGGCCATAGGACTTGATATGGAAAAGGTAAAAGAGCTTTCCAAACTGGACAACAGAGGATTGATTGAAGCAACCCTTTCCGAGACCATGTAAACAGAGAAACAATGAAATAAATCTGCAGTAAATAAGGCCGCTGTCCATGGGATGAATGATCTGATGGGCAGCGGCCCATATTATAAGGAGAGGATTTTAAAATTATGTCAAATAATGTTGCATCCGCAACATAAATTTTACTCCCCATCGTGTACAATAGGACTTACAACAAGTAAGAAATTCCTTTTATGGATAAAGAAAAGGCGGTGAATGATATGAATGGTTCAACGAATCAAAACACAGGCCGGCTGGCGGATATTCTGGAGGCCCATATTGCGGGGAATTTATCCGTGGAAGAGGCCAGACAGAAGGTGCAGCAGGAATTTACAGAGGTGACGGCAGATGAGCTGGCCCTGGCTGAACAGGAACTGACAAAGAGGGGAGTGAAAGATTCCGTTGTTTACGACAGCATGGAATCATTTCTGCTCATATTCCAGGATGTGCTGAAGGCGCCGGACCTGCATTTGGCAGACTGGCACCCCATTCGCACGTATCAGAGAGAGAATGAGGCGGTAGAGGAACTCCTTAAAAAAGCGGAAGGCCTCTCCCGCAGCCGGTTTGTATTAAACCAGTGGGCAGAGGTTATAGAGGGACTTTTGCAGTATGAAATCCACCTTTCCCGCAAGCAAAATCAGTTATACCCGGCTTTTGAACAGCAGGGCTTTGACAGGCCTTCCAAGATCATGTGGACTCTGGATGATGCGGTCCGCAGCGCTTTGCGCACGGCTGCCACTCTGTTAAGGGATGGGCAGGAGGAAGAATTTTTATCCCAGTATGACCGGGCTGCAGCCTTGTTAAAAGAGCTGATTGAAAAAGAAAGTATAGTACTGTTCCCTGCGGCGATGGAAATGATACGGACCAAAGAATTTCTTGCCATCAGGCGGGGCGATGATGAAATCGGTTACTGCCTCATCGATCCTCCGCCCCAGGCTCCCATGCCATCAGGAACGGCAAAAACAGATGAGGAGGAGACCGGGGAAGACGGATTTATGAAAGACTTGCAGCAATTGCTTCAAAAGCATGGAATGGGTGCTGCAGCAGGGGAAATGGATGTGCGCCAGGGAAAGCTGACCCTGGAACAGATCAACCTGATTTTCCGCCATTTGCCCATCGATCTTTCTTATGTGGATGAAAATGAGCTGGTGAGGTTTTACAGCGATACGAAGCACAGGGTATTTCCCCGCAGTCCGGGAGTGATCGGACGTAATGTGAAAAACTGCCATCCCCGTGAAAGCGTTCATACGGTGGAGGAAATCATCAAGGCGTTCCGGGAAGGCCGGGAGGATGAAGCGGAATTCTGGCTGGAGATGGGCGGGAAGTTCATCTACATCTATTATACCGCAGTCCGGGATGATAAGGGAGCCTTTAAGGGCGTGCTGGAGATGATGCAGGATGCCACTCATATCAGGAGCTTGGAGGGAAGCCAGCGGCTTCTGACCTGGGATTCTAAGGACCATGGACAGGCAAAGGCCCATACAGGCTCTGAGGCTTCCTATGAGAGTTCTCACGGCTTTACTCCTGAGACAACTATTGGAGACGCCATAAAGAGGTATCCGGCGCTTCGCAGTTGGCTTCCTACCTTATCTCCCCAGTATAAAAAGTTGACCAATCCTCTTGCTTTTAAGGCGATGGCTCATATCGCAACCTTGGACATGGTGGCCCAGAGGGGCGGATTTACTGTGAATGAACTGATACGGGAACTGGATCAGTGGGCGGATTCCCAGGCAGAAGAAGAGACGTAAAGGATCAGAAAGAATCTGTAAAGCTTTGATCATAAAAAATTAGCCGGTGCTGATATGAAACTCAGCACCGGCAGTTTTTTATATGGATTTTAATGTATTGATGTCTTACTTTTAATAAAAACAAAGTTGTTTTCAGTGGAATGCTCCTTTGAAAAACCATACCCAAGCTGATCAAAGGACTTTATTTCTTCCGGAACCGTGATGCCGTGTTCCGCCATAAAACGTACCATCTGCCCCCTGGCCATCTTGCAGAGAGTTCCTTTTTCCACCACCTTTCCTTCTTTTAATTCCCCAAAGGTGCAGGTGAGAAAGCGGGTGGTTTTGGGCAGATAGGGTGTTATTGCCTTACTGTACTCTTTGGAGGCCAGATTGAGGATGAAGTCGGTCTCTTTTAAAAGCTGTCTGGCCGGTTTATCTCCCCAGTAGCCGTATAAGTCCTTGGAGCCGTCTATGGACAGGCGTGCCTGCATTTCCAGACGGTAGGGAGTCACGCCGTCAAAGGGGCGGAGAAGGCCGTAGAATCCGGACAGAATGCGCAGATGTTGGCTGATAAAATCAAAGTGGCCGTCTTCAAACACGCCGGGGGCCATGTACTGGTATTGGATGCCCTCGTAAGCCAGAAGTGCAGGAGTCAAGCCGTTATGTAAATCCATTTTTTTCAGACGTTTTACGTTCTGTGAAGCGATGGAATCATTGCAGCCCCATAAGTTCTGGAGCGCTTCACGGTCCATTTCCTGAAGCCGTTTTTTGATGATCTCTGCTTCCGGCAGAAACTGGGGCAGGCTGTCCGCTTCCAGGATGTCGGTGTCTGTGTTCATTTTCTTTGCGGGAGATATGATAATTCTCATGGTATCCTCCTGTTTCTCTCTCAGGCGTAAAAAAGAGCCTGCTGCGGATTGTGACCGTAAGCAGGCTTTAAAGCATCAATGGTGTTAAGAATTCTTCATGACAATGGTTTCCATTGCGTCAGCCACGTCTTCACAGGCATCGCAGCAGTCTTCCAGGCGGTCAAATAATTCACTCCAGACAGCCACGGTGATGGGATCGCTTTCTTCCTCGTAAAGCTTGCGGACAGCGCTTATATAGATGGAATCGCCTTCTTCCTCCATGGTGTTCACTCCGATAATATTCTGGATCAGGGTGGTGGATTTGTGGAAGTTGGGGAACTCCTCAACTGTCTTTTGCAGTGACTGGCAGCAGCGAAGGATCACGTCGGAAAATGCCAGGGTTTCCGGGCGGATTTCCTTGATGTTGTACATGTACATGCGGATTAAAATATCATCGATTTTATCTGTTACGTTGTCAAGCTGGTTGGCAATGAGAATGATGTCCTCTCTGTCAATGGGGGTTACGAATTCCTTGGACAAACGCTGCATCATGTTGTGCTTTAATTCGTCCTCTGCATGCTCAATATTGTGCATTGCCATTCTCTGATCAGACAGTGTCTCAGGATTGTAGTTTTTTAATACTGCCTGCAGATGCTCTGCGGCCTGGCAGGAAAAGCTTACCATATCAATGAAATCATTGAAATAAGGGTTCTGTTTCTTCTTTATCATGTTGTCTTCGTCCTTTACAAATTCGTTGTTACAGCACAGCTATAAAAAGCTTTGCCATAATAAATCCGATGAAACCGCAGCCTGGGAAGGTCAGCACCCAGGTAAGAATCATCTCGCCAACCACGCTCCAGTCCACGCTGCGCAGACGGTGAGCAGCTCCCACGCCCATGATAGCAGTGGTTTTTGTGTGTGTGGTAGATACAGGTACGCCGGAAAGAGAGGAAATCAAAAGACAGCCTGCTCCGGCAATGTCAGCGGAAAATCCCTGATATGTTTCCAGCTTTACCATGTCCATGCCAACGGCTTTGATGATGCGGTAGCCGCCGATAGAGGTGCCAAGTCCCATGGTGACAGAGCACAGCAGGATGAGCCAGAAGGGGATTTCAAAAGAGGTGGCATTGGCTTGTCCCTTTGCAAGAGCCATACCGAGCAAAAACACGCCCATAAACTTCTGTCCATCCTGGGCGCCGTGCATGAAAGCCATGGCAGCAGCTCCCCCTACCTGAGCCTTTTGGAAAAAGGAGGTGGTTTTTCGCCGGTCCTTTTGGCGGAAAAAGGCTTCAATCAGTCTGACTACTGCAAAGCCCATGCCGAAACCGAGAAAAGTGGAAAGCACAAGCCCGTACAGGACCTTGATCCATTCAGCGCCGTTGACGCCGGAAAGTCCGCCGTGCATGGCGATGGCTGCGCCCGTAAGTCCTGCAATTAAGGCATGGCTTTCGCTGGTGGGAATGCCAAAGAGCCAGGCGGCCACGGCCCAGAGCACAATCGCTACCATGGCAGCGCATAAGGCAATGAGGGCATCGTGGGCATTGCTGCCGAAGTCAACCATATTGTATATGGTTTGAGCCACGGTCTTGTTAACAGCAGTCATGACCAGAATTCCAAGGAAATTAAAAACCGCAGCCATAAGAATGGCGGGGCGGGGTTTCATGGCCCTTGTGGAAATGGCTGTTGCTATGGCATTTGGCGCATCGGTCCAGCCGTTTACCAGAACAACTGCCAGGGTCAGAATCACCGTAATCAGCAGAGCCGGATTTTCCATAAGTTGGGATATAAAACTCGTAAAGTCGATCATCCATCGTTCTCCTCTGTATTTTATTGAGTTCGACAAACAGCATTGTGTAAAATGCATATTCTATAGCATTATACATGATTTACAGAACAAATTCAACACTTGACTTTTTGAAAAAATGTTTTGCATTTTAAGCGGGTAAAAGCTATACTGTAAATAAGAAAGCAAAGGCGTTTTTCCAGAGGGGGAGAATGCCTTTTTATATAGGAAGAAGGAGGATAAATATGCCTATTAACAATCGTGCCAGTACGGGGATTTCCGGTCTGGACCAGGTGATTGACATGCTGCGGCTGGGAGACAACGTGGTCTGGCAGGTGAGCACCTTATCCGAATATCAAAGAGTTGTAACCCCCTATGTCCGCCAGGCCAGACAGGATAACCGGCGTCTCGTCTATCTCCGTTTCGGCAGCCATCTGCCCCTGTTAGAGGAAGATGAGACAGACTGCTTATATGTCCTTGATGCATCAAAGGGATTTGAGGTCTTTGCCACAAGGGTGCATCAGATCATTGAACAGGAAGGAACCCAGGTTTTTTATGTGTTTGACTGCCTGAGTGATCTTTTGGAGCACTGGTATTCCGACTTAATGGTGGGGAATTTTTTCCGTGTCACCTGCCCCCTTCTCTACCAGCTCGATACCGTGGCGTACTTTGCCCTGATGCGGGGGACTCACACCTACAATACCATTGCGCGGATCAGGGAGACAACCCAGCTTCTGCTGGATTTATACCGCATTGCAGGAAAGACTTATATCCATCCCTTAAAGGTGTGGGAACGGTATTCGCCCACCATGTTTTTCCCCCACCTCATTGACGGGGACAGCGCGGTTTCTGTTACGGCCAGCGCAGAGGCGGCCACCCTGTTTTCCGGCCAGTGGAGGCCCAAGCAGGCCCAGGATTTCTGGGAGAGCACTTTAGACCGGGCCAGAGCCGCTTTGATGGGAGGGCCCAGGGAACAGGAGCAGATGAAAAATCTCCTGATCAGCCTGATTATGGGAAGGGAAGATGCCATCGCAAAGCTGGCAATCCGGTATTTCACTTTGACAGACCTTTTGTATGTGGCCTCCAGGCAAATCGGAACCGGATACATCGGCGGCAAGAGCGTGGGATTTCTTCTGGCCCGCCGCATCCTGGAAAACGATGCCCATGATACGCTTCATGAGCAGATGGAGCCTCATGATTCCTATTATCTGGGTTCAGATGTTTTTTATACTTATATCGTGCAGAATAAGTGCTGGAGCCTCCGTATGAAGCAGAAAACGCCGGAAGGCTATTTCTCTTTAGCCGGCGCTCTCCAGGAAAAGCTGCTCCAGGGAAAATTTCCGGAAAACATCCGGGAACAGTTTATGCAGATGCTGGAGTATTTCGGCCAATCGCCTATTATTGTGCGTTCCAGTTCTTTGCAGGAGGACAACTACGGCAACGCCTTTGCAGGAAAATACGAGAGCGTTTTCTGTGCCAACCAGGGTTCACCGGAGGAGAGGTGCCAGGAATTTGAACAGGCCGTGCGCCGGGTCTATGCCAGCACCATGAATGAAAACGCCCTCCGTTACCGTCTGGACCGGGGGCTGGTGGATAAGGATGAGCAGATGGCTGTTTTGGTGCAGAGAGTTTCCGGGGATCACTACGGGGATTTATTCTTCCCCCATGCTGCGGGAGTTGCCAATTCCGTCAATTTATATCTTTGGGAGCAGGGGATGGACCCTTCTGCCGGGATGCTGCGTCTCGTGTTCGGCTTGGGCACCCGTGCGGTGGACCGGGTTTCCGGGGACTATGCCAGAATCGTGGCTCTTGACAGGCCTGAGAAAAATCCGCCGGTCAATTACGGGGATGAGGCGAAATTTTCCCAGCATAAGGCGGATGTGCTGAATTTAAGGGAAAACCGGATGCAGGTGGTTCCTGTCAACCGGATCGCTGCCGGGGATATAAAGACGGACAAGACCCTGTTTTTCAGCCCGGACCAGGAGCTCATAGGCCGCATGAGGGAGATGGGACAGACTCTTTTAGCGCCTCCGGTGATCACCGACTTTTCAGGTCTCCTTGGAAAAAGCACATTTCCAGAGGTCATGCGCAAGATGTTATCCAAGCTGCAGCAGGCTTACGCCTATCCGGTGGATCTGGAATTTGCCGTTAATTTTAACAGGGACGGACAGTATAAGATCAATCTTTTGCAGTGCCGCCCCCTCCAGACAAGAGGCCTTGGCGCAGCAGTTTCCCTGCCTTCGCCGGACAATGACCGGATTATTTTGCAGACTTCAGGAAATTTCATGGGCGGGAATGTCCGCGTTTCCATCGACTATGTGATCTGGGTCAAGCCAGAGGAATACCTGGCTTTGACGGAGAGGGAAAAGTATCAGGCCGCCAGAACCATCGGCTGCCTCAACCGGAAGCTGGGCCGGCACCAGGTGCTTCTCATCGGCCCCGGACGCTGGGGGACGACCACCCCTTCTTTAGGTGTGCCCGTTCACTTTACGGAGCTGAGCCGCATGACGGCCATCTGCGAGGTGGCTTACCAGGATATGACGCCGGAGCTGTCCTTTGGCAGTCATTTCTTTCAGGACCTGGTGGAATCAGGCATCTTTTATGCGGCTGTCCAGGGGGGAAGAGAGGAAGGAGAGTTCCATCCGGAACGGCTTCCTGCCGGGCAGGAGGAGGGTGACTTATGGGAAGGCTGTGATTCCTCCGTGCGCCAGGCTTTGTATCTGGCAGCGACTCCTGGACTCTGCCTCCATTCTGACATTGTAAGCCAGTCTGTGCTCTGTTATTTTGAGGATGAGCAGAAAAAATAGACTTGTCATGATAAATGTGGTATATTATGAAACAAGAAGATGTTTCCAAAATTGGAAGGACGGTGCAAAAAGCCGCGCCTTTGCTGTAACCGTGAGTCAGCAAAGGTCTAAAAGAGTGCGGCAAAAAGAAAATGGAGAAGTCAGGAGGAATAAATTAAATGTTCAGGGAGATGCGTAGGAAAAAGCAGGAACTGGCTCAGGAGGAATGTGTAAAAATACTGGATAAGGGGACTTCAGGAGTGCTGGCTGTATCAGGCGACGAGGATTACCCTTATGCCGTTCCTCTCAGTTATGTGTACCATGATTCTAAGATTTATTTTCACTGTGCCAAAGAAGGTCACAAGCTGGATGCCATTGAACGAAATGACAAGGTGTCTTTTTGTGTGATCGATCAGGACCGTGTGATTCCGGAGGAATATACCACTTATTTTCGCAGTGTGATCGCCTTTGGGAAAGCCCGCAAAATCGAGGACGAAGAAGAAAAAAGAAAAACCCTTGGAATACTGGCTGTCAAATACTCTCCTGACCAGGAGGGACTTACAAAGGAAGTTGACGGACAGCTTAAACGGGTCACTATGGTGGAACTGACCATAGAGCATATGACCGGGAAAGAGGCCATTGAACTGGTGAGGAAACGCACCGGAGAAAAGTAATACGGGGTTTTTTACGTCAGATGCGGAGGAAAGTACGGATGAATAAACAGGATTTGAATTATAAGGAGTATGTGGAGATTGCGGAAGGAGTCTATTGGGTGGGCTTTTTTGATGAACGCGCAGGACTTCACTGCAATCCTTATTTGATTGTTGACGGCGGGGAGGCAGTTCTCATTGACAGCGGAAGCCGTGAGGATTTCAGCACGGTTATGCTGAAGGTCATGCGGACAGGAATCAGCCCAGGACAGATCAAGCGCCTGATTTACCAGCATTATGACCCGGATTTGTGCGGGAATATCCCTCATATAGAAACCCTTATTAACAGCAGGGATTTGAAGATCATTTCCCATTATGAAAATAATATTTTTATCAATTATTATTCCATGCATTCTCCCAAGCTTTGCATTGAACAAATGGGCTTTCACTATGAGTTTGGAAGCGGCAGGCGCCTGGAATTTATCAGGACGCCTCATTCCCATGCGCCGGGCAGCTTTGTTACATACGATACGAAGACAAAAATACTGTTCAGCAGCGATATTTTCGGAAGCTACGATCATGACTGGGATTTGTATACCTTGATTGGCAGCCCGTGTATGGAGTGTGCTCCTGAAGAGCTCTGTCCTGTCACACACAGGCTCTGCCAGATCAAAGGGATCATGAATTTTCATCAGCGGACCATGCCGTCAAAGAGAGCGCTGCGGTATGCCCTGGAAAGGATCGAAGAGCTGGATATTTCCATGATCGCTCCCCAGCACGGCAGCCTCCTTGACACTCCGGAAGCTCAAAAGGCCGTAATCAAGAGGCTGAAGGAACTGGAACACGTGGGAATCGACTATTTTCTCAAGGAGGAAAGGTCATGAAACGGGCGGATGCCATTATGCTGGGAAGCCAGATCATACTGGAGGAGCCCGGTACGGATGAACACGTCCAGATTTTGCTGGAAAATTTTGCAAAACAGGTGGATAACCACATTCAGGCTGCACTGGTTTCCGAGATCATGGAGCGGTATGTGGAGGTGTCAAGGGAGCTTGAGATAAAGAGCCGGGAACTGGAAGAACGTGATAAAAGACTGAAGGAATATAACCATCACTTAGAGGACCTGGTCCGGGAAAAGGTGGATGAGGTGTCTACCTCCCAGATGGCTACCATTCATGCCCTGATCAAGCTTTCAGAATCCAGGGATGACGAGACCGGAGAGCATATCGTCAGGACCGCCGAGTACTGCCGGTTTATGGCGGAAAAGCTTTTGGAAATGGGAGCCCATGAAGGGGAAATCGATTCCGGGTTTATCAACAGCATCACCCAGGCCAGCCCCCTTCATGATATCGGAAAGGTGGGAATCCCGGATGCCATTCTCTTAAAACCGGGCAAGCTGACACCTGAGGAATTTGAAGTCATGAAAACCCATACCACAATCGGGCACCGGACTCTTTTCAGCATTGATAAAAAGGATTCCGGAAGCACTTTTATTAAGGTGGGTATGGAAATTACGCTCTGCCACCATGAAAAGTGGGATGGAAGCGGTTATCCAAGGGGCTTAAAGGGGGAGGAGATTCCCATATCAGCCAGGATCATGGCCTTATCGGATGTGTATGACGCCCTGCGGTCAAAGCGGGTGTATAAGGAAGGCTACAGCCATGAAAAGAGCATGGAGATCATCTCTCAGGGCAGGGGCAGTCACTTTGATCCTCTTTTGGTGGATGTCTTTTTGGAGAATCACTGTGAATTCCGGGATATATTTGATGAAACGTAAAAAACACGTGTTTTCTGGTTTGTTCCGGAAAACACGTGTTTTTGTGTAAATGAGATTATAAGATGCCGAAGAATTTCAGGATAATGGTGATGACCATCATGCTGATAATGATGAGGGCCGCATGGCTGCCGTTTGTTTTTTTTAGGACACGGTAGACCACGATTGTGACCAGAAGGCTTAAGAATGAGGGCATGATGATGTCCAGCATTTCCTGAAGCTTGATGACGTTTCCGCCGATTTCTCCGGTGACTGTGGAATTTACGGCGATTTCCAAAGGCGTTTTGACTTTGATTACCGTTGCGATCAAAGACCCCACGACCATCAGCCCCACCACGTTTGCCATGGTTGATATCCGCTGGATCATATTGTTTTCTCTGTTGTTATTTAAGAACTCAATCCCCTTTTTGTAGCCGTAGACCACAGCATAATACCGCCCGATCATGTTGACGATGTTATATAAGATGAACATTAAAACCGGTCCCAGAACGCTTCCGCTGAGAGCTAAGGAGGCTCCGATACTTCCTACGATAGGAACCCAGGTGAACTTCACAAGGCTGTCGCCCAGTCCGGCCAGAGGGCCCATAAGGCCTGTCTTTAAAGGATTGATGCCTTCCTTTTCATCGGGGCCTGTGGATTCTTCCATGGCCGCTGCCAGCCCCAGGATGGCCGCATCTCCGTTTACGTGGGAGTTGTAGAAAACCGCATGGCGTTTCATGGCTTCGGATAAGTCCTGTTTATCCGGATAAATCTTTTCCAGGGCGGGAGAAATGGCGCGCATGAATCCGACTCCCTGCAAGGTTTCGTAATTTAAGGTGATTCTCATGGTGTTTAAGCGCATAAACATGATCCATAAGTCTTTTTTTGTCAATTTCTGTTCCATTATAAATCATATCCCCCTTCCTCTGGGCTTTGAGGTGCTTCAACGGTGACTGTATTTTTCTGGGTAGCCAGATCGTATAAGTAAGCGATGACCAGAGCGATCAAGGTGATGGGCAGGATTGCCAGACCTAAATAGGAAGCCAGCACAAAACCGAAGATCAGGAACATCCAAAACTCCGCCTTTTTGATCATGGCCATCATTAACAGGGCGATGCCCACGGCGGGAATGATCTTTCCGGAGGTGGCCAATCCGTCAATGATGATCTTTGGAAGGGAGTCCACCAGAGACTGAATCGCACCTGCGCCAAACCGCAGTGCGATAAAGGTGGGGACGGAACGGGCCAGGCCTGTTAAGATGGCAGGTGGATAAATCAGCCATACAGTGCCTTTTACATCGGCGTTTTCAGCCAGACGTGCGGCCCAGGCATTTAAGGAGCAGTTGACGGTCTCGATGAGCACCAAAAGCTGCTGTGCTAAAAGCGCTGTCGGAACTGCCAGGGTAACGGCTGTCGCAACCGTGGTTTCCAAATCAGCGCCGCCCCGGCTTGCGATGGCGAGAGAAGTGCTGATCAAGGTTCCGGTGATGATGTCCGGAGCCATGTAAGCGCCTACGTTTCCGATGCCCATCCACATGATTTCAAGGGTGGCTCCGATTGCCAGACCTGCCTGGACATCTCCCATGATAAATCCGATGATGGTGGCAATGAATAAGGGCCTGCGGAAAAACTTTGTGCTGACATCATCAATACCGATGAAAAATGCCACTACGGTTATTAAAAATGTGGTCATATTACAGTACCTCCCTCATCTTGACTGCGGCGTCGCTGGGAACCATCTGAATCTCTACGTCCATGCCGCCTGCAATCAGCTTTTCAAATGTTTTTCTTTCCTCAGGTGTTAAGAAAACGGCTCTTGTCACCTGGGAACGGTCTGTATTTCCCCTCATGCCTCCCACATTCAGCTTTGGAATGGAATAGCCTGCATCCACCAGTTTTTCCACATCAAAGGGAGATGCGAACAGCAGCATGGTGTTTCTGGTAATGGGGTTTTTCTGGATGATTTCCAGGAACTTCTCCGGTGCGAAGATGTGGAGCTTGATGTTGCTGGGGGCGCTCATCTTCAGGACGTTTGACTGGATTTTATCCTGTTCCACTGCCGCATTTAAAATAATGATCTGTTCGATTTTATGTACATTCACCCAGGTGGTCACCACCTGCCCGTGGATCAGCCGGTCATCGATTCTACAAAATTTCACACTCATCTTCATCTTTCCTTTCTTTGAATAATTCCGTCACGTTGGTAAATCCGTTGTGGTACGTTTCCTCTAAGGACTTTGCGATTTCTTCCAGGCTCCGCTCCCGGTTCATCAAAAGATCAACCAGCAGAGGGAGATTGAGGCCGCTGACCACCAGCACATTTTCCTCGGTCAGAGCCAGACGCCCGCTGACATTGGAGGGGGTTCCGCCCAGAATGTCAACCAGAATCACGGTTCCTGCGCTGCGGTCCAGACTGTTGAAGATTTCTTCCATCTGCTTCACGGCATCCTCTAAAGTGAAATCCATGGTCACGGTTAAAACGCCGCAGTTTTCCTGTTTGCCTACTACCATTTCCGCGCTGTCAAGGGCATACTTTGCAAGCTGTCCATGGCTGGCGACGATAAAAGCTACCTGTCCCATACGGCACTTCCCTCCTCTAAGTAAAATGATTTCATTGTCTCAATCTGTTCCTTCGTCAGTTCAAAATGCTGAATCATATAGTCCTCCACAGAATCGTAGAGCTCATAAATCCGGTCCATGCTGGCTTCTATGTACTCTCTTCTGGTCTCAATCAGTGCCATGAGATAATCCAGATGATTCTGATTGGAGGTCAGTTCCCGGTACTGCTCATATTTTAGCTGGTTCCGCTCTTTTCTGATGATTCCTGTGAGGATGTAGTCTTCGATGATGTCTTCTCTTTTTACTCCCAACAGGAGCAAAAGCAGCATGGATGCAAATCCGGTCCGGTCCTTTCCGCCCCGGCAGTGGTGCAGCAGGGGAAGGTTTTTTTTGTCTGCGCAGGCATGGAGGAATTGGCCGTAAGCCTTCTTTGCGGTTTCGGCAGTCACCAGGTCCCGGTAGCTGAGAATTACCTTCTCCCCTTTTCCGTTTAAGTATTTTTCCTCTACCTCCCCGTTTTCTAAGGAGTTTACCAGTTTGACGTTTTCGCTGTGAAGGTCAATGGCATTGGCTGCGGACTCGGAAAAGCTTGACTGGGGATCGCAGTGAAGAAGGTTTTTCACTGTCCTGATCTCTTTGTTGGGATTGATGGTGCGTTCATGGTCAGATCGGTAATCGACGAGAGTGGTGAGTCCGATGCGCTCCAGCATGGAGATATCCTCCGGCACTAATTTTGACAACTGGTCTCCCCGGTAGAGAAGCCCCCATTTGACGAATTTTCCAGCCTCTGTTTCATACCCTCCCATGTCCCGGACGTTGATGGCCTCCTTTAGCTGAAGGACCCGCTCTGAGAAGATATTTGTCTGAAAGTCCTGGGCCTTTATCATAAAATAACAGGGGCCGTTTTCTGCCGGAAGAGTCAGGTGAAACACTCCGTCCCTGCTTTTGGCAGCGGGCTGGGTGATGGCCTCGGCCTGGGGGCTGCTGCCCATATACAACTGATAATCTGATGGTTTCACAGCTTCCAGGGCAACCGTTAATTCATCACCTTCCCTTTGGACTGAAATGCCTGGAATTGTGTATGGCTGTTCATAAACTTTCACGTAGAGCTCCTTTCTTCTGTTTTTTAAATTGGCTTTGTAATACCATCATATATCACGGTAATTATTTTTTCAATAATAATTTTCGGTAATAATTTTCATAATAACTCATTTTCATAATGGGAGGCAAAAGAGAAGAAGAGAGATTGTTTACAGTACACAAGAATATAGCTGAAAATTATTTTCTGATCTGAAATAGTTTACAAAAAAAATATTTAAAAAATATTTATTTAGGAAGTATTAAACATAAAAGTCTGGGATTTTGATAAAATAATAAAAACATCCGGAGCTTTTCCTGTAAAAGGGAACCGGATGTTTTTGGCGGATTCATATGTCGTTGATGATCTCCCTGGTAGCCAGGAGGGGGGTGCGAAACTCTTCATCCTGGAGCAGATAGGTGGTGATCACGTCAATTAAGTAGATGTTGGAAAACTGGGAATTGGCAAATTTTTCATTGTGGACGAATCTGGTGTTGTATACGTGGAAGATCAGATCGCTCAGTTTGGAAATGGGATTTTCCGAATAGCTGGTGATGGACACAATGGTGGCTCCCCTGGACTTTGCCTGTTCCAGAGTTTCAATGACGGAGCTGGTGACGCCGCTGTTTGAAATGGCGATGAAAAGGTCTCCTTTTGAGCAGATGCCGGCCTGCATCAGCATCCAGAGCGGGTCGGAATAGCTCTTTACGGTAAGCCCCATCCTCATCAGGCGGATGCCGAAAATCTCTGCGGTGATGCCGGAGCTGCTGGCCCCGATCAGGATGATGTTTCTGGCTGCCTTGATCAGTCTGGCAAATTCTTCAATTTTTTCCGTTTCGATTAGGTGCTGTGTGTTTTTGATCACGTTCTGGTAGTATACGAAAACCTCATCGGCAATTCCGTTGGATTTTTTGTATTCCACAGGGGCGGACTGAGCGTTGATGTGAAACTTCATGTCGGAATAGCTCTTGCAGCCGATTTTTTTGACAAAGCGGGTGACAGAGGAATTGGAGGTTCCTATTTTTTGTGACAGTTCGGTGATGTTCATGTTTTGAAGCTGATGGCTGAAACGCAGGATATAATCTGCAATTTTTTTCTCCTGTTTGGAAAAGCTCAAATAGTCTTTTTGGATATTGTTCAGTATATTCATTATTTTGCAGCCTTTCTTTTGTTTTTTCGATCAGTGGATGATGTAGATATTATACACATTTTTGAAAGTCATTACAAATATTTCTTGATGGCAGTAATTATTTTCAATGGGGAAAAGGGGGCGATTTGGTTTTTCGTTTGATGGGAAAGAAATAAAAAGAAAACCCGATTGCCAAACATATGTTCTTGTGATAAAATGAAATCAGGAAAGCACTCACGACAGGAGTGGAAGCCTCCCGAAGGTGTAATACCGGCTCGCCGGAATACATAGGAAAGGAGGCGGCGCCCATGACAGCATATGAAGTCATTACGATTCTCATCGAGATATTAGCTCTGTTAATATCTTTTGGCAGCTTGATTGTAGCGTTTCTTGCCTTTCTCGATAAGAGAAGCAAGCGGAAATAAAAATGCCCACCCTGTCTGCAAACAGGGTGGGCGGTGTCCGTAAGGACATTTAGCACTTAACCTTGAGAGCATCCACTTTTGGAGTGAGTGCTTTCTTTTATATTTCTATTATAGCTAATTTTCTTCTCAAATTCAAGTCATTTCTGTAAACTATACGGCAATCATTGTTTTCAATATCGGCCAGGGCTGGTCCTGTCTTGACAAAGAAGAGTATTGGAAGTAAGATGTACATATACCCCTATTGGTATGGAGGTGGAAACATGAAGCAATGTATGGATTCAGAAAATCTGCACCGCAGGTTGAAAAAGATCGTGGGACAGGTGCAGGCCATTGACCGGATGGTCGATGAAGATGTTCCCTGCGAGGACATCCTTTCCCAGATCAATGCCGCCAAATCCGCGCTGCACAAGGCGGGACAGGTGGTTTTGGAAGGACATATCAAACACTGTGTGCGGGATGGGATTGAACACGGTGATGCGGACAAGACAATTGAAAGTTTCACAAAAGCAGTGGAGAGATTTGCAAACCTCACCTAGTGCCAGCGCTTAAACAGCCGTTTTTCAATGGCTGTTTTTTCTTTTTCTCCTTGACAAACCCATACCCCCTATGGTATCAATGTACATATACCCCCATGGGTATAAAAGGGAGGTTTCTATGGATAAGACAATAGAAAAAATAGAAGATTTAATGGATGCAGGCGGCACGAAAAAGGATATTATTTTCCTGGCAGTTTCCGGGGCTGCTCTTCTGGTCAGTATTTTTGATTTGCTCCCCCTGCCCTTTGACGCCGCCTGGGTGGCTATTGTGCTGTGCGGGATTCCCATTATTCTGGAGGCGGTCATAGGGCTGATCACTGCTTTTGACATTAAAGCAGACGTTCTTGTTTCCCTGGCTCTGATTGCGGCGGTCTGCATCGGAGAGGACTTTGCAGCCGGGGAGGTGGCCTTTATCATGCAGCTTGGCGCCTTACTGGAGGATTTGACCGTTGCAAAGGCCAGGGCTGGAATTGAAAAGCTCATCCGCCTGACGCCCCAGACCGCAAGGATCATAAAGGACGGACAGGAGCAGATCATTTCCGCCCATCAGGTTTTAGTCGGAGACCTTCTCCGTGTGCTTCCGGGAGAAACCATTCCAGTGGATGGAGTACTGATTTCCGGCCAGACCTCCGTCAATCAGGCTGTTATGACGGGAGAGTCTCTTCCCGTGGATAAGGGTGTGGGAGATGAGGTGTCCAGCGGAACATCCAATCAGTTTGGAGCATTTGAAATGAAGGCTTCCAGGGTGGGAGAGGACAGTTCCATTCAGCGGATGATCCGGCTTGTCCAGTCGGCAGATGCGGGTAAGGCAAAGATCGTGGGCATTGCAGACCGGTGGGCCACCTGGATTGTGGTGACTGCCCTTACCGTTGCCGCCCTTACATGGCTGATGACAGGAGAGGTGATCCGGGCTGTCACCATTCTGGTTGTGTTCTGCCCCTGCGCTCTGGTGCTGGCTACGCCTACTGCTATTATGGCGGCCATCGGAAATGCTACGGGACACGGATTTCTGGTCAGGGAGGGGGATGCCTTAGAGAGGCTGGCTCTCGTTTCTAAAGTCGCATTTGACAAAACAGGGACCCTCACCTATGGAAATCCTCAGGTCATAAAGGTGAAAAGCATGCTGCCTCAGTATGAGGAACAGGAATTATACGAGCTTATCGCTTCGGCAGAGCTGTTGTCGGAGCATCCTCTCGGCAAGGCGGTGGTCCGTTGTTATAAGCAGGAGACTAAAAGCCCTGTTTTGCCTGCCAGGGAGTTTCAGATGATGCCGGGAGAGGGCGTGTCTGCTGTCATTGACGGAAAAAGGCTTCTTGCCGGAAACGAAAAGATGATTTCTGCCAATGGGATGCTGCTTTCCAAGGAGTTGAAGGAAGAGGCAGAGCAGTATTTTTCACAGGGATGTACAGTCATTTATATTGCCATTGATCAGGAGATTGCCGGTTTTGTGGTTCTGTCGGATACGGTCAGGAAGGAAAGCGGACAGATGATAGAGCAGCTAAAGAAATTGAAGCTGCAGCCGGTTCTGTTGACAGGGGATAATGAAAATGCTGCCAGGGCCATTGCCGGGGAGCTGTACATAGAGGAGGTATACGCAAACTGTCTTCCGGAGGATAAGTTAAAACGGATTGATGCCTGCCAAAAGGGCGGGGAGAAAATCTGCATGATCGGTGACGGAGTCAATGACGCTCCTGCCCTGAAAATGGCGGATGTGGGCATTGCCATGGGAGGGATAGGAAGCGATATTGCGGTGGATGCCGCGGACATTGCCCTCGTGGATGACGAGGTGAAGGAGCTGCCTCATTTGCTGGCCCTTTCCCGGAAGATGATGGCGACCATCAAATACAACATGGTATTTTCCATGGGTCTGAATTTTCTTGCCATTGCCCTGGCAGTTTCCGGGACGCTGAATCCTGTTGCAGGGGCTTTGGTGCACAATGCAGGCTCTATTGCCGTGATTATCAATTCATCACTATTATTAAAATGGAGGAAAAAAGTATGATTTTTAACGCAATCAGTCTGGTTATCGGAGTAATGATTTTGATCGGGGGCATTTATTATCTGATTAAAGAAAAGGAAGATGGGGAGTCGAAAAAGATATATTCCATCGTATCGGCAGCAGGAGCTGTCATTGTGACCGGCATAATATTGAAAATCTTAATTGCAGGCTGATGAGCCATAGAAAGAACGGTGATTAAAAACTGATTTGAGGATTGGTAAAAATATGGTATACTAACTCGCAGAAGCACGCTGTTACTGTACGCACAACATAAGATTATTTAAGAGAGGAAGTACCATATCATGAGCATGGCAGGCGGCAAACGGCCCCAGGCATATTTCAAATACCTTTTATCCCTTTTGTTTTTCGGTTCCAATGGAGTTGTGGCAAGCCGGATTTCCCTCAACAGCTATGAAATCGTCTTTTTCAGGACTTTGCTGGGAAGTTTATTTCTCATTGCAGTGTTCCTGCTTTCAAAAGGTAAAATGCAGGGCTTTCGGAACAAAAAGCACCTGATGTTTTTAAGCATTTCCGGGGTGGCCATGGGGGTGAGCTGGATGCTCCTCTTTGAAGCTTATACCAAGATCGGGGTCAGCATGGCAACGCTGGTGTACTATTGCGGACCTGTCATTGTAATGGCCCTGTCCCCTCTGATTTTTCATGAACGGCTGGGCATGGGCAGGATCACAGGCTTTGGGATCGTTTTAGCCGGAATGCTTTTGATCAATGGAGAGGCCCTGCAGCAAAATGAATTTTCCTGGGGCCTCCTTTACGGAATACTTTCCGCGGTCATGTACGCTTTTATGGTTATTTTCAACAAAAAGGCCAAAACGATCACCGGACTGGAAAATGCCATGCTCCAGTTGATTGTCAGCTTCGTGACTCTGTCGCTGTTTATGATGGCAAAGCAGGGATTTCCCATGGCTTCCCTGTCACAGAACCTGCTCCCTGTATTATTTTTGGGAATCGTCAATACAGGGATTGGGTGTTATCTCTACTTTTCTTCCATTGAAAAGCTGCCCGCCGGGACCATCGCAATTTTCGGCTATTTGGAGCCATTGTCAGCCGTGGTATTTGCCGTAGCTTTTTTGCAGGAGAGATTGTCGGTTGTTCAGATTCTTGGAGGAATCTTCATCATCGGCGGAGCAGCCGTCGGAGAACTGTCAAGCCTGAAAGGCTCCCGCTGAGTGCCCGGTCATTATATAAAATCCTTGCAGGAAACCAGCAAGTCAATCTTTTTCCACTGGGTTTCTTCATCAATGCAGTTGCCTTCTTCCACGGAGGCAAATCCGCATTGGGGAGAAAGTGCGATATTGTCTCCCACAACAGCCTTCGCTTCTGCATATCTTCTCTTAAGGTCTTCCAGGCTTTCTAATTCCGGATTCTTGGTGGAAATCAGACCGGCCACAAAGGTGGCATCACTCCCCTTTAACACCGCCCAGGGCTCAAAGGAGCCGGAGCGCTCATCGTCATATTCCACGAAAAATCCGTCATAGGGAATCCGGCTGATGATGGGGGCTACCGTGTCATAAAAGCCTGAGAAAAGAGGATTTCCCTTAAAATTGCCCTTGCAGAAATGAGTGGCAATTACCATGTCCTCAGGCCTGCCTTCCAACGCCTTGGTGGATACGCGCTGGAACCAATCCAACACCTCTTCTTTTTTATATCCAAGAGAAGCTACTTTCTGCAAAAATTTCTCGTCGATCATATAAGTCCAGGAAGTATCGTCAATTTGAAGGTATCTGCATCCGTGGGCATACAAATCCTTAATTGCGTTCTGGTATGCGATGGCAATGTCCTCAATCAGCCCTTCCACATCGCTGCCATAATAGGGAACTTCTTTAATGCCAAGCTGAAGATAGTTGTCCACCAGAATCATATTTGGCCCGGAAATGCATTTCTTTGCTGTAATGCCGGGATATTTCCCTGCTTCCTTGTGGAGAAAATCGTAGGCCTCGATCTCCGGGTGAGAGCGGTCCGGGTCATAGAAAATCTTTCCGGTGATGTAACCCAGCTCAATGTGGTTGATGACACCACCCCGTTCTATGTCCAAATGTTCCGTTGTAAAGCCGTCAAACTCCTTAAGCCAGTCCAAGTGCCACCATCTGCGGCGGAATTCTCCGTCAGTCACAAATTTCAGGCCGTGAGCCGCCTCTTTTTCAACCAAATCTGAAATCGCCTCATCCTCAACCGCTCTTAATTCTGCCAGTGATATTTCCCCGTTTGCGTATTGAGCTCTTGCTGTCTTTATCTGTGACGGTCTTAAAAAAGAACCGACAATATCATATTTAATATTTAACATATTTTACTCTCCTTTTATGTGGAATTTATTTGATCAATACCTCTGCAATGCATTATATATCATTTCGGCTGACATGTGTTAATATATAAAAATTATAGTTTGCAATAACTTAAATCTATCACTGGATACGGAACAGTTATAGATAATTCCTTGACAATCTCCATAAGGCCTGATAAACTGATAACTAAAATACCGATAATTTAATTATCGGTTATGAGAAGGAGGTGAAATAATACATGTCAAAGCCAGATCGTTCCATTGACCCGCGGATTATGGAGAGCGCAAAGAAGGAGTTTCTTGCCCATGGATTTGAAAAGGCATCCTTAAAAACAATCTGCCAGGAGGCAGGGGTCACGACAGGGGCACTTTATAAGCGGTATAAGGGGAAGGAAGATTTGTTCTGTGCCGTGGTAGCGGATACGGTTGCAGCTCTGGATGGTTTTGTAGAAATGCGAAGCTCTGCCCAGGTGAAAGACCTCTCTGACGAGGAACTGGTGGGCGCATGGGAGATGGAAGAGAGCATGCCGGAGTGGTTCCGGTTTCTCTATGAACACCAGGAGGGGTTTACCCTGCTCATTTCCAGTGCAGGAGGGACCCGGTATGCAAATTTTCAGCACGACCTGGCAGACAAAATGACGGCTAAGACCTACGAATATTTTCAGGAAGCCAAAGTCCGGGGGCTCACTCACGGGGATATCTCTGAGGAGGAAATGCACATCCTGCTTTCCGCATTCTGGACGGCTGTCTGCGAACCCTTTATCCACGGATATACGTGGGAACAGATGGAGGCTCACAGCCGCATCATATGCAGCCTGTTTCACTGGAGCCGGGCTTTAGGGTTTGACGCACCCGTTATTTAACCTGCGACCAGCAATCCCTTTGTCAAAGGGATTTCTGTTTGCCAATGGGTTAGTTTTATCTAACCTAAATCAATCAATAAAAGGAGGGATTTGTTTTGTTTAAAAAGGTACTGGAATATGCCGGTGAGCACCGAAAAACAACTTACTGCGCCGTAGCCGCCATGCTGGCCGGCATGGTGATGCAGGTGCTGCCGTTCTGGTTCATCTACCAGATCATCAGGCCTCTGCTGATGGGGGAAACAGTTGCAGCAGAGTATATGATCTGGCGCATTGCCGCCATTGCAATCTGTACGGTGCTCTATGCCGTGATCTATATCCGGGGGCTTTCTCTTTCCCATAATTCAGCCTACAACACCTTGAAAAACTTGAGGATTTCCCTGCAGGCAAAGCTGGAGAGCCTGCCTCTGGGCATGATTCAGGAAAAAGGGGTGGGCGCCGTCAAAAAAATGTTCATCGATGACATTGAAAAAATAGAGCTTCCTCTCGCCCATGCCCTTCCGGAGGGAATTGCCAACGTGACCATCCCTGTTCTCGTATTTCTGGGCATGTTTCTGGCGGACTGGCGGATGGCCCTTCTGGCCCTGGCCTCCCTGCCTTTTGGAATGGTTGCCATGATGATGATGTACCGGAGCGGCACGAGCAAAATGGAAGACTATTATGAGTCGGCCCAGAAGATGAACAACACCATCGTGGAGTATATCAACGGCATGGAGGTGGTCAAGGTATTCAACCGGGACGGCGAATCGTATCATAGGTATGAGCAGGATATCAGGAGCTACCGGGATTTCACCCTGGCCTGGTACAAGGCGTGCTGGCCCTGGATGGCCATTTATAACAGCCTGGTTCCCTGCGTGGCCCTCTTTGTCCTTCCGGTGGGCTCCTGGTTTGTCATGAAGGGGTATTCCACCCTTCCCGGTCTGGCCCTTGCGCTGTGCATGTCCTTTGGAATCAGCGGCCCTCTTTTAAGGGCCATAAGCTTTCTTCCCACCATGGCCCGCATTGACTATACCATATCCAGTCTGGAGCAGATGATGAATGAGCCGCCTCTCATCCAGTCGGCAGAGCCATTTTCCGGCAAAGATCACGGAGTGAAATTTGAGAACGTGAGCTTTGCGTATAAGGAAGCAGAGGTGCTTCACGGAATCACCCTTGAGGTGCCGGAAGGCAGTCTGACTGCACTGGTTGGGGAGTCGGGAAGCGGAAAAAGCACTCTTGCCAGACTGCTGGTCCATTTCTACGATGTGACAAAAGGCTCTGTCAGAATCGGAGGCCAGGACGTGCAGCACATGAGCCTGGAGGCCCTTAATAACCAGATATCCTATGTGGCTCAGGAACAGTTTTTATTCAACATGAGTTTGATGGAAAACATCCGGCTGGGCAGGCCTGAGGCAACGGATGAGGAAGTGCTGGAAGCTGCTAAAAAAGCGCAGTGCGGCGAATTCCTGGACCGGCTGGAAAACGGCATTCATACCATGGCAGGAGACGGAGGCAGGCAGCTTTCGGGAGGGGAGAGGCAGCGGATTTCTTTAGCCAGGGCCATTTTGAAAAATGCGCCTGTTGTGGTTCTCGATGAGGCCACAGCATTTATGGACCCGGAGAATGAGGAAAAGATGAATGAAGCCATCGCCCAGGTCATTGAGAGGAAGACTGTTATCGTCATCGCCCACCGGCTCCACTCCATCATAAACGCCGACCAGATCTGCGTGCTGGAGACGGGAAATCTGGCAGCAGCAGGAACCCATGAAGAGCTGCTCACAACCTGCCCGGCTTATCAAAGGCTCTGGCAGGCAGCCGAAGGCAGCGCGCAGTGGAAGGTCAGCACCGAGAAAGGGGGCAATACCTTATGACAGCGTTAATGAAACGCATCTTCACCGCTTCCGGGAAGTACAAGGGCAGGATTGCTGTAGCTTTTGTGTTCTCCTTTTTAAAAGGAATTTTGAAAAATGCACCCATCGGCCTTGCGCTTTTTGTGCTTTCCGCTTTTTATCACGGGACGGAAGCTCCGGAGCTGTCCCTGGGCATTGGAATTACCCTGGTTGTCATTCTTCTGCTTCAAATTCTGTTTCACAATATTTCAGACCGGCTCCAGTCAGCGGCAGGCTTTCTCCTCTTTGCTGACAAGCGGATGGAGCTGGGGGCTCATTTGCGTAAAATGCCCATGGGCTATTTCACGGAAGGGAACATAGGAAAGATCAGTTCCGTGCTCTCTACGGATATGGTGTTCATTGAAGAAAACTGCATGAGTGTGCTGGCAGATATGATGAGCTACATCTTTTCACAGGGCATTTTGCTGGCATTTATGTTCTACTTTGACATATGGCTGGGATTTGCGGGGCTGGCTGTGCTTGTTCTGATTCTGCTGGTGGCACGGGGGCTGAAAAAGGAGGCCCTTGAAGATTCCGCGATCCGCCAGGAACAGCTTGAAAACCTGACGGAGGCGGTTTTGGACTTTACCGAGGGAATTGGCATCATCAAGACCTACAACCTGCTGGGGGAGAAGTCTCAGGCTCTTTCCGACAGCTTTCGGGAGACGTGCCGCACCAGTCTGGAGTTTGAGGAAAACCACACCCCATGGCAGAGGGGGCTGAATCTGGTTTACGGCTTTGGCGTGGTTGCGGTAACGGCCCTTTCTGTATTCTTGTATTTTCAGGGAAAGCTGGATGTGCCTTATCTGGTGGGAATCATGCTCTTTGTATTTGACTTGTTCGGCCCATTAAAGGCCCTGTACGGACAGAGCGCACGGCTTACGGTGATGGATAGCTGCATGGACCGCATTGAAGATGTGTTTGCGCAGCAGGAGCTTTTGGACACAGGCAGGGAGGAGATTCCGGAGCAGAGTGATGCTCCTGAGGTACAGTTTGAACGCGTCAGCTTTGCCTACGGTGAAAAAGATGTGCTCCACGACATCACCTTTGATCTGGAAAAGAACCGGATGCTGGCTTTAGTGGGACCGTCAGGCGGAGGAAAATCCACCATTGCAAGCCTTTTAGCCCGGTTTTGGGATGTGAAATCCGGGCGGATTCTGGTGCGGGGAAAGGATGTAAGAAATGTTCCCCTCAGTCAGTTGATGGACCATATCAGCATGGTGTTTCAGCGGGTGTATTTGTTTCAGGATACGATTTACAATAACATCAGCATGGGAAGGCCGGGGGCCAGCCGGGAGGAAGTGATGGAGGCGGCCAAAAAGGCAAGGTGCTACGATTTTATTATGGCTCTGCCGGAGGGCTTTGACACATTGGTGGGAGAGGGCGGCGCAAGCCTTTCCGGAGGGGAGCAGCAGCGGATTTCCATTGCCCGGTGCATTTTAAAGGACGCTCCCATCGCCATTCTGGATGAGGCGACAGCCAGCGTGGATGCGGATAATGAAAGCTATATCCAGCAGGCCATCAGCGAGCTGTGCAAGGGAAAGACTTTGCTGGTCATTGCACACAGGCTGAACACCATCCGTCATGCGGATGAGATATTGGTCATTGCAGAGGGCGGTATTAAAGAGCAGGGAACTCATGAGGATTTGATGGAAAAAGGCGGTATTTATAAGAATTTTATAACGGCCAGAGAAAACAGCCGCGGTTGGAGCAGAGTGACTGGTCCGTCTTAATGCCTGAAAAATAAGAAAAGGTGTGCCTCTATAACAACGGGCACACCTTTTTTAATAGCAGCTAATGAATCCCATAAGAAATGCCGCATGCGAAGAAACTGATTCCAGTCGTGATCAATGCCGCCCATAAAGTGAGAGACAGATATCTTTTATCAGCCATTTTCTTTCAGGAATTTCCCCCACCGGGGAATGCAGATCAAACTTCCAAGAACCCCCGCGCCTGCCACCGCGCACAAAAATTTCAGTATAAAGGACCAGCCTGCAGTATCCGCCAAAGCTCCCAGACCATAGGTGGCTATGCTGCTTCCGATATAAACCGTGGAATTGAGCAGGCCTGAGATGGTGGACACCTTGCCAAAGCGGATGAAGTAAGAAGGAATAAAGCTGACCAGCATCACATTAATGCCCATCATGCAGGAAGTGGTCACGGCAAAGAAGAACAGGGATAAAAACAGTGACATTCCTTCAAACACGATCAGACAAAAGATGGAAAAAAGGGAGATCACAAACAGGATCATGGTGGTTTCCAGTTCATTTTTCTTCCCCTTCCGGTAAATCAGATTAGCGAAATACACGCCGAATAAATTAATAAACGGAAGAAATGCGGTAGCAAAGATGGCGATAAAGGTTCCCACCTGATACGTATTTGATAAGTAAGAAGGCACCCAGCCCGTCACCCCATCCCGCAGCGCTCCCTGAACCGTGAGAAGAAAGCCGGCCAGAGACAGTAGAAGAACCAGGCTTCCCGTAAACCGGAAATCCTGTCCCATAGTGCCGTATTCATCCAGGGTCTTCCTGCTGTAGCTGCGCTCTCCTTCCGGATATAAGCGCTCCAGCCTGGTAAAGCCCAAAATCCATAGGGCGGACACTGCCGCCATAAAGCCGCCGGACACCAGAAACACCATCTTCCAGCCGGAAATATAGATCAGAAAGGAGCACAGAGGATAGATGAGAAATACGGCTGCCGGATATGTCGTGGCAATATTGACACAGGCTGTTTTCTGTTCTTCCTCAGGAAGGTATTCCGCAAAAATACGCAGCAAAGGCGACCAGGTCATGGACTGGGCGGCCCCGTTGACGCACCATACCGCTGTCATGGCCTCCGGTGTGGTCAGAAAAGCCATGGAAAGGTTGGATAAGGAAGATAAGAAAATCCCTGTAAAAATCATCCACTTGGGGTGAAACCGGTCCCCCAGAAACCCGCTGATAATCTGTCCTACCCCATAGGTGATGAAAAATCCGGTTCCCACCAGCCCGCAGGTGCGGTTTAAATAGCCCTCTGCGGCGATGATTTCCGACATGGAAGCCGTGTAGTTCTGCCGTCCGATATAGGTGGAAAAATAGGCGATCCAGCATAAAAGGAATAAGATACGGTGTTTTTTCATTGCTCATCTCCGGCGGATCTGGTGCAAATCTGCTTAAAGTAAAATTCCCGGCTGGTAGCGATCAGGCCCAAAACAGATGCCTTTTCTCCCAGCCTTGAGGGGATGACAGGAACCGGGATGGCAGCGTGGCTGTCAACGATTTTCTGTATTCCGGGGATCAGCCGTTCCTCAAAGGCCAGATAATCACCGCCGATGATCACCAGTTCACAGTCAATGACGGACAAAAGGTTGCAGACCGCACAGCCTAATTCAGTGCTGATAAGGTCCACCATCCCAATGATTTCAGGATCGCTGGTCTGATACTGCCTGATCATATCCGGGAAAGTGAGGGGGGGGTCCTGGCGGCCATCATTGAGCTGCTTTAATACAGAGTCAATACAAATCCTGTTTTCCAGGGAAGCATTTTTGGAGTTTAAGGTTTCCGGGGTGATGGAAAAACCGATCTCACCTGCTGCCAGATGGCTTCCTTCATACAGCCTACCATTTAGCAGGATACCGGCACCCACGCCCTGTCCGCAGCTTATAAAAGCCAGATGTCTTTTATCCTGTCCGCCGCCGCAGCACCATTCTCCCAGGACGGAAGCGTTGGTGCTGTTTTTGATCAGGACAGGAACGGGAAATGCAGCGGAAAGCTGTTCTTCCATCTGTCCCACGTTAAAGTCCCCGTATTTGGAGCTGACAATATAGTTCTTGTCGCTGTCATTGAGAATACCGGGAGCTGACACGGCAATGGTCGCTAAATCCTGATGGGTAATGCCCTGAGAGGCCATCAGCATGGATACCGCGTTGATGCACATGGTGATCCAGGAATTTAAATCAGCAGTAGGCGTTTGCTGGATAGTAAACTGATTGATGATGGTGCCTCTTAAATCGCTGAGACAAAAATAAGAGTGCTGATACTGGAAATCCATCACAATAATGTATTTAAAGTCATCGCAGAAACGCAAAAGAGTCGGTTTTCTGCCGCCGCCGCTGGAACAGGCCCCTTCCCCCATCTCTTTAATAATGCCGATCTGCAAAAGCGCTGCCACGTTGTCGGCCATGGACGGCTTGCTCATGTCCAGCATCCGGGCCAGTTGGGCCTTGGAGCTTTCCCCGTTTTGGAAGATGGCATCCAGAATAGCCCTTTGATTGACTGTGCGGACGTGGCTTAAGTTTACTGTTTTTTTCATAGTTGCTCCTGTTTGTCAGATATGTTTTTTAACTGGGATACCGGCTCTTTACCCGGAATCAGGGAAATGCCGTCAGAATAGCCTTCTTCCCTGCCCTTTAAAACTTCGATCAGATGGTCCCGCAGACAGGCAATCCGCTCCTGGCTGCCTGGGTCCCGGATTAAGTCGTGAAGCTCCTTGGGGTCCTGGTCCAGACGGAAATAGTGTTCCTGCCCTGTCTGGCTGTACCAGATATACTTGTCCGAAGCCGTGACAATGAACTGGTTGGACAGTTCTCCCCAGCTATGTTCGCCGTGTAAATATTCCCTGTTAAAGCCGTTTTCTCCAAACAGAGAAGAAAAGAAGCTCTGCCCATCGGCTCCGTCAGGCAGGGCCAGATTTAAAGCATCCAGAATGGTAGGCATAACGTCCCTCAGCTCCACCAGATCGTCGCAGACCCGGACCTGAGTTTTATCCGGAATGAGGTTCTTTCCTACCCGGATGATCATGGGAATCCGGATGCTGCCCTGGTAAGGCTGTACCTTCCGGAACAGGCCGTGATCAAAGAGCAGCTCTCCGTGGTCAGAGAGGAAAATCAGGATGCTGTCCTCTAAAACCTCCTGCTGGTAAAGGGCCTGTAAAAGCCGCCCGATCTGATGGTCCATATGGGTAATGCAGGCGTAATAGCCGGTCATGGCATCTTTTTTGACCGCATCATTTTTCGTTCCGTAGGGAGAATCGTAAAGCCCTTCGTAATCCTTTGCCTTCCCGGAAAAGTCCTCCCAGTCGCCCATGGCCGGAGGCGTAAGCTCACGGCTGCGGTAAAGGTCAAAGTATTCCGAGGGAGCGTCCAGAGGCGGATGAGGCCTCACAAAAGAGGTCATCAGGAAAAATGGCAGGTCAGGGTCCCGTTTTTCCAGGAAGCGGATGCTCTCCGTCACAGTCCAGTTGGTAGGGTGGGACATGGCGTCGTACACCCAGGGGGAAGCGATGAAGGAGTTGCATTCCAACCCGGTATCGTTGACATCCGCATCATTTCCGTGCCGGTCTTTCAGCCAGCCTAAGTAGCTGTCGTTTCGAAGCTGGTGCTGCCTTGCGGGAATGCCGGCCTTGCGGTAAAAGCCGATATATCCGTCATGGAGGGTCAGGTTATGAAAGCCGCAGCGCCGAAGGGGCGGATGAACGTGAAGTTTTCCAACAGCTTCTGTGTGATAGCCGTGGTCTGAGAGGACTTTGGGAAGCATGTTGGGATAATCCCAGTCAATACCGTCCTGATAGCCCACCCTGCCGTGGCGTTCCTGGCTCATGCCGGTGAATAAGGCGGCTCTTGACGGGATGCAGCTTGGGCAGGAAGCATAGGCATTGGGAAAATAAGTGCCTTCTGCTGCCAGAGAATCCAGGTAAGGCGTCTGCACATCCGGATGCCCTGCAACTCCCATACAGTCCCCCCGCATCTGGTCGCACATGATTAGAACAATATTGGGCTTTTTCATAAGTGCCTCCTTAAAGTGAAATTTCATTCATAAATTCCATACAAAGATAGTAAGGAATAATTGCTAAATCAATAAAAATATTATACGCCATTCTGGAAAAAAAGTAAATGTGTTTTAGGAAAACCCCGATTAAGTGGTGAAAAAATACGAATAAACTTAAAAAACACAGTAAAAAAGGTGCAAAGTTTACAAAAAACTTTAAATCCCCTATTGACTTGATAAGGAAAACTTGCTAAGATGGTGCCATCTACATAAAGTCAATGAACCTATCCAAATAAGGAGGAGAATCAATCATGAAAAAAAGAATCGGAGCGATCGCATTATCGTTAGGCCTGGTCTGTTCACTTTTAGCCGGCTGCGGCAACGGAGGGCAAACGTCTGACAAACCGGCCGGAGAGGCAGCCGCCACCAAAGCAGGGGAAACTGCCGGAGCAGCAGGGGGCCAGGTCACCCTGGAGCTGTATCTGCAAAAAACAAACGTGGTGGATGTGTTTAAGGAAATCATCACCCGCTTTGAAGCCCAGAACCCGGAAATCAAGATCGAACTGACAAGCGTTCCTGACCCTGAAACAGCCCTGGTTACGAGAATCGCTTCCAACGATTATCCTGATATCGTGACCATCTGGCCGGCAGAAAAATTTTACCGGGATTTAATGAGAGACGGAGCTCTGATGGATATTTCCGATCAGGCATTTTTAAATGACATCGCAGATGAAACCAGAGAGATTGCCAAATACGACGGCAAGGATTACGCCCTTTCCATGACAATGAGCGCCTATGGCCTTATCGTCAACAATAAGCTGTTTGAGGAAAACGGCATTGAAAAGCCCCAGACATGGGATGAACTCATTGCCGCAGCAGAGGCATTCCAGGCAAAAGGAATCCAGCCCTTCGCATTCTATGACAAATCCACAGAGCAGTTGGGACAGATGGCAGAAAGACTCATAGGCGTCATCAATAACGACATCACCTCCCAGTTTAAAAAGGTGGGCAAAAGTGAGACAGCCTGGGAAAATGAAAAAGAGATGAAAGCTCTCGCAGACGCCATGCTCCAGCTTCGCCAGTATGGACAGAAGGACACATTAGGCGCAGGCTATGAGGATGCATTCAACGATATCGCAACAGAAAAGGCAGCTATGATATTCTACGGAAGCTGGGGAATCCAGACCATTCTCAACTTAAATCCGGACCTGGATATTGAGATGATCACCATTCCCAATCCTACAGGAGAACTCGCCAAGGTTCCAGCCAGCATTGATACGGCGCTTTCCATCACAGAAAGCTGCGAGAACAAGGAAGCAGCCCTTAAGTTCCTGGCATTCATGGGCTCCAAGGAGATTGCACAGTATTATGCCGATACCGAGCAGAATCCTTCCGTCATCAAGACCGTGGATTACAAGCGTCCTCAGCTTCAGACCATGAGCGAGAAGCTGAAATCAGGAGACATGTTCTTCAGCCCGTCCGTATACTGGCCGGCAGGCTTTCGCAAGAGCTGGGAAGCACCGCTTCAGCAGTTGATTCTTTCCAAGGACGTGAACGCCTTCTTAAAGGACAGCGATTCCATCAGCGTGGAATATTTTCAGAATGAAGAGTAAGCAACCGTAACCTGGATTTCTGCCAGGATATGTGATACCATGCGGCTGCCGTTTCCCGGTAATTCCGATAAACGGCAGCCGTACTCTGATAGAGGGAGAAAGAAAATGAACAGCCAAAACAGAAGGATGACGTTTTTTAAAAAACAGTCCATTATTTTGAGCCTATTTGCAGTTCCCCAGGCAATCATCTATGTGATCTTTTTTATTGCCCCCATTATTGGCGGAATTTTTTACAGCTTCACCGATTATAACGGAATCAACAAAAAACTGAACTTTGTGGGATTTGACAATTACCGGATGGTGTTCAGCAATTCCCGTTTTTTAAAAACAGTCATGTTCAACGTAAAGTACAGCGCCCTTCTGGTTCTGTTCATCGTGTCCTTAAGCCTGGTGCTGGCCCTCATTCTAAACAGCAGCTTAAAGGGCAAGACCGTGTTCCGTTCCGTGTTCTTTTTCCCGGCAGTGCTGCCGCTGCTGACCATGGGACTAGTGTTTAACAGCATCATCACAAAGGGACTGCCTCAGCTCGGTGCAAGCCTTGGCCTTGAAAGCTGGGAGATCAGCGTTTTGTCAAAGCCCGATACCGCCATGTACGCCATCCTGTTCGTAGCCATATGGCAGGGGCTGGCCATTCCCACGGTCCTGTTTCTGGCGGGCCTTCAGACCGTTCCAAAGGAGTTGGAGGAGTCTGCCAGCCTGGACGGCGCGACGGCCTGGAAGCGGTTTCTCTACATCACCCTGCCTTTTCTCGTTCCCACCATCACCATGGTATTTGTGCTGACCTTAAAACAGGGGCTTATGGTGTTTGACTTAATCATGTCCATGACCCAGGGCGGCCCTGCCGGCTCCACGGAGAGTATGGCGATGCTGATCTATAACCACGGTTTTGTGGAGCGGCGCTTAAGCGTGGCAATGGCAGAGGCTTTGATACTGGCAGTGATTGTCTGCACCGTTTCGTTTATCCAGATTGTCTGGTCAAACAGAAAACGAATCTACTAGGAGGAAATGGATATGAGCCAACGTAAAATACTGAACGCATTAAAATACGTGATCCTGCTGTCCGGGGCCGTCACCATAATCCTTCCTCTGATTCTCGTGGTGATGACTGCCTTTAAGTCAAATCTGCAGATTGCAGAAAGCTGGTTTTCCCTTCCGGTACCTTTGTATCTGGACAATTTTAAAACCCTCTTTGACAAGAACGAGCTCAAATACGCTTTCATAAACTCCGTTTTGATCGCAGGCGTTTTCCTGTTCGTCAGCACAGTGACCCTTCCGCTGACGGCTTACGGCGTGTCCCGGACCATGGCAAATAACCGTTTTCTCCGGTTTTTCTATTACTTTTTGATCATCGGCCTCTTTGTTCCCTTCCAGGCGAAAATGATTCCGCTGATCATTATCGCCAGCAAGCTGGGCATGATGAACGTGCCGGGAATTATTGTGCTCTACATCGCCGGTTCCACCTGTGAGGGGGTGTTCCTCTGCGCCGGTTATCTCCAGTCCATTCCCCCGGATATGGAGGAAGCCGCTTATATTGACGGGGCAGGCTTTTTTGGAACGTACAGCAAGGTGATTCTGCCCCTTATGAAGCCCATACTGGCTACCGTGGCAATTCAGAATGCCCTTTGGGTGTGGAATGATTTCCAGCTTCCCCTGCTGGTGCTGAACAAATCGTCGAAATTTTGGACGCTGATTCTCTATGTATATAACTTTAAAACGGCATATCAGACGGACTTTGGTTTGATTTTTGCGTCATTCCTGATTTCCATGCTGCCAATTATGGTATTCTATATTCTCATGCAGAAGCAGATTATCGGAGGCTTGACGGCAGGAGCAGTGAAAGGGTAAGGAGGAGTTGAGATGAAAAGAAAAAAGCTGATTTTGGTATCCCTTGATGCCTTATCCTGCACGGATTTAAAATATGTGAAGACCCTGCCTCATTTTTCCAGGATCATGGAAGAGGGAGCTTACTGCACCCATGTGCATTCGGTATACCCATCCCTCACATTTCCAAGCCATGCCAGCATTGCGACAGGCTGCCGCCCTTCCTCCCATGGAATCGTGAACAATTATGTTTTAGACCCCTTTGCCAAAATCCAGAAATGGAATTTTTACGCTTCCAATTTAAAGCGTAGGGCCATATGGGACTATGCCAACGAGAGCGGAAAACGGCTGATGAGCATGTCCTGGCCCGTCAGCGCCGGGGCGCACATGGCCTATTCCATGCCGGAAATGTCTCCGGTCAAGCCTAAGGTCTGGAACATGGACAGCTTTGTCCGCCAGATGAAGGTGCTGTGTAAGTACGGAACCCCCGGTTTTGCTGTCAGGACCCTTTTAGCGGACAGAGCCCTTCCCAAAGCATGGTTTCTGGGAAAACAGCCTCATTTGGACTTATCCATGATGAACCGGTTCTTAGACGCTCTGAACCGGTATGATTTTGATATCGCTTTGCTCCATATTTATGGACTGGATGATGCCAAGCATACGGATGGCATCTATTCCAAAAAGTCCAGGTACTATCTGAGACAGTATGATAAATTTGTGGGGCAGCTCATGGAGTATGCAAGGCAGCGGGACAATGAAGATGTGACGCTTTTGTTCACCGGCGACCATTCCCAAAAACAGGTGTCTTATGCCATTCACGGAAATATGGTTCTGGAGCGTCTGGGCTTTTGTGTCTATGAAAAGGAAAAGCTCGCAGATTACAGGGCTTATTTGGACTCCGGTGACGGAATGGCCTATATTTACATAAAGGGCGGGGATAAGGAGCCGGTGATTGCCGCGATAAAGGAAGCCTTTGCCGCAAACAGGGGCGTGAGCCGGGTCATGGAGAAAGAGGATTTTGAACATCTGGGCTGCGCAAAAGAGGCCGATCTGGTCCTTGAGGCGAAGGACGGTTATTATTTTGAGTCCGGATATGAGGCGTCAGCCGATGAAGAGGGAATCGTGGAAAGCCATTATAAAGGCGTTCACGGATATCTTCCCGATGGAAAAGATTATCAGACCATGATGTTTGCCTGGGGAGAGGATGTGGCCCCTGTCAAGATGGAAACGATGGGGATTATTGATATTCTGCCCTCAATCTGCCACTGGCTGAATATGAAAACGGACCCCATGGACGGAATCGCCAGAAAAGAGATGTGGAAGGAAGAAACGGGGGGAGATTTCTGATGAAGGTCCGGTATTTAGGTACAGGAGCGGCGGAAGGAATCCCTGCCGTTTTCTGCCAATGTGAAACGTGTCAAAAAGCTTCGGAGCAGAAGGGAAAGGACATCCGCACCAGGGCCAGCGCTTTGATCAATGATAAGCTGCTTTTGGACATTTCTCCGGATTTGTACTTTCATAAGCTTCGCTATGACCTGGACTTATGGAAGGTAAAGGCGGCCTGTATCACCCATTCCCACAGCGACCACTTTGACGGTGCGGAACTGACCCGCCGAAGCAGCGCAAACTACTGCCATATCCTTGATGAGAAGCCGTTGCAGGTCTATGGAAATTCCAAGGTCTGCCGCCTGGGAGCGGAAAGCTTAAAAGAGGAGTTTGGAAGAGAAGATGACCCGTCTGTCCTGTTTCTTCCAGCCGAGCCGTTTACAGAAATCAGGATAGAGGAACTGACGGTTACCCCCATCCCTGCAAACCATGATCCGGCGGAAATGTGTTTTATCTATCTGGTGGAAGAGGGGGAAAACAGAATCCTTTATGCCAATGATACCGGGCTTTTGGGAGAGGAGGCTTACGCATTTCTGAAAGGAAAGGCGCTTTCCCTTGTGAGCCTGGACTGCACGTTTGGGGCCGGCGGATACCGCAGCAGTGTCCACATGGGGATAGAAGAAAATCTTCTGGTTGTAAAACGCTTAGAGGAAGAGGGCTGTCTGACTTCTTCTACTGTGATCGCTGCCACTCATTTTTCCCACAACTGCGGGATGAATCACCAGGAACTGGAGAAAAAGCTGGGTGAGGCGGGAATCCGTGCGGCCTGGGATGGGCTGATGCTTCAATGGCAGTAAAACACAGACGGCTTTCGTACAGGAGAAAGGAGGGTGTCCATGATAAGCGGGGAAATATTTGAAAGCATAAATCTGGTATCTGTTTTAACCCGCCTGACCATTGCAGTCATACTGGGGGGAATCCTGGGTTTTGAGCGGGGAAGAAAACGAAGGCCGGCAGGGCTGCGCACTTATATGATCGTCTGTCTGGCCTCGGCCCTGGTGATGATCACGGGAGAATATTTAACGGAGAGATATCAGACCGGTGATCCGGCCCGCCTGGGTGCCCAGGTGATCAGCGGAATCGGATTTTTAGGAGCAGGAACCATCATCGTCACCTCAAAACAGGTGAAGGGCCTGACGACTGCTGCCGGGCTTTGGGCCGCGGCCTGTCTTGGACTGGCGGTAGGGGCCGGTTTTTATATGGGGTCTATGGTGGCAGGGGCATTCCTGCTGCTCATCATGTCCATGATGCAGAGGATTGACCGCTATTTGTGTCTCAATTCCAATCACATCCATTTCTTTGCAGAGTTTAAGACCATGGAGGCGCTGGGCAGCTTTATTGAACAGCTTCGGGAAATGGGGTGCCAGTTGGATGATTTAGAACTCAATTCCAGAGGGGGTTATACGGATTATGTTGGTGCCACCTTTTGGGTGAAGATGGATATGCCCATCAATCATATAGAAGCGATCCAGAAGATGAGTAGGATTAAAGGAGTGAAATATCTGGAGGAGCTGGAATTTATGTGAGGTAAAAATACTGAATGCCAATGGGCCTGATTTTGCCGGCAGTGAGGTGTGCTGAATCCGCAGCTTTTATCTGGAGTCCCTGCTGTCTGGACACAAAGACTGTCATATGGTACAATAATAAGCATTCAGAATCATGCAATTTAAAACAATATTTCTCATACTGCCGGCAAAAAATACGGTTTCTCACAGAAGGGTTACCGTATTTTTTACTGGTCGCCATGAGGATATCCATGAAAAGTGCCTGTGCCTGGTCGAATTTGACGGTGTTCAGAAAATCGAACCTCCGCTGGCCTTTGACCATCAGGGCAATATGGACGATTGGCTGATTATTGATAAGATTGAAGATATGGTTGTGGGTACAAGCATACCCTATAACTATGAAAATTCCAGATTTTAGCACCATTATATTACGCAGGGTTGTTGCAAAAAGCATAATCTAAAAGCTCAACAGCTCCCTAATCCAGAAAAACACGAGAGTGACTGATAAAATCAGCCATCTCGTGTTTTCGTGGGTAAGGGGCGTCTACATTTTCAATAATGCTTTTTGCAACACCCTCTTTATCTCGGCCTTAGTAAATGGGCTTTGTTCAATAAGCAATAAATTTCCTGTAGCCTTCTCTGATTCGCTTATAGGAGCGAATGCTCATAATCTTGATATGCTATCTGAATGTCTTTTTGTTGTAGAATTTTCCTTTACAGAAGACAACAAGTACAACGACAAATGAGACCGTTTGTGCGATGGTAATCCGCATAAATTGCAATTCATCTGCACCTGTTATAGTAGAAATGTGCAATATGTTGATGATGGTATTGTTAAAAAAATGGTCTGCCATCGGTAGCCACAAAGAGCCTGATATTTTTGTAAGCAGGCAAAATTTTGCCCCCGTAATTCCTGTTGTTACAATAAGCAGGAGCATCATCGTAAGTGTGCCGCCAATACTTCTTTCTGCGTCCAAAAAACTTCGCAGAGGGGAGGCTATATGCCAAAATCCGAACAACACGGACGAAATAATTACAGCAATGTGAAATGAATATTTCTTTTCTGCAAGTTTCAAAAACAGTCCCCTAAAAATGCCTTCTTCCATAACAACATTTATGATGTTGCCAATAATGCAAATGGCAAAGAATAAAAATTCTGTTTGATTTCCTAAATTGCCCTCGACAGAATAACTTGTCACGTAAAGCTTCAATGACGGCGTATTGCCTGACATAGAAGTCATAAAAAATTCAAACCCATAAGCCAATGCATAAACGGATGATCCAAGCAACAATCCATACAGAATGCTTTTAAGAACCCTTTGGGAAAGGAAGCCTATTTCGTTTATACCAATAGATAAATACTTTATTGCTACGAACAGAATGCCAATTCCTATTAGTTTATGTATAAAAGCTTCCCCTAAAATACTTTGATCGGTCCTGATAAACATATACTCAATTCCACGGAATGCAAAGCATATGAAATAAATAAACAATATAATTCCAAGCACTGTTTGCGCGTGTTCCTTTTTCATTTCCAAACCTCCTGCACTTATTGAACTTGCGTGAGTTATATAAATTTCCTGTAGCTTTACTTTACTTCGCCTACAGGAATGAATGCTCATAGTATGTGTAGTTATACTAAAACAGAAAATGGCTCTTTTACATACGAATAATAATCTTTCATAGTAAAATCAGATGGCAAACTTGCTAAGTCGGAGCGCCCTGCTTCGATATTATCTTTATTCATTTTAAGCCACTGCACAAACATTTCGGGGTCATTTTGTTTTACATCCTTAACCCAGTTTATCCCCTCATTTTTTATAAACTCAACTCTATCATTAAATGACAAGTTCAGACTATCCGCCTTTTTTAGACTTTCATCTATATGACTAATGCGACTATCTAATGCTTCAATGGCAATTGTCCACTCACGAGGTTTGTTTATTTTGATTTCACATGGCGCATTTAAAAGCATACTTTTTGAAATCACCTCATTGTTTAGTTCTAATTTGTCACAACGAGGTTCTTGATTTATTATTTGTGAAGATTGCCTATCTGATATATTTTTAGGAATGCTATTTACGGTAAATTTCTGTATAGGTCCTGCATATGTAGGATTTATTGAGTTTATCATAATTAATACCTCCTTGCTAATTTTTATCATCTAATTTACTATAAAGTTAAGTTTTTGAACAAGGTTATATAAATTTCCTGCAGCCTTGTTCTAATTCGCCTACTGGAGCGAATGTATTTTGTTCACAACGATACTAACGTTCTTTTATAATGCGCCCTGTGATAATGTATTCTTAAAGCTGACATAAGAAGTATCCGCACGGTTTTTTCTGCTTATATAATTTTTGGCACGGTGTAAGAGGGTTGCCTGTTCCCATAGTGTGAAACGATCGTCTTGGCGACGATTTTTCGATTATAGGAACAGGTTCTCAGAATTCTATACCTTGACGTTAAGAAGCTCACCAACAGGCATCGGCTGCGGGAGAGGAGTTTCCGGCACAGTCATAGGGGCGTAAGCCGTCATTCTTCGTCCGTAGGTACTGATGTCCACTATATCTCCATCTACAGATTTTGCATATGTACCGCCTGTCTCAGATACGCCATCCGGTGTTGAAGCAACCGATTCTGGTGCCTTGGCAACTTCTGCTTCTTTCGCTTTCTCGGCAGCCTTCTCCTTGTTGATTTTTTCGTTATCATCAGCAACCTTATCGTTTAGCTTATCTGTGTTTTCCGCAATCTGCCCCATAAGGTTGTTCGAACTGGCTTCTAATTCCGAAACTCTTTCTTCTTTGTTCGACGTGTCTATGCCACGTCCCTTGTCCGTCTTGATCTCACTGTTAAGCACGCCCATTTCGCCTTTCATCATGTTACGATTTCTGCTTAAATCGCTTGTGTGCTTCAGCACTGCCTGCGAGGACAACAAAGCGTTCATTTGTGCTGATCCTAAACCTACCATTTTTCATGCCACCTTTCTTTTGACTGCATTTGTAGTCAATTTGTATAACAAGCAATTCGCTTCGCAATATACTTGTTATCATTAGGAAAGTCGTTTATAATTCTGTTAAGAGAGCCTTTTCGCCTCCATATCAAAATTTAACTACATATGTAGTCATTATATATATCGTCTGATTTTTGAAAAAGTAAAGGGCTTTCGTCGAGAAATCGACTACAAATGTTTTCGATTAAAAAGGAGATGCTTATGCAATACAATATTTCCAGTTCGGAGTGGTACATCATGCAGGTGCTTTGGGCAAGCGACGAGCCGATGACCTCCGCCGAAATTGTCACAAAAGTAAAGGACGGGCGCGACCGCAGCCCGACGACCATCAAAACACTTCTGCAAAGGTTGGTTTCAAAAGGCTTTGTGGATTTTACAGTTGATGCTGCAGACAGCCGCATATACCATTACCGCCCCAGGGTAACTGAGGACGAATGCGTGGAAAAGGAAAACCGGGATTTCGTATCGCTCTATTACAGGGGCGATGTAGGGGGAATGCTGGCGCGCTTCATTGGTGACAGTGATTTAAGCCCGGAGCAGATCAAGGAACTGACTGCACTACTGGAGGCAAAAAAGGAGGATGGAGTGTGATGGTAAATCGGATTATGTTTGGCTATCTTCCGAAGCTTACAACACTGTTAAGCCTTTTGACCGGCAGGATTCTGTTTGCGGCTTTTGTGCTGGCTATTTTAATTGGTTTCATCATGCAGGTGCGTAGAAAGCTCTCACCTGCCATTCGCTCATGGCAGTGGGGGCTTTGTCTGCTTGCCTTGTTTATCCCTTTTGAGCGTAGCGCCATTATCATAGCACAGGAACTGAAGTTCTTTCCTTTTATGCAGGACGGCACAATTGCTGATATCCCGCTTTTATATTGGACGTTCAAGTTATGGAGTCTTATCTGGTTTTTTGGATTTATTTTCTCTGCCCTAAAAACACACAGGGCGCACAAATATACGTTACGCCTGCTGAAAGAGGGTAAAATGACCGGCTGCGCAGCTTATTTTTACAGAGGACGTTCGCATATCTATCTGCCACCGGAGTTTAAGAAAGCGTACACATCCACCGAACAGGCGATGCTGATTGCCCATGAAAAGCAGCACATCAAGCATCATGACCCATTGCTATACCGGTTTCTCCAGGTTGTGCAATGCGTTTTCTGGTTTTGCCCGTTCATTCATAAAGCGTTGCGTCTGATTCGTCAAGACAGGGAGCTTTTATGTGATGAGCGAGCGTCCAGCGGCTTCTCCAAGCGGGAATACGGTATGCTGCTGTTACGGGAGGCGCAAAAGGAAGTTCCTGGTCGAGCGGTAGCCGGAATCGTTTCGGAACCAAGCGGTGTTTATGAGCGTGTTCAGGCTTGTGTATCACCATTTCCGGGCAATACCAAGGCAGCCGTTAGAGTTGTGTGTATTGCAGCAGCGATGTTTGCAGTCGGTTTTATTGGGATAATAAAACCGGTGGTTTCAGCACCTATGGATATTCGTGTATTTCTCGCAGATGATAAAAGCTTTTTACATATTGAGGGCACGGAACGATTTGTTTTGTTGAAGCAAGGCGGTATTGCCTTAGCCCAACAAGAGCTTTATGAATATGCAATATCGGTTGGGTTAAAACCCGAACAGCGTTTGAATGTGAGTGTACTCCAAGGGGAGCGGCCGACATTGGTAGGTTTCCACACAGTAAACGGCGGGGGCTGGTTTCTGATAAGCGAGTTGAAATCAAAGGATATATTTTTCCCGTACTATGACGAAGGGTTTAATCTATGGAGTGTGCTGTTTAAGGGGCTGTAATATCTCACATGACAAACACTTTTACTGTTACGGGAACCGCAGCTTAGAGTTTTTGCGGGAGGAGATAAATAATCTACAGCGGGAGCTGGATTCAGCAAAGCAAAAGGATGCGGAACTGACCTCACTGTTCAAAGTCTCTATGAGGATAATGTGCTGGTACGTGTGACCAATGAGCAGTTCCAAATGCTGTCTGCCGATTACAGTGATGAGCAGAAGGTATTGCGGGATGCGATCCCCGCCAAGGAGGCAAGGCTGCAAAAACTGATGGACTCCGTATCCGATGTGGAGGCTTTCATCGAAAAGGCCAAGCGGTATACGGAGATACGGGAGATTACACATGATTTGACGGAGATATATCAGACTGGTGATCCGGCCCGCCTGGGTGCCCAGGTGATCAGCGGAATCGGATTTTTAGGAGCAGGAACCATCATCGTCACCTCAAAGCAGGTGAAGGGCCTGACGACTGCTGCCGGGCTTTGGGCCGCGGCCTGCCTTGGGCTGGCGGTAGGAGCTGGAATTTATGTAAGGTAAAAATACTGATGTTTTGGATATGGCATGTGAGTATTGCAGAATATATAAAGAAAACGTCTTTTTAGGAAAAGTTTGGGGTGATTCAATCCGCTTTACTCAAAGAGGCGTTTTCTTTTTTGGTTTCATACGGAATGTCAATGGGCCTGATTTTGCCGGCAGTAAGGAGTGCGGCATCCGCAGTTGCTGTCTGGAGTCCCTGCTGTCTGGACACAAAGACTGCCATATGGTACAATAATAAGCATTCAGAATCATGCAATTTAAAACAATATTTCTCATACTGCCGGCAAAAAATACGGTTTCTCACAGAAGGGTTACCGTATTTTTTACTGGTCGCCATGAGGATATCCATGAAAGGAGATCATCTGATGCGCTGGCTCACAAATATTAAAATGGAAACAGGATACGATTTCAGCAGGGAAAACAATATCCGCACTAAAACGGAATACGCCGCAATCGGAATTGAGGACGGAGTGATCCGTGCCATTGAAAAAGATGCTGTACCAAAGGAGGAGGAAACGGTCATTGACGGGCAGGGATATCTGCTTCTTCCCGCATTTGCGGACAACCACATCCACCTGGATAAAGGCCATTACGGCGGCCCCTGGCAGGCGGTTGTTCCTGTGGCAAACGGAGTGCAGGACCGAATCCGGGAGGAAGAAGGCTTTCTGCTGAATTTCCTGGAAAGCACCCCTGAAAAGGCTCAGGCTCTCATTGATTTGGTGGCAGGAAACGGAGCCACATTTTTAAAGGTACAGGTCAACGTGGACCCGGTTGTGGGCTTGAAAAACTTGGAGTGTGTGTACGAGGTTCTGAAAAAGAACTCTCACCGTCTGGAATATGAAATTGTGGTATTCCCTCAGCATGGCACCCTGGCGACAGAGGCGAAGGGCTGGCTTACAGAGGCCATGAAGCACCCGGCAGTGACCGCCATCGGCGGCCTGGACCCGGCCACCATTGACGGTGATATTGAAGCTTCCTTAAAAACCGTTTTCGATCTGGCGGCAGCTTACCAAAAGCAGATTGACATCCACCTCCACGACGGCGGCACTCTGGGACTGTTTGAAATGCACCGCATTGTGGACTATACGGAAAAGTATCAGATGGAGGGCAGGGTGCAGATCAGCCACGGCTTCTGTCTGGCCGATCACCCGGAAAAGGAGATTATACGGATCGCACAGCGTCTGTCTCAGGCCGGAATTGCCATTAACAGTGCGGTTCCTCTCGACGGAGCCCCCAACCTACCCCTTTTGCGCAGAAATGGCGTCAAGGTGCATGTGGTAAATGACAATATCAACGATCACTGGAGTCCTTTTGGAACCGGAGACCTGCTTCAGCGCGCAAGCCGCGGGGCAGAAAAGTTTGATCAGGTGGATGAGCGTTCCCTGGCACAATGCCTGTCCATGGTCACCAGAGGCGTGGCTCCATTATCCTGGGAAGGAGAATTGCAGTGGCCCAAGCCCGGCGACCCTGCGGATTTCGTTCTGGTTCCCGCTGAATCGGCAGCCCACGCAGTCGCCAGAGTTCCCCAGGAACGTGTTGTCATATTCAAAGGAGAGGTTGTTTCTCAAAAGTGAGGACCTGCTTCTGAAATTGAATAAAGGCCTTTTTTTAGGTATTGGTCATTCCATATAATTAAAAGGGGGAAAACAAGAATGGTGCATCTCGTGTATTGTGATAATACGGGCAAAAAAGGGGAACATGTGTTAGATAAAATTTTAGAGGGAACGAAAACAATGGTTGTGAGAGGTGCGGCCGGCCGCAAAATACCCCACAGCCGGGTATTTGAGGGGGAAACCGTTTACTTTATGGAAAAGGGAACATCCCTTATTTCCGCTCTTGCCTCTGTGACATCGGTTCAAAACCACGTGAAGCTGACGGAAGATGAGATTGTGAAAATATTAAATAACAATCAGGACAAGCTGAATTTAACCGAAAAGCAAAAGGAGCGCTGGCACAAGAAATGCCTGTGTCTGGTTGAATTTGACACTGTTCAGAAAATCGAACCTCCGCTCGCCTTTGACCATCAGGGCAATATGGACGATTGGCTGATTATTGACAAGATTGAAGATGTGGTTGTTGGTACAAGCATACCTTACAACTATGAAAATTCCAGATTTTAGCACCAGTATACCAAAAGAGCCCATCATGGCCGTAAACCGTGACGGGCTCTTTCTTATGGCAGTACCGATGTCTTGAGTGTGGGAAGTGATGCGGGAAGTTGTATTTTATAGTTTGATCCATCCCTTCTCAACCCAATGCTGATTGTCGGCAGACAGCGGATTTTCGTTTTTAGCAACAGCTTTGTGCATCATTTTACACATGAAAAATTTTGCAGAAACGATGATTCCTTTATTTGCTCTGCCGGGTTTTTCATATCTTTTGGAAAGCCGCTTCACCTTGCTGATAATAGCTTTTCTGCGTTTGACGGACAATTCATTCCAGATAACACCCTCCATCAGTCCGATCCCAAGCTTTTTAATATCGGATACTCCCAGCCATGAAAGACTGGTTGCAATATCCTTTTGTGCGCCGCCGTTTAACACTCCGATTGCATTTGTCAATATAACGGCTCTTTTGGTAAACATGTGATCGTCCGGCCGATGGACCATCCAATGTACGCAGAGATGGTCAAGCAAAGCCTTCATCTGTCCTGTCGTTCTGAGCGCATATACAGGAGAGGAAAAGACAAGCAGGTCAGCAGATAAAACAGCATTCCATATGGGCAAAACGTATTCGGCGTGAGGGCAGTTTTTTTCGCTCTTGAAAAAACAAACCTTGCATCCGCAGCAAAAATGCGGCAAATCCTTTGGAAGGTAAAACTCCTGTATTTCATTGTCTTTCCTCAACCCTTCCAAAAAGGCTTCCTTGATATGGTAGGTGCAGCCTTTCACTTCCGTTCCATTTATTACGACAATTTTCATGAACATCTCCCTCGAAAAATATAAATACTCCCACGGTAAAACCGGTTAAAGCCTGTGGACATTCCAATCCTGGCTTTTTTGTAATGATAGCATAATACTCTGTTCCGATCAAAGTATTTATACATGGAAGGCCTTTATTCCATCAACCCCAGCTTCCTGGCTTTTAATACGGCATCCATGGAGTTATTTACATCCAGCTTTCCGTAAGCGGCGGTGGCGTGAGATTTGACGGTGTGGATGGTAAGTCCGGTAAGCTCCATGATCTCTTTGTATTTATATCCCATTGCGAGCAGGCCCAGGATGCGTTTTTGCTGTTTTGACAGCTTGATTGTTTTCGGGTTCAGAGGGATAGCAAGCCCTTTTTTCCGCCTGGACTGCTCATAGGCGGCTAACGTGACTTCGTGAACGTATTTTGATGTCAGTTCTCCCGCATAGCCCTCCCGTTCGGTCTTTAAGGAAATTTTACGGAGAATGGGCAGGATTGCGGCGCCTTCTTCCGCAAATATCCGCACATAACCGTATTCCTGAGCGGCGGCCAGTGCAAGCTCCAGTGTATGCTGCGCTTCCTTGCGTTTACCAAGCGCCCATTCAAGAATTGCCTGCAAACTGCCTGCTTCCGCCATATCAAGAGGCCTGCAAAAATCCTCCCCCAGCTTTTTCAAACCGGCAATATAATGCATGGCTTCTTCTGCTTTTCCAAGCACCATATAAGCCCTGGCCGTTGTGAAATGCTGGGAAATCTTATACAGCTCCAAATCTTTGGAAGAAGTCACAAAATACTGTTCAAACCACTGAGCAGCAGCGCTTTCATCCCCCTCGGACAGGCGCAGCCTGGTTTCGTATGCCTTGAAGTTGGGCAGCAGAAAGAGAAACCCCTGTTCCATGATGACATTTTGATTCCGGATGAGCTCTGCCTCCACTTCCTCATTGCGCCCAAGGGCGGAGAGAATGGCAATCCGGGTCATCTGTGTGCTGAAGCACAGCTCCGGCATGGCTTTCTGCGGCAGGAACCCCATGGCCTGTTCACAGCAGGCGTTTGCTTCCTTTAACATATTCCTTTCATAATAGAGCATGGCGCGCAGCAAAAGCACCATGCGGGTGTCGTCTGCGCTGATCAGGGCGGCAAGTATGGGCTCTGCCATTTGTACATTTTTCTCAATGTCCGGTATGAAATCGGAGTAATCCCGGTGGCTGCGGTGGATAAAAGGCAGGGCTTTCATCAGAGAGGTGGCCTTGGCATTGCCCCTTCTGGCCTCCTCGATGGCTCCGGGGAAAAACTCCAAGACGCTGAAAATCGGGCGGCGAAAATCAATGGCCGCCATGAAAAGAGCATATTTCGTAAATGACTGATACTGCTCCATGATTTCCGGCAGTTTCCCATACAGTCTGTCCAGGCAGCCGCAAAACCGCTGCGCATCCCCAAGCAGATAATAATACCAGCTCTGGCTGATTAAAAGATAAGGCTTGTGGTTTGCAAGGCTTTCCGGAATGCTGTCCCCAAGGTGGGAAAGGTCCTGTATGGAAATGCGGTCAGCGGCTGTCTTTCCGGGAGTGCTGTATTCGTACATCTCCAGCATATCAGCGGTGAGAGCCTCAAAGTCCTTTGCTTTGACTGCAAACCGGATGCTGTTGTAATACTCCCCCCGTTCTCTATAGTAGGCAGCCGTGGACTTGTAAAGGTCCTCTTTGTCAAGGCCGTCTTCTTCCTCCAGCACCTCTCTCAGAAAATCCAAAAACACATGGTAGTAACGGTAATGCTGCTCATCGGTGCGGCTGACAAAGAAGCTGCCAAAACAGAGCCGGTCCAGCAAATCCCCGCTGTCTTCCCTTCCGGTCAGGCGGTTTGCCAGCTCCGGGGTCATTTCATCCACGGTACACGTTTTCAGCATGAAGTGCTGCAGCTCCCTGTCGCATTGATCCCATATCTGATGCCTGATATAGCGCTTTAAGGCTTCATCCATCTTTCCACCGGATTCCAACTGTCCGCTTTTCGCGACCACATCCACGCCAATGGCCCAGCCTCCCGTAACGGCTTTGACTGCAAGGGCCTCCTCCGGAGTGATAAAATGGCCGCAGGCTTTGAAATATCTCTGTATTTCAGACTCAGAGAAAATCAACTCCCCGGAGGTGATCCGGGCCGCTTTCCCTTCCTGGATATAAGACTCTATATAACCGGTATACTCTTCCCTGGTCAGGATCAATGTGATAAAGGACATGGGAAGGCGTTTTAAGATAAATGGCAGGGATTTTCGGATTTCCTCGTCCGTAATTAAGTGGATGCCGTCAAGCACCAGGGCGTAAGGCGCAGAGTCAGGCTCAAGGCAGGATAAAAAGTTGATGGTATTTTCCACCGGCAGGGCGGCAAAAGCCGGATTCTTGATCAGCTTTGCCATGGCCCTGTTGCCGGGGAAGGCTGACAAAATTCCGGTGCAGAGCAGCTTGTAGAAAACAGCCGGGGAATTATCGTACTCATCCAGTCCGATCCAGATGTTCTTTCGCCCCGAAGCTGCAAGCCAGAGGAGGGATGATACTGTTTTTCCAAAACCGGCAGGGGCGGATACGAGGATGGCTCTTTTTCCGGCATATTCGTTAAATGTATGTAAAAGTGCATGCCTTGGCACACAGACGGAAGGCAGTTCTTCCGGTATGAATTTTTCGTTTAATAAATGGCTGTTCATAAAAATCCCCCTTTTTTTCAGTATATCACTGCCTTTTTGGAATTGCACGAAAAATATACTTGTGTATGAAGTTTTTGAGGGTATTTAGGCATGCTGAGAAATCAATCAGATAAAAAACCTCATACTTTTTGAAAAATAGATGTTTTTTGTTTCGGAATCCCTGAAAATATTTCCCTAAAACCTCATACAAAGCTAATTGTTTTCTTTATGGGCGTGTCTCTATAATAATAAAAAATACAGTTCTATGATGCAGCGTTTAAACACAGGTTATGGTTTGGAGGTGATTCAATGAAGAATGAGATTCAGGAAAGAGCATTTGACTTTTCCATCCGTATTGCAGAGCTTGTGTCATTTTTAAGAGAGGACCCAAGAGGTTTTCCCTTATGTGAACGGCTGCTGGTCTGCGGGGTCGAAACAGGGCTTGCCTGCCGGGCGTCGTCGGATAGCAGATATCCGGCAAAGAGGGCAAAACAGGCGGCCGCCTATGTTATGGAAGCGGATTATATCATTGAAATGGCTCAAGTGGCCGGATATCTGACCCAGGAGCAATGCATTCACATCCGGGCGGATTGCAGCAATCTGTTTAAGCTGCTTGCGTCTGGCACAACCATAGATGAGCCATATGCGGGTAAACGGTTTAAGGAATAGAAGAGTGGAGGGAAGACATATGAACAAGCACAAAACAATACGGCGATTTTTGGCGATGGCATTATCTGTCGTCATGGCAGTGGGAATGCTGCCGGTTTCAGCAGCGGCGGAAGTTTTGACGATCGGGGCAGGCGGAGAGATTATTGCTTTTGAAAAGCTGGCTGAAGGAACTGCGAGGCAGACGGTATCACCCGGAACAACTATGGCTGAACTGGATTTACCGGAAACGCTGACGGCAACGGTGCGTTTTTCAGTGGATGACGGGGAGTTCACGAAGGATTCCGAAGAACTGGGACAGCAGGGAGCAGAGGAACCGGAGGAGCCGGATTTGGGTGATGTACCGCAGCCTGGTGAAGGCGAAAGCAACCCGGATGAACTTAAAACAGCAACCGCCAGTTCTGCAGACCAGGCGGATGAAAGCGAGATGCCGGAGCAGACTGCTGCGGAGCCTGAGTGGGAAGAAGACGGAACCGATACAGTGGAAATGCTCATCCCCGTGCCGGTGGAGTGGGTTTCCTCACCGGAATATGACAAGGATAAGGCGGATACTTACATTTTCACTGCTGAGACCCAGGGATTTACAGTGTCTGTACCAATGTTGGAAATCAGGGTAACAGTGGGAGAGACGGCAGCAGTTACGGGTATGGTTACGGCATTCGACGATCTGCCTGACGAACTCCGCTGGCAGAATACCCTGACGCCGGACTTTCCCCAAACCGTTTCCGGCACTGTGGAAGGGAACACGGCTCCAGTCCCGGTGACATGGGAAGCAGATCATCTATATGACACAGAGAATCCGGAACGGGGACTGTATGTGTTCACGGCTGAGCCCGGCGAGGGTTATGCACTTGCGGACGGCGTTCAGGCTCCGCGCCTGACTGTATATATTCCGCAGAGAATTATGGGACGCATGGCTGGCAGCGGAACGGCGGCAAGTCCATTGGAAATCACCACGGCGGCACAGCTTGCAGAGGTTGCCACGCTGGTAAACGCGGGCCGGCTTGAAACCTTCCTGTTCAACGATGCGGGGGCAAAGGTGAGTCTGGAACTGATGAACGATATCGACCTCTCTGCCTACACAAGCGGAGAAGGCTGGCTGCCCATTGGCGGAGTGAGTAATCCATTTAAGGGCATCTTTGACGGTGGCGGCCATAAGATAAGCGGCCTGACCATTGACCGCACCGGTATGGAGTATCAGGGTCTGTTTGGATATGTCGGCATCGGTGCATCGGTAAAAAATCTCGGCATCGAAAACGCAACGATTGTGGCGAAAAGCTTTGCCGGGGGAGTGGCGGGGCATGTTTATGGGGGAACTGTGCAAAACTGCTATACTGTGGGCAGCATCAAAAGCACCGATGCAGGCGGCTATAGTATCGGCGGCGTAGTAGGACGCCTTAATCTTAGCACACTGCAAAACTGCTACAGCATCGGCAGTGTCGACGGCGCAAATAACATTGGCGGAGTGGCGGGCGCTGTTATCGGCGGCAGCACGCTGCAAAATTGCTACAGTGCCGCCAGCGTCAACTCCACTGCCGTCAGCGGCGGCGGAGTGGTGGGATATCTTGTTAACAGTACGGTCACAAATTGCTACAGTACCGGCGATGTCAGCGGCAACAACCATATTGGCGGCGTGGTTGGTTTGGTTTCAACCACCAGCAGCATGCGTAACTCCGCTGCGCTGAACTCCTCCGTCACCGGCACAGGCAATGTCGGGCGCGTGTCAGGAAGTGTCAGTGACAGTATTCTTTTGAATAATATCGCTTTTAGCGGCATGGCGGTGACAGTGGGAGGCAGCCCAAAATCGATCACCAATAACGCAGCAGGATTGGACGGCGATTCCAGAACCGCCGCCGAAATCGGTGCGGAGGACTTCTTCCAGACGCTGTTTGAGGGCAATTCCGCATGGACTTACGAAACCGGAAAACTGCCCGGCCTGAACGGCGTGGCGGTGGATATGCCGATTCACATTGCGGACAAGGGCGGCGCGGAGTTTCTGGGCAGCGGCACGGAATTAGCCCCCTGGCAGATCCGCACGGCTGCGGAGATGAAACGGCTTTCTGAGCTGGTCAACGCGGGAACGACCCCTTATGCGGATTCGGGCAAGCACTACAGGCTGATGCGGGACATCGACCTGTCTGATTACGCCACTGGTGAGGGCTGGGTGCCCATCGGAAACTCTTCGGCTCGGTTCAATGGCAGCTTTGACGGCGGCAGCCACAAAGTCACCGGCCTTTTCATCAACCGCCCGGGCATTGAATATCAGGGGATGTTCGGATATGTTGCCGCTGCAGGTGTGGTGAAAAGACTCGGCGTGGATGCCCATATCACGGGTAAATCAATGGTTGGCACTATAGCGGGATACGTGGACGGAACGGTGGAAGGCTGCGGCGTCACCGGCAGTATCGTCGGCGCAGGGTGGGGTACCGGCGGTGTGGCGGGGGTTCTTGAAGGAACAATACGGCACTCCTACTCTGCCGCCAGCGTCAGCGGCGCATGGTATGGCGTCGGCGGTGTGGCGGGAAGCAGTGGGGGAACGATCGAATATTGCTATGCCACCGGCAGTATCACCGGCGCAGTTGACAAGGTCGGCGGCGTGGTGGGATTTATGAATTACTCCTCTGCTACGGTGGAGCGCTGTGCCGCGTTGAACACCTCAATCAGCGGCGACAGCAGTGATAGCCGTGTGGCGGGGTATATCGCATCTGGAGCTGCAACCGGCAACGTAGCGTTTTCGGGAATCCCCGGCTCCTGGGGAAGTAACGGATCGAACGGCGAAGACAAGTCAGCCGCGCAGATCTGCCAGACGGGCTTCTTCCAAGCGCTGTTTGGCAGTGATCCCACATGGACCTATGCAGACGGTAAGCTGCCCGGGCTGTTCGGCGCGGCGCTGCCGATGCCCCCGCACATCACCGAAACGAGCAGCGGAGGAGTGTTCTGGGGCGCGGGCACATCCGGCGACCCCTATCAAATCCGCACAGCGGCGGATCTTGCCCAGATGGCCGTGTTGGTCAACGCAGGGAACGCCACTTATCTCAACAAATACTACAAGCTGATGAACGACCTCGACCTCTCCGGCTATGCCGGTGCGGACAGCGGAGCGGGCTGGACGCCAATCGGGACAGCCAGCCCCGGCGGGTCCTTTAGAGGACATTTTGACGGAGGCGGCAAGGTCATCACCGGTCTTTTCATCAACCGTCCCAGTGCTGATAACCAGGGTCTGTTTGGGATTATTTCTACAGCTGCCTCGGTGAAAAACCTCGGCGTGGTAAATGCGAGCATTACAGGTGCGGACTATACCGGAGGCGTGGCGGGACAAATTTCGGTCAACAGCACGGTGGAAAGCTGCTATACCACCGGCAGAATCAGCGGCGGCACCGGTACGGGAGGTCTGGTCGGTGTGGTTGGCCTCAGTACCACACTGAAGAATTGCTACTCCGCCAGCGAGGTCAGCGGCATTGCACAAATTGGCGGTGTGGCAGGGAGAACCAACGGCACGGTACAGAATTGCTATGCCACCGGCAAAATCAGCGGAAGCACCTATTCCGCCAGCGGTGTGGCGGGAGAGGCACGGTCCGGGAGCACAGTGAGCAACTGCGCTGCGCTGAACACCGCGGTTACCGCAGGGACAGCGCCTAAACGCGTGACCACCAGCTCGGGAGCAACTCTCGCCGGAAACGTGGCTTTCAGCGGGATGCCCGGAACATGGAATGCATCCCTCATGGACGGGAACAAGGAAAACGGCGCAAGCATCACCCTTGCACAAATTGATTCCGCCGATTTCTGGCGCAGCGCGGCCAACTGGGACACCGCAGGCTGGGACGAGAGCGTCTGGACGCTGGCGGACGGCAAGCTGCCCGTACTGAAAAATGCCGGCGGTGCGCAATCCGGCGACGGCGGACTGGGGTTTACCCAGCGGGATATTGCCCATGCCGTCGTGCAGGTGACGGGAACCCACACCTACACCGGCAGCGCCGTCATCCCGACCATGACCGTTACCTTTGACAGCGTGACACTGACGAAGGACGAGGATTATACGGTATCCTCCGGCAGTATAAACGTCGGAGCCGCGACTGCCACACTCACCGGAACAGGCAACTTCACCGGCACAAAGGATGTGACGTTTACGATCGGCAAGGCCGCGGGGCCGGCCGTGGCCACGGTTACCGGCAGTTCCATCCTGAGCGGCACAACCCATACCTATACGGTGGACTCCATCCCCGGCGCACAGTATCGGATGGGTAGCGGTGATTGGCAGGACAGCAACGTATTCCACGGCATTGTGCCGGGCAGCAGCCATTCCTTTTTTGCCCGTATCAAGGAAACAGAAAACTATGAGGCCGGAGCAGAGGGAAGTACCGGTACAGTCGTTTTTGAAAAGCTGGATGGCGGCTCTGCCCCAGTGCTCCAGTACACCGTGAGTACAGGCGGCTTCCCCAAAGACGTGACGATCACGCCGGTTGCGGATGCGGAGTACCAATTTAACAGCGGAGGGTACAGCCCGGTGAATACATACATCTCAAGCAGTGCCGAGAATGTGACCCTGTATATCCGGCTGGCGGAAACAGCCACACATAAATCTTCCGCGGAAGCCAGTGCAATCGTCAGCACGGAAGACCAAAGCCAGGCTGCACCGGATGCGTTCACGCTTATCTATGAAAGCGTGAATGATACGGCCTACACCGTAACAATTCCAGCCACAACAGGTGCGGAATACAGCTTTGACGGCGTTGCGTGGAGCAGTGACAATACAAAAACCGACTGTCTCCCCGGTTCGGTTACCGGCTACAAACGTGTGGCGGCAAAGCCGGGATTCCATGAAAGTCCTGCTGTAAGCTCCAGTGTGACCCTGCCCATGTTCCGGGTAAAAACACCGGCGGCATCGCCAAATGGCTCCACCTTTATCGGCAGCCAAATCGTAACTCTTTCCAGCGAAACAGTGGGAGCCGCAATTTACTATACCACTGACGGAAGTACGCCGACAGCAGGCAGTACCCTTTATACGGTGCCATTCAGCCTCACATCCACTTCTGCTGTTAAAGCAATTGCAGTGAAAGCGGGGATGGAGGACAGCGGTATTTTGTCTGTAACATTTACAAAGCGAGCGGACGGTGGTTCCGGCGGTGCTGATTTCACAGCGGTAAATGTGCCGGGAAGACGGCCCAATCAGCCGGTGATGGCGGCAATGCCCATTACGGCAGCCGCAGGCGTCAATGGTTCAGCCAGCGTGAGTGTCCCAGATGGGGCCATTGCAGAAGCCATCTTCAGAGCTCAGGCTGACGCAAAGACCCAGGGCAAAACCGCAAATGGAATTGCCGTGGAACTGAATATTGTCTTACCGGAAGGGACGGCTTCCATTTCCTCAGTATTTTCAGCCAGTGCGCTTCAAAGCCTTGCAGATGCAGGCGTAACGAGATTTTGCATCAACAGTGCGCATTTATCATCCGTATGCTTTGACTTAAATGCACTGAAAGCGATCCAAAGACAGAGCAGTGATTCCGTAATAGTGAGCATGACCCCTGTAAGCAATCTTTCCGAGGGTGCCAGGAATCTCATCGGTACAAGGCCGGTATATGACATTGCGGTGAGTTTTATAAAAGATGGAAATACCGTCAGAATTTCAGATTTTAACGGCGGAATTGTAACAATCTCGATTCCATACACAGTAGATGCAAATGAAGCTGCCGGATATCTATACGGTGTATACGTGGATGAAAAGGGCAATGCCTCCAGAATAGACGGCTCAGCCTATGATGCAAACAGCAGAAGTATTCTGATTTCTACCGGGCATCTGTCGGTGTACGGCGTGGGATATACTGCTCCAGGCGTCAGGTTTACGGATATTAACGGCCATTGGGCAAAGGAAAACATCAATTATGCAGCAGGACGGGGGCTTATCTTCGGCACATCGGAAAATGCCTTTTCACCGGATGTTGCTATGACCAGGGAAGTGCTGGTGACAGCACTTGGAAGGCTGGCTGGCATAGATGTAAACGAATATACCTCTGACGGCGCCCTTAGTCCCTACGCAGAATGGGCATACAGGCAGGGCATTATTCAGAACAACGGCAGCAGACAGTTTGTACCAGACAGCCCGGTCACCCGCGAAGAAATGGCCCTGATTCTGCAAAATTACGCCAGGGCTGCAGGATATCACCTGCCTGTGACCCGCGAGGCCGCCGTTTATGCGGATGCTTCCAGCATAGGCAGCAGTTACAAGAATGCGGTCACAGCCATGCAGCAGGCGGGAATTATGATGGGTGGCAGCGGCAGGAAGTTCAATCCGAAAGCCAGTGCCACCCGCGGGGAGGTCAGCGCCATGCTTCACCGTTATATCAAGCTGACCATTGACCCGGAAACGGCTCAGGACTGGGCGCTGAATGATGCCGGACAGTGGCTCTACTTTATGGATGGCCGGATGGCATCCGGTAAGTGGCTTCTGATTGACGGTAAATGGTATTATTTTTACGCTGACGGTTCCCTCGCCCAAAGTACCGTAGTTGACGGATGGGAAGTGGATGAAAACGGTGTGAGAAAGACAAAATAAAACCATCTGGCTATGAGAAATTTTACCGGTAAAACAACATAAAGACAAAACGGTTCGTGTGGATTGCCCCGCGGACCGTTTTATTTGATTCCATTGATTTAATATTCTTACTCTGACTTTTCTGTTTAAAAATTTCAGATAACAGATAAGGCTGTATTTCCCTTTTTTTATTTGTTATAATTAACAAACAGGAATCTAACGCTATGTATTACAATTACTGAAATAGAAGACGATAATTTCCAGCTTGCAGAGCGTATAAAATTTTAAGGAGGCGGCCGCAGAATAAACATGAAGAACAGAACCTATATTGCAATCGATTTAAAGTCTTTTTATGCTTCGGTCGAATGTATCGAACGAAAACTTGACCCGATGACCACCAACCTTGTTGTGGCTGACGCAAGCCGGACTGAAAAAACCATTTGTCTTGCTGTTTCACCGTCACTCAAAGCGTACGGCATTCCCGGCAGGCCCCGGCTGTTTCAGGTGGTGCAAAAGGTCAGGGAAGTCAATGCGGCACGGCTGCAAAAAGCGCCGGGGCGGGCCTTTTCCGGTACCTCCTTTAACGATATTGAAGTAAAATCCTCACCGGAGATATCCCTGGACTACGTGATTGCCCCGCCGAGAATGGCACATTATATAGAACACAGTACACGGATTTACAATATCTATCTGAAATACATTGCCCCTGAAGATATCCATGTTTATTCCATTGATGAGGTCCTTATTGATGTCACCGGGTATTTGGATACGTACCATCTTTCGGCCCGTGAACTGGCCACGAAAATGATCCTGGATGTTCTGGAAACGACGGGCATAACCGCATCAGCGGGAATCGGCACAAACTTATACCTTTGTAAGGTTGCTATGGATATTCAGGCAAAGCATATTCCGGCGGATGAAAACGGGGTGCAGATTGCTGAATTAGACGAAATGAGCTACCGTCATCTATTGTGGCCGCACCAGCCTCTGACAGATTTTTGGCGTGTTGGCAGAGGATACGCAAAGAAGCTGGAGGAACAGGGCATTTTTACCATGGGAGATATTGCGAGATGTTCTCTCGGCAAACCCACCGATTATTACAATGAGGACTTACTGTACAGATTATTCGGCATCAATGCAGAGCTGCTGATAGACCATGCCTGGGGCTGGGAGCCATGCACGATTGCCGACATTAAAGCGTATAAACCGGCCACAAACTGCATTGGATCGGGACAGGTGCTGCAATGCGCCTATCCCTTTGACAAAACGAAGCTGATCGTGCGGGAAATGACCGATTTGCTGGTGCTCGATCTGGTGGATAAAAGGCTTGTGACCGACCAGCTTGTTTTAACGGTTGGATATGATATTGAAAATCTGACCAACCCGAAGATAAAGAAATTATATCTTGGACCGATTACCGTAGACCACTACGGACGTTCCGTCCCGAAATCCGCCCACGGTACGGCAAACCTTGGCAGGCAGACCTCCTCCACCAGGCTGATTATGGAGGCTGTTACAGACCTTTTTGAGCGCATCGCCGACAAAAATCTCCTGGTCAGGAGAGTCAACGTCACTGCCAATCATGTTGTGGATGAGGGAACCGTTCATCAGGAAGACGGATTTGAGCAGCTCGATCTCTTCACGGATTACGAAGCTGTGCAGGCGAAAAAAGAGGCGGAAGAAGCCGAACTTGTGCGGGAAAAAAATATACAAAAAGCTATGCTGGAGATAAAAAAGAAATACGGCAAAAACGCTATCATAAAGGGAATGAACCTGGAGGAAGGCGCCACCTCATTAGACCGGAATAATCAGATTGGAGGGCACAAGGCATGACAAAGACGTATGACGATATCATTCATCTGCCCCGCCATATCTCTGAAAAACACCCTCATATGGCAGTCAGTGACCGGGCAGCCCAATTTTCCCCCTTTGCAGCCCTGACCGGCTATGATGCCGCTGTCAAGGAAACCGCAAGGCTCACTGATGAGAGAGCAGAGCTGGACGAATATATGAAAGCTGTTTTAAGCCATAAGATGCAGATCATATCTGACAGGTTTAAGGAGCAGCCTGAAATCGCAATCACCTATTTTCAACCCGATGAGAAGAAGAATGGCGGTGCCTATGTCACTGCTGATGGAATTATTAAAAAGATAGATGAATATGAACGGATTATGATTATGGCAGATGGGACCGTGATTTCCATTGATGAGATCATCGGTATAGAGGGACAGATATTTGAAAATATGTAACACAAACCATTTCTGATATTGGCTTTATATCTATGGACAACCCGGTTCCTGAGACGTGCGCATTATTCTTGAAAATCATTCTGAAACATGGTATCATGTTGGTTAGATTTGACTAACTTATATTTACCGCTGATGCACAAAAAGGTAAATCAAACAGAGCCATGTGAACGGAGCGATCAATATGAAGATTAATTTGGAGGCTTTCTGCAATCCATTCATGAAAAGGAGTGCGCAGTATGAAAATTGACATAAACAAACTGGCGGAACACTTTGCGCGAACTTCTTTTCAGGTTGAAACAGTATACCGCTGCGTGCGTGAGCCTGGGATGTGTTACAATGCCTATTCCAAGCCGTTCCCAGGCTTTGTGTTTCCTCTGAGCGGCAAGGCGGAGTTCATTTTTAACGGTACGCCCTATATTCTTGCACCGGGAAACATCGTTCATGGCGGAGCTGATATGCAGCTCAACAGCCGCGTCCTTGGAAATACGAGATGGGAGTATCTGCTGATTCTTTATAACATTACCGTTCCGGAGCCGAAAGGGTTTAACCTGTCAAAAGAGCATTTTGAGCTTGGGGTCGGCCAAAGTCTCCGGCTGTCCCAATTGCTTCAACGCTTGCGGTTTGTCTCCAGCCGGCCCGGAGGTGTTGCCATGTTTCAGACAGAAACACTATTCCGTGAAATTTTGGAGGAAGTATTCGTCTGCATGCGCAATCAGACCAATGGTGATGCACAGAAATTATTTGAACAGGTGTCCGCATATATTCATGAACGGTACATGGAGGCACTTACCGTTCCAATCCTCGCGGAAGAAAACGGTGTAAATAGAAACCGGCTCGCTTACGTGTTTCATAAATATGCAGGCATGGGGCCGGGGGATTACTTGCTTCAATACCGTTTAAACAGGGCGAAAGAGATTCTGCTTTCCAGTAAAGCTCCATTGCATGAGGTGGCGCAGGCTGCCGGGTTTAACGATCCTTTTCATTTCAGCAAGGCATTTAAGAAACAATTGGGAATTTCTCCCAGCCAGTTCCGGAGTAAATTCATAAATAACACATATTAGTTTCATAAATAACACATTCCCCTATGGTGATCGGCTTGCTATACTAACTAATGCAGAGTTAGACAATACTAACTACTATGGCATTGGAGGAATGAATGATGAAGAAACTGATGGGGCTGATTTTATCAGCCGTGTTATTAACAGGATCGCTGGCGGGCTGTACAGGAGCGCCTGCTGGAAATAGTGTTACAACCACCCCGGAGAGCACCCCGTCTGCAAAAACCGGCACGCCTGCGGCAAGCGCCGGCACAGAGGCGGCATGGCCGAGAACGTATGTCGATGAGCTTAAGCGGGAGATCGTTCTCGAAAAGAAACCGGAAAAAGCCGCCCTTTTGTTTTTCCGCAATTTTGAGCATATGTTCCTGCTTGAAGAAGGTCCGGCGGCGGCCACTGAGGTGAACATGCTGGATGAATGGGCTTCTTTAAAACCGTATAAAGAGCAGTATGATATTGCTGATATAGGCTCCATGAGAGGTCCCAACATCGAAAAACTTCTGGAAATTGAGCCGGATATCATCATCATGTTTTCCGGTTTATATGAAACATACGGGGAAGAACTTGAGAAAATCGCCCCGGTCATTACGGTTGCTGCAAATGAAAATAACTGGAAAGGCGCTTTGCGGGGATACGGTGAAATATTCGGAAAAGAGGAGAAAGCCGAATCCGAGATATCCCGGATTGAGACCCTGATTGCCGATTCCAAAGAGCAGTTGGCAGACTACAGCCATAAGACCTTTGGGGTGATCATGCTGGGAGATAAGCAGTTTTGGGCGTTTACCACACAGTTTGTTTTCGATGAAGAAAACGGCCTGGGGCTGAATTCTCCGGAAAATTATGTGGATATGGGGACAAAAGGGGAAGAGATTTCCTTAGAAGCGCTGGCAGGCATGAATCCTGATTACATATTTGTTGCGGATATAAACGGCTCTTCGGCTGCTTTGGAAAAATACTTAAAAGACCTGGAGAGCAACTCCGTATGGAATTCTCTTAATGCAGTGAAAAACGGAAATATGTACGCACTGGACAGTTCTATTGCAGCCGGAGGCCCTTTAGGAATTGAATTGGGTGTGAAAACCATCATCGAAAATCTTTCAGACTGATAACAGCATCTTATGCCGGGGACGGCTTGCTTTCGCGGCCCTTCGCCCGGCTTTATGAAACGGTGCGGATGGAGAAGGTATCGTTGTTTATTCTTGAAAAATCCATAGAATTATGATATCATAACAAAGGTTAGAAAAGACTAACTTATATGGCTTCAGTGCCGGACCATTGCTGTAAGGCAATGTCAGATAACCATGACGTTATGGTAGCAAAAGGGTGAAATTATGGAAACCGATATCAATCAGATCATAGATTATTACGCGAAGGCAGACACCGCATTTGCAGGGATGTTTTTTGAATACAGAGAGTTTAACAACAGAAGCATTGACAGAAGAACCAACCCTTTTTGCGGGGGACTGGTGATTCCTCTTATAGGAAGTGTTTGTTTTACCTTAGATGGAACGGAATACACGATTCAGCCGGGTGTGGTGGTACATGCCGGACCCAATATGAGAGTGAGCATAAAGGGATCGGATGATAAACCGTGGAGGCTGGCTGTCATCCATTATCACATTCCTGAAAATGAGATAAACCGTTTACCGCTTTTTCAAAAGCACTTTTCTTTCGTAATAGGTGAAAATGTGAAAATTCCGGATTTGATTCAACAGCTTTTGCTGAGCCAATCCACGCCGGGAGCCTTTGCATTGTTCAAAACAAAGTTACTGTTTACAAACCTTTTAGGGGAGTGCCTTGATTCGGCAAAGAGGCAGTGCGCCGACAGCGGCAGCAAACTGGTAGAACAGATCATGGAGTATATCCGGCAAAATCATGCGGAGCCAATTACCATCTCCCAGACAGCATCCCGTTTTGGCTTGGACAGACGGAGGCTCGCCGCGTTGTTTGAACGCCATGTGGGCATGACGCCCAGCAATTATTTAATTGAATGCAGAATACTCAAAGCAAAGGAGCTGCTGTGTACTTCTTCCTGCCCCATCAGGCAGGTGGCCGAATGCGTGGGCTATTCCGACAGCCTCTATTTCAGCAAAGCTTTTAAAAAGCTGTCCGGCATATCCCCGTCGGAATTCCGGGACCGCATGGCCCGCAGCGCAGATTGAATAAAAGGATGAGATGACGGACAAAATTCCATGCCATTCAGGTCATTATTCCATTTCAATATGATTTTGGTTTTGCTATACTAAGTCGAGTTAAATGAAACTAACTGATGCCATATTGGAGGAATGAATGATGAAAAAATTTATAGAAGTATCCGCTTTGTTATTGGCTTGTGCAGGCCTGCTGGCGGGCTGCGCAGGAACACCTGCCGAAAATAACGGGACAACCGCCCCGGCTGCTGCAGAAACCTCTGCACCGGAATCAAGGAGCGAAACAGAAGCCCAATGGCCGCGGACGTATGTGGATGCTCTCGGCAATGAAGTGGTGATTGAAAGCAAACCTGAAAAAGTCATTTCGACTTTCCACGCAATGTTCCCTGATTATTTCTATACGTTCGGTCTATCACCCTTGGCTGTAGCTGCCGCAGAAAGCAGGTTTCATCACTTATCAGCCTTTGAAGAGTTTCTGGCAGTCAATAAGCCGGAAGATATTGGCCCGGCCAACTCCCTGAATTTTGAGAAAATACTCTCCCTGGCTCCTGACCTGATTATTATGACAAAGCTCCAGGAAGAAGTTTACCCGCAGCTTTCTCAGATCGCACCTGCAATTGTTTTAGATCATACCCAGATAAATGCTGACTGGAAGTATGGCGTCAATGAGTTTGCAAAGATTTTCGGGGAAGAAGATAAGGTTGATGAAATCATCAGCGGAGTCGAAAAAACCGTGGCTGACGGAGCGGAAAGCTTAAGTCAGTTTAGGGATAAAAATGAAACGGTGATATTCCTTGCCGTGACGGGAAAGCAGTTATTTCCCTATCCTGTAACCCAGCTTCAAACAGTATACAATGGTGTAAATGAAGGCGGTCTCGGTTTAACAGCGCCGGAAGCATATACAAAGCTGACCGACTATTCCCAGCCTCTTTCCTTAGAAACGGTTGCGGTTGATTATAAACCGGATCACTTATTTATCATAGCCGACAATGTGGACGGAGATGCGGCGCAGTACATAACCCAACTGGAAGAGAATGCCGTATGGAAAAATATGGATGCGGTAAAAAATAACCGTGTTTATAAGATTGACCGTTCCATATTCGGTTTTAATGCTCCTATAGGCACAAAGTTCGGAGTGAAGTTCGTGGTTGACAGCCTGACTGAGTAAGGGGTATTGACCGGTATAAGAGTTTAAATGAAAACCAGGTGCAGCCGGCAACGTGGGCCTGTGCCTGGTTTCTTATTGCCGGAATTACTTTATGATTCATAAGAGAGGAATAAAACAGGCTATGATGAAAAACTTAAAACGCTTCCTGCGGTATTACCGCCCCTACAAAGGGTTGTTTTTTCTGGACTTATTCTGCGCAGTGACGGCGGCTCTGCTGGGGCTGCTGTTTCCGTTTACGGTAAGCCGTATCGTGGACAGGCTTTTGCCCACCGGGGACTGGATTCTGATTTTGTCTGCCTGTACAGCGCTTGCAGGAGTGTATCTCGTCAACACTGTCCTCAAATATATTGTAGGTTACTGGGGGGAGAGGCTGGGACTGTACATTGAAACTGATTTGCGCACCGAACTGTATACCCATCTGCAAAAGCTCTCTTTCCGGTTTTTCGATAACAACAAGACCGGGCAGCTCGCCTCCCGCATCTCCAACGATCTTCTGGATGTGGGGAACATGGCCCATTACGGCCCGGAGCACTTCCTGATTGCGGTTTTCACTCTGATCGGGTCCATGTTCCTCATGTTCCGGGCGAACTGGCAGCTTGCCCTTTTGATGAGTGCCTTTGTTCTGGTGCTGCTTGCCGTCAATATTTCCTTTATGAAGAAACTGGTGGCAGCCAGGAGGCGGATGTTTGGTGCTATTGGGGGCTTTATGTCCCGGCTGGAGGATGGAATCGGCGGCATCCGGGTGGTGCAGGCTTTTGCAAATGAACAGTATCAGCAAAAGCTGTTCTTAAAAGACAATGAAAGGTTCTGTGAGGCCAAAATCCAGGGGTTTAAATATACCGCACGGAATGAAGCCGTAACCTATATTTTTCTCAACCTGCTGCCTGTTGCTGCTTTGCTCGGCGGAAGCTGGTTTACTTTGAATGGAGGCATGAGCCGCGGTGAGCTGTTCAGCTTTATCCTTCTGGCCAACGTTATGGTTATGCCCATTCAAATGCTGGCGGCTTTTTCTGTCCGGTTTCCCAACGGAATGGCGGGATTTCAGAACTTTGCTGAAATCATGGACACGGAACCGGAAATCAAAGACGCCCCGCAAGCTGTGGAAGTATGTTCTCTAAAGGGTGATATCGAGTACGAAGCCGTCACCTTTGGCTATGACGAAAACCGTCACGTGCTAAAGGGGATCAGCCTGTCGGTCAGAGCCGGGGAAACGGTTGCTTTTGTGGGGACTTCCGGTTCAGGAAAAACCACCCTGTGCAGTCTGCTGCCCCGGTTTTACGAAGCGGATGCCGGGCGCATCAGCATCGACGGGATCGATATTAAAAAGATGACACTCCAGTCCCTGCGCCGGCAGATCGGTGTGGTGCAGCAGGAGGTATTTCTGTTTGCTGGCACAATCCGGGAAAATATTCAGTTCGGCAGACTGGATGCCACGGAACCGGAAATCTGGGAGGCAGCAAGGCGGGCCCGGCTTGATGACTTTATCCGGGAACAGCCGGATGGCCTGGATACCGTCATCGGGGAGAGAGGTGTAAAGCTCTCCGGGGGACAAAAGCAGCGCATGAGCATTGCCCGGATGTTTCTCAAGAACCCGCCCATCCTCATTCTCGATGAAGCAACTTCCTCTTTGGACACGGAAACCGAGGCAGCAATACAGAAATCCCTGACCGAGCTTTCCAAAGGCCGCACAACCCTTATTATCGCTCACCGGCTGGCAACGATCCGAAATGCTGACCGCATTATTGTGCTGACGGAGGAGGGGATAGCGGAAGAGGGAAGCCATGAGGAACTGCTGCAGTCGGGCGGAATATACCGCCGTTTACATATGGCCCAGGCAGGAGCCTGGACAGCAAGGAGGTAATAGAAGAACATGAAAATACAAAACGAACCGGAAAACAGGGTTCAGGATATAAAAGAACGGACGAAAGGACGTGCCTGGGCGGCATGGCTTATCATCGTCATAGGCAGCGGGGCTTTGATCCTTCTCATGGCATTTTCCATTGCAAACGGCGCAGCGGGCGTACCCCTTGAGACGGTGTGGGACGCTTTGTTTCACTTTGACGGATCAAGCACCCATCACCTCATTGTGATTGATTTGCGCCTGCCCCGCGTCATTGCCAGTGCTCTTGTAGGTGCTGCTTTTGCCGTGTCCGGGGCCATTATGCAGGGGACGACACGCAACCCCATGGCGGATTCCGGACTTTTAGGCCTCAATGCAGGAGCCGGATTTGCCCTGGCCATTTGCTTTGCTTTCTTTCCGGGGCTTGGTTATATGAATGTGATTCTGTTTTCCTTTTTAGGAGCGGCATTGGGAGCGGCGCTGGTGAACGGCATCGCATCCATGGGCAGGGGAGGGGCTGCACCCATGCGCCTTGTTCTGGCGGGCGCAGCGGTCAGTTCGCTGCTGGCAGCACTCAGTCAAGGCATCGCCCTTTACTTCCATGTGGCACAGAGTATTATGTTCTGGACTACAGGGGGTGTAGCGGGTTCCAACTGGGAGCAGATTAAAATCATGTCTCCGTGGATCATTGCCGCTTTGCTGGGAGCGTTTGCCTTGTCCCGTTCCATATCCCTTCTCAGTCTGGGAGAGGATGTGGCAAAGGGGCTGGGCCTGAATACTGCCGCCGTCAATGCACTCTGTTCTTTCATTGTGCTGATTCTGGCCGGAGCTGCGGTGTCCGTTATAGGGGCAGTGGGATTTGTCGGCCTTATGGTTCCCCACCTGGCCCGGTATCTCGTGGGCGTGGATTACCGTTTGATCATCCCTTCCTCGGCTGTGCTGGGCGCTTTGCTCATGGTAGCGGCGGACTTGGGTGCCAGGATGGTAAACCCGCCCTTTGAAACACCCATCGGCGTACTGACTGCCCTCGTGGGCGTACCCTTCTTTTTGTATCTATCCCGTAAGCAGAGGAGGGCATTGTAATGACAGAGCTGCAAAAGAAAAATGAAGCATATAGGCGAAAGATTGCCATTCGCAACACAACCGTTGTGATCGGATGCGCGGTGCTGCTCATCATATCCTTCATCATCAGCATGAATACCGGCTATACGAAGCTCTCTCCGCTGGATACCCTGCGCACACTGTTTGGAGGCGGTACGGATAAGGAAAATTTGATACTGTTCGATTTCCGTCTGCCCCGCATCGCAGTGTCCGTTCTTGTGGGTGCAGGGCTGGCTCTGTCCGGCTGCATTATCCAGGGCATTTCCAGAAATGCCCTGGCTGACCCAGGACTCTTAGGCATTAACGCCGGAGCCGGACTGATGGTCATCCTGTATGTGATGTTCTTTGGAACCCAGTCCTTTCTTTCAGTGTTCACTTTGCCTTTCCTGGCCCTGGCAGGGGCAGGAGTTACTGCGGTGCTGATTTATGGGCTGACTTTCAAAAGAGGTGAGGGAATTGCCCCCATGCGCCTGATATTGACCGGCGTGGCAGTCCAATCGGGAATTTCCGCACTGACCACCTTACTGGTGGTCAGGCTGGACGAAACCCAGTTTGACTTTGTGGCTGCGTGGCAGGCGGGCAGCATTTGGGGCAGCAACTGGAAGTTTGTGCTGGCCTTACTGCCCTGGCTTATATTACTGATTCCCTATGTGCTCTATAAAGCCCGTATCCTGGATGTGCTGAATCTGGGCGATCATGTGGCGTACAGCCTGGGCGCCTCTGTAGAAAAAGAGCGGCGGCGACTTCTTGCTGCTTCCGTTGCCCTGGCAGCCTCCTGTGTGGCAGTCAGCGGCAGCATCAGCTTTGTAGGGTTAATTGCCCCCCATCTGGCAAGGCGTCTGGTGGGACCAAAGCATGGGGTCCTTCTGCCAGTCTGCACCCTGACAGGGGCGGTACTGGTATCCGCTGCTGACACCGTCGCACGTGTGATCGTGCAGCCCTCCGAAATCCCCACCGGCATAATGGTAGCGATTATCGGCGCACCGTATTTCCTGTATCTTCTGGCAAAGAACAGGCAGTAATGAAAGGAAGAGAACTATGAACAGCATTGCAACAGAGAACTTAACCGTCGCCTATGAGGAAAAGCTTGTGGTAGACGGATTGGATATGCAAATTCCCCAGGGGAAAATAACGTCCATCATCGGGCCAAACGGCTGCGGAAAGTCCACGGTATTAAAGGCGGTGGGCCGAATCCTCAAGCCCAGGAATGGGGTGGTGTACTTAAACGGCGACGACATTCACCGGCTGACGACAAAGGAAGTGGCACAGAAGATGGCGATTCTGCCTCAGTCTCCCCAGGCTCCGGCCGGACTGACTGTGGGAGAGCTGGTGGCCTATGGCCGGTTTCCTCATCAGCGGGGATTTGGCAGGCTAAAATCTGAGGATAAGGAAATCATCCAGTGGGCGCTGGAAGTCACCAGACTGACGGAGCTGGAAACCGCCGCAGTGGACAATCTCTCCGGCGGTCAGCGGCAGCGGGTGTGGATTGCCATGGCTCTTGCCCAGCAGACAGACCTGATTTTACTGGATGAGCCGACCACTTACTTAGACCTTGCCTATCAGCTTGAGGTGCTGGAGCTTCTTTACCGCCTGAACCGGGAGCAGGGCTGCACGATTATTATGGTGCTCCATGACTTAAATCTGGCTGCCCGTTTTTCCGATTACATGATAGCCATCCGGTGCGGGAATATCATCAGGCACGGCACTCCGGAAGAAGTGATGATTCCCCAGGTGCTGAAAGAAACGTTCCACATTGATGCCGAAATTGTGAAGGAACCGCGCACAGGACGCCCCACCTGTGTTTCTTATGACCTTATTCCCCAAATGCGCAAAACTGGAGACAATTGTGAGGAGGCATGTTGATGAAAAAAATAGCGATTTACGGCAAAGGCGGCATCGGTAAGTCTACCACCGTATCAAATGTATCAGCGGCAATGGCAGCAATGGGGCTGACTGTCATGCAGATTGGATGCGATCCCAAAGCAGATTCCACGCGAAACCTGACAGGCGGTAAAAATATCCCTACCGTGTTGGATACCCTGCGGGAAAACGGCGACGCGGAACTCACGGATCTGGTGGTCAAAAGTACAACAGGCGTACTGTGTGTGGAATCAGGCGGGCCTGTTCCCGGTGTGGGATGTGCAGGGCGGGGCATCATCACTGCCTTTGAAAAGCTGGAGGAACTGGATGCCTACGAAGTCTATCAGCCTGATGTGGTGCTGTACGATGTGCTGGGCGACGTGGTATGCGGCGGCTTTGCCATGCCCATCCGGGGCGGGTACGCCGATGAGGTGTGTATTGTGACTTCCGGAGAAATGATGTCTCTTTACGCCGCCTCCAATATCTCTCACGCTGTCAAGAGCTTTGGCAAGCGGGGCTATGCTTCCCTGCGGGGGCTGATTCTCAATGCCAAGAATTTTGAGGGAGAAAATGAACTGGTGGACAAGGCCGCAGCGGAGATCGAAACCGACATCATCTACCGTCTGCCCCGGAATCCATTGGTGCAGCAGGCAGAAGCTGAGGGAAAAACCGTTGTGGAGGCGTTTCCCGATTCTGAGATGGCAGACTGTTACAAGGCACTGGCAAAGCTGCTGTTGGAAGGAAGTGAAGGGTCATGAAGGAATTGCAGCATTTAAAAAAGTTATCTGCGGTGAAATCAAACACTGCAATCAAATTTTTATCCCCTGCTGTTTCCCCTGGCTGCCACTGTCCCATGCGCATGGCGGCTCTGACGGCAAAGGACATCCGGGGACTTTCATCCCTGTTGGTGGGCATGCCTGAATGCACCACCCATGTGCGGCTGTTTAATCCCAAACCGGAGGGAAAGGATGGCGAACTGCACTGGCTTTATGTGCTGGATCAGCATGAGGTGGTGTTTGGCTGCCGGGCAGGGGTGATGGATGCCCTCAGGAAGATGGATCAGGACGGAGCAAAGGCCATCCTTTTGATCGCCACCTGCATTCCGGAGCTGATCGGAGAGGATATGGAAAGCGTGATCCAGGAGGTGCAGCCGGAGCTTTCCGCCCCTGTCACCCATGTGATGCTGGGACAGTTTAAAAATTTCAGCTACCCTCCCGGTTACTGGAAGACCATGGAAGCGCTGGCTTCACTGATGAAGCCGCAGCAAACAAATCCTGTGCAAATCAATGTATTAGGGCGCAGCCCCAGGGAAAAGCACATTCCCATGCCATCCCTGTTTCCGGAACTGGAGCGCAGGGGGGTGTCCCTTCGTTATCTTGCGCCGGGGGCTTCTCTCACAGATTTTCAAAGCGCCCCCGATGCTGCAATGAATCTGGTGGTTTCCCCCTATACACAGCCCCTGGCAGTCCGGATGGAGCGGGAATTTAGGGTGCCGTTTATTTCTCTGCACACACTCTTTTCCGTTGAGGCTATTGACAGGACTTATGGGGAAATTGCGAAACAGTTCGGCTTCACCTGGGGCAATGAATTCGATGAGGAACGGGAAAGAGCCCTTTCTCTGGAAGAAAAGGCGGCGGGCAGGCTGAACGGACTGCGTTATATTGCTTCTTTAAGAGTTGGAATGCCCCTTGCCCTGGCCGGTTATCTGGCGGGATTTGGCATGGAGCCGCTGCTTTTGCATATGGATGAATTTTATCCTGAGGATAAGGGACACGCAAAGGCTCTTCTTGCCCTGGGGCATGCCCCCTATATCTGCCGGATGGTAAACCTCCCCGCAGAATATCCCATTCTTGAAAGGCTGGCTCCGGACATCTGCTTCGGCTATCTGCGGCCTGGGAGCGAAACCATTCCCAATATGGAGAACATGCATCAGTTATACGGAAAAGCAGGCTACGGACTGACTATAGAGCTTTTGGAACAGACCATGGAGGTAGTGGACAAATCCGGAATATCCGGGAAAGGAGGTGACGTTTATGGGACTGCATCGGTTTAAACCGCTTCCTTCGGGGCGCATGGGGATTTTGTGGACGCTTTCTTCCATTCGGGACGCAGCGGTGGTGGAATTCGGCTGCATGGGACATATGATGTACAGCGGTGTGACGCTGGAGAACACCGGAGTCCGGGGTGCCTGCAAGCGGTACTCCACCCACATAGATGAAACGGACATTGCCCTGGGCGGCATGGACAAGCTGGCCCACACCGTTGCCCATGTGGTAGAGCGCGACAATCCCCGCGTGATTTTCCTTCTTCCATCCTCTATCCCTGAGGTGATCGGGACAGACCTGCGGGCAGAAGCGAAAGCGCTGCAGCGGGAATATCCCGATACCCTCTTCCTGACCTTTGGGCAAGGCGGCTTTGAAGTAACCCAGCACCGGGGCGTGCAGGAAGCCCTTCTGAGGCTGGTACAGGCACTGCCCAGGGATACGGATAAAACGCCTCAGCCAACCTTTAATGTGATTGGCTCCTGCGCCGACTTGTTCCGGTTTCAGGCCGATGCTGGTGAGATTCTCCGCATCATGCAGGGGGCTTTCGGCATGAAGCCTTTGTGCATACTTACTTCGGATACATCGGTGCAGGATATTGAGAATATGGGCGGTGCCCATATCAACCTGGTTCTCCGGCGCGAAGGAGGGCCTGCTGCCTTGGACTTACAAAAGCGGTTTGGCACCCCGTACCTGATGGGACGGCCTTATGGCATTGATGGAACGGCCCAGTGGATAGAAGAGGCAGCCAAAATCCTGAAAATCTCCGCGGACCGTGATTTTATGGACGGCCAGCTCAGGGAAGGGAAAAAACTGCTTTCGGATATGCAGCCCCTGATCCGGCATTTAAAACAGGAACATACCGAAGAAATCCGGCTGTCTATCGGTGCACACGCCGATGTGGTACGGGGCATACTTGACTTTGGCTGCAAAGAGCTGGTCCTGCCCAAAGGCTATTGCTGGTGTGAAAGCCCAGACATGGCAGGTGATGAAGTTCCGTATTTTACAGAAGATCAGTGGATACAGGCAATTCAGTCTCAAAAAAAGGGACTTTTGATGGCCAGCGGTGAGGCCCTGGCATGGGCAGATCGGAACATGTCGCTGCAAATTGCCAATCCCGATACAAAGCGGCGGTTGAATCCTTATGTCCCTCCCTTTGTTGGCTTTCGGGGCGCACTGCACCTGATGGATCTGTGGATCAATGCGGCGCTGGAGCAGGAGGATGATGAAGATTAAAGTTTCCCTTTTAAAAAACCCCAGGAGAGCATTTAAAGCTCCCCTGGGGTTATTTTTTTGGCCGGTCAACCGTCTTTATTTCATTGTTTTCATCGCCCTCATAGCATTTAAAATGGCAATGACTGTCACACCCACATCTCCGAAAACAGCTTCCCACATGGTCGCCATACCTCCGGCAGCGAGAATCAGAACGATAATCTTGACCCCCATCGCAAAAATAATATTCTGCCAGACAATGGACCGGGTCTTGCGTGCTACCTGGATAGCGGAAACGATCTTGGAAGGCTCATCGGTCATCAAAACCACATCAGCCGCTTCAATAGCAGCATCAGAACCCAGGGCGCCCATGGCAATGCCGATATCCGCCCTTGCCAGAACAGGTGCATCATTGATTCCGTCGCCGACAAAGACAAGCTTGCCTTTTCCTTTTCTGTTTTTATCCAGCAGCTCCAGTTGCTCGACTTTCTGGTGCGGAAGCAGCTCTGTATATACGGCATCCAGCCCGATTTCTGCGGCAATGGCTTCCCCCACGGCCCTGCTGTCGCCTGTCAGCATGGCGGTCCGGTTTACGCCAAGCTTTTTCAAGTCAGAAATGGCCTTCTTGCTGTCAGGCTTTAATTCATCAGAGATGACGATATGCCCGGCAAACGTTCCGTCAACAGCCAGATATACAATGCTGCCCAATGCATCCGCAGGTGTCCAACTGATACGCTCGGAATCCATTAATTTTCCGTTCCCGGCCAATACAGTTTTGCCGTCAATTTTTACCTTGATTCCCAAGCCGGGAATTTCCTTCTGCTCCGTCAGCCTTTGTGAATCAATTTCCTGACCGTATTCCTTTTGAATCGATAAAGCGATTGGGTGATTGGAGAAGCTTTCGGCATGGGCCGCATAGGATAACAGCTCCTGTTTGGACCAACTGTTTGCTCCCGCAACCGAAGTCACCTTGAAAATTCCCCTGGTCAATGTTCCTGTTTTGTCAAAAACAATGGTATCCACATTGTTTAACGCTTCCAGATAGTTGCTTCCCTTGACCAAAATTCCATTCTTTGAAGCCCCGCCAATTCCGCCGAAAAAGCTGAGCGGAATGGAGATGACCAGCGCACAAGGACAGGATACAACCAGGAAGGCCAGTGCCCGGTAAATCCAGTCGCTGAAAACGGCTCCCGGAATCACAAGCGGCGGTATCACCGCAAGTGCGAGGGCGGCAAAGGTGACAACAGGAGTATAATATCTGGCAAACTTTGTGATAAAGTTCTCCGTAGGCGCCTTTTTGCTGCTGGCATTCTGAACGAGGTCCAAAATCTTCGAAATTGTGGACTCCCCAAATTCCCTGGAAACCTCAACGGTCAAAACGCCGTTTTTATTGATGGAGCCGGACAACACTTCATTTCCCGGTTCCACGTCCCTGGGCAGGGATTCTCCGGTGAGAGCGGAAGTATCCAGAGCGGAAACGCCCTCTATAATGCGTCCATCCAGCGGTATCTTTTCTCCTGGCTTTACAACGATAAAGTCCCCGATGCCCACCTCCTCTGGTGTGACTTTCCGGATTTCACTGCCGACTTTTAAGTTGGCAAAGTCAGGTCGGATATCCATCAAAGCGGAAATGGATTTACGGGAACGGTTGACTGCCAGGCGCTGAAATGCCTCTCCGACCTGATAAAAGAGCATGACCGCTACGCCTTCCGGGTATTCCCCGATGGCAAAAGCGCCGATGGTGGCAACACTCATCAAAAAGTTTTCGTCAAACACCTGCCCTTTGGAGATGTTTTTTAACGCCCTTAAAACGACTTCCCCGCCTACCAGAAGGTAGCTGATCAGAAATACAATGAAACCCATGGGCTGCTGAAAATCAAACAGAGTGCCGGCGATGAATAATGCAGCGCCTGTACCGAGACTGAAGCGGTGGACCCATTTTCTCATATCAGCGGACTTGTCTGAATCAACAGGCTTTTGATTGGTATAGGAGATCTGAATGGCTGGTTCAATATCCCTGGCGATTTGGGAAGCCTGGCGCACGATGGAAGGAAGATTTCTGCTGTCTGACGCCTCAATGGTCAGCTTTTGGGAAACGAAATCCAGCGCAGCCATTTTGACACCGTCAATGCGGTTGACCTGGGCTTCAATTTTCTGAGCGCAGTCACCGCAGCATAATCCGAGTAAAAACAAGACCTTCTGGCCAGGCTGTATTGTTTCCTTTTCAATCATCACAACCTGGGAATCGTGCCGTTTTACAATTGCATCAGCCTGAGCAGCCAAACTGTTTACCGCATCACCGGCTGTAATCTCCATAGTCAGAGTTTTTGACATAAAATCGACATTGGCTGAAGAAACGCCGTCCAGCTTATTCACATCCCTTTCGATTTTAGCTGCACAGTTGCCGCAGCAAAGTCCTTCTAACACGTATTCTTTTTTAATAGCAGTATCCATAACCGGTCACCGTCACTTTCTTTTAAGCCTCTTTTACTATAATGTCTTCGTCATGTGATATGGCGATACGGGTAATTTCTTTGCTCAGGGTTTCTGCGTCCGCATCAAATTCAACGGACAGGACAGCGGTATCAGCATTGACCTCTGCATGTTTTATGCCCTCCAGCAGGTGGATATCATTTTGAATTTTAGCTGCACAGTTTCCGCAGCACAGCCCTTCCAGAACAAATTGTTTCTTTATAGCAGCCATAGTAATTATCTCCTTTTGATATATGATTGTACAACTATTCAACTAATTTGCGAAAAAAATAATCAGAGCCCTGAAACTCCAATTTTTACTGCCAGGCCAACGGTGATGACTGCTCCAATTACCGTAATCGCACGATATATTTTTACAGATTCCTGATCATGCTTTTCCTTTTGCCAATAGTAAATTCCTGATCCGGCGACAGCGAGACCGGTCAAAAGCCCTAAAACTGAAAAAATAGCGGACTGCATAAGTAAATCCCTCCTTTTTATCATCAAAATAAAACCAGTATATGTTACTTGAGGGAGCTGCAAAATGATTTTGAATTTTTACATTCTGCAACACCCTTATTTTTCACAGACATGAATCAGTCCCTGGTCGAAAATACACTTAACATGTTCGTCTGCGAGAGAATAGTAAACAACACGGCCGTCTTTCCGGTACTTCACCAGCTTTGATTGTTTTAAAATCCTTAACTGATGGGAAATGGAAGACTTGGTCGCTCCTAAAAGAACGGCGATATCACAGACACACATCTCAGCCCGAAACAATGCACAGAGTATTTTCACCCGTGTTGAGTCACTGAACACTTTGAATATATCAGCTAAATCAAGCAGGGTATCCTCATCCGGCATGTGCTCGCGGACATCATTTACAACCTCTTCGTGTATTGTGCTGCAATCACACCTGTCAATATCGGGTTCATATGTTCCCATAAAATCACCTCACATAAGTTGAATAGTTGTATCGCCTTTCAACTATTATATGCTGTTGTTTTTATTATGTCAATGGGATTTAATAAAAACTGTTATCATTGAGGAAAAAAATTCTCTGGAATAGGTGAATTCTGCCATCAATCCAGCTTTTTTTCAATGCACACCAGATTTACTCCGGATATGCCGTTGAAAACACAGGGGACAATTCCGATTTCTTTATATCCGCAGCGTTTATACAATTCCCGTGCGCGGGTATTCAAAGCATTCGTGTCAATTCTTAAGTAAGGGCAATTGTTTTCCCTTGCATAGTTCTCATAGAAACTCACCATTTTTCTTCCGTAACCATGCTTTTTCACCGAAGGTTCCACCACAAGGGTATGCATTACCATCACCTGATCATCATTTGCAGGATATTCCCACTGGCAGTTCTTATACACAGGAACCTGTTCCTTGTTCAGGCGCATTGCGGCCATAACCTCTCCGTCTTCTTCCATCACAAATAAATCGTCATTTTCAAGTGCTGCCATAGCTGTATCCCTGGTGGGATACACACCTCTTTGCCAGCCTACGGTACAGTTAGACTTTTCCTCTTCATCAATAATATGTTCAAAAATCAGTGATACTGCGTCTATGTCTTTTTGTTTCGCTTTTCGTATGATATTCATGTCTTTATTCTCCGTTTAACGTGTTGCTTTTAATTGGTATTACACTCTTTTTTCCACATAAAATCCGCTCCGGCTGCGGCCGCTGTTTTGAATCCAGGATACCAGCATGACGACGCAGTCATTATAGGAACGGACACCGGCAGCGACGCCATTTGACTTTAAGTAAGAGTCATACATTGTCGTGACCGCTTCCGTGGCGGGAGTTTCGCGGCTGTTCCAGTAATCGTTGTTTTCATTCCAGTCCTGAGTGACATTCTCATTAAATGTTGATGTAATCTGGCCATAGGCGTGGGGATCGGCCTTACTCAAGTCGTTTGTGAGATAAATGAGGCCAAGCAGATACCCTGAATACTCATATATGGGATTGTCTGATGTGATGCAGGCGGCAATGGAGGCGAAATTGGCTTCTGCCTCGGAGTTGACACCCCGCTGGTGTGACATTTCATGTGCAATTGTTACAGGGATGAAAGGGGCCGGTATGTCGATGTTGATATTCATTTCACCGGTCAGAGCGATGTAAATACCTGAAAATCCACTGGCACTCATAAGTTTTGAGTACATCATTGCTTTCGGGACAGAATTGCTGCCCTCCAGTGCGGGAAATTCCTTCACAATATTCGTATAGAGGTCTTTGCCGGGGGTAAAACAGGTTTGCCGGCTCTCATGAAAGCGGTTGTCTGCATCGCGTTTTACGTGAGAGGACAGCTCATTGGCTTTTTCTGCGAAATACCTTGTGACTTCTGTAAGCTGCTCTGTTGTGATGCCGCCGGAGTCAAGATCTGTTTTTTCCGCAAGGCTTGTGCTGTGATATCCTGAGTCCCACATCCAAAAATGTGCAGCCACTATGTACAGTGCAATAACGGCAATGATATAAAATCTGTGTCCGAGATTTAACAGCCTGTTGGAACTTCTTTTTAAAATAATGATTGATTTCACAATGAAGTACAGCGCCCACAGTATGAGAAATGTGATCAGCATTTCTGCCACAGAAAAGTATTGAAACGGACCGAAAGCGGTGATCTGTGCAGCCATGTCACGATATGGAAGGGAAATGTTTGCCAGAACCCAATCCATGATATGTTTTCTGTCATTGAGTATGTAATATAGGGCCATCAGGACAGCCGGCGGCAGGGCAAGCAGGATATAAAGCCAGATGCGGCGCAATAAACTTTTTGACGCTGCGGACTGGATCTTCAATTCCGGCGCCATGACGCACCTTTGCGGCGAAGTATCATATTTGAATTCCATATGGCCTCTCTTTCCTCTGATTCGTGTATTTTTCTCAGAATATGAAATCCCGGTTCATCGGCAGACACAAGTACGGTTATATCGGTAAGTATCCAATTGCTTATGATAAAAAAGACATATCTTCCTGCTGGCGGAAAATATGTCTTTTTTAAACGGAGACGGTGGGATTTGAACCCACGTGCCGGTTGCCCGACAACCTGATTTCGAGTCAGGCTCGTTATGACCACTTCGATACGTCTCCATCAGATTGCAATAAGATTATACATGATAAACCCATTTTTGTGTAGTAGTTTTGCGAAAAATTTGTTTTTTCCTGTTTACCCCTTCAAAATATTGTAAACAATAGAAATATCTATAAAATACCTATATTTGTAAGAAAAAATCTATATCTTTTCGTTGAAAAAAGAGATAAAATACTTAAATAAGGGGGAAAAGGAGGGGTAGAGATGAGGCATATGGAACATACATTTTCCACAGTAGAAGAGCTGGTGGAATTTGTCATAAGGGCGGAACGGTGTGATTTCAGCATTGAGGTTATTTGCGGGCAGACGGTGATTGACGGAAAGTCACTGATGGGCGTTATGAGCATTGGAATTGGAAAGCAGGTAAAGATCGTGTGCCACAGCGCAGATGCCCTCCCTGAAGAACTGGTAAGCCATGCAGCTTAAGCCGGAGCAGATGGGGAGTGTCTGAAAGAAACAGTATAAACGCAGGAAAAGAGAAAACCAGGAGTTTTGCATATGGACCAAAGGAAAAAAGAAGGCTTGGACGAGCTGGAACGCCGCCGCCGGGCCAGAATCCGGCGGAAAAAGAACAAGAGAAAACAGAAAAGGAAGCGTACACTTTTCACAGGAGCCGCAATTCTTGTGCTGACTGCCGTATTGGCGGGCGTATTGTGGCTTATGAACCTGTTATTTAACAGGGATTACATATATTTAAAAGAAATCCGGATGCCGGAGTGGATAGAAGCAGATTTTCTCCAGATCAATCCCTACTCAAGGCCCGGCACAGAAATGGACAAGGTCAATGAAATTGTCATTCACTACGTAGCCAATCCCGGAACTACGGCCAAACAGAACATGAACTATTTCAACAACCTAAAAGACCAGTCAGGGATTAAGAAAATCTCAGCCAGCAGCCATTTCATCATCGGCTTAGAGGGAGAGATTTTGCAGGGAATTCCTATCTATGAAGTGGCTTACTCCACATCAAAGGAAAAGAACACCAATACGGTTTCCATCGAATGCTGCCACCCTGATGAAACAGGGAAATTCAATGAGGAAACGTATGATTCCCTGGTAAAACTGACCGCCTGGCTTTGTAATAATATGGGATTGACGGAAAGGGATGTCATCCGCCATTACGATGCAACGGGAAAGGACTGTCCGCGGTATTATGTAGCCCATGAGGATGAATGGAAACAGTTTTTAAAGGATGTAAAGACGGAAAGAAAACAGCAGGATTAAAATTGCCGGTTTCTTTCCGTCATGTTTTTGAACGGCTGAACAGAAGATGAAATAAAAAGCCGCCCAGGCAGGTGGCAGACAGATAAACGGCATTTCCAACATGGATTCCGTATTTCAGCGCGATCTCATGAAAGATGATCTGGGCAGAGGGATAATAGGGGGAAATATAAAACATGTCCGCCTGTCCCAATGGCCTTGCAGTCACATTTATAATAGAAGCAATGATACAGCAGGCGGCAAACAGAGGCAGTATTTTAACAAACCCCATAAGGGAAGAATCCGCAAGGCGGGAAAATGCGATGACAAGCCCGATAAAGATTAGCAGCAGATGCCAGATCAGCCCGTGAAGGGTCAAAAACCAGTAGCCGTGAAACAAACCTGACGGCTCCGCCAGAGCCATGACACCTCCCAGAAGATTAAAGTCCTGCATAAATGTGTAAAGGACCTTTCTTTTTTTAGGGGAAGAAAAGGCAGGGAGAGCCAGACAGAAGTACATGGGCAGGCTGCATAGCTGAAATGGAAAGTACCACCAGTTATACGTCTGGTTATTCACCACGTAAAATAAAAAAAGCTGCTTCCAGACCTCAGAGGCCGTCAGAAAAAGGCCGCAGAAAAAGAACAGGCTGGGAAGCTTGTCATCTTTTACTTTTCCTGCTGTATAATGAGCCAGAAAAACCACAAACAAAAGCCCTGTTACAAGGAACAAAATATGAAAAAGAGAATAGGGTGACGGAGCTTCCATGGGCCAGGCCATTTTTACAAGAATATCTTTCATAAACCATTACCTTCATTTTCGCTTTGTATCCGGTTAAACCATAGTATATAGGATTGCCTGAAAACATGCAATATAAATACAAATCTCCTAAAAAATAAGAATCTTATTTACACAGGTACTTGATTAATTTTGAAAATACTATATAATGTATAACTGACACATGTTTTATAATTATGCAAGTTTGTGCATATATCGAGGAGGAAACATTATGAAAAAGAGTGTAATTACAATCGCAGCGGCTGTTTGTATGGCAGCATTGGTGACTGCCTGCGGCGGTTCTCAGACAAAGACAGAGACAACTGCAGCAGCAGGAACAGAAGCAGCAGGCGGAAAGCTGATCATGGTAACCAATGCAGAGTTCCCGCCGTATGAGTTCCGTGATAACAACGAAATCGTAGGAATTGATGCAGATATCGCAAGAGCTATTGCAGACAAATTAGGTATGGAACTGGAAATTCAGGACATGGCTTTTGATTCTCTGATTCCGGCTATCCAGTCCGGCAAGGCTGATTTTGCAGCAGCAGGTATGACCGTTAATGAAGACCGTAAGAAAAACGTGGATTTTACTGATACTTATGCAGAAGCTGCCCAGGTTATCATCGTAAAAGAAGACAGCGCCATCGCTTCTCCTGATGACTTGACAGGCAAGAAGATTGGTGTTCAGACAGGAACTACCGGAGATATTTATGCAGATGACATTGAAAATGGAGATATCCAGCGTTTTAATAAGGGAATGGAAGCTGTTATGTCCCTCACTCAGGGAAAGATCGACGCAGTTATCATTGACCGTGAACCGGCAAAAGTATTTGTAAAGGAAAATGCAGGCTTAAAGATTTTAGACGAGGCATTTACAGAAGAAGAATACGCCATTGCCATCAAGAAGGGCAATACAGAATTAGTGGATAAATTTAACACTGCTATCAAAGAGTTAAAGGAATCCGGTGAATTACAGAAGATCGTAGATAAATACATCACCGCAGAATAAGAAAAAGGAAGAGTGCCATGTGGGAAAAGCTAAGAGATGATTTCTATCAGAATTTTATCGTAGATGACCGTTGGAGGTATGTCACCGATGGCTTGAAGAATACGCTGGTCATTACGTTTTTTGCAGTGCTGATCGGTATTTTGCTGGGATTTCTGGTTGCGATCATCCGTTCAACCTATGAAAATACCGGCAAGCTGAAGGTTTTGAATGCCATTTGCAGCGTTTATCTTACGGTGATCCGGGGAACGCCGGTTGTTGTACAGCTCATGATCATGTATTTTGTCATTTTTTCGATGACCAATCCGGGTCAGGTGGTTACGGCAGTTCTTGCGTTTGGAATCAACTCCGGCGCCTATGTGGCGGAAATCTTCCGAAGCGGCATCAGTGCCATTGAAAAAGGGCAGTTTGAGGCCGGAAGGAGCCTGGGCTTTAACTACTTCCAGACCATGTGGTTCATCATCATGCCTCAGGCTTTTAAGAACGTAATTCCCACTCTTGCCAATGAGTTCATCGTTCTTTTAAAGGAAACTTCTGTAGCCGGATATATCGGTCTGCAGGATCTGACAAAGGGCGGTGATATTATTAAGAGCCGCACCTACTCTGCATTTATGCCCCTGGTAGCAGTTGCCATCATCTATCTGATCATGGTTACGGCGTTTTCCTACCTTGTAAAATTACTGGAGAGGAGGCTGCATAAGAGTGAGCATTGACAATAGGAACGAACCTCTGATTCAGGTAAGGAATCTGGGTAAGAAATTCGGCGATACAGAAGTCCTTAAGGACATTTCCGTGGATATTTATAAAGGCGATGTGGTTTGTGTCATTGGGCCGTCAGGTTCAGGAAAGAGCACATTTTTGCGCTGTTTAAACCGTTTGGAGGAGCCTACGGGCGGCCATATCCTGTTTGAAGGCGTGGACATTGTGGACAAGAAAACAGACATTGACAGGCACCGCCAGAAAATGGGAATGGTATTCCAGCAGTTTAATTTATTTCCCCATATGACGATTTTAAAAAATCTGACCATTGCGCCCATGAAATTACAGGGACGCAGCAAGGAAGAGGCAGAGGAACAGGCTTTTAAGCTCCTTCATAAGGTAGGGCTTGGGGACAGGGCAGAGTCTTATCCCAGCCAGTTATCCGGCGGACAGAAGCAGAGAATCGCCATTGTCCGGGCCTTGTGCATGAATCCGGATGTGATGCTGTTTGACGAGCCGACCTCCGCTCTTGACCCTGAGATGGTCGGAGAGGTATTAAACGTTATGCGGGAGCTGGCCGAGGAAAAGATGACCATGGTGGTGGTCACTCATGAAATGGGCTTTGCCAGAGAAGTGGGGACCAGAGTCATGTTCATGGATGGCGGCTATTTCCTGGAGGAAAATGAACCGAAGGAATTCTTTGCAAATCCGAAAAATGACAGATTAAAGCTGTTTTTAAGCAAGGTATTATAAAAGTAACGCTCTCCCGGTGAGGACTTGTCTTCCGGGGGAGCATTTTTCATTGCCCTTTTTTTCCGGTGATGATAGAATAGGAAGGAGTTTTTAAAGGAGGGGATAACCATGGCATATTTTCCGTTTTTTGTGGATATTGAAGGGAAACACTGCCTCATTGCGGGCGGAGGCAGTGTGGCCTACCGGAAGGTTCTGGTGTTAAAGGATTACGGTCCTGTCATTTATGTGGCGGCTCCCTATGTGATTCCTGAGCTTAGGCGGCTGATGGAGGAAGAGGGAGAAAAACTGATATGGCTGCACCGTGATTTTGAAGAATCAGACCTGGAGAAGGCGGATTTTGTGGTGGCAGGAACCTCTGATGAGCTGTTAAATGAGCGGATTTCCCTTTTGTGCAGGGAAAGAAAGATTCCCGTTAATGTGGTGGATGATCAGGAAAAATGCAGCTTTATCTTTCCCGCTCTGATCAGAGAAGGAGATATTACTGTGGGAATTTCTACGGCAGGCAGTGCGCCGTCCATTGCACAGTATTTAAAAAAGAAGCTGAAGGAGGCCATTCCTTCCGGGCTTGGAGAACTGGCCCGGCAGCTTGGCTCTTACCGGGGCATGGTAAAGGAAGAGGTGGACTCCCCTTCTCTTCGGATGTCCATTTTTAAGGAAATGGCTGAGGAAGGAATCCGCCAGGGCGGAACCTTTACCAGAGAACAGGCGAAAGAGCTGATAGAAAGGAAGCTGGCTGAAAATGAGAAGTAAAACCATTCGGATCGGAACGAGAAGGAGCGCTCTGGCCGTGGCCCAGGCAAAGCTGGTGGCAGAGGCTCTGGAGCGGACCGGGTCTGGACTGTCCACAGAGCTGGTCTTAAAGCAGACGGAAGGGGACAGAAATCTTCATAAGCCTCTTTTGGAATTTGGAGGAAAGGGCGTATTTGTAACGGAATTTGAGCAGGCAATTCTAAAGGGGGAGATCGATATTGCGGTACACAGCGCAAAGGACCTTCCCATGGAGCTGGAGGAAGGGCTGGGAATCGTGGCGGTTCCTGAACGGGAGGACCCCAGGGATGTGCTGGTAACTCCTGCTTCCAGTGACATTTCCGGGAAAAAGGAAATCGTCATCGGCACCTCCAGCTTGAGAAGAAAGCTTCAGATAGAAGAAATTGGAAAGACCATGTGGCCGGATTCCCTGGTGCGGTGTGAAAATTTAAGGGGTAATGTGCAGACCAGACTGGCAAAGCTGATGGAAGGGTCTTATGACGGCATTCTTCTGGCAGCAGCCGGATTAAAGCGGCTGGGGCTGACAGAGGACAGACAGTATCATTACCATTACTTTGACTGTGAAACCTTTATTCCTGCCGGAGGACAGGGCATCCTTGCAGTGGAAGGAAGGCTGGATTCCGGAATCGGGGAGATCATAAAAGCCATTGAAAACGAGGAGGCCAGAATGTGTCTGGCTCTGGAACGCAGAATCCTGAAGTTTCTGGATGCAGGCTGTCATGAGCCTATCGGAATCTATTCCCGGCTGAGGGAGGAGAGGATGGAAGTCCTTGGCATGAGCAGAAGAGGGGAAGAGACGAAACGGATTCATCTGTGGGGAGAGCTCGACGATCTGGACAGGCTGGCATGGCAGGCGGCTAAAGGGCTTTCGTAAAAGGAGGATGTGATGAAGAAAACAGGAGTGGTCTATCTGGTGGGAGCCGGTCCCGGAGATCCCGGCCTCATTACGGAAAAAGGCTTGTGGAGGCTGCGGATATGCGATGCGGTGGTCTACGATTCTCTTGCCTCGGAGCGCCTTCTTGACGAGGTGCGCCCGGAGTGCAGAAAAATCTATGTGGGAAAACGGGCTGGAGCCCATTCCATGAAGCAGGAGAAGATCAATAAGCTGCTGGTGGAACTGGCTGGAGAAGGACTTTTGGTGGTGCGGCTAAAGGGAGGCGATCCCTTTGTCTTTGGCCGGGGAGGGGAGGAGATCATGGCTCTCTCCCAGGCGAAAATCCCCTATGAAGTGGTTTCTGGAGTCACTTCTGCCGTTGCAGCTTTGGCCTCTGCCGGAATTCCGGTCACTCACCGGGCTGTGAGCAGAAGCTTTCATGTGATGACAGGCCATACTCTTTCCGACCAGAGCACATTGCCTGAGGATTTTGAAGCGTTTGCAGGGCTTAAGGGAACCCTTGTATTTCTCATGGGCCTTGGAAATTTATCTCTCATTGTAGAGGGGCTTTTAAAACAGGGAAAATCAGCGGAAACGCCTGCTGCGGTCATTGAGAATGGGACCCTTTTGGAGCAGAGAGTGGTCCGGGGAACCTTAAAGAATGTCATAGAAATGGTAAAAGAGGCAGGGATTGGAAGTCCTGCCATTATTGTGGTGGGTGAAACGGCGGCTCTTGACTTTTCGTCCACCTACCGCCAGCCTTTAGAAGGGTGCCGGATCGGGGTGACAGGAACGGAAAGCTTTGGTGTCAGGTTTTTGAAGGCTTTGGAATCCCTTGGAGGGACGGGGGCCTATATCTTAAGGCTTTCCATGAAATCCCGGAGGGGAGAGGAAGCCATGAAAAAGGCTTATGAGCAGCTTTTCGCCTATACCTGGATTGTGTTCACCAGCGCCAACGGGGTGAAGGAATTTTTCCTGGGCCTTTTGGAGCAGGGGTGTGATTTCCGGTCTGTGGGCCATGTAAAATTTGCCGCTGTGGGAAAGGGAACAGCCGAAGAGCTGCAAAACCACGGTTTTTTTGCAGATTACATTCCGGACAGATATCAGGTGAAGGATTTAGCGCAAGGGCTTAGAAGTCTGGTGTCAGAAGAAGACCGGATTTTGATTCCCAGGTCTTCGGGCGGCTCTAAGGAGCTGAATCAGGTTCTCGATGAGGCCGGGATTTTTTACGAGGACGTGGCTTTATATGACGTGGAATGGGATGGAACAGGGGAGAAAAAGAGAAGTGAAGCTTTGAAGGATTTAGATTACGTTGCCTTTGCCAGCGCTTCCGGTGTGGAAGCATTTTTCCAGGGATCAGAGGAGGACGCAAGGGAAGCTTTGGAGGGAAAAAAGGTGGCCTGCATCGGGGATATGACTGCAAGGGCTCTTTTGGAATACGGAAAAAAGGCCGATGTGGTGGCCGGTGTTTACACTGCTTTGGGGCTTTCTGAGGCCATATGCCGGGACTGGAACAGGGGGAAAAAAGATTCATAATTGTGTTATTTATACTTATGAATTTTACTGTATCGATTCTAAAAGTTACATAAATTGTATTAACATTTCCGATTATCTATTGATAAATAAGCCAATTCGGTATATTTTATTGTGTAGAGGAGGCTGAATATATGGATTATTTGGTTGTGTATACGAGTAAAACCGGAAACACCCAGAAAGTAGCCGTGAAGATTTTTGAATCGCTTCCAGGAAAATCCAAGGACATTGTCAGTCTGGAGGAATTGGGAGGAGAGGAAGCAGATACTTATTTTGTAGGGTTCTGGAACAACCGGGGAATCTGTACGACAGAAGTGATCGATTTTCTCTCAGGACTGCACGGGAAACGGGTGGCTTTATTCGGCACCTGCGGGCTTTCCGGAAATAAAGAGTATTTTAAGCAGGTGGAAAAACAGGTTTCAGTTTTTATCCCTGATGACAATGAATATCTGGGCTGTTTTCTCTGCGGAGGAAAGATGGCGCCCAGGGTTTTGGAAAAATACAGGCAGATGCAGTCGGTATGCGATACCCCTCAGATCAGAACCCTGATCGCCGCATATGAGGATGCCATGCTTCATCCAAATGAACAGGATTTTCAAAATGCCTGCGAGTTTGCAGAATCGGTGAGGTGAATTTGCCCAAAGGGCAAAGAGAGGACCCCCTGGGGGGTAAGGTGAATTTGCCTGAAAGGCAAAGAGAGGCCCCCCTGGGGGGTAAGGTGAAAAAATGACGGAAGAAAAGGGAGGTGGATTTTATGGGGTTAAAAGATGATGACGGTCCAAAGAAAGGACCGAGAAAACCATTTATTTATTATTACGGCATTGTGCTCATACTCATGGTCATATTCAATTCCATGGCGGTGCCCTGGCTTCAGTCCAAGTCTGTGACAGAGGTGCCTTACAGCACATTTTTAGAAATGCTGGAAGCCGGAAAGGTCCAGTCCGTTGCGAGGACTGATACGGAAATCCAGTTCAAATCCGATACGGGAAAAACGGACTGGGAAGGCAAGCCGGATTACGAGATTTATAAGACGGGTCCATGGCCTGATGAAGATCTGACAGAACGGCTGATCGCCAATAACGTCCAGTTTGAAAAGAGCATTGTCAAGCAGATGTCTCCCATGATTTCTTTTCTGCTGACCTGGATTTTTCCCATTTTGATTTTTGTATTTCTGGGAAATTTCTTATCGGGGCAGATGCAAAAGAGGATGGGCGGCGGCAATGCCATGACTTTTGGAAAGTCCAATGCTAAAATTTATGCGGAATCTGAAACAGGAAAGACCTTCCGGGATGTGGCCGGTCAGGAGGAAGCCAAGGAGGCTTTAAAGGAAATCGTGGATTTCCTTCACAATCCCAGGAAATATGCGGATATCGGGGCCACTCTTCCCAAGGGAGCCCTTTTAGTAGGCCCTCCGGGAACAGGTAAGACCCTGCTTGCAAGGGCCGTGGCAGGAGAGGCACACGTGCCGTTTTTCTCCATTTCAGGCTCTGAATTTGTGGAAATGTTCGTGGGAATGGGCGCTGCAAAGGTCAGGGACTTGTTTAAGCAGGCCACTGAAAAAGCTCCCTGTATCGTGTTCATCGATGAGATCGACACCATCGGAAAGAAGCGTGACGGCCACGGATTTTCAGGAAATGATGAGAGAGAACAGACTTTAAACCAGCTTTTAGCGGAAATGGATGGATTTGACGGCAAAAAAGGCGTTGTCATACTGGCGGCTACCAACCGTCCTGATTCTCTGGATAAGGCCCTCTTAAGGCCGGGCCGTTTTGACCGACGGATTCCGGTGGAGCTGCCGGACTTAAACGGGCGGGAAGCCATTTTAAAGGTTCACGGCAAAAACGTGAAGCTGTCTGATGATGTGGACTTCCACGGAATCGCCCTGGCAACAGCAGGAGCCAGCGGAGCGGACCTTGCCAACATTGTCAATGAGGCGGCCTTAAGGGCAGTCCGCATGGGCAGACATACCGTGTCCCAGAGAGATTTAGAGGAAAGCGTGGAAGTGGTCATCGCCGGATACCAGAGAAAGGATGCTTCCATCAATGTGAATGAGAGAAAGATCATCGCCTATCACGAGGTGGGACATGCTCTCGTTGCAGCTTCTCAGAACGATTCGGCTCCGGTCCATAAGATCACCATTATCCCAAGGACTTCCGGAGCGTTAGGCTACACCATGCAGGTGGATGAAGAAGAACGCCATCTGCTGACAAAGGATGCGGCTCTCAGCAAGATCGCCACCTTTACAGGCGGAAGAGCTGCCGAGGAGCTGGTCTTTAAGACCGTCACCAGCGGGGCTGCCAATGATATTGAGCAGGCAACCAGAATTGCCAGGGCCATGGTGACCCGTTACGGCATGAGTGATGAGTTTGATATGGTGGCATTGGAAACAGTGACCAACCAGTACTTAGGCGGAGATACTTCTCTTTCCTGTTCTTCCAAGACAGCTAAAAAGATCGATGATGAGGTGATCCGGATTATCAGGGAACAGCATCAGAAGGCTCTTAAGATATTGAAGGATAACGAAAAGAAGCTTCATGAAATCGCAGAGTATTTACTGGAGCGGGAGACTATTACCGGAGAGGAATTTATGGAAATCTTTCGCAGGGAACCGGCTGTATAATCACGACCTGGGACTGGATAAAAGACAGAAGCAGAGCAAGGCATAAAAGCTGCCGGCTCTGCTTCTTTTTTTGTTCATGTATATGGAAAAGTTGAAAATGCTGGAATAAAAGCAAAAAATGTTTTTTATTTATCTGAATAAATTGCATATAATATCTAAAAAGTTATATACAATTTGAAAATTTACAAAATATATAAAAATAAATTTAAAATAGTATTGACAAATAAAAACTTGTACGCTATAATAAAGCCATAACAAAAGGGACCCCAGAGTTATATAAAGTTTATAGTTATAAGGTTTAATAGCTATTTAAGAAGTTAAGAAGTGAAAATTTATGAAAGGAGGTACAGTCCACCAAAACGTGAAGCTTCGTTTCATTTATAATTTTATAAATGGAACAATAGGAAAATCCCAATCTACCGATGTTAAAAGCCAATCTTTGCAGCATAAGATCATTGATTAAAAAAGATAGAATTCATGGAGATGCGATATAAGATTTTGGACGAAAACGAAAGATATGATATAATTTGTTGTGTGTGCGAATGAATATAGAAGGAGAAGAAACGATAATCCATGAAGCTGGTGTATAACGACGGAGAGCGGAAAAAATTTTAATATAGATCATGCTAATGTATACCAATACAGAGAAACATGAGAAGGAAAAGAGGTATCAAGACCATTGGATGACATAACAAAGAACGGATAACGAATGCTTGGAACAGTTGGCAGTCGTTATCCGTTTATGTTTGCGCTTTTTTACATATTACAGGATTCCTTCCAGATCAAAGGGCGGCGTGTATTCTTCTTTTGCGCTGCTTTTTTCCTGCATAAAACCCTGGGTCAGACTGAGGCGGATGGCCTCTTCCACCACCTTATTGTATTCATAAGAAGTGATCCTGCGGTTGATTTCCGGAAATTCCATGCTGCGGTAAAATGGGGTGTACTGGCTTAGGAGGCTGATGTAATACATTCCCTGGGGAAGCTCTTCCTTCATCCAGTGAAGGAGGCGGATGGAATCCTCCCTTGCGCCGGGCAGCACCATGTGGCGTATGATGACGCCTTTTTTCATCAGGGTTTTGGAGGAATCAAATTCAGGGGCTCCGGTCTGGCTGATCATCTGTTTAATGGCTTTGGAGGCCATATCAAAGTAATCGGCTGCTTTGCTGTAGCGTGAGGAAAGGCTGGAACTGTAATATTTTAAATCGGGAAGCCAGATATCCACATATTCTTTCAGCTCCCTGATGAGTTCTGTGGATTCATACCCTCCGCAGTTATAGACCACGGGGATAGAAAGCCTGGGCTTTACCAAGTCCAGGGCCTCTATAATAGAAGGAATGTACTGGGTTCCGGTGACTAAATTCAAGTTATGGGCTCCTTTTTCCTGGAGGTTCAGGAAAATCTGGGCCAGCCTGGGGACTGTCAGCTCTTTTCCGAAATCTTCCTGGCTGATGGAATGGTTCTGACAGAAACAGCAGCCTAAGGTACAGCCGGAAAAAAACACGGTTCCGCTTCCCTGGTTTCCGCTGATACATGGCTCTTCCCAGTGATGGAGTGCGGCGCGGGCCGCTTTTATAGTGTCCTTGCAGCCGCAGAAGCCGGCAGCCACCCGGCGGTCTGCTTTGCAGCTTCTGGGACATAAACTGCAGGATAGGTATGCGTCTTTTAAGTTCATGAAATATCTCCTGATATTGACAAAGTGAATTTTGTGCATTAATATAGTGGGAAAAATGCTTTTGCGTTCTTGAAAAATATTATGTACAGGTGAGTGATAAAAATGGGAGAAACGAAATCAATGTCTGCTTTGCGCTATGCATTTCCAAAGACGGTTCCGGTCATGGCCGGTTATCTGGTTCTGGGGACGGCCTATGGAATTTTGATGAATGTCAATGGATACGGAATCTGGTGGTCTGTTTTGATCAGCATATTTGTATACGCCGGAAGCCTCCAGTATCTTGGAATCACGTTCTTTGCGGCAGCGGTCAATCCCTGGTACGCTTTTTTTATGTCCCTGATGCTCAATGCCAGACACTTGTTTTACGGCCTTTCCATGCTGGATAAGTATAAGGATGCAGGGAAGTTAAAGCCTTACCTGATATTTGCCCTGACTGATGAAACCTTTTCCGTTCTCTGTAATGAGGAAGTTCCGGAGGGCATTAATAAATACCGTGTGTATTTCTTTGCCTCTCTTTTAGATCATCTGTACTGGGTGACGGGCGCCCTCATCGGCAGTCTGGCGGGCGGGCTGATCCGTTTTGATACCGCAGGAATGGACTTTGCCCTGACAGCCCTCTTTGTGGTGATCTTTGTGGATCAGTGGAAGTCGGGACAGGGGCACAAGGCGGCTCTTGCAGGAGTGGGGGCCTCGGCCCTTTGTGTGGCAGTCTTTGGGCAGAGCGTATTTATCGTACCTGCCATGATTTTGATTCTGACCATTATTACAATCTGGTACTTTAAGGAAAAGAGAGAGGGGGAACGGTCATGAGCCAGGATACGGTAAAATACCTTATGATTGCAGGAGTCATGGTGCTCGCTACGGTCATCACCCGTTTTCTTCCTTTTTTCCTGTTTCCGGCCGGGAAAAAGACTCCCAAATACATTCACTATTTAAGCCTTACCCTTCCCTATGCCACCATCGGGCTTTTGGTGGTTTACTGTTTAAGGGGAATGGACGTTTTTGCTTTTCCTTACGGACTTCCTGAGATCATTTCCATCGCTGCTATTACGGCTCTTCACCTTTATAAAGGAAATCCCCTGCTGAGCATTGGGGCAGGAACGGCCCTTTATATGATTCTGACCCAGACCTTATTCCGTTAGTTTCCTGAATAGTTTTCATAGCCCTCTGGCAGGAATTTCTGTTCTTTAAATTCCTTTGGAGAGAGGCCGAACTCCTTTTTAAAGGCCCGGTAAAAGCTGGTGTAGTCTGAAAAACCGTACTGATGGCACAGCTCGCCTAAGGGAATGCCCGATAGAATGGCATTTTTGCTGGCCTGAAGCCGCTTTTTTATGATGTACTGGTGGAGGGAAATTCCCATATTGTCTTTAAACACATGGGAGATGTGGTACTTGCTGGCATAGAAAAAGGCTGCCAGACGGTCTAAGGACAAATCCTCTCCCAGGTGATTATTGATGTAATCACAGAGGTTTAAATAGAGCACATTTTCATAAACAGCGGGAATCCGGTGAAGGTTCTCATAGGTGATCCGGTTTAAAGACAGCAGGAAGGAGTGGACTAAAAGCTCGGCACTGAGCCTGTGAAATGGCTTGTTTCCGTGAGTTTCCTCCAGCAAATCCAGAAGGCGGCTCTGTATATCCTGAAAAACCACAAAATCCATACTGAAATGATAATGCTTATGTTCCAAAGCATAATTAAAACCATAGGAAAAGTCTTCAGACCAGGAGCACATGGCCTGATAATACCGGTCACTGATCCAGAGCACAAAACGCTGGTACGTTTCTCCGGTGGAGCGGAAGATGGGATGGTGCTTCACTCCGGGAGGAATCAGCAGATAATCGCCGTACTGCAATTCGTACTGAATGCCCTCCACCTCATAGCTCACATCTCCGCTCATGAAGAAAAACATTTCATAATAAGGATGGCTGTGATTCACGATCCGGCTTAAATCCATATCTCTATAGAAAAACACTTCAAATTCTCCTGAATTCATATACTGCCGTTCATTAAAGCCGGTGGACAATTCTTTTTTCAACGGTAATTCCTCTTTCCTATCTGAAAATTTCTTTTACAGCTTCCCTTAAGATTATAAAATAAAACCGCAAGTTTTGCAATGTTAACGGCAAATAAAACCATGGTAATGATGTCCCCCTTTGTATATACTGAATCCATAAGACAGGAATGTGATTATTAACTTTGATTCCAAAACAAGGAGGTATTTCTATGAAATTATCATTCAGATGGTACGGAGACGACGACAAGGTTACACTGCAGAACATCCGCCAGATTCCCGGCATGAGCTCCATTGTGACAGCAGTTTATGATGTTCCGGTAGGAGAGATCTGGAGCAGGGAAACCATTTCCCACTTAAAAAAAGAAGTGGAAGATGCCGGTCTGGGCTTTGACGTGATCGAGAGCATTCCGGTACATGAAGACATTAAGCTTGGAAAGCCCACCAGGGACAAGTACATTGCCAATTACTGCGAAAACATCAGACGTGTGGCAGAAGCGGGAGTGAAGTGCATCTGCTATAACTTCATGCCTGTATTTGACTGGACGAGAACTCAGTTAGACCACGTATTAGAGGATGGCTCCACTACTCTGGTTTACTACCAGGATCAGGTGGATCAGGTAAATCCTCTGGAAAGTGAAAGCGACTTGACCCTTCCTGGCTGGGACTCCAGCTATACCAGGGATGAATTAAAGCAGATCGTGAGTGAGTACAACGCGTTATCAGAGGATGATCTTTGGGGCAATTTAAAATATTTCCTGGAGGCCATCATTCCTGTGGCGGCAGAATGCGATGTCAACATGGCAATCCATGAGGACGATCCATGCTGGAGCATCTTTGGACTGCCCAGAATCATCACATGTGAGGAGAATTTGGACCGTTTCTTAAAGCTTGTGGATGACAGGCACAACGGCATCACCCTCTGTACCGGTTCCCTGGGCTGTTCCAATCAGAATGACGTGGTGAAGATGGCTGCCAAATACGCTGCCATGGGACGGATTCACTTTGTACATGCAAGAAATGTGGCAGTTCTTGAAGACAACAAGGGCTTTGAGGAAAGAGCTCATTTATCCTCCTGCGGTTCTCTGGACATGTTCGCCATTTTAAAGGCCCTTCACGACAATGGCTTTACCGGCTATATGCGTCCGGACCACGGCCGTATGATCTGGGGTGAAACAGGCCGTGCAGGCTACGGTCTTTATGACCGCGCTCTTGGAGCTACTTACTTAAACGGTCTTTGGGAAGCCATTGAGAAAACCAGCAAATAAGAAAGAAGGATTACGGCCATGGCATTGACATTTGGAACGGATTTAAGCGGTAAGGTGGCAGTGGTCACCGGAGCAGGCGGAATTCTCTGCGGCATGTTTGCCCAGACTCTTGCAGAGGCAGGGGCAAAGGTGGCAGTACTGGATTTAAATGAAGAGGCTGCGCAGAAGGTGGCTTCCTCCATCACAGAAGCAGGGCACACGGCAGTTGCCTATAAGGCCAATGTGCTTTTGCGGGAGAGTTTAGAGGAGGTCCACGCCAGGATTTTTTCCGAGCTTGGTCCCTGCAGCATTCTCATAAACGGGGCAGGGGGAAACAGCCCCAAGGCCAATACGGATAAAGAGTACTTTGAAATGGGAGACATTGAGGCGGAAACCAAGTCCTTTTTCGACTTGGACCAGTCCGGTGTGGAATTTGTCTTTAACTTAAATTTCCTCGGAACCCTGCTTCCGTGCCAGATTTTTGCAAAGGACATGATCGGCAGGGAGGGCTGCAGCATTTTAAACATCTCTTCCATGAATGCGTTCACCCCTTTGACCAAGATTCCGGCTTACAGCGGGGCCAAGGCAGCCATCAGCAATTTCACCCAGTGGCTGGCAGTTCATTTTTCCAAGGCAGGCATTCGGGTCAATGCCATTGCTCCGGGATTCTTCGTGACAAAGCAGAATGAAAAGCTTCTGTTTCATGAGGACGGTTCTCCTACACCGAGAACAAATAAAATCCTGGCTGCAACTCCTATGGAACGGTTCGGAGAAGCCCATGAGCTCAACGGAGCTTTGCTGTTTCTCTTAAACAACCAGGCGGCAGGATTTATTACAGGCGTGGTACTGCCTGTAGACGGAGGATTTTCAGCTTATTCAGGCGTTTAAATTTCGGCCCCTTCCTATTTGCTTTTCAGAATGCGGATATGAAGGGGTTCTTTTTGCGGATATTTTTAAATTCGACAATAAAATTTATTTAGTTTGAAAATTCGAGAAAATTTTTTTACATCTTTTGCCAAACTTGACAAATAGTTACAAGATGTCGTATAATAGATAACATCATTTGTAAATGTAATATTTTTTTGTTTACTAAAGACGAAGTTAGGAGCAGAGCACAATGAAAGCATCGGTGGACAAGAAGCAGAAGCAAAAGGCATTAAAAACAGCGAAAGGAACGAAGCGGAAATTTAAAACGCTGTTTGAACTGAAGTCATTGAAAATTAAGATGACCATGTTCATTATTTCCATCATTCTGGTATTAGCTGCGGCTAATATGGCAATCAGTATTTCTGTCAGCTACAAAGGAATTACAGATGTTGTAAAGAATGATTTAAAATCAACGGGTGTCCTGGTCAACAGCCTGGTGGAAAATCATCTGACTCAGATGAAAACCAGCATCGAAGCCAGTGCCCAGGGGGGCAGTTTGAAGTCCATTAACTCCAGAGTTGTAACGGAGTATCTTGCCAATCAATGTAAGCTTTACGGTTATAAGAATCTCGAAGTGCTCAACCGGGAAGGAGCTGTGATCCGGAGTGCGACCGGAGAAGGCGTCGGAGAAAGCTACATAGAAAAAGAGTACATGATCAAAGCCCTAAACGGAGAGACCATTATTTCCACTACGGAGTTTGACACCAACAATGAACTGGTAGTCCGGATTGCAACTCCTTATGAATACGGAATTCTTCTTGCAACGTATGACGGCCATAACTTAAGCGAGCTGATCAAGGACTTAAGAATCGGAAAAACCGGCAACGCAATTCTGGTTGACAGTACAGGAACCGTCATCGCCAACATGACAGAAGAGATGGTTTCCCAGCGTCAGAACTTTATTGAGATTGCAAAAACGGATAAGTCCTATGCTTCAGCCGGACGTATGTATCAGACCATCATCGGAGGCGGAACAGGCATCGGACAGTATGATTATAAGGGCGTAAGCCGGTTCTGCTATTACAGTCCTGTGGAGGGCAGCGATGGCTGGGCTCTGGCAGTGGTAGCTCCGATCAATGAGACCACTACTTCTATTTATACGGTAATTATTGCCATGGCGCTGTTTGCAGTGGTTTCCGTAGCAGTGGGCTGCTTCCTTGCTTTCTGGTTTGCAGGCTCCATTGCAAGTCCTTTATCAGCCATTGCAAAGCGGATGGGACTGTTTGCAGAAGGAGATTTATCCAGTGAGGTTCCAGTGATCAAGCATAAGGATGAGATCGGTCTTCTGGCACAGGAGATCACCAATTCCGTTCAGAGCGTCCGCTCCTATATCGACGAGATTTCTTCTGTTTTGGGAAATGTGGCTTCCGGAGATTTCAGCAGGTCCGTTTCCATGGAATTCCAGGGAGATTTCAAGGTGATTCAGGACTCTATTGAAAGGACGGAAGATCTGCTTTCCAAGACTGTGGACACCATCAACAAATCCGCTGAGGAAGTGGCAAAGAGCAGCTATCAGGTATCCCAGGGAGCCCAGAACTTAAGCCAGGGAGCCGTGGAGCAGGCCGCTTCAATCCAGGAGCTGTCCTCTTCCGTCAATGAGATATCAAACAGCATTATGAGCACGGTAAAGACCGTCGAAGGAGTCAACCAGCAGGCCGGACGTGTTGGAAATGCCATGGAAAGCGGCAACCAGCAGATGCAGGAAATGATGGAATCCATGGAACGGATCAACCGCAAATCCAAGGAAATCGAAAAGGTGAACAAGCTCATAGAAGATATTGCATTCCAGACCAATATTCTGGCGCTGAATGCGGCTGTGGAAGCGGCCAGGGCAGGAGAGGCAGGCAAAGGCTTTGCCGTTGTTGCCGATGAGGTCCGCAACCTTGCAGGAAAGAGTGCCAATGCGGCTAAGGATACTTCCAGCTTAGTGGCTGATACCATCGAGGCTGTCAAGAAGGGAACTCAGATTGCAGCTTCTACGGGCAATACCTTAAGCGGAGTTCTTTCAGAGACCAGAACCATGGTTTTGGCCATTGAACAGTCCTCAGAGGAATTAAAGCAGCAGAGTGAAAAGGTGACTGAAGTGACCATGGGAATCGAACAGATATCCTCTGTGGTTCAGAGTAACTCCGCTACGGCAGAGCAGAGTGCGGCAGCCAGCGAGGAGCTTTCCAGCCAGGCTGAGGGACTGCGCCACTCCATGAGCATTTTTAAGACCAAATAAATGTTTTGAATTAAAGGATAAGAGCATACGTATCGGCAGACAGCGGGATTCGCTGCCTGCCGATTGTTGCTGTAGTATGTTTTTTCTTACTAAGTTATCTTTTTCTGCGTTCTTGAAAAAATCTTATTATATATATAGAATTGTATCATAGGCAAGATCTGAAATAAATTTATTCTAAATTCAAAATACGGAGGACAGTACTATGAACATTTATGATTTTAAGGTAAAGGCACAAAACGGCGAAGAAGTATCTCTGGCACAGTATCAGGGAAAGGTTTTACTGGTTGTGAACACAGCCATCAAATGCGGTCTGACCCCGCAGTACACCGCATTGCAGGGACTGTATGATAAATACAGGGACAAAGGGCTTGAAATCCTTGATTTCCCCTGCAATCAGTTTCTGGAACAGGCTCCTGGCTCTGATGAGGAAATCCACGAGTTTTGCACCCTCAACTATCAGACCACCTTCCCACGCTTTGCTAAAATTGACGTGAATGGGGAGACAGCCCATCCTTTGTATGTCTGGCTGAAGGAGCAGGCCCCTGAGGACCGGGGAGACGAGAATTCTGCCGGATTTGAGGAGCGGGTAAAGAAGTATACGCCGGATAATCTTCCCGGCGATATCAAATGGAATTTTGGAAAGTTTTTAACAGACAGAAGCGGAAATGTCATTGCAAGGTTTTCACCGGCTGTTTCGCCTGAAACACTGGAAGCGGAAATTGAAGCTCTGCTGTGACATGATTCTTCTAAGCGGCAGATTTTTCACCCCCCTTGGGAGGTTAAAAATCTGCTGAAGATGAAAATTTTAAAATACGAGTCGGAGAATTCAACATGAAGATATGGTTCAGCAATGCAAAAATAAGGGTCAAAATTATCAGCGGTTTCTTAATTGTAACATTGATTGCCGGTCTTGTAGGAGGTCTTGGGATTGCCAGCTTAAGCAGTGTGTCCACGTCATACGGACGCGCTTATTCGGACACGGTTAAGGCTTTACAGCACAGTGAAAAGATCAGCTCTTCTTTCCAGGAAATACGGGCAAATCTTTTTGAAATGGTCCTGGCGGAGAGCGGGGAAGACAAGAAAAGCTGTATCAGCAGTATCGAACAGCACAGAGACAGCATATACAGCAATTTAGAACAGTACAAAGTCCTGATGGGACATCACACGCCGGAAGAGTCGGCAGAACCCCGCCGGCTGGTTGCCGAAGTGGAGACCGATATGGCTGCCTTTGATGCAAAAGCCACTGAAATTATGAACGGTATCGGTATGGAGCCCACACGACGCAGAGATGCATTTGCTGTTATGAGCGATGGCGGTGAGCTGCATACGCTGTCCCAGACCCTGGAAACTGCAATTGCAGCCTTTATTGATTACAATGCTACATATACAGAAATACAAATTGCCGCAAACAGAAGCCGGGCAATATACTCTGAGATTCTCATGGCAATCGGCATTGCCATTGGACTTTTAGTGGCAGTGCTGATCGGACTGTTTATCGCCCGCGGGCTGTCCAAACGGATCGAAAAGATTGTGGATGTTTACGGCGAAATCGCCAAGGGCAACAAACAGGCCAATGTGAGCGATGAAAGCCGGGACGAGCTGGGACGGATGGCTGGACTCATCCGTCAGGTGAACAGCCAGGAAGGCGCTATTGTTGAAGATATCATCCGAAACTTAACAAAGATTTCAGAAGGCGATTTAAGAATTCAGGCAGAAACCGATTACCCCGGTGACTTTGCCGCCATAAGACAGGCAATTGAAACCACCGCCGCAGCCCTCAACGAAACCATGCAGACCATTGACACTGCTGCCGATCAGGTTGCAGTCGGCTCCGGGCAGGTATCCAGCGGAGCCCAGGCTCTGGCAGCCGGCTCTACGGAGCAGGCAGCTTCCGTTGAGGAACTTAGCTCTGCCGTTGAGAGGGTAGCGGAACAGGCAGCGGAAAATACCGCCGCTGTGAATACCGCAGTAGGTTATTTTGACAAGGCTGCTGTGGACTTTGCCACAGGAATTGAGCGGATGGAGCAGTTGACTGAGGCAATGGATGAGATATCATCTTCCTCCAACCAAATCGTCAGCGTCACCAAGGTCATTGAAGACATTGCGTTCCAGACCAATATTCTGGCCCTGAATGCTGCTATCGAAGCGGCCCGTGCCGGAAATGCAGGAAAAGGATTTACTGTTGTAGCGGATGAGGTGCGCAATCTTGCCGCTAAGTCAGCGGAAGCTGCCCGGCAGACCGGGGAGCTCATTCAGACTGCCGTTGCCACGGTAAACAAGGGCACGGAGATGACGGGAGAAACGGCGCAGATTTTAAAAGATGTGGTTAAAGCAACCCAGGAGGTGAGCAGGCACCTGGTTCAAATTAAGCAGGCCTCCGGAGAGCAGTCTGACGCCATCGAACAGATCAAGGACGGGCTTTCCCAAGTCTCTGCAGTTGTTCAGACTAATGCCGCTACCGCAGAGGAAAACTCCGCAACAAGCGAGGAAATGTCGGCACAGGCTATCACACTGCGGGATGAAGTCGGGAAATTTAAGCTGTCGGAGCAGGCTGTTATTTAGTCAGAGCTGATCTGCCGATTCATTTATCATAAAATACGCCTTTGGCTGATTCAGCCCCAGGCGTATTTTTCTATTTCATTTGTATTTTGTTTTCTCTGCCTGTATTGCCCTCATCATATTGCGGATTTGATGGCTGACGATCTGTTTTTATGAGTCCTTTACGGCCTTCGCACGGGGCAGATAGGGATAAAGGTCTTCATATGCTTCCAGTTCTGCCTCTGATTCCGGCGCTGCGGGGATTAAGCCGGTGCAGTCTGTGGTGGAGCATGCCTGAATGTCGATGTCATAATCATTCTTGGAATATATTGTTTCCTGACTTTTATTTTCTTTCTTCTTTTTTTCCTGTTTCATTTCAAATCCTCCTTTCGTTCTTAGTGTGAGAAAAAACAAAGCAATCTATTCGCTGTCCGCAGGCAACTTTTCTGCGTTACACAAGAACCTTGGAAACGTTATTTTAAAGGGGTATTTTGAGGTTCACAAAAATGATATGGTTATGGGAGAAAAGATGAGATGAAAATTGCTTTTTGTACGGATCAGGAAAAACTGCAGGAACTGGTGATGAGATACTGCCGCGATAATGACAACGGTTTTTTAAAAATTGACTGTTTTTCAACGGAGGAGCCTTTTGCGGCCATGGAGGATATGCCATACGATATGATTGTGATTTACCGGAAGAAAAAGGCTGTTTCCTGGAGAGAAATCACCAGACGGGAAAGGGCACTTAGAAGGAGAGGGGTCAGCCGCAGCACAGCAAAATACACGGCAATTTTTAACGGTAAAATCCGGATATTCGACACCAGAGACATCCTTTACCTGGAGTCCTATCAGAGGAAAACCAGCGTTGTGGTGGGAAGGGAGAGGCTGCGGATTAAGGCAAGGCTTGATGAGGAGGAAGGAAAACTTCCCAGGGACTTTTTTATCCGGATCAACCGGCATAATATCATCAATATGCAGCACATCAGGAACGTGGAGGGAGAGGCGGTTGAAATGGGAAATGGAGAGATTTTATACATAAATGATGGGCGAAGGAAGAAGTTTGAACGGAATTACAGGAAATTTATTGAGGAAAATAGTATGATATTGTAGAAAAAGGATGAAAAAACGCAATAATTCAATCAAAATAGGCAGAGGGGATTGTCGTTGCTCTAATCCAGTGATATGTTTATATCTGCCTGAAAAATGAACTATTCTTGAAATATCGGCAAAGCCTATCTGAAATCACATCTTTTTTTCTGTAAGATTTGGGCAGGCAGCAGAAGTCAGCCGGTTCTGCTGCTGCAAATATTAAGATTTTCTTAATATTCAACTTCCTTTCTTGACACCTATTTCCCTTTTTCTTATAGTAACCCCAGCAGGACCAGATTTTGAGAAAGGGGATTACTGTGGAGAAGGCGAAGAAAAGAATACTTGATATCTGGTATCATATGACACTTAGAAAAAAGCTGTATGTCATAATCGGCAGCGTTGCGCTTATGATGGCAGCTTCTATTTATATTAATCTGCAGGTGGTTTATTTCTTTATTGACAGTGTGCAGATGATCATGGATGATAATTTATCGTGTTATAAATTCCAGGATTCCTTAGGAAGCGAAGCCGATCATTTTGCCAAATTTGCCATGGACAGAACTCCGGAAAATGAAGCGGCTTATGAGAGCGCCCGCAGGGAGGTGGAAGGGCATTTGAAGAAGCTGCCTTACGACTACGATCAGGTGGGAGAGGCGAGGTACGGCATCACCTGGAATATATTTAACTCCTATGGAGAGTACGAAAAGCAGAAGGAAAAGATTCTTTCCATGAGGGCAGGGGATGACGGTTATATCAGGGAGCTTTATAAGGCTTACAGCATGCAGGAGTATTTAGACACCTATGCCGCCCGCCTGACGAGAGCCGTTCTTACGGAAGGCAATGACTATTATGAATCCCAGGTTCCCGGACTTAAGCGGATGCCTTATCTGCTGTTTGTGATCAGTGCAGTGGCTTTTTACATTCTGGTGATAGAGCTTAGGTTCATTACCGGAAGCATTGTAAAGGTTTTGGTGGAACTGGCATTGTCCTCCCGGAGAATTGAAAAAAATGATTTTACCGGTGATGATGTGAAATGGGATGGCAAGGATGAGATCGGCCATCTGGTCAGCGCATTTAATAAAATGAGACATGCTACAGAAAGTTATCTGGCAGCAGCGGAGGAAAAGCGGATGATGGAAGACCGCCTGCACCGGCAGGAGCTGGAGCGTTCCGAGCTGGAGCAGAGATTTTCCCTGGCTCAGCTTCAGTTGATTAAAAGCCAGTTGAATCCTCATTTTCTGTTCAATACCTTAAATATGATAACCCGCATGGCCCAGGCAGAAGAAGCGCCTGTGACAGAGGATATGCTGGTGTCCATGAGTAATTTGCTGCGGTACAGCATCCGGACTTCCAATGCATTTACCCCTCTTGGGCAGGAGCTTAAGGTGGTGGAGGATTATATGTACCTCCAGAGGATGCGTTTTGGAGCCAGAATCCGGTGGCATGTGGACTGTGACCCCGCTCTCTGGGAGGAGGAAGTTCCGGTCTTTATTCTCCAGCCTTTGGTTGAAAATGCGGTGATCCACGGGATTTCAGAAAAAGAAAAGGGCGGGGCTATCTATATCCGCATCAAAAAGAAGGATGAGGGGATTTGGATTTCTGTGGCCGATACGGGACAGGGAATGGATGAGGAGCATTTAAAGGAAATACAAAAGGCACTGACTGCAAGGGGGAAGGGGCTTGGAATCGGCCTGGGAAATATTTACAGAAGGATTATGGCCTATTACGAAAATGGAAATGTGCTGCTGGACAGCAGAAAAGGGTGCGGAACTGTAGTTCAAATGGAGTTTGGGAAGAGGAAGGGGTAAGGTGCGGCAGATGTTTGGTTTGCTCATTGCAGAAGATGAATTGATCGAGAGGCAGGTCTTAAAAAAGACACTTCAAAAGAAGTTTGAGGACCAGTGCGTGATATGGGAGGCTGAGAATGGAAATGAAGCTGTGGAGGTGTTTTTAAAAGAGGATATCCAGATCGTCATTTTGGATATCGGGATGCCGGGGCTTAACGGAATCCAGGCTGCGGAGGCCATACGGAAGGAGAGCCCGGAGTGCTGCATCATCTTCCTCACGGCCTATGACCGGTTTGATTATGCCAGGAAAGCCATTTCCGTAGGGGCTATGGAATATCTTTTAAAGCCTTATTCCAGAATGGAGATCATCAATGTGGCGGGGGAGGCCTTAAGATTAGCGGAACAGTACCGGAAATGGCGGTCAGGTGTTTCGGTGGATGAAGATATCATAAGGAGGAACTTCCGGTATTTTCTGGAAGAGGAAAAGGTTTGGCAGGAGGAAGCCCTGGAGGAACGGGAAGAAGACGGAGCCAATACCCGCCTGTCGGTCATGACCTCCATGGTGGAAGAGTATGTGCGCAGCCATTATATGCAGGAGATATCCATGCACGATGCTGCAAGGGCAGTCAGCTATTCAGAACCTTATTTCTGCAAGATGTTCAAGCTCCAGTTTGGCCAGAGCTTCACCTCTTATCTGGCCGAGTACCGGATCAATGAGGCGAAAAAGCTCCTCTGCCAGCCCAATGTGAACGTGAAGGATGTGGGCACCAGAGTGGGGTATCCTGATTCCAATTATTTTACTAAGGTGTTTCGGAGGCTTACGGGGATGAATCCTTCGGAGTACCGGATGGATGTGTTGAAGAAAATCACCTGATATATTTATGCCTTCAGGTAAGGCAGATTAAATTCTGATTAAACATGCTTTTCTATGATAGACATGCTATAATTATTGAAAAATAATGAAATAGTATTAGTGATCAACAAGGAAACAGGGGGTGTTTAAACATGAAATCTGATGTCAAAAAACGGGTGCCGGATAACACCGCCGCTTTTGAAGAAGTTGTCTCTATCATCGAGCATGCGCGTGAGAATGCTTTCCGGGCAGTAAACCGGGAGCTGATCTCGATGTACTGGGAAATCGGTCATTACATCAGCGATAAGGTAACTGCCGGCAGTTGGGGAAAATCAGTAGTTCAGGAATTTTCCAGGTTTATCCAGTCGCATTTTGCAGGAATTAAAGGATTTTCTCCGCAAAATATCTGGAGGATGAAACAGTTTTATGAAACATATGCAGGAAATGAAAAACTCTCACCACTGGTGAGAGAAATTAGCTGGACGAATAATATATTGATCATGATGGCTGCAAAAAGTGATGAGGAACGGGAGTTTTACTTACTTCTTTCATCAAAAAACAATTACTCTAAGCGTGAATTGGAGCGTCAAATCGACAGCGGCCTATATGAACGGACAATGATTTTTTCAGAGAAGAATCAAATGTTCTTGTCACGCAATGCCGGATTGACTGCATTGCGCGACAGCTATGTGCTTGAATTTCTTGATGTTCCGGAACATCATAGAGAAAAGGAACTGCGAAAAGCCATTATCGCCAATTTGCGTGACTTTATTCTTGAATTTGGCAGGGACTTTACATTTGTTGGTGAGGAATACCGAGTGCAGGTTGGTAACACTGACTTTAATATCGATCTGCTTTTCTATAATCGTGAACTTTCCTGTTTAGTCGCGATTGAACTAAAAATTGGCCGCTTTAAACCGGAACATCTTGGGCAGCTTGAATTTTATCTTGAAGCTCTTGACCGGGATGTGAGGAAACCGAGTGAAAATCCAAGCGTGGGATTGATACTCTGTGCCAGAAAAGACGATGAGGTTGTGGAGTATGCTTTAAGCCGCACCATGTCGCCGGCATTGATTGCAGAATATCAAACCCATCTGCCGCAAAAGTCACTGCTGGAAAATAAGCTGCGTGAATTGCGTGAATTGGCAGAGGGATTGGAGGATGGCGAGGGAGTGTCCGAATGACATAGTTGTTTTTGCAGATGCTGGCGGGGAAGAAAGAGAAGACATGCATCATTGCAAGGAAAGAATAAAAATATAAAATGAGCGGCGGCAGTACAAGATATCTCCTGTACTACCGCTGTTTCCTTCTGCTGTTGGCAATAAGCTCCATTCCCATTCCTATGTGTACTGTCTTTTTATATCGGGTGTTTTTTTGACAATACAAAAAGCTAAGAATTTACTAGAAATGATAAAATGTTACGATAGAATTCCCCTTCTGTAACCGTTATAATCAGATAGTAAAATCAATGAATCGGTAATCGTGTCGTCAAGACATGATCGTGAAAGAGGAAGGAGGACGGGATATGGAACAGGAGCTGTTTCGAATGGAAGGGATCAGCAAAAGCTTTCCCGGAGTAAAGGCTCTCGATAAAGTCTCCCTTACTGTAAATAAAGGGGAAGTTCTTGGGCTCGTTGGAGAAAACGGCGCAGGAAAGTCCACACTTATGAAGATCCTGTCAGGAGTGCACCGTGCAGATGAAGGTGAGATATTCATCGAAGGGGAAAAGGTGACCATTGATTCCGTTGCCAAGGCCCATGACCTGGGTATCAGCATCATCATGCAGGAGCTGAACATGTGCGGCCATTTGAGCGTGGCTGATAATATATTTATCGGAAGAGCCCATAAAAAAGGCATTTTCATCGATGATAGGACCATGCATGAGGAAGCTAAGAAAATACTGGACGATCTGGGAATCGATTTAAATACGTATTCCCGTGTGGGAAGCTTAAGCATTGCCCAGCAGCAGATGGTGGAAATTGCAAAAGCCATCAGCTTTAATTCCAAAATCCTGGTTTTAGATGAGCCGTCAGCTACCTTGACAGAGAGGGAAGTGGAGCAGCTCTTTGGAATTATCCGCAGACTGAAAGAAAAAGGCGTGGGAATGGTTTACATCTCTCACCGTATGGCGGAGTTAAACAAGATCTGCCAGCGCGTTACCGTTATCCGTGACGGACAGTACATAGGAACCAGAAATTTGTCCGAGATCACCATGGATGAGCTGGTGAACATGATCGTAGGACGTTCTCTTGAAGACAAGTATCCAAAACATAAGAGAACCATAAAAGAAGTGGTCTTAGAGGCGAAGAACGTGCACCGGGGCGATAAAGTGAATGCAGACCATTTCGTCGTAAGAAAAGGGGAAATCCTTGGAATTGCCGGTCTGGTGGGGGCAGGAAGAACAGAGCTCATGCGCTGCATCTTCGGCGCAGACAGACCTGATACCATGGACCTTTGGATTGACGGCAAGCAGGTAAAAATCAATTCCGTTATCCAGGCCATCAAGCACGGCATCGGCTATGCTACGGAGGACCGTAAGAGAGACGGACTGGCTTTAGGCCTTGATGTTAAATACAACACCAACATGGCTCACTTACCAAGCCTCACCCATTTCGGATTCCTCGATGACAGGGCAGGAGCGGAAAATGCCCAGAAGTACGTAGACCTTCTCCGCACCAAGACCCCCAGCATCCATCAGCTTTGCGGAAACTTATCAGGCGGAAACCAGCAGAAGGTGGTACTGGCAAAATGGCTCTGCAACGATGTAAAGGTCCTCATTGTGGATGAACCCACCCGCGGAATTGACGTAGGAGCCAAGTTTGAGGTATACGAGCTTTTCAACAAGCTGAGTGACCAGGGAGTAGCCATTATCATGATTTCCTCAGAGCTTCCTGAGGTCCTTGGAATGAGTGACAGGATTCTGGTAATCCATCAGGGAGAGATCAACGGAGAGCTGGATGCAAAGACAGCCACCCAGGAACAGATTCTCTATCTGGCGGCAGGCTATAACAAGCTGGAGGGAAAACCGGCTCCCAAGCTTCAGTTGAACTAAGAGCATGAAAGGAAAAGAAGAATAATGGCTGAGTTGAATACAAAAACAGAAAAGAAAGCAAAGAGCGGCAGTTCTTTTGGAAAATTAGATGCCGCGACCAGAAGAGCGATTTATTCCCTGGGAATTCTCATTGGACTGTTTGTCCTGTTTTCCCTTCTCAAACCGGATAAATTTCTGGCGGCTGCCAACTTGCAGAACCTGTTACAGCAGATTGTTACATATACCATCATCGGATGCGGACTGACCTTCTGTCTCGTCTGCGGCGGAAACGATTTATCTGCCGGTGCTTCCATGGCTTTATCAGGAATCATCATGGTAAGCCTTCTGACCCAGGGGCTTCCCTTGTGGGTATGCATCATATTCTGTCTGGCTATGGGTATACTGACAGGTATTATGAACGGATTTTTCATTGAAATCCTTGGAGTTGTGCCCTTTGTGGCGACGCTCGCGACCCAATGGGTATACAGGGGTATGGCTAACGTTTTGGTAAACGGCGCTCCTCTTTATACCACCAACATTCCTTCCGAAGCAGTGCAGAAGCAGTTTTATGTGCTGGGCGGAGGAAGAATCGGAGGCAACGGCCTTCCTTACAGCGTTATCATCACTTTGGTTTATGCCATTATTTTAGGCATCGTGCTTTCCAAAATGAGAATCGGACGTCAGATTTACGCCTGCGGTTCCAACTTGGAGGCAGCCAAACTTTCCGGCATCAATGCCGTAAAAACCCGTATGTTCGCTTACTGCATTTCCGGTTTATCCGCTGCAATCTGCGGTATCCTGGTGGCTTCCCGCCTTTCCAGCGCCCAGCCTACAGCAGGAAACGGATATGAGATGGAGGCCATTGCAGCTTCCGTTCTGGGCGGTATCTCCATTCTCGGCGGTGAAGGTACAATCCTCAACACAGTAATCGGAGCATTGATGATGGGTGTGATCAGAAATGGGTTAAACTTAAACGGAGTGAACTCTTTCTGGCAGCAGGTAATTGTAGGTTTTATCCTGTTGATTGCGGTTGCATCCCAGACTGCCAACAGACGCGGAAACTTAAATTCAATCAAGCGCTTTTTCGGTATGACTAAATAAACCGTGAGCAGATAAAAGGAGGAAGAAATGAGAAAATTAACAGCAGTTTTACTTGCAGGAGCATTGGCAATGTCAGCACTGACAGGCTGTTCAGGCGGTACAAAAGAGGCGCCTACAACAGCAGCTCCCCAGGAAACAACAAAGGCAGCAGAGACTGAGGCAGGAACCGTAGCAGCAGTGGACAACAGCGACAAGACGATTTATGTAATCGTTAAGGTGTTAGGCAACCAGTATTGGAGCGTGCTCCAGGCAGGTGCTGAGCAGGCAGGAAAGAACCTGGGATGCAAGGTGGTAGTAGTAGGAACTGCTCTGGAATCTGACATCGAAGGACAGCTTACTCTTCTTCAGAACGCAGTTTCCGCTCAGGCAGCAGGAATTGTTATCGCACCCCTTGACAGCGTTTCCCTGGATGCACCGATTACAGAGGCATTTAACTCCGGTATACCGGTAGTTCTGGTGGACACTGTGATTAAAAGTGAAAACTACAGCGCAGCACTTCTGACCAACAACGTAGAGGCAGGAAAGACAGCAGCTGATGAAATGATCCGCAGATTGAAAGAAAGAGGAATTTCTGAGGATGAAGTTGCTCAGATCGGTATTCAGGTTGGTTCTACAGGTTCTCAGACCATCATTGACCGTGTAAAAGGCTTTAACGAATATTGGGAGGCAAATGCTCCTGAGAAATGGGTAGTGCTGAACGATGACATCAAGGTAAACGAAGGCGATATCAGCAAGGCAGTAGGTTTCTGCCAGGATCTCCTTACCACATATCCTGACATCAAAGGTGTATTCGGTCCTAACAACGGTTCTACTGTTGGATTCGTAACAGGTCTTACAGAAGCAAAGCGTACCGATGTTACCATGGTCGGCTTTGACTTCTCCGCAGAGATTGAAACCATGATCCGTTCCGGCGAATACGATGTTGCTTCCGTAGTACAGCGTCAGTATTTCATGGGGTATGACGGAGTTAAGACTGCTCTTGATCTGGCAAACGGCGAGACAGTAGCAGAGAAATCCATTGATACCGGTGTTGCTTTAGTAGATGCAAACAATGTAGACACTGAGGAAATTCAGGGTATTGTAAATCCATAAAAAAAGTCAGCAGGGGCTGTTGCAAAGGCAGATGATTCATCTGTCTGAGCAGCAGCTCCTTTGGAGGTTCATAATGAAGAAGGCAGTTGTTGTGTTCATGGGGGTATGCGGAGTTCTGGCGGCAGGATGTGTGGCTCTGGCTTTGGGAAAAGGGGGAGGAAGCTTTCCCTTTCTGAAGGAGAAAAACGGAACAGGTCCGGAATTTGTGTTTACTTATGCGGAAAACCAGCCCCAGGAATATCCGACCACCAGAGGAGCCATGCGGTTTGCGGATCTGGTGTATAAGGAGACAAAGGGAAGGGTCAAGATAAACGTATTTTCCGGAGGAGAGCTGGGAGATGAAGTGTCCGTCTTAGAGCAGCTTCAGTTTGGCGGCGTGGACTTCGCCCGGATTTCCGTCATGACCATGGGCACTGCAGTGCCTCAGTTAAATGTGCTTCAGCTTCCTTATTTATATAGGGATGGGGAACACATGTGGAAGACCCTGGATGGAGAGCTGGGAGAGGAGTTCATGGAAAGTCTGGAAGGCAGAGGAGTGGTGGGAATGTCCTGGTATGATGCCGGAGCAAGGCATTTCTATAATTCGGTAAAACCCATTGAGCGGCTGGAGGACATCCGGGGAATGCGAATCCGGGTGGCGGAGTCGGAGCTGATGAGCAGGATGGTGGAAGCCCTGGGGGCAAAGCCGATACCAATGGCCTATTCGGAAGTCTATGCGGCCCTGGAAACAGGGAGGATAGACGGAGCGGAAAACAACTGGCCTTCTTATGAATCCATGAGGCATTTTGAAGTGGCGAAATACATGACGGTGGATGGCCATAACCGCATTCCTGAACTGCAGCTCGTGTCTGAGGCTACCTGGAATAAGCTGGGGGAAGAAGACAGGGAAATCATCATGAAATGTGCAAAGGAATCCTCAGTTTATGAAAGAGGGCTTTGGGCTGAATGGGAGAAGGCAGCGGAGGAAAGGCTTTTGAAAAAAGGCTGTATCGTGACCGAGCTGACACACGGAGAGCAGCTCCGGTTCCGGGCCTCGGTGATGACTGTTTATCAGATGTATGGGAAGGATTATATTGATATTGTGAATCGGATTGAGGAGATTCAGTGATACGATCAATGATGAAAGGGGTGCGGCTGCACCCCTTTCCCATTGATTTTATGAAGAAAAATCTGTTGTTGAAGCAAATATGGTTATTTCGTTCTCTTTCTTTCATTTAGCAGCAGGAATAATCCGGCTGTCAAAGACATAAATCCGCTCATAAAAGCCATGAAACCAGGTATGGAAGAGGTGGAATCTCCAGTTTTTGGAAGTCCTGCAAGTGGAACCTGATTATCCGGAACGATGATGGAAATTCCCTGAACGCCTCCTCCCGGAAGTGCGGCAAGAGGTGTCTGATTATCTTCAATCGTTACGACAGGGGTGGTGCCGGCTCCTGGGCCGCTGCTGTTGGAGCTTCCGCCGTCATTGGAACCGCCGTTTCCGCCGGGAACATCATTATCAGGAATGGTTTCGTTAGGCTGTTTCGGGTCGGTAGGATTGGTGGGATTTGTGGGCTGCTCTGGGTCCACAGGCTCCTTGGGGATTTCAGGAATCTTGATATCGGTGCGGGAGCTGTAGCCGCCAACGGTTGACAATTCCATACCAACGGATTCTGCTCCAGTGGCTTTATCTATGCCTGCTTCCAGTTCAGGTGGAGTCAATGGGGCAGCCGGGTCACCGTAAATCCAGGAGAGCTGTTTTAAACCGGCCTCACCAACTACGCAGTCATTCTGATATCCAGGAGTTGGATTCTGCTTATTTGCCTCACTTGCCTTTTGGATGCTGTGGTTTTCCATGTGGATTTCATATCCGCGCTCAGTCTTTTCAATCCAATAGGTCACTTTGATTTCACCCCATACGGTCTGACCTTTGTACGATCCTACCTTATATGGAGTTGTGACTGTTATGGAATTTTCTTTGCCGGTACCGGTAAAGTTATATTCAGGAGCATTGTTTTCAGGTTTAAAATAGGAAGAATAGTTAGCCGTGTGATTGAGGAAAACATTCTCGAAATTTTCAACCTTGGTATTCTTCTTATTGGACCAGACAAACCACTTATCATCCGTAGTTTTGAACAATACATAGTCTAAATCGGAACCTGCGGGCATATTAACACTGTATCCTACATTCTTGTGATTCTGTTCATTCCAGAGCCTTAAGAAAGAATGACCGTCTTTTTGTCCGTTTTCACTGGTTTCATAACCGGAAATACGTTCATCCATGGGAGTTAATATATAATCACCGGTTCCGGGAGCAACCTCCATGTATCCGCCTCCGTCTTTTTTCACATAATTACCTTTCCCGCTTCCAACATTCGTATAATTGTTATTTTGTGAACCAGGACTGAACTTATTTATGTTATGCGTATATGGAGTGACTTTTCCGTAAATGTTTTTAGGCTGCCTTTTCTTCAGCGCAGTCAAATCACTTGTGTCAACTAACTGAGTTTCTTTTGCCAAGACTTCCAAATCGCTGACCATTTCATCGATTGACCAATCTGTGTTATTTACCTGATCCACCGCTTCATTGGCTATTGCAATGGCTTCCTGTGCGGATACATAAGTATCGATAGCGTTCTGTCTGGCTTCTATTGCCTTATCCTTTGCGCTCAACGCAGCATCACGGGCCTTTGCACGGCTGGCTTCTAATTCTTTCAGTTCAGCGTCATTGGTATTTTCCAAAGCTGCCTTCATAGCTGCTTCGGCTTCCTGCCATACAGCATACAGTAAATCGGCTTCGGCCTGGGCTGCTTCCGCTTTTTCATAAGCATCCTTTACAGCGCCCATAGCCTCATCAGCTTTTTGTTCAGCAGCTAATGCCATATCCTGAGCTTCTATGGTTAAAGTATCGGCTTTGTTCTTCTGATTGGCGTATTCATTCCAGGCCTTGTTCATGGCATTTTCGGCCTGTGCCAGCTCTTTGTATTTTTTTGGATCGTTTTCTACGGCTGCTGTCAGTAATTCATGATAAATCTTCTCAGCCTCTTCCGCCTTTTCCAGTGCTGTCTGAGCTTGTGTAAGTGCTTCTTCAGCCTTAACAGCGGCCTCTTTTGCAGCGGTTTTAACTTCTTCCGCCTCTTTAACAACTTCCTCGGCCTTTTCAACAGCAGTATTGGCTTCTGTGATAACTGCTTCCACACCCTCGACAGCTTTATCGATGGCATCCTGCTGCTGCTTCACTGTTTTGGCTTCTTTCAGTTCCTCTTTGGCCTGATTCACCACAGAACCAACAGTACCGGCGCCGTTTGCGGCCTTTGCATCTTCCGCTTTTGCAGCCTCCAGTGCAGCTTTTGCGGCGTCATTGGCCTCGTTCACTTTGATCAGGCCTGACTCAGCGCTTTCTTTTGCATCTTCTACGGCCTTTGCGGCACGTTCCGCATTGGCTGCTGCGGTCTCTGCTTCCTGGGCCAGTGACTTCAACTGATCGGCAGGATTAGACGTCTGCGGTGCAGCAAGAGCCTGCGGTGCAGCGGCGGCAGAAGCTTCTGTTTCGGCAGGAGCCTCTGATTCAACCTCAGTCTGGCTTTCAGTGGCAGGGGGAGTTCCCGTCTCAGCAAATGCATTGGCCGGCACCATGGAAATTGCCAGGGTTACCGCTAAGACTTTGCTGAGCAGCTTTTTTCGTCTCATAATCATTCACCTTCTATCTCTCAATTATTTTCATTATTCTCGTCATGTAAAATGGGTGTTCGTAATTTATAAACCAATTATATTATAAAATGGTTACATATGGGTTACATGCAAACCGTTTCATGAAAAAAATTATGAAATTTCAATGATATATCATAAAACATTTTACGTATATAAAAAGGTATTTCCTTTCATTTTATAATTCCGTAAGAAAAGGTAATACTTCTGACAGAATCTGCCAGGAACTTTCAGAAAAATATAAGGAATTATTCCTATTTTTCATAGGAGTCTATGATACAATGAATTCAGAAGCAAAAGACATGATTTTAAGATAAAGGAGGCAGTAAAATTATGAAAATTGGAATAGTCATCAAACGAATTGTATTTTTGCTGCTGGCAGTCTTTCTTTTGACTGGATTCACCGTATCATATCAAGGCTACCAACTGTACCGGGAGGCCCTGGGAGAGACTGGGCTTAAGGAGCGGGTGGAGGCCATTCAGCAAAAAGAAGGTTACACAGAATTTGAAGACCTGCCCCAGGTTTACGTAAATGCAGTGCTGTCGGTGGAGGATCACCGTTTTTACAGCCACGGCGGAATTGATCTCATCGCGATCAGCCGTGCAGCCATAAATGATATCAAAGCCATGAGTCTTGTAGAGGGTGGAAGCACCATCACCCAGCAGTTGGCTAAAAATATGTATTTCAGCCAGGAAAAGGATTTCTCCAGAAAGGCGGCTGAGGTGTTTATGGCCTTTCATATAGAAAGAAATTATACAAAAGATGAGATTTTTGAGCTGTATGTGAACGGAATCTATTTTGGAGAGAGCTATGATACGGTGGGCGAAGCCAGCCAGGGCTATTTTCAGAAGGCTCCGGAAGATATGACAGAGTATGAAAGCACTCTTTTGGCGGGAATCCCCAACGCACCTTCCAAGTATGCCCCTACAAAGAATCCTGAACTGGCAGAAAAAAGACAGAAAAAGGTGCTTCAGAGAATGGAGGCCTGCGGGTATTTTTCCAGGGAAGAGGTGGAGACAGTGGCAGCCCAAATGGCAGCGATTCCATGATTTTACGAAAGCGGTACTGCACATCCGGTGCGGTGCCGCTTTTTTCTTGTCAGTTCCATGAAGTTATGTTAAAATCTTCTTGTAATACGATCATATTGTAACAGTGTTATGAATGCTTATATACAGAATGGAGGAAACTATGGCTGTCAGAGACTTAACAGGCAGACGTCTGGACCAATACATAGAAGATTATGTGGTATTTGATTTGGAAACAACGGGCATCAGTGCGGAGGAGGATTCCATTATTGAGATTTCCGCCATTAAGGTGAAGGGGCATAAGCCGGTGGCAGAATTTACAAGTCTGATCAATCCGGGCAGTCATATCCCCGCAGGTGCTACCAATATAAACGGCATTACCGATGAAATGGTCAGGGAAGCCCCTCGGCTGGAAGAGGTTTTGCCGGATTTTATGTCCTTTATTGAAGGAGAGATTTTAGTCGGACACAATATCCAGTCCTTTGACCTGCTTTTCCTTTACCGCGCGGCAGAAGAGCTGCTTAAAAAGGAAGTGGTCAATGATTATGTGGACACCTTATACATGGCAAGGGCCTGCCTGCCTCAGCTTAAACGCTACCGCCTGACAGATATTTCGGCTCATTTCCAGATCGGGACAGAGGGCGCTCACCGGGCTTTAAATGACTGCATGATGAACCAACAGTGCTATGAGCACATGGGAAAGCTGTTAAAAACAGTAGAACCAGAGGTGTGCCCTCAGTGCGGAAGTCTGTTAAGACGCAGAAGCGGAAAATTTGGAGAGTTTTACGGCTGTTCCAATTATCCCAACTGCCGGTTTACAAGAAATGTCTGATAAGGTGAATTTGCCCTTTGGGAAAAGAGAGAAACCCCTGGGAGGCATGGAATTTTTAATTGAAAAGGCCGTCACCGGAGACCATGATATTTTGGCCGGGGTCATTCGGGAGGTCTGGCTCCAGATGGAACGAAAAGAATGGTTTGTGGCAGATGACTCCAAAGCCATCTGCCAGGTTTTAAAAGAGGGCAGGGGCCTGGGATATAAGGCTTTTGAAAAGGAGTCCAAAGCCCTGGCCGGGGTATTTATTGCAGTGCTCCCCGGAAAAGGGAAAGAAAATCTGGGCCGGGACATAGGGCTTGCCGATGAAGAGCTGGAGAAGGTTGCACATATGGAGACCATTGCCATCCTCCCTCAGTACCGGGGAAACGGCCTTCAGCATACGATGATGCAGGCGGCAGAAGAGGAGCTGAAAAGCCGGGGATATAAGTACTTCATGTGTACAATTCATCCGGAAAATATTTACAGTGAAAAGAATGCCGTAAAGCAGGGCTATGAGGTTGTTCTGACAAAGGAAAAGTACGGCGGATATGTAAGGGATATTTTGTTAAAAAGACGATAGGAATCGTGAAATCCATTGACGGAGAGCCGATTTTTTTGTATAATTTTTGTAACGGCTGACAGAAGTCACCACAGAAAAAGAATCACAGGAATCACAGAAAATATTTGATGAAAACAGATGCCAGGAAGGTATAGGTGTTCTTAATGAACGCGTAGACTGTTTCCGGTATCTTTTTTTGTGGCGGAAACGGGAAATAAGGGGATAAAATCAGGAGAAGAAAGTCATGATAAAACAAAAATGGAAAATTGCTGCTGTGCTGGTTATGGCTGCTATGGCTGTAACCGGCTGTAAAAAAGAAAAGCCCGAAACTCCGGATATTTCTGCCAGAACAGAGGACAGTGTGGTGGTTGTGATGGGAGTTACCTCAGAGCCTGAGGCAGGCTTTGACCCTGCATACGGCTGGGGAGCAGGGGAGCACGTCCATGAACCGTTGATTCAGAGCACTCTTACGGTCACAGACAAGAATCTGGCAATCGGCTATGACCTGGCTGAAGATATGAAAGTCAGTGACGATGGATTGACCTGGACAGTGAAAATCCGGCAGGATGTTTCCTTTACTGACGGAGAAAAGCTGACGGCTGAGGATGTGGCATTTACTTACAATACCTTAAGGGATACCAGCTCAGTGAATGATTTTACCATGCTGGACCGGGCGGAGGCAGCGGATAACTCCACTGTGATCTTTCATATGAACAGGCCTTATTCCATCTGGCCCTATACCATGGCCAATGTGGGAATTGTGCCGGAGCACAGCTACGGACCGGATTATGGAGCACATCCCGTTGGTTCAGGCCGGTATATATTAAAGCAATGGGACAGGGGCCAGCAGGTGATTTTGGAGGCTAACCCTGCCTATTACGGGGAAGCCCCGAAGATGAAAAAGGTCACGATACTCTTTATGGAAGAGGATGGAGCCCTGGCAGCCGTAAGATCGGGACAGGCGGACTTAGCTTATACCGCAGCCCCCTATTCCGGTCTGACCATACCCGGCTATGAGCTTTTATCCTTTCAGACCGTGGATAACCGCGGCTTTAACCTTCCGGCCATTCCCTCTGGAAGCATTTCAAAAGACGGAGTTCCCATTGGAAATGATTTCACCAGTGATGTGAGAGTCAGAAGGGCCATTAACATGGGCATTAACCGGGAAGAAATGATTGAACACGTGCTGAACGGCTACGGCAGCCCTGCCTACAGCGTTTGCGATAAAATGCCATGGTATGAGCCATCCTCTAAGATCGAATTTGACCAGTCAGAGGCAAATGCTCTTCTTGACGAGGCCGGCTGGCTGAAAGGATCAGATGGAATCCGGGAAAAGGATGGAAAACGGGCAGAACTTCATTTTATTTATCCTGCCAATGATTCCGTCCGTCAGGCCCTTGCAGCCGATACGGTGAATCAGTTGAAAGCGCTTGGAATTGACGGAAAGATGGAAGGGGCCGGTTGGGATACTGCCTATGATTTAGCCCAGTCCAATCCCCTTCTCTGGGGCTGGGGCGCTCATACGCCTATGGAATTTTACAATATTTACCATACCATGAAAGACACAGGGCTCGCCGCTTACTCTCCCTATGCCAATTCCAAGGTGGATCAGTACATGGATGAAGCTCTGGCTGAAAAGGATTCAGAAAAGTCCAATGCGCTTTGGAGAAAGGCTCAGTGGGATGGAGAAACAGGAATCACCCAGGATGGAGATATTCCATGGGTATGGCTGGTGAATATTGATCACTTATACTGGTCAAGAAAAGAGCTTCAGGTTGCAGACCAAAAGCTTCATCCCCATGGCCATGGGTGGTCGATTGTCAATAACGTGGATCAGTGGAGCTGGAAATGAGAAAAGAACTTTTATTTCTGCTGAAAAATTTCATACGGATGGCGGTTCTTCTCTTCTTAGTCAGCATTGCCGCATTTTTCCTGGTGTCAATTTCTCCCATAGACCCCTTAAAGGCCAATGTGGGGCAAACGGCTCTGGGGTCCATGAGTCAGGAGCAGATCGCAAAGCTTTCCCAGTACTGGGGGACCTCGATTCCGCCGGTGAGGCGGTATCTTTCCTGGGCAGGTGACTTTTTGCGGGGTGATATGGGGATTTCCCTGTTATACCGCCAGCCCGTTGCCCAGGTCATTGGGGTGAAGCTGTCAAATTCCCTTTTGATGATGGCAGTTTCATGGCTGATTTCCGGAGCCGTCGGTTTCTTTCTGGGAATCCTTGCAGGGGCAAACCGGGGGAAGCGGCTGGATAAAGGGATTTTGGCTTATGCGCTGGTCACTGCCAGCACTCCGGCCTTTTGGCTGGCCCTGGTATTTTTAATGGTTTTTGGGGTCTGGCTGAAAATACTGCCCATCGGTTTAAGCGTTCCCATTGGAATGGAAGCGGCAGAGGTCACTTTTAAGGACAGGATTGTCCATGGAATCCTGCCTGTTCTCACCCTTTCCATAACAGGAATATCTTCCATGATTCTTCATACAAGGGAGAAGATGATTACAGTTATGGAAAGCGACTACGTGCTTTTTGCAAGGGCAAGAGGAGAAAAAGGAATTCAAATCGTTCTCGGACACGGTGTCCGCAATGTCCTTTTGCCTGCTCTGACCCTGCAATTCGCATCAGTGAGTGAAATCATCGGAGGTTCGGTACTTGTGGAGCAGGTGTTTTCCTATCCGGGTCTGGGCCAGGCCGCGGTGACGGCTGGGCTGGGCGGTGATGTGCCCCTGCTTTTGGGAATTGCGGTCATCAGCGCTGCCATTGTATTTGCCGGTAACTTTACTGCCAATCTTTTGTATGAAATTGTGGACCCAAGAATAAGGAGAGGGAGGAAAGAAGGATGAGACAGTGGAACAGCCGCAAGAGAATGGTCTGCTTTTTTGTTCTTTCCATCATATTTCTGGGGGCAGTGACCGTTGCAGGATACTTATTCCGGGAAAAAGCCCTTGTCATTGATTTTTCACGGAAAAACCTGCCGCCCTGTTTTTCTTACCCTTTTGGCACGGACTGGCTGGGCCGCGACATGTTCGCCCGGACCATGACAGGCCTTTCCATGAGCATACGGATCGGGCTTTTAGCCGCTGCTGTCAGCGCCTGTCTGGCCTTTCTTCTTGGAGTTATGGGGGCAGTTATGGGGAAGATTGCAGACGGGTTCGTCACAGGTCTCATTGATCTGGTCATGGGAATTCCCCATATTCTTTTGCTGGTTCTCATATCCTTTGCCCTGGGAAAAGGTTTTAAGGGGGTGGTGATAGGTATATCCCTGACCCATTGGACTTCTCTGGCCCGGCTGATTCGGGGAGAGGTTTTGCAGTTGAAGGAGAGTCAGTACATTAAAATAGCCCAAAAGCTTGGGCAGGGGAAAGTTAACATAGCGGTTAAGCATATGATGCCTCACTTAATGCCTCAGCTTCTGGTGGGACTGGTGCTGCTGTTTCCCCATGCTATCTTACATGAGGCCGGAATCACCTTTCTGGGATTCGGACTCTCTCCGGAGCAGCCTGCTGTGGGAATCATTCTGTCAGAGAGCATGAAATACCTGGCAATGGGAAGCTGGTGGCTGGCATTGTTTCCTGGTTTGTTTCTGGCAGCAGTGGTATTGCTGTTTCATCTGACCGGAGACATATTAGGGCGGCTTATGGATCCGGGACGGATACATCAATAGGAGGAGTTTAAATTGGAAGAGAGGAAAACGGTTTTGTCCATCAGGCATTTATCCGTGTCATTTTCCCAGTATGAACGGGGATTTCACCAGACCAATCTCCTTGCCATCAAGGACTTAAGCCTGGATGTAAAAGAGGGGGAAATGGTGGCAGTGGTGGGCTCCAGCGGTTCCGGGAAAAGTCTGCTGGCTCACAGCGTTCTGGGAATTCTGCCTTATAATGGGGCGTGGACCGGGGAGATTTCCTATTATGGAGAAGTCCTTACGGAAAAGAGGATGGGAGAGCTCAGGGGAAAAGAAATGGTTCTGGTGCCTCAGAGTGTTTCTTATCTGGACCCTTTGATGAAAACCGGGGCTCAAATCCGCAAAGGAAAAAAGGATGAAACCAGCAGAAAGAAAAGCCTGGAGGTTTTGAAGCGGTATGGGCTTGATGGGCTGACGGAAAAGTTATATCCTTTTGAGCTGTCCGGCGGCATGACAAGGAGGGTTTTGATTTCCACTGCAATCATGGAGCAGCCAAGGCTGGTGATCGCAGATGAGCCTACTCCGGGACTTCATATTGATATTGCAAAACGGGTGCTGTCTCATTTCCGGGAAATGGCTGATGAAGGGGCCGGAGTGCTCCTCATCACCCACGATTTGGAGCTCGCTCTTGAAGTTGCGGACAGGATTGTTGTATTTTATGCGGGAACGAATGTGGAAGAGGCATTGGCTTCTGATTTTAAGGAAGAGAGCCGTCTTCGTCACCCTTATACGAGGGCTCTTTACCGGGCAATGCCGGAACATGGATTTTTTGCGGAACCGGGAGCGCAGCCTTATGCCGGGAGCCGGCCTGAGGGCTGTCCCTATGCGCCCAGATGCGCTGATGTGCAGGAACAATGTTTAAGGGAAGTGGAGTACCGAAGCTTTCGGGGCGGGATGGTGCGCTGCATAAAGGCAGGTGGAGAAGCGGTATGAAGCTGGAAGCGATTGATATTTCATTCCGATATGATAATGGAAACAGACAAATACTGAACAATTTAAGCATGTATATGGACCAAAAGGAACGCCTTGGGCTTGCTGCTCCCAGCGGTTTTGGAAAAACGACCTTTTGTAAGATTCTGGCAGGCTATGAAAAGCCGGATTCCGGACAGGTGCTTTTGGATGGAAAGCCTCTTTCTTCTTATAAAGGTTATTGTCCGGTTCAGATGGTATGGCAGCACCCGGAATTTTCCGTAAATACCAAGCTCCGGCTGAAAGAGGTTTTAAAGGAGGGGGACAGGGTGGAAAAACGGGTGATAGAAGGTCTGGGCATTGAACCGGACTGGCTGAACCGTTACCCTTCTGAGGTTTCGGGAGGGGAGCTGCAGAGGTTTTGCATTGCAAGAGCCCTTGGACAGGGAACCGGGTTTTTGCTGGCAGATGAGATCAGCACCATGCTGGATTTGATTACACAGAGCCAGATATGGAATTTTCTAATAGAGGAAACAGAAAAACGCGGCATTGGATTACTGGTTGTGAGCCATTCAGAAGGGCTTTTAAAGCAGGTCTGCACAAGAAGAGTGGATTTGGACAGGCTGGAGTAAAAGGAGGGAAGGAAGACGATGGATATAAGAGAAATGTTAAATCTGGTGAAATCCGGAGAAATGGAGATATTGGAGGCGGAAAAGCTGCTAAAGGACCTTCCCTATGAAGACCTGGGATATGCCAAGCTGGATCATCACCGGGCCCTTCGCTCCGGTTTTGGAGAGACTGTTTTCTGTCAGGGAAAGCCGGACCCGTATCTGGTGGAGATTTATAAGAAGTTTTATGAACGGGATGGAGAAGTTTTGGGAACGAGAGCTTCAAAAGAGCAGTTTGAGCTGGTAAGGGCAGTTGTGCCTGAGGTTCAATATGATCCCATATCCGGAATTTTAAAGGTGGAGAGGCCGGACAAGGAGAAAAAGGGCTGTATTGCGGTTTGCACCGGAGGGACAGCCGATATCCCGGTGGCAGAGGAAGCGGCTCAGACAGCGGAATATTTTGGCTGCTATGTGGACCGGATTTATGATGTGGGCGTAGCGGGCATTCACCGTCTGCTGTCTCAGAGAGAACGGATCGGCAGGGCTCATTGCATCGTTGCTGTGGCCGGAATGGAAGGGGCACTGGGGACTGTGATCGCAGGCCTGGCAGAAAGCCCGGTCATTGCGGTTCCTACTTCGGTGGGGTACGGAGCAAGCTTTCACGGGCTGTCAGCACTTCTCACCATGCTGAACTCCTGCGCAAACGGAATCTCAGTGGTGAATATTGATAATGGTTACGGAGCCGGTTATCTGGCAACACAAATAAATCGATTGGCGGTGAAATGAAATGGGAAAAGTACTGTACCTGGAATGTAATTCCGGAATCAGCGGGGATATGACCGTAGGGGCTCTGCTGGATTTGGGGGCTGATAAAGAGGTTCTGATGAAGGCTCTTGATAGTTTGGGAGTGGGAGGATATCGTCTTCATTTTGGGAGGACGGTAAAATGCGGGTTAGATGCTTATGATTTTGATGTTCATTTGGGAGAGGGAGATGGGCGTGAACATGAGCACGGTCATGAGCACCATCATGGACACGACCACAAACATGATGATGAGAATGTCCATGAACATGGCCATAATCATCATGAACATAACCACGAGCATTCTCATGGTCACGATCATAAACATGACCACGAAGATCATCATAGCCACGATCACCATCATAAGCACGATCACGAAGATCATCATAGCCATGATCACCATCATAAGCACGATCACCATCATAAGCACGACCACGATGATCATCATAACCACGATCACGAGGATCATCATAGCCACGATCACCATCATAAGCACGACCACGAAGATCATCATAGCCACGATCACCATCATGTCCACGACCATGAACATGCCCATACCCATGACCATATCCACAGAAATATCCGTGACATTTATGCCATTATTGAACGCCTGGATGCAAACAGCCGGGTAAAGGAAATGGCAAAACGGATGTTTGATATTGTGGCAGAAGCGGAATCAAAAGCTCATGGGATTCCCTTGGAAGAGGTTCATTTTCATGAAGTTGGAGCTATTGATTCTATTGTAGATATCATCGGTGTTGCAGTATGCGTAGATAATCTGGGGATTGAAGAAATAGTAGTGTCTCCTCTGGCAGAAGGATTTGGAAGTGTCCGCTGCCAGCATGGAGTGATACCGGTTCCGGTGCCTGCAACTGCCAACATATCATCAGCTCATGGCTTAAAACTGCGGTTTACAGACAATATGGGAGAAATGGTGACCCCTACGGGAGCAGCCATAGCAGCGGCCCTTAAAACGAGAGAAAACCTACCGGCTTCCTGCCGCATATTGAAAACAGGCCTTGGCGCCGGAAAAAAAGATTTTAAACAGGCTAATGTTCTTCGTGCCATGATACTTGAGGATTCCTCCCATGAGGTGAATTTGCCTGTAGGGAAAAATGAGGCCACCCTGGGGGATAAAGAACCTTTGGAAAAACCAGGGGAGCAGATGTGGGTGTTAGAGGCCAACATTGACGATTCCAGCGGAGAAGCCCTTGGACTTGTTATGGAGTCTTTGCTGGAAGCAGGAGCCGCCGATGTGTGGTATACACCTATTTACATGAAAAAGAACCGGCCAGCCTATATGCTGTCTTTAATCTGCCGGGAAGAAGAGATAAACAGGATGGAAGATATCCTGTTCACTCAGGCCACAACCATAGGTGTCAGACGGCATCCGGTGTCCAGAACCATTTTAAACAGGGAAAAAAGAAGGATCAGTACAGAACTGGGTGAGGCAGAAGTGAAGATCTGCACTCACGGAGAAATGGTTTTCTTTTACCCGGAATATGAGAGCATAAGGAGCATATGCAGGCAAAAGGGACTGGATTACCAAACTGTGTACTGTAAGATCAGAGAAGAGGCTGAAAGACTATGGAAGAACAATTAAATACCATAAAAATGCGGCTGGAACAGGCCATGGCAGAATACGCCAAAGAGGATATCTGCCTGGCTTTTTCAGGAGGAGTGGATTCCAGCCTTTTGCTGAAAGCGGCATCAGATGCAGCAAAAAAGACCGGAAAAAAGGTGTATGCAGTGACCTTTGACAGCCGCCTCCATCCTTCCTGCGATCTGGAGATCGCGGCCAGAGTGGCAAAGGAGCTGGGAGGCATTCATAAAGTGGTTTCTGTGGATGAGCTGGAGCAGGAAGAAATCCGCTTTAATCCTGTAAACCGGTGTTATCTGTGTAAAAAAAAGCTTTTCCAGACCCTCAAAGATTTTGCCAAAGAGATGGGAATTTCCTGCGTTATGGATGGTACCAATGAAGATGATCTCCATGTTTACAGGCCGGGAATCCAGGCATTAAAAGAGCTGGGTATTGTAAGTCTGTTGGCCCAGCTTCATATTACGAAAGCTCAGGTAAAGGAACTGGCTGCAGAGTACGGAATCTCTGTAGCCTCCAGACCCTCTGCCCCATGCATGGCGACACGCCTTCCATATAATACGGAGATTGATTACGATATTCTTGACCGGATTGGACAGGGAGAAGAATTTTTGAGAACTCTGATAAAGGGAAATGTGCGTTTAAGGCTTCATAAGGACATTGTGCGGATTGAAGTGGATTTGGACGCAATGGGAGAGTTGGTTAAAAACAGGGATAGGATCATTTCTTTCTTAAAGGAACTGGGATTTTCTTATATTACCATGGATTTAGAAGGATTCCGGTCCGGAAGCATGGACATCGGAATAGAGCCCATTCCATAAAACTGATGGGCCTTCAGAACTGGATTTATGCTCAAATAATCATATATAGAATTGTCAGAAATAAAGGAATGTGATAAAATCTTATTAAGGAACAATCGTGTTACAGGGTGGCTTGGCCTTCATTCTACATAGAGTGGAGGTGGTGCTTATGAAGAACAAATTCAGTTTTAATGACTTGATGCAGTTCGGATTATTTTTGATTGCGCTACTGACATTCATTCATTTGATTAGTCATTAGGCACGCAGAAAAACTACCCCTGAAACTTTGACCGGTATCGAGGTGGTATTTTCTGCTTCAATATAGGCCAAACCACTTGTGGGCGGTTGTTCCATTTGTGGTTATAGTATATCATAAAGTAGAGGATAATTCAATATTATCCTTGATTTACGATTTGTGGAATAAAAGCTTTGATGCTAAAATAAACACTCTGATCAGAAATCTGCCTTTAATAAGCGGACTCCATTTCTTTGATCCTCTCATAAAGCCTGTTATTAACCGGAACCTCTAACCCATGTTTTGCCGCCAGCCGGCGCACCGTACCGGCAAACATTTCCACCTCAGAATGACGGCGGGCAATTCCATCCTGGCGCATGGAAGGGGCGCTTTTGGGGGGAAGGCTTTTTATCAGGTCAATGTAATAGTTCAAATCTTCTTCCGACAAATTGATTCCCTCTTTCTGAGAGAGATCAATCACTTCCCTCATGGCTCCGAGTAAGGTATCATTGGCTTCACCGGGGGCTAAAATCCCAGCATAATCAGTCTCATATGCCATGCAGGTCTGATTGATCCCCACGTTCACCATGAATTTCCCCCATAAACGTTTCTCAATATTCTCCTCTATCCGGTAGGGTACCTCTGCCTGATCTAAATAAGCGGCCAGGGCATTCAGCCGTTCTTCCTGCCCCTCCATTCTCACACCAAGGCAAAGCTCCCCGCAATGGGTAAACGTAAATGCCGGCCCAAACTTCATGGCATCCATTCCCTGCGCAATGCAGTATAAAACCTTTTCATGTCCAAACCGTTCTCCAATGATAGACTCACTTTCGATTCCATTCATAACCGATATGATGGTAGTATCCGGGCCAACGCTGTTTTTCATGGTTTTCAATGCGGAAGCGAGGCCAGTGTATTTAACTGCCACAATGACAAAATCTGCCGGTTTGGCCTCTTCACAGTCCTCAATCAAAAATGAACAAGGCTCACCGTTTATGGTGAAAGGCATTTTGCGGTAACGCTCCATTCTTTCCTTATCTGCAAGAAAAGAAACCGCTTCCGGGCCGAGAGTCCGGCTGATCTGCCCGGCATAAAGCATTCCAAGTGCACCCAGCCCTACAATAACGGTCTTTTTTGTATCTTTATTCATAACAATTCTCCCCTTTCAAATAAGCCTTATGGAACCAGATTCTGTATGTTATCAAAACCATCAGTTTTTATGCTGTTTTCACCCCCAAAGGGGTTCGCTCTTTGCTCTGCGGAGAAACCCTCCTTATAAAGCTGCTCCAATGTTTCTAAATGAAAAGTGCCGTCAGAAACCCGGTAATATTTTCCGGTTTCCGGAAGATAGAAGGTGCTGTTTCCATCTACATTGATGGCGGCAACCTGTTCTTTTGCGCTGGCAAAATAGATTTCATAAACAGTGTTTTGATCCAGGTCCCCTTCAGAAACCTCTTCCAGAGAAAAATCCTGAAAAAGTCCGGCTGTCTCAGCGATGATATCTTTGTCTTCACTGAAAAATGAGTAACAGAGAGGGCGGTAGTAGATGGAGACGGATTCCGCCTTTTCCACATCAATTCCAATGCCGGGCGGATTTTTGGAAGCAGTTTTTTCCTGGCTTTGGCATCCGGTGAGGGTAAGCAGGAGCAGGAATAAGAGAAATAGAGTATTTCGGATATTTCTCATGATGTCACCTCTTTGTCTGTCGATTTTATGTTAAGAATTCTCTGCCTTCTATATTAACATAAATCAACTGAATAGGAAAGCATTGAAACGTTTCCAAGATTATGGAAGAATCACGGTTCCCCCTTTGCGCCGGTGGTTCCTGTAGTGTTCCGCCAGAATATTCAGATAAGCCTTGGCGTATTTAGGAAGGTAACGGTTTTTCCGGTAGGCAGCGATGAGGGTGTTTTCCACCCTTTCCTTTCCAATAGAAAGGCAGACGGAGTCTCCCGGCTCCCGGCTTTCGAGATAATGGTAATAGCTTTCGGGAGCAAATGCAGCACCCAGACCCTCCCTGGCAAGGCGGATGGACATTTCGCTGTTTCTGGTATGCAGAAGGACATTCGGCTCCATTTCATAATCCTGAAAGAGTTTTAAGGCCAGCCCTCCCGTATTCTGGTCGGGATAGAGGAGGATAAAGGCCTCCTCAGACAGAAGTCTTAAATCGATCCAGGGGTATTGAAATCCTTTTTTAGAAACGGATTTCCTAACCAGAGGGTTAGAAGAGGACATGACCAGTATGGTTTCTTCCCTTCCTATAATCTGGTAATCCAGGTCGTCGGGGAATTGGCGGACATTGTAAAAGGTCAAATCTATGGTGTGATCAGTCAGGGTGTGTTCCGCTACAAAACTGACTTCCTCCATCATATTGACTATCACATGGGGATACAATTGATGGAATCTCATTAAGGTGGGCCCGATTAAACTGTTTCCCAGCATAATGGGAATGGCAATGTTTAAACGGCCATGGTCCTGATGCATGATGTCATCAAACTCAATATCCCATTCTGTACCGAATTCCACTATTTTTTCCGCATAGTAGATGTAGCGTTCCCCCAGGTAAGTGGGATAATAGCCGTTTCCCACCCGGTCAAAAAGGCGGGTTCCAAGCTGCTGCTCCAGATTTTTTAAATACTTGCTTAAGGAGGGCTGGGAAATAAACAAGGTTTCCGCAGCCTTGCTGATGCTTTTGTGTCTGGCTATTGCCAGAATGTATTTGGCTTCTTTTAATTCCATGAATAGGTCCCCTTTGTACAGGTATTAATTTGTTACTATAGCTTTAATGCATAGAAAATATAGATTATATGTATTTGACGTATATTATATCATAAAATATAATAAAAGTATAGATATAAATTAATTATACTTATAAGTAATTATAAGAAAAACAATAAAATACAGATATACCATGATGCCCCCGATGTGAGGGCAGGAAACAAGGAGATCAGGGAGAGGTCGAGATGAAAAAAAGTAGCGCATTTGCAATGGTTGTGCCAGGGCTTGTGATTCTGGCAGTGTGTCTGTTCCTTCCGCTGTTAAGGGTATTGATTCCGTCTTTTCATACCGGAAATTATCCGTTCAGCGCTTACGTGGAATTCTTCCAGGATGAGTATTACCGGAAGATTTTTGCAAGGACCATAAAGGTTGCCGTCCTGACTACGGCTGTCTGTATGGCAGCAGGAGTTCCCACCGCTTATTTTATCAGCCGGTGCAGAAAAAAATGGAGAGGCCTTCTTTTATCGGTTTCCATTTTTCCGCTGATGACCAACTCTGTCATCAGAAGCTTTGCCTGGATCAATATTTTAGGAAGTAATGGAATTATCAATAAATTCCTCATAGCAGCCGGATTTGCGGAAAAACCTGCGAAGCTTCTGTATACGGATTTTGCCATCATCATCGGTTCCGTGTACCTGTTTCTCCCTCTTATGATCGTTACCGTGGCGGGAATTATGGAAAACATCGGAGACGATATGATGGAAGCGGCCCTCAGTCTGGGAGCGGACAGGCTGAAAGGCTTTATGAAGGTAATTTTTCCCATGAGTCTGCCGGGCATTATTGTAGGAGGCATTCTGGTGTTCACCGGGACGTTGACAGCTTATACCACGCCCCAGCTTCTGGGAGGCAATAAAAACATGGTTCTGGCTACCTTTATCTACCAGAGAGCCATGACTGTAGGAGATTGGGATGGAGCTGCTGTTATTTCCCTTATTATGATTGTCGTGACTCTGGCTGTGATCAAAGGCTTTCATGCCCTGGCCGCCAGACTGGACAGAAGAGGAGGAAACCATGGGTAAAAGTAAAATTCTCACTGCTTTTGTTACGCTGGTTTTTGCATTTTTAATCATTCCATTGATTATTATTACGGTCACTGCCTTTGGAAAGGGCAGCGCCATTACCTTTCCCATTGAATCCTTTTCCGTGAAATGGTTTGTCAATGTATTTGCAACAAAATCCTTCCGGAATTCATTTTTAACCAGCTTGGAGATCGCCTTTTTTGCCACAATACTGGCTCTGATTGCAGGCATTCCTGCTGCTTATGCCCTGGCCCGGTCCGGTATGAAGGGAAGGGAGCTGTTAAAATCCATATTCCTTTCCCCTACCATTGTGCCGGGAATCGTAATCGGTTTCGTCCTTTATCAGTTTCTGGTGCTGTCTTTAAGGATTCCGGTGTTTTTAGGACTTCTGGCAGGGCATTTTATGGTGACTCTTCCTTATGTGATCCGGGTGGTGGGGTCCAGCCTGGACCAGTTTGATTTTTCCATGGAAGAAGCGGCCTGGAGTCTGGGATGTTCCAAGACAGGCGCATTTTTCCGGGTGGTGCTTCCCAATATCACTTCGGGAATTTCGGCCGCATTTATGCTGGCTTTTATCAACTCCTTTAACAATATCCCGGTTTCCATGTTTTTGTCGGGCCCCGGCATATCCACATTTCCGGCGACCTTGATGAATTACATTGAATATAATTATAACCCTACCGTATCGGCTGTTTCTGTGATCTTAATGGCTTTGACCGTTCTGATTATGGTAATTGTGGATAAGACCCTGGGAGTTGCCGCTTTGGCGAAATAGGAGGATAAGATCATGGCATATATGAGCCTGAAAGATATTGATGTCTGTTATGATAAGAAGAAGCAGGTTTTAAAGGGACTTCATCTGGAAGTGCAGCAAGGGGAACTGGTTTCCCTTTTGGGGCCAAGCGGCTGCGGAAAGACCACAACTCTTCGGGTGGTGGCTGGATTTATTGAGCCTCAAAACGGTGTTTTCTCCCTGGACGAAGAGGACTTGACCAAGGTTCCGGTCCACAAAAGGAATTTTGGAATCGTGTTTCAAAGCTATGCCTTATTTCCTCATCTGAGCGTTTATGACAATGTGGCCTTTGGCCTTAAGATGAGAAAGATGGACAAGGCGGAGATCGATCAGAAGGTAAAACGGATTCTGGAGGTCTGTGATCTTACGGAATTCGGGGGCCGTTTTCCCCAGCAGATGTCCGGAGGGCAGAGGCAGAGAGTGGCTCTTGCCAGAGCTCTGGTAATCGAGCCCAAGCTTCTCCTGCTGGACGAGCCTCTCAGTAATTTAGACGCAAAGCTTCGCATCAACATGCGGATGGAGATCAAGAGAATCCAGAAGCAGCTTGGCATCACTACTTTATTTGTAACCCATGATCAGGAGGAATGCTTTTCCATATCTGATAAAGTGGCGGTTATGAACCAGGGGGTGATCGAGCAGTTTGATACCCCGGAAAATATCTACCAAAAGCCTGAAACGGAATTTGTAGCCAGGTTTATCGGGTTTGAAAATTTCCTTTCCTTGACAAGAGACGGCGATGGATACAGAACAGAATCCGGAGCGGCATTTACCGTTGAGACAGGAAACAGGGAAGGCGCCTGCATGGGCACCATCCGCCCTGAGGACATCCGGGTGGCAGAAGAGGGGCAGAGCAAAAATATCCTGGAAGGAACAGTAGGTGTCCGGACATTCCTTGGAAAGAGCTATCAGTATGAGGTTTTAACCGATGCAGGAAAGTTCCTGGTGAACAGGCCGTCAGAGGAAACTTATGAAGAAGGCAGCAGAATCCGTCTTTACCTGCCCGAACAAAAGCTGATTCTCGTTTCTTAAAAACGGGTAACTTCGGCTCATAAAGCCGGTCAATTATAAAAAAGAGAGGATTAAAATTATGAAAAAAGTGATGGCATTATCCCTGTGTGCGGCTCTCCTGTTGTCAGGATGCGGCGGCGCAAAAGCCCCGGAGGAGAAAAAGAGCGGAGGCGAAGAAAAGAACCTGGTGTTGTCCACCTACGGCTTAAGCGAAGATATTTCTGCAGAAGAGGTTTACAAGCCTTTTGAGGACCAGTTTAACGCGAAGATTGTAACGGAAACAGGAAGCACCAATGAGCGTTATACAAAGCTTTCCGCAGATGCTGAAAGCACCATTGACGTCATTGAACTGTCCCAGGCCATGACTGCCAAGGGAATTGAAGAAGGTCTGTTTGAGCCCCTGGACTTAAGCAAGATCGAAAACAGCCAGTACCTGATCGGAGCTGCAAAGTCCATGGCAGATGCCGGACAAGGCGTTGCCTATACCATCAACAGCATCGGTATTATGTATGACCCTGAAGCAGTTGGATTTGAGATCACAAGCTTTAACGATTTATGGAAGGCAGAATTAGAAGGAAGCATCGCCATTCCGGACATCACCACCACCTTTGGCCCTGCCATGGTATATATGGCAAGCGATTACAAGGGCGTTGATGTAGCCAGTGACAGCGGAAAGGCTGCATTTGAGGCTCTGGAAGAGTTGAAGCCAAATATTGTAAAGACCTATGCAAAATCCTCTGACTTGATCAATATGTTCACTTCCGGTGAAATCAAGGCAGCCATTGTAGGTGATTTCGGTGTTCCTACCATTCAGGAAGCAAATCCCAGCCTGGTATATGCAACTCCCGACGTGACTTATGCCAACTTTAATACCATCAGCATTACCAAAAACTGCAAGGATAAGGATCTGGCATATGAGTATATTAACTACCGCTTGAGCAAAGAACTTCAGGAGAAAACCAGCAAGGCTTTAAATGAAGCGCCTACCAATAATCAGGTGAAAATTGCAGAGGACCAGGCAGCCAATATGACTTACGGCCCTGCTGCAGAAAATGCAAAGGTTCTGGATTATTCCTTTGTAAATCCCATTTTAAGCGACTGGATTGACCAGTGGAACCGTATTATTAACAGCTAAGGAAAGAAAAATATGAAGGTTGACTTATTAATTCAAAATGGATGGGTCTACCGGACATACAGGCAGTGTTTTGAAAAAATGGACATTGCGGTGGTTGGGGAAAGGTTTTACGACATTTCCCCTTCCTCATATGAGGCAGACCTTGTGGTGGACGGTACAGGAACATATATCATCCCCGGACTGATCGACATCCATATGCACATTGAAAGCTCTATGACCCATCCGGCAGAATTTTCCAGGGCAGTCCTGCCCTGGGGAGTCACCTGCGTGGTGGCAGACCCTCATGAGATCGCCAATGTATGCGGGCTGGAGGGAATCAAAAGCTTTATGAACCAGGAAACAGACCTGGATATTTACTATGGAATCCCTTCCTGCGTCCCGTCTACCAGCAGCAGCCTGGAAACCTCAGGCGGGCAGATCGGGGAAGAGGAAGTGAGGGAGCTGTTAAAGGACAGCAGGGTCATCTGTCTGGGAGAGGTGATGAATGATCTGGATTTGGTTTCTGAGGAAGATACCCTGATTAAACGGATTGTCAGGCTGTGCACCCAGGCAGAGCGGCCCTTACAGATAGAAGGCCATTGTCCGGCCCTGACAGGAGCTGAGCTGGCTGCTTTTATCCGGGGAGGCGTTGATGCGGACCATACCCAGCAGACTCCGGACTCTGTTCTGGAAAAAACGGATATGGGCATGTTCCTGGAATTACAGGCAAAATCCCTGACCCCCGATGTGATAAAAACCGTTGTATCCCACAGGCTTTACGAAAACATCGCCCTGGTTACCGATGACACCATGCCGGACCATTTGGCGGAGGGCCATTTGAATAAAATCCTTTCTCTTGCCGTGAAGCAGGGAATGGCAGCCGAACAGGCAGTTTACTGTGCCACCTTGACACCTGCCCGCAGAATGGGTCTTTCTGACAGAGGAATGATCGCTCCCGGAAAGCTGGCAGACTTCGTGATCATCGAGGATCTAAAGGATTTTGTTCCCCTGGCAGTCTATAAAAGCGGGAAAAAATATGAAAAGGATTCTGAGGCCCGGAGAGCAGTCTTTCCCGACCATTTTTACCAGTCCGTCAAATGCCGCCTTGCCCTGTCCTCTGACTTTAAGCTGGACCGGTGTGAAATCACCGAGGGGACAGCAGTGGTCAATGTGATGCAGATTCAGGGCTTTGGAACAAGGGCAAAGCATGTAAAGAGAGAGATTCCGGTGCGGAACAAATGCCTTTGCTGGCAGGATGCAGGGCTTTGTCTGGCGGCTGTATTTGAGCGCTACGGAAAGACCGGTGATGTTTCCTATGGGCTTGTGGAACATGGTTTTAAGATTCCCGGCGCAGTGGCAACCACCTGGAGCCATGACAGCCACAATCTGCTGGTGGTCGGAAGCTCTGTGGAAGACATGGTGCTGGCCCAAAACCAGGTGGTACACATGCAGGGAGGATACGTGACTGTCAGAGACGGCAGGGTGACGGCTTCTGCGGCCCTTTCTGTAGGCGGTATTCTGTCTGATAAAAGCCTTTCCGATCTGGCTGCTGAAATGGCCGGGGTGAGAGAGGAGATTCAGGCCATGGGATATGAAAACAGCAATGAGATCATGTCCATTTCCACCCTGACCCTTTTAGTTTCTCCGGAATTGAAGCTGAGTGACAAAGGATTGTTTGATGTGAAGACAAAGCGGAAAATTCCCCTTGTAGAACGATATGAGAGTAAAAGAAGGTAGAGCAGTGTGAGAACGATAATTACAAATGTGGCAGCAGTAACCATGAATGAAAAAAGAGAAATCCATGCTCCGGGCTTTGTGATGTTTGAAAATGACATCATTACAGCGGCAGGTCCCATGGAGGAGCTTCCAAAGGAAGCCGGATTTCCGGATACAAAACAGATTGACGGCAGAGGCGGTCTCCTCATGCCCGGCATGGTCAATCTTCACACTCATATGGGAATGATCCCGTTCCGGGGGCTTGGAGATGACTGCAAGGACAGACTGCGTGTATTTCTTCTTCCCATGGAACAGAAGTCAGTGGATGAGGAGCTGGTTTACTTATCCACCCGCTATGCAGCCGGGGAAATGCTTCTTAGCGGAGTGACCACGGTGCTTGACATGTACTACTATGAAGGGGAAGCTGCAAGGGCTATGGATGAAATGGGGATGAGAGGAATTGCAGGGCAGACCATTATGGAAGAGGGAGCCTGTGATTTTGATGATCCATGGGAAGCCCTTCAATATGGGGAGAGACTGATAAAAAAATATGAATCCCATCCCCGTATTTCAGCCTGTGTGGCCCCCCACGGCACCAATACCTGCTCTATGGAGCTTCTTCAGAAAGCCTATCTTCTGGACTCTTCCTTAGGGGCAGCCTTTACTCTTCATACAGCGGAAATGGACTATGAAATGGATTATTTCCGGGAAGAATACGGCATGACTCCTGTACAGTATCTGGACAGCATCGGAGTTCTGGGTGAAAATACCCTGCTGGCTCACTGCATCCACCTGAATGAAAAAGATATTTCTCTTTTAAAGAACAAAAGGGCCAAGGTAGCCCACTGCATTGGCTCCAATACAAAGGCGGCAAAGGGCGTGGCTCCAGTCAGCGCTATGGCGGATTGCGGGGTCACGGTAGGACTTGGCACCGATGGTCCGGCCAGCGGAAACACCCTTGATTTATTCATACAGATGAAACTTTTTGCTGATTTCCACAAGACCGAAACGAGAAACAGGAGTGCATTTCCGGCGGAAACCATTGTGGCAATGGCTACCGCAGAAGGAGCAAAAGCCCTGGGCCTTGACCATAAAACCGGCTCTTTAGAGCCTGGAAAGCAGGCGGATCTGGTTCTGGTAGAGACGGATTCCCCCAACATGTTTCCGGTTTATGATCCTTATTCTGCCCTGGTTTACAGCGCAGGCCCTTCCAATGTGGAGGCCGTGTATGTGGCGGGGGAATGTCTGGTAAGAGATAAAAAGCTTTTAAAGGCAGATATGGGAAAAATCAGGGAAGAGCTTTCCGCTAAAATGAAGAAAACAGAATTTGCAGCCTATATGAAAGGCTATCATAAATAGAAGAAGCCGGCAGAATTTATAAAACCCTGCCAGCTTCTTTCTCCGCTTTAATCGCTTTTATCAAAACATATGTAATATTTGGATCAAACTGAATGCCCGCATTTCTTTCCAGCTCCAGAAGGGCTTCTTCGGTGCTCATGGCTTTCCGGTACACCCGGTCATTGGTCATGGCGTCAAAGGCATCAACCGGCGCAAGGATGCGGCAGATGAGAGGGATTTCCTCCCGCTTCAGTCCCTGAGGATATCCCTTTCCATCCCAGCGTTCATGATGGGAAAGGATGAAGTGAGAGACAGTGGCGAGCTCAGGAGTGGCCTGAGCGATTCGGTAGCCTATTTCCGGATGGTGTTTCATTTCCTCCCATTCCGACGGGGTGAGAGCGCCTGTTTTTTGCAGAACAGCCGGGTCAATGCTGACCTTTCCGATATCGTGGAGCAGGGAGAGAAGGGAAAGCTCATCCATTTCCTTTGAGGAAAGCTGAAGCTCTCTTCCCACACAGTGACAGTATTTCTCCAGACGCTTGGAATGCTCCTCGGTTTCATTGCTCTTTTCATAAAGGGTGGCGAGAAGGGTGTTGATGATGGAATTGCGGTAGCTCTGGCTGTCTAAAAGCTTCTGATGATACATGTATTCTTCCGCTTCCCTCATGACAGACTGAATGCCGTCTCTCATGGACTCCTTGCTGGCACAGCCAAGGGACAGGCTTAAGAAGAGTCCGCTTTCATTGATGGCGATATGAGCTTTTTTGATGTTCCGGATAATCCGCTCAGCCGCTTTTGCGCTGGTACGGGGCAGGAAGACCACAAACTCATCCCCTCCCCAGCGGGCAATTAAATCATTTTCCCCGCAGTTTTTTTCCAGGAGTCTGGCTACGCTTTGGAGCATAATATCTCCTGCATTGTGGCCGAACACATCGTTTGCAATTTTGAGGCCGTTGACATCTCCCATGATAACGGAAATAGGAAGATTTTCCGGCGTATCCAGCCTGTTTAAAATCCGTTCAATATAATAACGGTTGTAAAGGCCGGTCAGGGAATCGTGGTAGCTTAAGTATTCGATCTGCCTGTTGTGCTTTTTTTCATCGCTCACATCCCGGAATACCATGACAACTCCTGCGGTATGCCCGTCTTCCGTGCGGATGGGGGCTGCACTGTCGGCAATGGGAATGGCATGGCCGTCGCGGCGTACCAGCTCCGTATGGTTGGCCAGGCCGATGATCCGGCCCGTATCCAGAACCTTCTGAATCGGATTTTCCACCGTTTCCCCTGTATCCTCATTTTTTAATACAAACACATCGGTAAACGGCCTTCCAACGGCTGAGGAATTATCCCAGCCTGTCAGCTCCTGGGCCACGTTGTTTAGGCTGGTGATTTTGCCGCTTTTATCGGTGGTGACAACTCCATCCCCGATGGATTGGAGCGTGGTTTTGAGAAGCTCTTTTTCCTTTAATAAGGCGCTCCGGTAGATTTCCCGGTCTGTAGCATCAAATATAATGGAATAGATTAAGGTGCGGTTTCCATCGGAAATGGGGCAGGAATATACATCCAGCAGACGGATTTCCCCATTTTTCAGCCGGTATGGGACAGCGGAAAAATAGTTTCTTCCCGCCAGCTCACTTTGAAACTTCTCCCTCAGCTTGTCAGGCGGAAGCATGTTGATGTCCTGGACCATCATGCTGCAGAGCTCGTCCTTTGTATAACCGTAGAACCGGCAGGCGGAAGGGTTGGCTTCCACAATCTGTCCGGAATCGGGATCGTAGATCAGCTTAATGGCGCTGTGCTGGGTGAACATGGATTTCAGCCTCCGGGAAAGAAGCTCATTGTCCTTTTGCACCCGTTTCAGCTCTGACATGTCCTTGCTGAGAAGCAGGAGATAGCGGATGCCGTTGGAGCCGAATATGGGAGACACCTCTGTCTGCCAAATCCGCTTTCCTGGGGCAAAGTTAAATTCCTGTTCATAGCTGACAGGCCGTCCTGTCTTCATGCATTGCTCATAATATCTTTGAAGCTGCTTTCCTGTATAGCGCCCCACCAGATTGGAAAGCTCCATTCCTCTGACGTTTGAGGTGCCGGTGAGCTCTTGATGGACGGAATTGTTCTGTACGTAGAAGTATTTGCCGCTGCTGTATTCCAGAAGACTGACGGCGTCCCTGGAATTGCTGAACAAGGGTTCTAAGACTTCCAGAATATGAGCCGTCTCTTTATCCTGGGCAAGAGAAACAGCCTCTTCGCCGGACTCCCTCACTACGATCATAAGGGATACCCCTGCTGCAGGGATGACCGTAATCGTGATATATTTTTGCAATTCATCTATCCATTGGGTAGTTTCCTGGGTTTTATTGGAACACCGGACCGTTGAGTAAAGAGAAAGCCAGTATATCATGCCTTCTTTTGCCATGCGGGTAAAGGCGGAAGCCGGGACTCCGATGACTTCTTCCCTGGTCCAGCCGGTCAGATTTTCAAAAGCGGGATTGATTTCCTCAAATACAAAATCCACCGGTTCTTTTCGTTCATCTATCAAAAGTCTTACGTATCCGATGCCAAAAGACATTGCGCTTTGTTTTTGCTGTATATCATTTTCACATAAAATCATTTGTCCCCCCTGTAAAAACGTTTATTTGAATCAAATATAGTTTCCAGTATTTTCCTGTTTCATGTTCTTTTTAATTTACCACAATAAAGCGTGAATTTCAATAAATATTCTATGAACATTCCTCCTAAAAAACGACATAAATCGGGCCCTGAAGCATCTGTTTGATGCAGCAGGGCCTGATTTGAGATTTAAAAATATTTTCCTGGACCGGATGAAGGCTCAAAGGCCCATTCATCTGTTTCTGAAAAAGCTCTTTCAGGAGAAGGGGAAGAAGTACGCCCTTCATCAGAAGTATGCCTTTCACCGGAAGTCAGCTTGAATTTGCCCACTTCACTGCGCAGAGTGGCTGCCTGGGCTGACATTTCCTCGCTGGTGGCAGAGTTTTCTTCCGCTGTGGCGGCATTGGTCTGCACGACTGCGGAAATGTGGGACAGCCCCATGGTGATCTGTTCGATGGCAGAGGCCTGGTCTGCAGAGGCCTGCTCAATCTTTGCAAAGCTTTCGTTGATGGCTCTTCCCATAGTCTCCACTTCCAAAAGAATCTTTGCAGTGTCTGAGGTGAAGATCAAGCCTCTTTCCACGGTTTCCACAGAGGTCTGGATTAAGGAGGCGGTCTGATGGGCGGCTTCTGCCGATTTGGCAGCCAGGTTGCGGACCTCATCGGCCACTACGGCAAAGCCCTTTCCGGCTTCCCCTGCCCGCGCCGCTTCAATGGCTGCGTTGAGTGCCAGAATATTGGTCTGGAATGCAATATCTTCGATCACCTTGGTGATGTTTGCGATCTGGCTGGAAGCAGAGCTGATATCAGCCATTGCTCCGGTAAGCTGTTTCATATGCTCGTTTCCGGAATTGACACCGGTTACGGCCTGTTCCACATAATGAGCTGCGGTTTTGACGGCTGCAGAGTTTTCCTCTGCCTGTCTGGCGGTTTCTGCTACAGAAGCGTTTAACTCTTCTACAGAAGCGGCCTGTTCCGTGGCTCCTGATGCAAGGGCCTGGGCTCCGCTTGAAACTTGTTCGGCCCCAATGCTCACTTCCTCTGCTGCGATGTTGATTTTCGTCAGAGAATCGTTAAGGGAAACGGAAATGTTTTCAAAGGCAGACCGGATAGAAGCGAACTCGCCGGTATATTCCTGCTGCAAATGAATGCGCATATCGCCGTCAGCCATGCTTCCAAGGGTGTCTGTGATTTCTTTTATGTATGCAATGTATTGGCGAAGCTGTACCACGGTCCGGTTGATGGCCTCTGCCATCTGCCCCGTTTCATCCTGGGAAAGGACCTTGGCCTCCACATCCAGATTTCCATCCGCAATCAGGTTGGCAGTCCTGGTCAGGGACTTGATGGGCAGAACGATCTGCCTGGATATGAGTGAAAGCATGAGAAGGATGACCGCTGCAGCAGCGGCAAAAACAATCAGCAGAGTGATCCGCACTCCGTTGTACTCCTGATAAAATTCATCGTCAGGAAGGCCGGTGGCAACCACCCAGCCCGTGTCTCCGATGGACTGGACATAACCGTGGCTGTTTACCCCGTGAGAGGTATATTCCAGAGCGCCCTCCCGTTTTTCCAGAAATGCATTTTTAATGTTATCGGACATATCTGTTTCTGAAATGTTCTTATTGATGAATTCGGAAGCCGGATGGTAGATAAGCTGTCCAGCCTCTGTGGACAGTATGTAAAAGCCTGTGTTCCTTAATATATAGGATTTTATGGTGGCTGACAGACCGTCCAACATGAAATCCAGGCCCGCAACTCCTATGATCTCCTGGCTGCCTGGCTTGAATACAGGGGAAATAATGCTGACTACCTGTGATTTTGTAACACTGTCCTCATAAGGCTCTGTGATAATAGTATCCTGTTTTGCGGTAACCTGCTGATACCAGGGGCGTGTAGTCACATCCCAACTGGAGTCCGCCACATATCCGTCTGACATTGCAAGCTGGCTGGAATCCAGGTCCACGATCCAGGCGGCTAATATGGAGTCCGGATTTGCTTTATGGATATTTTCCAGGGTCTGTTTTACCTGCTGGAAATCTTTGGCCTGGCGGATATCATCGCCCCTGGCAATCGATTCGAACATTCCTACTATCTGGCTGTTCATGGAAACCTGGAACGTTATTTCATAAAATTTTTCCAGGTATGCCTGGATTTCGTTGGAGGCCGCAAGGGACTCGGAACGCAGTTCATTATTTGTAAGACGGGTAACTGTGGTTCCCACCAGGCTTGTGATGACGACTCCGACAATCACATAAGCGAGAACAATAGGTCCTCCTACAAATATCAGGATTTTGGAAAACAGGGTTTTAAAGCCCCGCCCGCCCTGATGATGGCGGCTGTCTTCTTTTTGTTTCGGCATAGCTTAACACTCCTTCTTTGCATTAATTTAACGTGGGTTTCAAATAATTGTTAAATTATATGAAAATTCATAAAATGTAACTAAAATAATTAACTTTTCCCCCTGGATTTCCAATAATTTTATATAATTTAACACATAATATGCCGGAAATCAACAGCATTCGACAGGGAATCCGGGGATTTTACGAAAGAAACTTTTTTGCTAACTTTTTTTGAGCTTTAACGGATTGACAGGGAATTGGGATTGTGATAAAATATGTTGGTGTAAATATGCGCCGTTGCCCGGTATTTTGGATACTCCAACCGATACTTGGTATGAGGTGAGAAGAAAAGAACAAGGAGGAAATCATCATGATTTCAAAGGAAAAGAAAGCAGCTATTATTGCAGAATACGGCAGAAAGGCCGGAGACACAGGTTCACCGGAAGTTCAGATCGCAATTCTGACAGAGAGAATCACAGAATTAACTGGTCACCTTCAGCAGAATCCAAAAGATCACCATTCCAGAAGAGGTCTTCTGATGATGGTTGGTCAGAGAAGAGGTCTTCTTGATTACTTAAAGAAGACAGATCTGGAAGGATATCGTTCTTTGATCGAAAAGCTGGGAATCAGAAAATAATAAACCATTTAGGGTGGAGAAGTTCTCCACCCTATCTGTCTATATGAAGAAAGAATATTAAAAGCAGAAGCATTTACCGAGACCGCTGATGTGGGTATAATAAATTGTATCCAGATCAGTAGTTTCGGACCTTCTGCTGTTAATTATAAAAAATGTAAATGTAAAAGGAGATACCTGAATTATGTACAAGAGTTTCAGTATGGAACTGGCTGGCAGAACATTGACTGTTGATGTCGGCAGAGTAGCAAAGCAGGCCAGCGGTGCAGTACTTATGCACTATGGAGATACTGTGGTATTAGCCACTGCAACTGCTTCTGATAAGCCAAGGGATGGCATTGATTTCTTCCCCTTGAGCGTGGAATATGAAGAGAAATTATATGCCGTTGGAAAGATTCCAGGCGGCTTTAACAAAAGAGAAGGAAAAGCATCTGAAAATGCTATCCTCACTTCCCGTGTCATTGACCGTCCTATGAGACCTCTGTTTCCAAAGGATTACCGCAATGACGTAACTTTGGACAACATCGTTATGTCCGTAGACCAGGACTGCAGCCCGGAGCTTACAGCCATGTTAGGCTCTGCCATCGCAACCTGCATCTCTGACATCCCATTTGACGGCCCATGTGCTTCCACCCAGGTTGGTCTGGTGGACGGAGAACTGGTCATCAACCCGACCCAGGCTCAGAAGCAGGCTTCTGATCTGGCTCTTACCGTTGCTTCCACGAGAGAAAAGGTCATCATGATCGAAGCAGGAGCCAACGAGGTTGCGGAAGATACCATGATCGAGGCCATTTTCAAGGCTCATGGAGTAAACCAGGAGATCATCAAATTCATCGATACCATTGTGGCAGAATGCGGAAGAGAAAAGCATACCTATACAAGCTGTGCTGTTCCGGAAGAATTATTTGCAGCCATTAAGGAAATCGTCACTCCGGAAGAGATGGAAGCTGCCGTATTTACTGATGAAAAGCAGGTAAGAGAAGAGAACTTGAGAAATATCACAAAGAAGCTGGAAGAAGCTTTTGCTGATAAGGAAGAGTGGCTGGCAGTGCTGGGAGAGGCTGTTTACCAGTATCAGAAGAAGACTGTCCGCAAGATGATCTTAAAGGATCACAAGCGTCCTGACGGACGTGCCATGAACCAGATCCGTCACCTGGCAGCAGAGATCGACATGCTTCCAAGAGTTCACGGTTCCGCCATGTTCACCCGCGGTCAGACCCAGATTTTAAATATCTGTACTCTGGCTCCTATGTCAGAGCGCCAGAAATTAGACGGCATTGACGATATGGAAACCTCTAAGAGATATATGCACCATTATAATTTCCCGTCCTTCTCCGTAGGAGAGACAAGGCCCTCCAGAGGACCTGGACGCCGTGAAATCGGTCATGGAGCATTGGCAGAGAAGGCGTTGATTCCGGTTCTTCCTTCAGAAGAAGAGTTCCCATATGCCATCCGTACCGTATCCGAGACAATGGAATCCAACGGTTCCACCTCTCAGGCCAGCATCTGTTCCTCCTCCATGGCTTTGATGGCAGCAGGCGTTCCTATTAAAGCTGCTGTTGCAGGAATTTCCTGCGGTCTGGTTACAGGAGACAGCGATGATGATTATATCGTTTTAACCGATATCCAGGGACTGGAAGATTTCTTCGGCGATATGGACTTTAAGGTTGGCGGCACCCATAAGGGAATCACTGCCATTCAGATGGATATTAAGATTCACGGCCTCACCAGACCCATCATTGAGGAGGCTATCCGCACCACCAGAGAGGCAAGGCTTTACATCCTCGATGAGGTTATGGCAAAGGCCATTGCAGAGCCACGCAAAGAAGTGGGCAAATATGCTCCAAAGATCGACCAGATATCCATTGATCCTCAGAAGATCGGCGATGTGGTAGGAAAGCAGGGTAAGGTGATCAACAAGATCATTGATGAAACCGGTGTGAAGATCGATATTTCTGACGACGGCAACGTAGCTGTATGCGGAACTGACCGTGAGATGATTGACCGTGCAATCCAGATCATCAAGAGCATCGTGACTGAGATAGAAGCAGGCCAGGTATTCACCGGCAAGGTAGTGAGAATCATGAACTTCGGTGCCTTTGTTGAACTGGCTCCTAATAAAGACGGTATGGTCCACATTTCCAAGCTTTCTGATAAGAGAGTGGCAAAGGTGGAGGATGTGGTAAATATCGGCGATGAAGTGACTGTCAAGGTAATGGAAGTTGACAAGATGGGCAGAATCAATTTGAGCATGAAGCCCAGCGACTTAAATCCCAAGGCAGAAACAGCAAAAGAATCCCAATAATCCGGCTTATGCCTATGGCAGGCAGTGGACAGAACCATTTCTGTCTGCTGCCTGTTTTTGCATTGGCTGACCGGAAACCAGGAGGTATTATGAAAGATATTTATTATAATGCAGTGATTTATGTCAAAAAAGGCATGTATGTGTCTGCGATTGGGGTAGAAAACGGGCGTATTGGAGCCGTGGGCGACAGGGCGGATATGAAAGCCTGGGAAGAGGAAGGCCCGGCAGTGTGGCACGATCTGGAAGGCCGTTTTGTGGTTCCGGGATTTGTGGATTCCCATATGCATCTTTTGGAATACGGATACAGCTTGGCAACAGTGGACCTGGCTTCTGCCACCTGGTCCATGGCTGATGTTTTGGACCGGGTTTCCGGGTATATGGCGGATCATGGGGAAAGCTGGATTGTAGGACGGGGCTGGAATCACGATTATTTCCAGGATGAAAAGCGATTCCCCAACCGGTATGATCTGGACCGGGTCACAAAAGGGCGTCCGGCGATTTTATACCGCGCCTGCGGCCATGTGGCCTGTGTCAATTCTGCTGCACTTGCTTTGGCTGGAATTACAGGGGACAGCCCTCAGCCGGAGGGAGGCTGCTTTGACACTGATGAAAATGGAGAGCCTACGGGAGTGCTCCGTGAATATGGGATCAACATGGTGAGCCGGATTATTCCACCTCCGGGGAAGGAGGAAATTAAGGGATATATCCTGACTGCCATGGAGAAATTAAACGCAAATGGAATTACATCGGTTCAGAGTGATGATTTAGAGGCGTTTTCAGGGGTTTCCTATGAGGAGGTAATAAATGCTTACCGGGAGTTGGAGTCCCAGGGGCTGATGACGGTAAAGGTATATGAACAGTGCCTTCTTTCGGGCATGGACACTTTAAGGGATTTTGTTTCCAGGGGATACCGGACGGGAGCGGGTAGCCGTTTTTTTACCATCGGTCCCTTAAAAGTCTTCACAGACGGCTCCCTGGGGGCCAGAACCGCCCTGTTAAGCCGGCCTTATGCCGATGATGCTGAAAATCCGGACAACTGCGGAATCTCCATCTACAGCCAGGAAGAGCTCGATGAGAAGATTTGTTTTGCGGCTGAACACGGGCTTCAGGTCGCTGTTCACGCCATCGGGGACCGGGCCATGGATATGACGGTCCGGGCTTTTGAAAAGGCTGGGACGGGAAAAGAGGGAAACAGGCTGCGCCATGGAATTGTCCATTGCCAGATCACCACAAAGGAGCTTTTGAAGAAATTTCAGGAGCTGGATTTACACGCTTATGTGCAGTCCATTTTTCTGGATTACGATAACCACATCGTAGAGGACAGGCTTGGAAAGGAGAGGGCAGGAGAGACGTACCAGTTTAAGACCCTACTGGATATGGGGGTGGAGGTTTCCAACGGCTCTGATGCTCCGGTGGAAAATCCCGATGTGCTGGCAGGAATTCAGTGCGCCGTGACAAGAACGACTCTCGATGGAAGCAAGGCTTTTCTTCCTGATCAGGCCCTTTCGGTGGAGGAAGCGCTGGAAACGTATTTGTCCTTGGGAGCCAGAGCCAGCTTTGAGGAGAATGAGAAGGGGATGCTCCTGCCTGGCATGACGGCTGATTTTACTGTCCTGGCAGAGGATTTGAGGTATTGCAGGCCGGAAAGGATTAAAGATGTGGAAGTGTGCCGGACATTTGTGGATGGAATCTGCGTGTTTAATGGGGTTGGTGGACTAAAAAGAAGATAACTCCGGAAAAAAAGAGGTTCAACCAGTAAAAAAAGTGTTGAACCTCTTTTTTAAAAATGATAAAATATCTCTGGTAGAGAAAATTATATAGAAGAGAGGAACGACATGACAGGACAACTCTTATTAAAAATCAGAAATTGTGAAACGCTCTCAAGGCGCACACAATTCCAGATTCTTGCCCTGGTGCCGGTTTATTTTATTGTTGCAGGTTTCTTGCTGCAGCCGTTTGATGGAATCTGGAAGGGTATCATTACGATCGTCAGGGAGCCGGATTTCCTGATTACAGATTATTTTGCCATTGGCGGTGTGGGAGCCGCATTTATCAACGCAGGTGTACTTACTTTATTGAGCATTGCAATTGTGTATTTTCTTGGTATGGAGATAAGCGGCCATACGATAACTTCATGCTTTCTCATGTTTGGATTTTCCTTATTCGGAAAGAATATTCTGAATATATGGTCCATCATGATGGGCGTCTGTCTGTATTCTTATTATCACAAAACTTCCTTGTCACGCTACATTTATGTGGGTTTTTACGGGACTTGCTTATCGCCCATCATCACCCAGATCATGCATGTGGTCACCCTTCCTTTGGGGGTCAGACTGTTACTGAGCCTGACTGCGGGACTCTTCATCGGCTTTGTGCTTCCGCCTCTGTCCACCCATACCCACTACGCCCATAAGGGTTATTCCCTTTATAATGTGGGATTTTCCTCAGGAATCATTGCGACCATTGTGGTATCCCTGATGAAATCATTTGGCATCTCAACAGAGGCCAGACTGATCTGGTATACAGGCCAGAATAGGGCTTTTGCAGTGCTTCTTCTGCTGCTGTTTTCCGGAATGGCGGTGTTTTCCTTCTGCATTTCAAAGGATGTGGTGAAAGGGTATCTGGAAATCCTGAAAACTTATGGGATTGGCGGAACCGACTATGTAAAGAGCGAAGGTTTTGCCCCCACTCTTCTCAATATGGGAATCAACGGGATCGCCGCCACCCTCATACTTTTGGCAGTGGGCGGAGACTTAAACGGGCCTACAATAGGCGGAATATTAACCATTGTCGGTTTCAGCGCGACAGGTAAGCACATCCGCAACATTCTGCCCATTATGACGGGAGTGATTCTGGGCGGTCTTGTCAAGAACTGGACCATTACGGACCCAAGTGCTATCCTGGCTCTTTTGCTTTCCACCACTCTTGCGCCGGTTGCCGGGGAGTTTGGGATCATAGCCGGAATCATAGCCGGATTTCTCCATTCGTCAGCCGCTTTAAATGTGGGCATTGTCTATGGAGGGATGAACCTTTACAACAACGGATTTGCAGGCGGGCTCATTGCGACCTTTATGGTACCGGTGCTCCAGTCGATTCGTGACAGACAGGCCAGGGCCAAGCTCCACGACTCATTATAATCAAACAGAGGACAGAACATGCTATATCAGATTAAAGACGGAACAGTGACCGCAGGCGGGAACGTGATTCTGTCGCACATTGATTTTGAAATACACGGCAGTGAAAAGATTGCAGTAACAGGCAAAAACGGGGCAGGGAAAACCACTCTTTTAAGGCTGATTGCCGGAGAACTGGACTTGGACCGGGATGACAAAAGAGAAGGCCCCGGAATTGTCTGCTCCAGAAAGCTGACAGTGGGATATTTAAAGCAGCAGGCATTTCTAAATAAGGACAGGACTGTGGAAGAGGAGATTTTATCAGCCTGCCCCTGTACGGACCCTTATGCTGTGGAGCGGTTTGAATTTGAAAAGGAGTATGACAGGCTTTTTACTGGCCTGGGCTTTTCCAAAGAGGATAAAAGAAAGAGGCTTTCTGAATTTTCCGGAGGGGAGCAGACGAAGATTGCACTGATCCGCCACCTTCTTTTAAAACCGGATATTTTGCTTCTCGATGAACCTACCAACCATCTGGATATTGAAGCGGCAGAGTGGCTGGAGCAGTATATGAAGCAGTATGAAAAAGCAGTGGTCATGGTATCTCATGACCGCTTTTTTCTGGATCAGACCGCAACCGTAGTGTATGAGCTGTCAGGAGGCAAGCTGACCCGGTATCCGGGCAATTACAGCCATTACCGGGAGGAGAAGGAAAAGTTCCTTAAGATCAGGACAAAGGCTTATGAAAGGCAGCAGGAGGAGATCAGGCGCTTAAATGAGGTGATTGAGCGATTTAAACACAAGCCCAGCAAGGCTTCCTTTGCCAGGTCTAAAAAGAAGGCAATTGAGCGGTTTGAATTAATTCCCAAGCCGGAAGAGGACGATATCCGCCCCTTTACCCTGCCTTTGGAACCGGAATTTCCCGGCAGCAAATGGGTGTTTGAATCAGAGCATTTAAAAATCGGCTACGATACGCCTCTTCTGGAAATCACCATGAGAATACGAAGGGGCCAGAAAATCGGAATCATTGGGGCAAACGGAGCGGGAAAGAGCACATTTTTAAAAACAGTGACAGGGCTGATTCCGCCTGTTTCCGGAGAATATTCCATAGGGAATCAGATCACCATAGGATATTTTGACCAGCACTCCGCAGAGATTCACTCGGACAAAACAGTGGCGGAGCATTTTCGGGAGCTCTTTCCGTCTTTGCCGGAAAAGGAGCTGAGAAGTATTCTGGGAGCCTATCTCTTTGGAGGAAAGGAAGCGGGGAAAAGGGTGGATTCTTTGTCAGGAGGAGAGAAGTCCAGGCTGGTTTTAGCGGAGCTTTTGCAGAGCAGGCCTAATTTCCTGGTTTTGGATGAGCCCACCAACCACATGGATATCAGGGCTAAGGAAACCCTGGAATCCGCATTTAAGGCCTATCAGGGAACCATGCTGTTTGTATCCCATGACCGCTACTTTTTAAGCCGGGTGGCAGAATCGGTGCTGATCTTTGAAGGACAGTCCGTCTACTATTATCCCTTTGGCTATGAGCACTATCTGGATCGGATGAGAAAATCAGAGAGCGGAGAGGGCATAGCAGCCCAGGTCAAGGCAGAGGAACAGGCGCTGATTGCAGGAATGAGGGCTGTTCCAAAGGCGGAACGCCACAGGCTGCGGGAGATTCCTGAGGAGGAAGCCTATTTGGACTGGAAGCTGAGGCTGGTGATGGAACGGCTTTTGCCTGTCAGGGACAGGGCCGGAAAGTTATGGGAGCGGCTGGAAGCCATGGAGACAGAATGGAGAGAGTCAGAGGGCTTTTGGAATGGAATGCCGTGGGAAAAGGCAGGAGAGTATGAAAGGCTGAAAGAGGAATGGGAGAGAGCCTGGGAACAGTGGCATGAGCTGTGCCTGGAGTGGTATGATGTGGAAACAGGATTATAAAAAAGGGGCGCCGAAGCGCCCCTTTTGCTATTTGAAAATATTTATCTTTATTTAGGAAGCATAGCCTGTAATAAGAAGTTCAGAACGAATAAGATGCTGGCAATGACAATGATTGGGCTTAATTCGTTTGTTTTCTTCTTTGCAATTTTAACGATACAGTAGAAGATGAATGAGGTTGCAATACCGTAGGAAATGCTATAGCAAAGAGCCATAAATATTCCTGCAAAGAAAGCTGGAATTGCTTCTTCTAAGTTGGTCCATTCGATTTCTGTAAAAGCAGAGATCATCATACATCCTACGATGATAAGAGCAGGTGCTGTAGCTACAGAAGGAATAGCGCTTACAAAAGAGGACAGGAATGCACTGAGTGCAAAACAGATTGCTGTAACAACGGAGGTAAGTCCTGTACGTCCGCCTGCTTCGATTCCGGCAGCACTCTCTACATAAGTAGTTGTGTTGGAGGTACCGATGATAGCGCCGATAGAGGTTGCTGTAGCATCTGCAAACAATGCTTTATCCATTTTGGAAGAAAATCCTTTTCCGTGTTCCAATGCTGCTTCGTCTTCTGCACTGAAGATTCCGCTTCTTCTGCCTGTTCCGATAAAGGTTCCGATGGTATCGAAGGTATCAGATAAGCTGAAGGAGAAAACAGTGATCAATACGAGAGGAAGTTTTCCCATATCATTAAATAAAGAAGCAAGACCTTCGTGGGTAAAGATTACGCCAAAGGTGGTTGGAAGTACGGACAGAGCTTCTACAAAGCTTACGCTGTCACCTGTCTGAGTAACTCCCATAGGAATTCCTATGACGGTTGTTATGATGATGCTGAGCAGAATACTTCCTTTTACATTACGAACAGTCAGTACAATGATCAGGATAAGGCCTATAACGAATAATATCAGAGATTTTGTTGTAATATCACTCATGGCAGGAACGCCTGCACCGAAATTAATTGCGCCTACATTAAGAAATCCTATATAGGCAATAAAGATACCGATACCGCCGCTGATTGCGTTCTGCAAACTGGCTGGAATCGCTTTAATGATGTACTTCCGGATCTGGGTTACGGTGATCAGGATGTTCAAAACGCCGCAGATGAAAACCATTGATAATGCTTGCTGCCATGTGAACTTCAGTGTAAAACAAACGGTGTAAACAAAGAATGCATTCAGTCCCATACCCGGTGCCTGTGCGTAAGGCACATTAGCTACAAGTCCCATGATCAAGGTACCTATAATTGCCGAGATAAGAGTGGCTAAGAACACGGCTCCCCATTCCATGCCTGCCTGACTGAGAGTGTTGGGATTTACGACAATAATGTATCCCATTGCGAAAAACGTGGTAATCCCCGCCATGATTTCCGTAGGAACTGTCGTCCCATTTTCCTTAAGCTTGAAAAACTTCTCCATGTTGTAACTCCTTTGATATTTTATTTTAAAAGACGGCCGTCTTTTAATATGTTCTAATTATACATGTTTTGTCGAAAATCTTCAATAAGAATTTTATAATGTTCACAAAAAGTTTAATATTTGAGGAAAAATATAACAAAAATTTTTAGATAAAATTAATATGTGGCTATGCATACAGCATAAAATCAGGCGAAAGGGAGAATCCTTTCGCCTGAAATGGTGTATTTCCGTTATAAGTTATTTTTCTTCCTGTTTCCGAAAAAGGATTGAGGAGGCAGATATTCCCATGCCGATAGAGAAGATAAGCAGTATCAATGCTGCATGGGCGCCAAATCCGCTGTCACCGGTCTTTGGTAAACCTGCTAATGGAATATCGCCTTCGATTTCAACCAGTTCTTCCTGGGCTCCGCCTATGTTTCCGGTCGGTACATTTCCTTCAATAGTAACCAGTGGATTTCCTGGTGCAGGTCCTGATGGACTAGAGCCTCCGCCTCCACCGCTGCTTGAACGCCTTCTGTAGGTGTTGGTAAATGCGGCAGTTGCACTGGACTTGGTCTCTATGGTACCTTCTGCATTGGTGCTCACAGCGGTGTATCTTTCTGCGGAATAATCAGCCTCTGTCACTTTATATACCGTGCCGTCGGGCAATCCTGTTATAGTGGCGCTTTCCCCGTCTGCGAGAGTGAGCTTATCACCGCTTGCAATGGTTGCTCCATCAGGAACTCCGGGTCCGCTGTAAGGATATCTGCCTTCTGCATTGAAGGTTACTGTGAACTCGAATTTCTTTGTCCTGTCAGCTCCGGTTCCGAGAACGGTCTTGCTGATTACCAGGCTTCCGGGAAGAGTTCTTGTATTGGTAAAGACGACTTCATAAGTTTCGCCGCCTGTGCTGCTGTCTGCTGCGATCCTGCCGTTTGGATTACCGGTAACGGTCTTTGTATATCCAAAACCGCTGTAGTCTTCCTCAGTGATTGAATACTCCGTATCTTTTGGAAGTCCGTAAATGGTAATTCCCTGGCCGTGTTTTAAAGAAATGACGTCTCCGCCTTTGATGGTTCCGTTTGGAATGCCTGTTCCGATGTAGTTATATACGCCTTGTGCACTTAAGTCCACTTTGAAATTAAATGCTCTGTCTGTCTCTCCATCTTTACCAGCTACTGTCTTTTTAAATGTCAGCTTTCCGAAATCGTCTGACTTGAAGTTTTCAACTGTGATTTCATTGGTCTCTTCGCCGTCAATAGCAGTGATGACATTGGTGCCGTTTTTCGTAACGGTCACACGGTAGGTCTTGACAGCGGGTGCATAACCGCCTGCCGGTGGATTTGTTTCTGTCAATGTATAGGTGCCTGGCGGTATTGCGGATATGGTGTAGACACCGTTGATATCTGTTTCACCCAGCCGGATTATGTTTCCGTTTTCTTCTGAAATCAGAGAGAACTCTGCACCCTGAAGGGTTTCCTGGGAGAAGCCGTCGATCTTGGTGATTTTTATGTGGCCGCCTAAATGGATATTGGCCCAGCCTTTTTTATATTCTACTCCATACTCTACATCTGTATTTGTTATGTTTTCCTTGCTTCCCTTCAGCGTAACGGAGTTTTTAACCTTGCCGCTGTCCACGGTAATGTGTGTCACATACGTTAACCGGTAAGCCTGATCACTGTCAGGAACCTTAAATGTTAAGGTGCGTGTTGCCGCATCATAGGTGATATGATCCTGAGGATTAAGGGTTGCATTTTCTCCTGTTAAGTCCTGATATACGCCGTTGGCTGCCATTTCCATCTTGGTGATGGTGATGTTTTCCCAAATGGGCTGGCCCGTACTGCTGATCGGTAATTCAAGGCCTTGCTGGAGTGTATCTATGATTTCCACGTCTTTATAATCTTCCAGATCTTTTAACTTAACGTCAAATGGCTGGTATTTTACCTGCCATGTCAGGGACCGGCTGGAATCGCTTGGATAAGTTATTATATTTTTATCCATCAGCCTGGTTTTGACTGTGACAGACTGTTTGACAACAGGAGTCGTGAGGTTCCAGTTTTCAATAAATAATGTTGCCTGATTGTCAACAGTAACAGTGCCTGCATTGCTCTTTAACAGGTTCTCATAAGCTTCTTCCGTCAGCCTTGCCCGTACGAGAATGACATAATGTTTATTGAGGTTCGTAAAGGTGAATGCTGCTTGTGAAGCAGAATCGCTGTCCGGATTAAATGCTGCTGTCATGTCGGCGGCGGCTTCTGTACCTAAGTCAGTGCCTTCAAATATTTTATAGCCCTTATTGCTGTTAAATGTTCTGTCAAATACCCAGCCGTTAGGAAGAGTATCGGTTACTGTGATGTTGCCTCCGCCTAATTGACTGAAATCCAGGACATCTTTGTTGATATCCAGGCGGAAGATTGCTGTTCTGGTTTCGTGATTGAAACCGTTAGCGCTGTCACCGATCTTACTTGGGTCCTCATTTGAATCAAGTGAGAGAATCCCTTTTCTTAAGATGTTGCTGTTATATTTTACTGTGCCCGTTGCCGCAGCCACTCTCGTGATTCCGTTGTATAATGCGGCGGTATTGAGCACATCCTTTGTGCCGTTGCTGGCATATATTTCAGGATTTGTTATCTGTGACTGGAATTTAAAAGTACTGGATTCATCGTGTTTAACCGATACAATCAGTAAATCAGCCACTGTTTCCCCGTTTGAGTCCTTAAGTTCAATGTGATTATGGGTACTTGGGGAAGTGGGAGTAATCCAGCCGGCAAAACTCTGATTCAGTCTTTGAGTAATCGTATCAGGAGCGCCGCTTGGCCAACCGTCTAATTGGGTGAGGTCCGTAATTGCAGCGTTGCCGCGAACTAATAAGTCGTAAATCTTTAAGTCGCCGGTGAAACCAGAACCCTGGTTCCTTGGATTGAAGTTTACTGTCCATTCAATTTTGCGGTCATTTTTTTGTACGCCGCTTTTTTGAAGAGATGAATAACCGATTCCTACTGTGACATTGCCTGTGCTGGCGCCTGTGCCGTTGCCTTCCCATGTGATGGTGGCTCTGTTGGTGTAGTTTGTTACCTCGAAAACACCATCCGGATCATCCGGTAAACTGGTTACAATGGTCACTGTAATTTTGTCACTGAGGTTCTTAAATCCTTCTATATATACGCTGTTCGGATCGTTTTCATTATAAGATAAGGTGCCTCCGCCAGAGTTGAATTTGGCAAGCTGTGCTGCACCGAGACTGACCGTAGTGCTTCCAATGGTATAGCTTACGGATTTCACTGTCTGCATCTTGCTTCCGGAGCTGGGTCCCAAAACGTCTTTAATGGTGACATTTTCTAAAGGAAAGCCTTCTTCATTGGCGACGATGGTCCATGTGATTTCACGTCCTATCCGGTCGTCAGGGTTATAGCTTCCGAAATCTTTATTGGGTTCTCCGTTTTTTGTAATCCATCTCTTTCCCGGAATCTTTACTTCTGCTGTATTTGATTTTGTCGCTTCGCTGGCTGTCGCTTTAAGGCCAGCCTGGTTTGCGATGGTTTCTTCCGCGTTTGAGTTAAATTTATTATCCGGAATTTCTGTGGAAAACTGGATCGTCTGGGGTGCCGTCTGGCCCTCAGGGAAGGTGTAGATCAGGGAGTGATCTGTTGATTCGCCATCGGGTGCCATACTCTGTCCTCCGACCATTAATGAGTCGGGGATATATTTTCCAACAGCCGATAAATCATCTGAAAACTTAAACCCGCCTAAATCCGATCCATCCGGGGTTGATTCAATGGTGACTTCCCATGTGACCGCTTTTTCAGCGATGCTGGGACTTCCTTTTTTCGTCAGTTTAAATTCAATTGGTTCTTTTACAAAATAATCTCTGTCTAAAATAGTGATGACTTTTTCATCGTTATTGCCGGACCCTGCGCTGTCTTTGTTATATTTCAGTCCGACTTTGAAACCGGCTTCCAGGTTATAGGCGTTTTTATTGACTTCATCCCAATCCCAGTCGAATTCGATATAGGCGATTACCTGACCGTTTTCTTCCTTCAGTTCTGCGGTACCGATTTTGATGGTGGTTCCTTCTACTATTAAATCGATTTTTCCAGTTACTGCTTTTAAGCCTGTTCCTATTACGATTTCAGCTTTGTCTCCCGGCTTTACAATATCGCCTGTTCCATCAAACGATACTGGAATCTTGGTAAAATGGAATTCAATGTCGATAATTTCTCCGTCTTTTATTTCCAGTGTTGTGTCGGGTTCGAAGACGGTTCCGTCTACTGTTACGGATGCTTCATATTCAAGTTTGTCTGCTACATTTTCATCTGCCTGTAATGCAAATTGTAACGGTAAGATTTGAAGAGCTGGGGCTGTAGGAACAGTGGGCTGACCCTCCGTTTCCCCGGCAGGATTTTCATTGTCCTCGTTTGTGGCTTCAGATTCTTCTGAAGTCTGTTCGTTGTCCTCGCTTGCAGCTTCGGATTCTTCTGAATCCTGTTCGTTGTTTTCATTTGAAGCTTCAGATTCTTGTTCGTTTTCATTTTCAGAAGATGTTTGATCTTCTTCGTTCAAATTTTCCTGTTCATTTCCGGCGTCCTCTGATTCGGCAGCCGTTTCCTGTTCTGTTTCATCGGTAGGGGACGTGTCGCTTTCCTCGTCAATCGTGGATGTCACTTCCTGCGAAGTTTCGGGTTCATTTGCCCGGACCGTCGTAGCAGGAAGAAGCACGTTCAATACCAGCAGCATGGCTAAAAACCAGCTCATAAATCGTTTATGTTTTTGTTTTGTCCCTTTCATAGTATTCTCCTCCTCTTAAACAAAGCCGCTCATGCACTTTACCTCAGCCTTTAGATTCAGGCTTTGCTTTCTATAAAGTAACCTTTTAACATAGGTATAATCTATGTGAATTAGATTCTATACTAAGTATATAGGAATTGTAAGTTTTGTGCTTGAAAAAAATAGAAAAATTTTAAGATAAATTTAAGAAAGAAATAAAAAAATACTGCCAAAATTTCCAGAAAAAGAAAAAACTAGAAGATACAGGATGAAAGTTTGAACATTATTAAGAGGAGGAAAACCAATTATTGGTTTTCCTCCTCTTAGGTTCATGTAATAAATATTATTCAAAACTTATTTTCAGGAACGTTTTTTTCGCAGACTATTTACGGAAATAGCCATTCCCAGAAGTGCTGAGATGGAAACCAGTCCAAAAACAGCTGCGTTGTGGAATCCTCCGTCACTGGTCTTTGGAAGGCCGCCGAGGGGAACAAGCATTCCATTAGGGCCAACCATAAAGCCAAGAGGCACCTGTCCGAAGACATCGTATAACTGCTGAGGCGTGTAGTAACTGCCGTCAGGGCCTTCCAGATAACCTTGCGGTACCGGACCGGGATTTACTGGTTCCGGTGTCGGAGCTGGCGTAGGTGTAGTCGGTGTTGGGTTTGTTGGTGTCTTCGGATTTCCACCGCCGTTGCCACCGCCACCTCCATGATAATAGTTTGAATTGGTAAACTCGGCTTTTGCGGTTATATCCTTTGAAATAGTACCTTCATGGCCAGAGGATTCGGTTTTGTATCCCTCAGACGAATAGTCATCTTCAATAACAGTGTATTTCATTCCGTGAAGCAGACCGCTAATGGAAATGCTTTGTCCGTCGGCAAGTTCTATCTTGTTGCCGCTTGTGATTTTTCCATTTGGAACGCCTTTTCCCACATAATCGTAGGTTCCATTATTATCAAATGTAACAGTGAAGGTAAATTTCTTTGTCTTACTGCCTCTATTTCCTATGACAGTCTTGCTGATGATTAAGCCTCCTAGGAGTGACTGGGAATTTTTAAAGACAACGGTAGAATCTTCTCCTGCTAAAATCTTATCAGATGCTTTACCTGAAATTGTAGGTTCTTCATATCCTTCAGAAGCATAGCTGGTTTCTGTTACCTTATACTCAGTATCTTTTGGAATGTTCGAAATAGTAATGGATTGTCCGTCGGAAAGAGAGATCGTATCTTTGCTCTTGATTGTTCCATTAGGAGCTCCGTTGTTTCCGGTATAAGTATAGGTAGTTGTGTCTTCAATTCCATTTTTTGTAAAAATCACAGTAAAATCAAAAGGCTTTTTAGAATCTCCTAAGGTGACCTGCTTTTTAATTGTCAGACTTCCTGGCTGGTAGTTGGTGAAGTGGGCTTCAGCTGGTGCTATTGATGAAATATTACCGGTAAAGCTTCGATCAGGCGTTACGTATCCTTTTGCACTAAGATCTTCCTCTTCAATGGTGTAAGTTGAGGCGGTTGGAAGGTCGTACACAGTCATTGTCTGATTGTGCTTGAGAGAAACAGTATCTCCATTTTTGATAAATCCAGTTTCAATAACTCCTGTACTGTCTTTTTTCTCATAGGGGTATCTGTCAGGAGCACTTAAAGTGACTGTAAAGTTAAAGGAATCTTTGGTTTTATCGCTGTTTCCTTCTACTGTTTTCCAGATGATTAAGTCTCCGAGGGCATTTGTTTCCATATTGGTAATCACTAACTCATCTGCTATTTCTACTCCGTCTACCAGTGTAATTGGAGGCTTCGAAGAATCAGGATTCTGTTTGATCTCTACGTTATAAGTGGTTTTGGATACTTTATAGGGATCAGGAGCATATGTTTCTATTAAAGTGTATTCACCCATCGGGAGCACAGCCAGGGATATCTTTCCGCCGTTTTTACTGGTTCCAGTTCTAAACGGAGTGTCTTCTCCTTTTTTGCGCAATTCAAAAGTTACTCCGTTAAGGTCAGTACCGTTTCCTTTCTTGTGGATTTTTATAGCACCGCCGAATTTGAACCGGGCCGAAGCTTCTGCACCCTTTACATAATAATCAGCACCTGTTGTTACTCCATTTGTTTTGCTGCCAAAGAGTTTGACGGTATTGGACAGTTTTTCATTATTTGTTTCGGAAACGATAATTGTGTTATAGGTCAATTTATACGCCTTGGTTTTGTCAGGAAGATAAAAGGTCAACAGACGATTTGCATTCTTATATTCAATGTGGGCTGTACTTGTAATGTCACTACCTTCTGTAAGGGTTCCATCCGCATTAAGTGTCATTTCATGTACTTTAACACTGTCTTCTTTTAACTCCATTCCCTCTGGCATTTGATCTTCAATTCTCATGTCCGTGACACCGTCAAGAGCAATATCTAATTTGTAGGGGTTATATATTACCTTCCATTCAACTCGGGCATTCTCTTGCCAAGCATATGTTTTGTCAAGAATAGTGCTTTTGACTTCAACCTTTTGTGTATCTGAGATGCCTGTCGTCCATTTGTCTGTTTTCAGACTCAGTTTATTTTCTGGATTCTGTGTCTGCGTGGAACTGGAAGGACTAAAGTATTCTTTTAAAGTTGTAGCATCAGGTCTGGCCTTCACCAGGATTACATATGGCTTTTTTAAAGAGGTAAAGGTAAATATAGCCGTTCCTCCGCTGATATTGGAGGTCATGCCCTCTGGTGGGGGATTCAAATAGCTGCCTGTGGCAGACACAGATGTAATACTTCCTTTAGTACCTTCAAAGATATAATACTGATTGTTACCATCAAATGGAACAAATTCCCAACCTGGTGGCAAGCTATCTATTATTGTAACGGCGCCTAATAATTCATCTTTTTCATTTTTCAGACTTGTCCAGTCTAACCCGTTGGCATTGACACTCAATCGATATATTACAGATTTATCTACGTAGTCAAATCCTGCGTTGAGAGCACTTGTTTTTTTTGTATTAACATCGGTGGAACTTTTTGCATCAGCGCCCCGTGTCAGCATTTCCTTATCCAGCAGCTGGCTGCTATAAGGGACAGTTCCAGTATCGGTGTTTATTACTTTATAATCACCGGAAATATCACTGATAAGGGAGGCTGTGTTATATAAATCCTTTGATTTATTAGCCGCAAAGAAATCTGGATTAGTAACCTTGGCATCAAATTTAATTTGGGTTTGGCCATTGGTTGAGCCAGGATTATTCAAGCCTGTAAATATCAGCAGATCAGCAACCGACTCTGTACCCTTCGTGAGAGTGACTTTAGTTAATGTAAAAGAGGAGTCTGCATTATGTGTTACACTATCTGGTATGAATTTTTGATTGTACTGCGGAGTGAGGTGGTCTTTGTTGACACCAGCAGCTGTTAATTGGGCGCTAAAATCAGCTAATTTAAAGCTTCCATCGTCTTTTCCATAGACCAGCAGGTCATATACCTTCAAATTTGTGAAAGTCTGATTTCTGGTATTCACATTAATTTCCCATGTGATAAGCTGATTTTCTTTGCTTTTTACAACGCCTGTTTTTGAAATTGCATTATAACCTACAGTAACCGTTGCATTTCCAGATGAAAGGCCGGAACCTGAGCCGGAATAACCATCCCATATAAGAGTGGCCTGATTAGAGTAATTCGTTGTTGCGCCTGTACTGCCGCCAGCATCATTAGGGATATTTGCCACAATAATAAGACAATATTTTCCGGTAATCTCACCTAGCAGGTATTCATTGCCTGTATGAGTGGAATTCCACGTTCCGCCTGCAACAGGTATATCATACTTTGAGGTGATATCGTTCCATTGCATTAAGCGGGCTTCTTTTAAGCTTACACCTGTACCAGTGAGAGCGTCTATAATTTTTGCATTTGGAAGTTTGGTTCCATTGGTATTTATGTTAATGCTCCATGTAATGGTACGATCTGTCGGATTATAATCACCCGTTACTGCATTACTTTCTACACCATTCTTAGTGATCCATGTAGGAGGATTATATACAACGTCTTGTGTTGTTTGGATTTCTACCTCTTCTTCACTCTTTCTTACCCAAGCTGTATTACTGAAATGTTTGCTGGAGGTAGAATAGTAGTGGATATCCTCTATTTGTGTATAGAACTCAATGGTTTGTTTACCTGAGGAATTAGGAGGAAACGTATATGAGAGAATTTTACTGGTGGCATTCCAGTCCGGGGTTACCGGATTATCGTTTACTTCCATTGGATCGGGGGTTGCCATATAAGGCCCTATTCCAGACAAATCGTCAGAAAAGGTATAGCCGTCCAAACCAGTATCTTTCTTAGTACCCGACGGAAGAGCTTTGTATGCTTCAACCTCGACTGTCCATTTAATTCTCTTATTTGCTTCGTCAAGCTCTCCTTTTTTGCTCTTATCATACGATATAGATGTAGCGGGAACATTTACGAGATATTTGTTTTCCAGAAGGATTACTTCAATATTATTGTGTTCTTCACCATCATGTTCGCTGTTATCGTATTTAAGATTTGCTGTAAAGCTTGCACCAGCATCAAAACCATTAGTAAAGACCACATCATCACCATTAAAGACAACTGTAGCTATTACTTCTCCGGCCGCATTTTTTGATAGAGTCAGTTCTCCAAGTTTATTATTACCCCACGGCAACATAAATGGTCCGGTAGTTTCAATATTGAAGCCTTTCCCCAATGTAAAGACTGCGGTATCTCCTTTAATAATATAGGTATCCGGATCGATATCGTCCTCCGTTGAGCCGTCAGGAGCCGCCTGGAGGCGATCAAACAACAGGGGCACATCAAACGAAAGGTTAACAGAAATAGGCTTATTAAAGTCTATTGGATCGCCATCCGCAATAGGAGTATCCTTATCACCTTTGTGTTGGGTTACAGATAATACAAATTGTCCGAAAAGAGCCTTGTCAGCATCCCCAAAAATCTTAACAGCTCTGGCTGCAAACATTCCCATTCGCAGCAACGGCTGTAACGGAGTGCTGGGAGAAGCTAATTTCGGTTCCTCCTCATCTTTATCCTTTGGCTCTGTCGGGGTACTGGGAGAGGCAACGGGAAGTTTGTTATCATCATCAGTGACAACTTTAACTATTTGTTCCTTTTGCTCACCTTGCTCATCGGCCTGTACGTTGACTGCCGGCAAAAACATATTCAGTGCTAACAGCACAGCCAGCAATCCGCATAGAAATCTCCTTTTTCTTTTCAAATCTCGTTCCTCCTTTATCGCAAAGTTTTTTCGGATTTTTAATTCTCATTCCCGATATAAACTTTGCTTCCTATATTAAATAAAGTAATTCTTTAATTATCATAAGATTTTACCTATGCAAAAGAATTCTACGTAAATTATATAGGATTACTATTTTTAATGCTTGAAATTGGCAAAAAAAAGTTACGACAAAATGGACAAAATAAAAAAAAAATGTTACAATAATTTCCATAAAGAGAAAGAACGGAGAATGGGAATGAAAACGGGCACATTATTAGAAGAGCTTATCTATATTTCTCAGGCATCAAAGACAGACTTTGCACTCAGCATGAATATGACTCCAAGCGGATTGAGTAAAATTTTAAAAGGAGGAAGGCTTCCGTTTTTAAAAGAGAAGAGGGCCTTCAGTAAGATGGCCGCCGGTTATTTTGCTGAGGTTTTATACGGTGACTTTTGTTATTTGAAATTTGAACGGATTTTTCCGGTATTATATGATTTCAGTTCTAAGTATGAATTGGAAATGTTTTTATCCTATGCGATCGAATACGCCTTTGACAAGGACTTTGATGAAGAAAATAACGGGAGTTTGGGATATCCTGACAGGGAAGCCAGCTTTCTTGGAAAAAAGACCATATTGAATATGTTCTGTGTGCTTGTTTCGGACTACCTCACCAGAGAAGAGGGGGTTCCTATGGAATTTTACAGCACACTTCCCTGGTTTGATAAGATGTATAGCGATATTTTATCCAGAATTAAACTTTTGACATCTAAGAGGCAGAAGGACATTCTGCTGAATCAGTTTGTTGAGCCTCATTCTGTTGATGATGCGGACAAGAACTATAATATTGGCGTTCTTTCATCCATTGTCAACTGCCAGAAGAGCGTTGATTTAAACTTATGGCGGGTCAAGAAAGAGATAAACAGCACCTTTTTCCTTTTGAAGGGGCGGTTCCTCATGCTTTTCAGTTTCCAGATTGATGGAACTCCTCTTATGACATTTATCACACATAGAGGGTATCTGACTTCATTTTACAATTCTCTCATGAAGAAAGAAGCGAAGAAGGTCAGTTATAATGGAATAGAAGCGAGAGCAGCACTAAAAGAAGATCCTTCCCTTCTTTCCAGGCTGGTTGACCGGCAGATTGATGCGGTATACAATTTTATATCCATAGGGTATTTGATCACAGAACAGGAGTTGGAACGTGCCAGAAGTGAGGAGTATTTGAAAAAGAGTCTTTTATCTCTTTTTAGAAATATTCTGGACAAGGAGACTGTTTTCTATGTGACCATTGATGCCATGCTTGGATTTTGTGCAACAGGAAAGGCCATCATACCCCTTGTAGGGGCTATTGATTTTCCGTCTAAAGAACGAATTTCGTACCTGACCCGGTTTAATACTTCCATTAATGATCAAAGCTCCGACAAAATCAGGGTGGTGAACAGTGAACTTCCCAAAGCGGCAGTTCTTTGCTCTAAGGGTTTTAGCATGATCTATATGATTGACAGCAAATATGAGTGTGAAAAAATTCACTGCTTTGAATCGGACCTGATCAACGATATTTTGAAAAAAGAGGTGGATGGCGACGGCATGATTTTGATGGATTTCAGTCTGGATTTATGGGAAAATTATCTTGATGAAATGTCCGGAAGCTTTGTCATGGCTGATTTTGAAATGGGACAGGACTCCAATGAAATGGATTTATAGGAAATAGAATTGGGATGAAGAAAAGCCGCCGTACATCAGGTGCTGAATTATCTGATGTATGGCGGCTTGTGGTTTATGTGTGGGGAATGATGCTGGGCCTGCCGATTTAATTTAAGGTTTCAATGCCTTCTTTTTGGGCAACGGAGAGAATTTTGCTTTCGGGTACACCCAGCATTTTGGCGGCCAGACTTATGTGATTATCGTTTTTTAGGAAATTGGCGATTAATCGTTCCATACCTATTTCTATGCCTCGTTCTCTTGCTTCTTCTGCAATTCCTTCGCCTAAATTACACATAAAGTTAATCCTCCTTTCCAAATCAGAGTTCATTGGTATTTTGAACTCGTCTGATAAAATATCCTTTTTTTCCTCAGGTGACAAATGAGTGGAAAATAAAGCTCCTAAAAGTCTATGCAGACCTGTTCCTTCTGTTTCTGCAGCCAGTTCTTTTGATAACCCGATGATGATAACGCTGAGAAGATCATATCTTCCTAAATAGCCAGGATCTCCTACAAGGTTCTTTTTATTGATAGAAAACTCCGCAATGGTATTACTCACTCTTTTGGGGGTATTCATACAGATCCATATGGAATAGACCTTTTTAATATCATCGTAGTCAGGTGCCTGAAATTCTGTGCCCATTTGAGCAGAAATCATACGGGAAGTATAAAAGATTCCTCTTGTGACGATGTGATAACCTGGATGAAAATTTTTCTGAGTTTCGATATCCAGAAATATTTTCATTCGTTCTCTTTTTCCGGAAGTCCAGACAAAGAAATAAATATCGTATGTAACCTTCCCTTCCCGGACAATGCTGCTTTCGGTGTTGATGCCAGTGATTACGGGCATATTTTTTCCGCAATTCGTTTCTCCCGGAGCTACGGGGATCGTTGATATTTCTGGCATTTCCTCGATAAGGGGAACTACCTGCTCCGGATTCATTCCTGAAAATTCAGAAACCGTACTTATCAGAATGTGAGCCAAAATAATCTTATGAGACAACAGCCTTTTGGCATGTTCATCATATTCCGCTTCCACACCGGATGAATATAGTGCTTGTTTGAGGTGTTCCTCCACGTGATCAAACCTCCCTTTAGGGTTAAACCCATATCAATAGCAGGGAGTATCATTGATGATATCCGGCTGAAATACAGTTTCCGCAGAACATCATCTGTGAAGTCATACGAGACTTGTAAATTACCATTTTCAAGTGAAATATTATATGCCAATTATAACATTTCAGATAAATGGTTGCAAGAATGGAATACAGAAATGATGTTTTTGGAAGTAAGTTATGATATGGGTTTTAAAATAATTGTTTTAGAAATTGGAAAATAAGAGAAATAGAAAATTTTGAAAATAAGTCATAAAGATTAAAATGAAATTTCATGCAGAAGAATATCTTACGCATTCCATTATAAACCAATGAATCAAACGTGTAAACATGAAAGCTCAAAATATTTTAACGCTCCAACGAGTGGGAATGAAAGAACTTAAAAAGGGGACTTCCTGAATGTATCCGGTGTTTACATTGGTGGGATTAAGAGGTATCATAATATCAGGTATCAGAGAGGTCTTATCGGCATCCTGCAATACTTTATGGCCGAATGAGTTTTATAAGAAAAATTTTACCATAGGAGAGGGCATTCATGAAAGAAAAGAAGTCTATGATCAGTGTTGTCATTGACGGAGTTTCGGGGATTTTTCTTCCGATTATCAACCTGTTAAGCGCGGCGGGAATATTAAAAGGGGTACTGGCTATCCTGACCGCGGCAAATCTTCTGTCGGGAGCCGGTGAAACCTATATGGTGTTAAATGCCATGGCAGACAGCTTGTTTTATTTTCTTCCTATTGTATTGGCATTTACGGCGGCAAAGAAGCTTGGGGCTGACCCATTTACGGCAGTGGTCATCGGAGGGGTGCTTTTATACCCTGCTTTGACCAATGTATTCGAGGCAGGCACCGGCATCTTTTTTGCAGGAATTCCTATGAAGGCCGTTATCTACCATTCCAGCGTAATCCCCATCATACTTGCAGTGGGCTTGCTTTCTTACGTGGAACGGCTGGTGGATAAGATATTGCCGGATTTGATCAAAGGTTTTTTAGCGCCTTTAATCTGCATCGTAACAGTGGGACTGGTTACGTTGTTTGTGTTTGGACCAATTGGAAAAGTCGTAGGGGATGGAATGGCGGTAGCTTATGAATTTGTATACCAGATCAGCCCTATGCTTGCCGGAGGAATTTTAGGAGCAGTGATCCAGCCCATGGTTATTTTCGGATTTCACTGGAGCCTTGTGCTGGTTGCAATGAACAATGTTTCTGTAAAAGGCTCTGATACGATACTGGCTTTAATCGGACCGGCGGTATTTGCTCAGGCTGGTGCGGCTTTTGCAGTGTGTTTAAAAAGCAGGGATAAAAATTTTCGGTCCACCTGCTTATCAGCCGTACTGTCGGCCTGCTTCGGTGTCACGGAACCGGCTATGTTTGGTGTGAACCTGCCCTTAAAAAAGCCTATGGCTGCTGTTTGTATTGGGGGCGGAGTGGGTGGTGCTGTAGCAGGACTTTCCGGAGCCCAGGCCATGGCATTTGCATTTCCAAGTCTGGTCACTTTACCTGTTTTTCTTGGGAACGGGTTTGGATTATACGTGATAAGCTGTGTGGTTGGATTTTTGACCGCATTTTCTCTGGCAATGGTTCTAAAATATGACGTTGCATGAGGATGGAAGCATTATAGGAATTCTTCTGCCGACGATACGGAGGGGCAGGTTTCCTTATACCGGTTAAAAAAGAGAGGAGACATCAGAATGAAAAAGACAGAAAAAGATCAGAAGTGGGTATTTAACAAAGACATAGACGGAGAACAGGCGGCAGAGGGTGTTGTCAGAAAGGTCCTGGCATATTGTGACAGCATGATGTGCGTGGAAAACCATTTTGAAGAAGGTGCAGTGGGGAAAATGCACGGCCATCCCCACACCCAGATCACTTATGTGGCGAGCGGGGCCTTTGAGTTCACCATAGGAGATGAGACAAAGATCGTGAGAGCAGGGGATACCCTTTTAAAGCAGGATGGCATCATCCATGGATGCGTTTGCCTTGAGAAAGGAATTTTAGTGGATTTCTTCACGCCCATGAGAGAAGATTTTATATAGGAAACACCCATTTTAAAAGTCCAGTGAATGCTGGACTTTTTATTTGCCTTCAACGCAAATGTGTCTAAACTGTGAACTGGAACATCGGATTTTGAACATGGGAGCGACGGAAATTGCATTTACGGTCATACGTTTATTTCGTATAATGTACCCATAAATAACAAACGGGAGGTAATGATCTTATGAGATTAAAACGATTCGGTGCAATGGCGATGGCAGCACTTATGACTGCCGGTGCGCTGGCAGGCTGTTCGGGCGGGGCAGAAAGTAACAGCACAACAGCAGCACAGACAACGGCAGCGGGGGAAACGACTGCAGCTCAGTCCGGCGGTGAAAAAACAGTGATCAATATCTGGTCAAAGGACCGTCATGATGCTACTTATGTTCAGGGAAAAGTTGACGAATACAATGCAACCAATACAGATAATATTCAGATTAACTACCAGCTTTATACTGACAACTATGTTCAGGCCATTGATATGGCAGTACAGAGCGGCGAGCTCCCTGATATTCTGGTACAGCAGGATCAGATGTTTGATAAATACGTGAATGAGGGCCAGTGGGCCAATCTCTATGATCTTATGGATGACGGTATGAAGGAATATTTTAAGAGCGTAATTTTCCCCGGTTACAATGAACTGGATGGAAAGCTTTATTTTATTCCTACCACCGGAACTACCTGCCGTCTTTTTTATAACAAGGAAATTTTTGAGCGTGCAGGCATTGCAGAGCCGCCAAAAACTTTAGAAGAGGTCGTAGAGTATTCAAAGATCATCACTTCTAAATTATCCAGTGAAGGCATTTATGGGTTTGCTGAGAACATGAAGAGTGCAAGCTCCGGATTACAGCGTTCCTTAATGGTTGGTTTAGAGCGTGAAACAGGTCTTGTCCGCGGATATGATTTTGTAAAGGGTGAGTACAACTTTAGCCCATGGGCAGACTCCCTGAAATTATGGAAGGAACTGCTTTCTGAAGAAAGTGCTTTCCCAGGATGTGAGTCTCTTGACATTGATCCGTTAAGAACCCAGTTTGCAGCAGGCAAGATCGGTATGTACATGTCTTACAGCCATGCAGAACCGGGTGTGTACCAGAATCAGTTTCCCATGGATTCCGGCAAATGGGATTGTGTGCCGATTCCTACCGTAGCAGGCAAGGCAGCAGGAAAACAGTATTTCATAGGAACAGGCGGATATGTTTTTAATGCAAAGAGCCCGAACCTGGAAACGGCATTCAAAGTATTTAAAGACATTTTTGCAAAAGAAGATTATCTGATAGGGTATTATGAAGGCGGATACGGAGTCAGTATTCTTCCCAGTGTCATTGAAAAAGCAAAGCCAAGTGAAGATTTCCAGAATAAGGAATGGCTGCTGATCACTGACATTGACAGCCTTCTTCCAAAGCCGCCCCACACTGCGTTTGCTTCCGGTATGGTAGTGGAAGGTGAGGATATGTTTAAGACGTGTGAATCCGTTTACTACGGAGATGCAGATGTGGATGCAGCATTAAAAGATTTAACAGAGCGCTATAACAAGGCTTATCAGGAAGCTGTTAAAAACGGTACAGGCTTTGAAATTAAGATTGACGGATATGACCCGATGAATCCAACATTACAGTGATCCGTGAGTGAAAGAAAAAGAGGGGCCGATTCACAAAAGAGGCAGCCCCTCTTTTGTTAAGAAGGGAGTACACAGATGGAAGAAAGGAAAAACAGGAGTCCTCTTCAGAACAAGGCCATAAAGCGTAACCTTCAGGCATATTCGTTTTTGCTGCCTAATCTGATTCTATTTACAGCCTGTTCTCTGTATCCGGTTGTCTGGACGTTAAAGTATGTATTCTATCAGTATGGAGGCTATGGAACCGGTGCGCCGAGGTTTACAGGCCTTGCCAACTTAGCAAGAGTGTTTCGCGATAAAGTTTACTGGGAAAGTGTGCTTCATACGTTTACTTACGGATTTGGAAAAGTTGTTATTATTATACCTCTGGCTTTTTTTCTGGCCTTTCTTTTGAACCAGCAGAAGCGGGGAAATGGAGCTGCCCAGAGCATTATGTTTCTCCCCACGATTATGAGTTCCGCTGTTATGGGCCTTGTATTTTACCTGTTATTTAATGCCTACAACGGAGAAGTTAATAAATACCTTCTGGAAGCCGGAATCATCACCCGTCCCATTAACTGGCTTGGAAAAGGCCATGCGATGAAGACTTTGATTATTACGGCAGTCTGGGGAGGTGTGGGAAATTATATGGTGTATTTTATTGCCGGTATTCAGCAGGTGTCCGGGGATGCCATTGAAAGTGCCAGAATCGACGGCGCAGGAAAGCTGCAGACGATCTGGTACATCATTGTTCCCATGCTGGGGCCAATTTTAAAGATTATCATGATGCTGGCCATCACATCGGCATTTAATGACATCACCAATGTCATGGTACTGACTGAGGGCGGCCCCAATAATGCGACCATGGTAATGTCCCTGTACGGCTACCGGTATTTCTTCCCCATTTCCGCAGCGGAAGCAACAGTTCCCCAGTATGGCTACGGTGCCGCCGTCAGCGTGGTTTCGGCAGCGATTGCAGGTACGGTTACAGTGATTTATTTAAAGGTTTCCAAGAAACTGGATGATATTTATTAAGGAGGCGGATTATGGCAGAAGAAAACGTACAGGAAATAAAAATCAATCAGGTACATCTGTCTAAAAAAGCCTGGGCATCTTTGATTGCAAAATGGATTTTTTTAGCGGTTATGATTGTTTTTACGCTGTATCCGGTCATCTATACAGTTCTGGGATCGTTAAAGACAAATGCAGAGCTTACTCAGGGAGGCGGGTTTTTCCCGGAAGCCTGGCATTTTGAAAATTATTACAAAGCCTTTATACAGGCGGATTTTACCAAATATACGTTAAACAGTCTGGTTGTCAGCGTGTCGGTGACCCTTCTTGCAGCAGTGACCACTTCCTTTGCAGGATTTGTTATGGCAAGAATGGATTTTGTGGGTAAAAGGGTCTTGCTTGCCCTCTATGTATCTATGATGTTTGTGTCTCTGGGATCAGTTACCTTATATCCTATTTATGAACTGCTTAGAGCTTTAAAAATCAACAAGACCATGCTGGCTCTGGTAATTGCTTTGACGGGAGGCCAGGCCACCAATGTATTTCTAGTTATGGGATTTACAAAGGGGATTCCAAAGGAACTGGATGAAGCTGCCATTATTGATGGATGCAGCATCTACGGGGGGTATGCTCGCATCATTCTTCCCTTAAGCAAACCGATCCTTGCAGTTGTGGCTTTGTTTTCCTTCCGGAATGCCTGGAACGATTATATCACCAGCCTTATTATGACGATCTCCATGCCAAAGCTTCAGACTTTAACTGTTGCGGTTGTTCAGTTGAAATACTCCGTCAATGCGGCAGCAGAGTGGCATATCATGCTTGCAGGTGCTTCCATTGCTATCATACCGATCCTTATTGTATACTTATTTGCCAATAAACAGTTTATTGCAGGGCTTACGGCCGGTGCGGTAAAGGGTTAGTCAGACAAACTCCAATGGCCGGAACATACCCATGTTCTGGCTATTTTGCCCTTCGGATGATATGATATAAGTGTTGTCATGCAGATGCTTAACCGGGCTTTAAGAGAAGGAAAATGAGTATGAAAAAAATTTTTAACAACCTGCACTTTCGGAGTAAAATCATCTGGATATTTGGGATTATGTTTTTCTTAACCACGGCAATCAGCGGGGTTTCCTATTATAAATACACCTCTCATGATATTGAAGAAAACTTTCGGGTAAGTGCGGAAAGTGTGCTTGTGCAGATCGTGGACACTCTCGATATGCGGCTTGGAGTGATCCGGCAGAGGTCCCAGGGAATGCTGACCAATTATACTTTTGTAGTCACCTTTTCCGACTATTTAAACAATCCAAGTGACATCAATCTGGTAAAAGCCATGGGAACAGTTTCTTCTTTTTTAAAGGATTTGGAGATGGGAGAAAGCCTCCTGCATTCCTCCTATATTTATACGGATAAAGGTGAGTTTGATAATTTTGCCAGAATAAGAAACTGGCAGTTTGATTTTAAGGAGTCGGAATATTATAAATTCTACATGGAAGAACCAGGGAAAGCGATCCAGTGGTTTCCGCCCCAGAAGGACCGGATATTTCAGGATACGGATGAAATCATTCCTTGTGTAAGAAAGTTCAGCGTTCATGGATATGAAGGCGGATTATATCTGGTGCTTCAGCTAAAAGCCATGCAGCTTGAACATCTGTTAAAAGGAAAGTATGAGTTTTTTGACAAGATTCTAATTCTGGATCAGGAAGGAAATACGATCATAGGCTCAGAAGGCACTGATCCTGCAGAGCTTGTGGCACTGGCAGGGAAAAGGGAAGGAACGGGAACGGTGATTACCAGTGATTATCAGTATGAGGGCAATACCTATCTGGTAACGTGTGCCGGTCTTTCAGAAAATGGCTGGAAGATTTGGGGTCTGAAATCCAGGGAAACCCTTCTTGGAAGCCTTCAGAATCTAAGAAATGTCATTTTGGAAACCATGGGAGTTATATTTCTCCTCGGTGTGGCTGCTATTTTGCTGTTGTCCCATCAGTTGACGGATTCTCTCAGAAAACTGGAAAAGCGCATGAGCCTGGTTGAAAAAGGCAATTTCAATACAAGGTTTTTTTATCCTTATAAGGACGAGGTGGGAAGTCTGGCAAAGAGCTTTAATTATATGATCGGGGAGATTCAAAGCCTGGTGGTAAAGCAGGAAGAGACGATTAAAGAGCTGAAATGGGAGCGGGATTATGCGGCTGAAGTGGAGAAACAGAACCGAAAGGCTGAATTAAGAGCTTTGCAGGCTCAGATCAATCCCCATTTTCTCTATAACACCTTAAATGCCATAACGTGGCAGGCCGCGGATCAGGGAGCAGAGGAAATCAGCATTCTGTCCAGTTCTTTGGGGAAATTTTTTCGCATTTCACTGAGTAAAGGCGCTGAAGTGATTCCATTAAGGGAAGAGCTTGAACATGTAACCAGTTATCTGGATATTCAGAGAATCCGCTATCACTCAAAGTTAAATTATCAGATTGACGTAGGAGAGTTGTGGCTGGACTGCAAGGTGATTAAACTGATTTTACAGCCTCTGGCGGAAAATTCTATTTATCACGGAATTAAAGAGAAGCAGGGGACAGGGCTGATACGGATATACGAAGAGCCGCCCTGTTCAGGAGAGGAGCAGATATTAAGGCTGGTCGTATGGGATGATGGAGCAGGCATTTCGCAGGATAAGCTGAAGGTTCTCAATGAAGCCTTAAAAAAAGGCGAAACAGACCGTTCAGAAGGCTATGGAATCTACAATGTAAATGAAAGGCTCCGCCTTTTTTTCGGAAAAGATTACGGACTCCAGTTTGAAAGTGTACAAGGTCAGTGGACCAAAGCAATTCTTACGCTTCCGGTGAGAGATTGGGGGATTGATTGATGTATCGGATTATGATCGTAGATGACGAGGATTATGTAAGAGACTTACTGGTGAAAAATATCCGCAGCTCTTCTTTGCCAGTAGAAGTGGTGGCAGTGGCGGGAGATGGAAGAGAGGCTTTAGAATCGGCGGTTCTTTTAAGACCGGATATCTTGATTACAGATATATCCATGCCTTTTATGAATGGGCTGGAATTGATCAAGGGAATGCAAAAGGCAGGCCTTTCCAGTAAGAATGTAGTGATCAGCGGATATGATGAATTTGACTATGCCAGGCAGGCGATTTCTTTGGGAGTAAAGGACTATCTTTTAAAGCCGTTTCTGCCTCAGGAGCTGGTGGAAGTGATTCAGAAAATGATACAGGAGCTGGACAGTCAGAAGGCTCTTTGGCAGAATATGAGTTTGCTTCGGGAACAGGCTTTCATCAGAGAAGGTCTTGCAAGGGAAAAAGCGCTGAAGGATTTGCTGGAGGGGCGGGACTGCAAGGATACCGTCTGCCAGCAGTTAGGCGTTGAACTATCAGGAGATTACTACCTGGCAGGAGTTATAGGACTTACCGGGGGAACCTGGGATTTTGGAAGCCAGGAACGGGTAGAAGAGTTTTTGCTTCTGATACGGGAGGGATATCTCCCGCCGGGAATCAGAATCTATGGTGTCAGTTTCGATGGAACCCATCTGGCAGTGATCTGGTGCGGTACAGGGGACCGTGAAACTGTATTTTTAGAAAAAGTCAGGGCGGCAATGAAGAAAATCCAGGCCAGCTTAAAAAAATACTATCAGATACAGCTTAGCTGTGCTCTGGGCCGTCCTTATAAGAGCTTAAAGGACTTAAGCACATCCTATCAGGAGTCTATGGCTGTCTGGCGAGGAACTCTGGATGCAGAAAAACCTGTTATGTTCTATGGGGAAGAAAATGATATACAGGAGGAAAGCAGCAGTTCCCAGATCAGAGACTGGAAAAATCAGATCCGGCTTTCTGTCCGTACCGGGCAGAAAGAGGAAGCCGCTGCCCAGCTTCAGGGGCTGATGAAGAGCTATGCCTCCTTAGCCAATAAGAAAAATGATTATATCAGCGTATCCGTGAAGGAATTGGTCTATGCAATCCAAAATGATATGGAACAGGCAGGCTATGATAAAGAGGAAATGGAGCCCATTGCCTATATCCAGGACAGGATTCATTACGGCAGCCTCATGGATATGAAGAAAATGCTGGGAAATTATATAGAAAAGTGCTGTCTGATCGTTTCTGAACATTCTGAGGAAACAAAGGCGAGTGCGGTCGTAAAGCAGATCAAGCTTTTGCTGGATAATAATCTGAAAAACAGTGATATAGACCTGGAATGGATTGCCGCCCAGGTGCATTTCAGCTCCAGTTATGTACGACAGATTTTCAAGCAGCATACTGGGGAAGGTTTTGGTGAGTATTTAATACGGAAACGGATGGAACAGGCAGGCATCCTGCTTCAAAAGACCGGCCTGAGGATACAGGAAGTGGCAGAAGAGTGCGGCTATGATAACCAGAGGTATTTTGCCAGCAGCTTTAAGAAGTTTTACGGTTGTACGCCGACAGAATTTAAAAAAGTAGTGGAAAAAGAACGCTTATATTGAGGGAGGCCATAACATGATACAGTTTACGGAAGCAGAAGTCAGACATTTACAGGAAAAAGGAAAGCTTTGGCCCAAGTCCATAGAACGGCTGAGGCAGGAAGTCCGTGAAGTTATGGAAGAACCGGTTATGGTTCCGAAAACGGGAATTGCCAACTGGTCTCTTTATTATTACTGTCCCAAATGTTCGGTTCAATTGGAATTTGACCGCAAAGATGAACACCGCCATCGATGCCGTGTCTGCGGCCAGGTATTTTCCGGGGAACCTTATGACAGCACCTGGTGGGGAATTATCAACACTAAAAATTATACAGCCGCTTTTCAGATGGGGCTGCTTCATCTGGTGACCGGTGAGGAGGCTTATGGGAAAAAGGCTGTTTCCATCATGACAGAGTATTCCAGATATTACAGGGATTATGAAGTACATGGAGATATTCCTTATAACGGCCCCGGTAAATCAGGAGCTCAGACTCTTGATGAGGCCAATTTTCTGCGTAACTTTGCCATGACCTATGATCTGCTGTCAGATATTATGACAGAGGAAGAAAGGGTTTCTGTCCGTGATGGGATGCTGCTCCCCGGTGCAGAGTTTTTAATAGAACACCGCCATAATCAATTGCATAATCATGAGGTCATTATTAATTCAGCTATTGCGATTATCGGCTTGATTTTTGATGTGGAATCTTATGTGAAGTTTGCAGTTTATGAGCCATATGGTCTCCTTTATCAATTAGAGAAAGGAATGCTTAAGAATCATATGTGGTTTGAAGGAGCTTTTGGTTACCATTTTTACGCTTTAACCAGCTTTTTTGCATATGAAAAGTTTGCTTTACATACACCCCACAGTCATATCAGCCATCCCAATTACAAGGCAATGATGGAGCTGCTAGTGGATTATCTGGAACCGGGATTTGCTATTCCCATGTTAAATGATACAAACTATGGACATACATCTTCCAGCCTCTATCTCTATGAGTTTGCTTATCGGGAAATAGGGGGAGACAGGCTGTTGTATGTTTTAAATGAACTGTACAAAAAAGAAAAAAGGGATAACCTGGAAGCTTTTATTTATGGTATGGATGAACTTAAAGAGTGCAGCCATACATTTAAAAATTATCATGTGGAAGAAGGACTTTGCGGAAGTACCATTTTAAGAGGGGCTGGTGACCGGTATCTCCTGTTTAAGCATGACAGCTATGGAGGCGAGCATGATCATTATGACCGTCTGGACATTAGCTATCTCGCCTGCGGAAAACGGATTTCTCCTGATCTTGGAACAACCGGCTACGGTGCACTCATGCATTATGATTTTTATAAAAATACAGGTTCCCACAATACGGTTACCATTGGAGAAGAAAATCAGGCTCCTGCAAATGGGATTTTGAAGCGGTATGAAGAATTGGATGGTGTGGTCTATGTGGAGGCAGAGGCGGATTGGACAGCTCCTTACGAAATGCCGGACAGCTTTACCATTGTTCAGTGGAAGGAAGAGAATTATAAATCTGTTAAAATGACAAGGAAAATTGCCTGGACAGATGATTATTTTGCAGAGGTATTTGTTGTAAAAGGGGCTGCCCCTCAATTGCCTATTGACTGGGTGATGCATGTTTCGGGAGAGACAATTCTGGCTCCGGAAGGCCAGCCGGTGGAGGTATTTTCTGAAAAGAAACCTTATAAGCACCTTCATTCCATGGTACAGACAGAGGCTGACGGCGAAATCGTGACTGCTTATCGAGATGGGGAGGTTACCACTCATATCTTTGGGTTTGGCTTTGGTCAGACCGTATTTAACGGAAGAGGACCTGATAACCCGTCTGTATCTGATATTAATTACAGGATTGAGCGCAGCTTTGGAGGCGAAGCAGTGTTTGCCCATGTGATTACCAGCAGTGACGGGGAGTGCAAGGTGAAACATGTATCCTTTGAAGCATCGGACGGGAAAATTAGCATTTGCGTCACGGAAGCAGACGGAGGAGAGAGGAAGATTTTATTATAGAAAAAATAAGGAGCTTTTATCCGGTAGGTACTGTTGTGCACGCTTGGTAAAAGCTCCTTTCATTTTTTTATTTAAAATTCAATTCCGAAATTTTTGGATGACCGTATACGATGGAAAGTTCCATAATACAATGCTTGTATTTGATATTAAATAAAAGAGCAGTCCGCCTATTCTAACGTCCTGCCCTTTACAATTCTAATCCTTAATTATGACCTATCTTCTTCTCCAGCAAAGAAATTCCCTGATACAAAACGGCAGACACAAAACACAAAATCACAATACTCATCACCACCAAATCCATCTTAAACACCTGGCTTCCGTAGATGATCAGATATCCCAATCCTTTATTTGCCGCCAAAAATTCCCCAATAATCACTCCCACCAGACAAAGCCCGATATTCACCTTCATATTGCTGATGATAAGCGGCACAGAACCGGGCAGCAGGACCTTTAAAAGTACATCTCTTTTTCCTCCCCCCAAAGAATAAATCAATTTGATCTTATCCGGGTTGATTTGTGAAAATCCGGTGTGCAGGGTCATAATGCATCCGAAAACAGCCACAGAAATCGAGGCTACAATAATGGTTTTAATATTATTCCCCAGCCAAACGATCAAAATGGGGGCCAGGGCGGACTTTGGCAGGCTGTTGAGCATAACCAGATAAGGCTCTAAGACCTCTGTGATGCTGCGGCTGGCCCATAAAAGAATGGCTGTTGCCAGCCCCAGGGTAATGACCAGGGAAAAACTTATGATGGTTTCCATTACCGTCACCCCGATGTGTAAAAATATGCTTCTGTCCTTCACCATATCGATAAAGCAAAGGGTCATCCGGGAGGGAGAACTGAATATGAAATCATTGAGAATCCCAAGGCTTGCGGACAGCTCCCAAAGGGAAAGAAGCAGAACCAGAAGCATAAAACGCCACACCCGCACATTGCGCCGGTGAAGCATTTCCTTTTGGATAAATTCCTGCTGTGCTAAAGTGGCATGAGGTTCAATCATCATTTTGCAGCTCCTTCCATACCTGATTGAAGTAAACGGAAAATTCCGGCATGTTTCTCCGGGCCAGGGGGCGCACGTAATCCTCGCCAAAGGAAGTGGGAATAACGGCTTTGATCCTGCCGGGCCTGCTTGTCAGCACGATGACCCGGTCAGCGACGCTGATGGCCTCGGAAAGGTCGTGGGTGATGAGAATGGCAGTTTTTTCGGCACTTTTTATGATGGAACTGATATCATCACAGACGGCAAGCCTTGTTTGATAGTCCAGTGCGGAAAAAGGTTCATCTAATAAAAGAAGGTCCGGTTCCAGGGCCAGGGTGCGGACCAGTGCGGCACGCTGACGCATACCTCCGGACAGTTCAGACGGCCTTGCCTGCTCAAAGCTTCCAAGACCGTAAGTATGAAGCATTTCATGCAGCTTTTCTTTGGAGCTGCTGTTTAATTTTTTCTGAATTTCCAGCCCTAACTGTGCATTTCCCATGATGGTCCGCCATTCGAAAAGATGGTCTCTTTGCAGCATGTAACCGGTGGTTCCTCTGGCCTCTGCCTGGGGAACTCCATCCATGTAAATTTCCCCTTTATCGGGCGATAAAAGTCCGCTGAGAAGGGATAAAAGGGTTGATTTCCCGCAGCCGGAGGGGCCGACGATGGCGAGAAATTCCCCATTTTCTGCGGTGAAAGATATATCGGAAAGGGCCAGTGTCTCACCCTCAAGAGAATGATAGGAGTAACTGACCCCACGAATTTCCAGCTTTGGCTTCATAGGTCCTCCTTATATGACATAATCCAACTTCTTTATAGTGTTATGATATGTACTGAAAAAGGGAGTGTGAGGAAAAAACATTTATAGGACATATCTATAAATACCCCTTATATATTGGTTAAATCAATTAGACTCAAAAGCAGTACCTCTTTATAATAGATAACAGCGACAAAATATACATACTAGGAGAAGGTATCATGAAGAAAAAAGTATTAGGCATTCTGCTGTGCATCACTATGGCAGCAGCATTGACAGCAGGCTGTGGGGTAAAGCCTGAGCAGAAAGCAGCAGACAGCGAAAAAAAGGAAACAGCAGAAGCGAAAACCAGTGTGGAAGCTGATCCTGTGGATAAGAAAAAGGTGTATGTATCCCCTGACTGGGTACAGAGTGTGATTGACGGAAATCAGGAAGAGTCCTCTGATTACGTTATTCTGGAATGCGGCTGGGGAGAAGAAGCGGACAACCCCGGATATTTAGAGGGACATATCAAAGGGTCCTATCATATGAACACAGATTACGTGGAATCTGAGGAATACTGGAATATCCGCACGCCGGAGGAGATTGAAAAGCTGGTGGCTGATTACGGAATTACCAAGGATACGACGGTAATCTGTTACGGAACAGACGGAACGAATTCCGCCGATGACAGAGTTGCATTTACCCTGTTATGGGCAGGCGTTGAAAATGTAAAATGCCTCGACGGCGGTCTTGAAGCCTGGACAAAGGCCGGATATGACCTGGAAAAAGGCAGCAATAAGCCAGAAGCCACAGACAAAGGTTTTGGAACCACAGTTCCCGCCCATCCGGAATATATTATTTCCATTGACGAAGTAAAGGAAAAGCTTGAAAATGACAGCAATTTCAAATTGGTGAGCATCAGAAGCAAGGCGGAGTTCTTGGGAGAGACCAGCGGCTACGGATATATTGACAAGGCTGGCGAGCCCAAAGGCGCTATCTGGGGCCGGGATACAGACGACGGTTCTTACTTAAAGGAAGACGGCACAACAGTGGGAGCGGATGTGCTGGAAGGATATTTAAAGGAAGGCAAAGCCTCTCTTGATCAGGAAGTGGCATTTTACTGCGGTACAGGCTGGAGAGCTACCGTTCCATTTCTTATCAGCTATGAAAATGGATATACTAATACAAAGCTTTATGACGGAGGCTGGTATCAGTGGCAGATGGACGACAGCCTTCCCGTACAGTTAGGCGATCCTGCAGGCAGTGCGTGTGAATACACCACCGTAGGAAAGCTTTCTACGGATAAAGCGAAAAAATAAAAAGCATGAAAACCGGAGTGTGAGCGCCTGACATGAAGAAAATAGGATATGCTGCCATGACTTTTACAGAAGTGCTTTTCCTGGCAGGTGCATATCTGGTCCATTATTTTACCCGAAGGAAGATGGGGATGGCCAGATATGTGATTTATAAAAACCAGAGCTGGGAGCAGGACTTTCCCATGGAAACATTAAAGTACACGGCGGTGGCGGTTCTGACAGCAGTGACGCTTTTGCTTTTGGCAATTTGGATAAAAAGACGGAAGGGACAGGAAAAACCTGCCCCTTTCACGTATGCAGCCATGACAATCCTGACAACGCTGTATGTTTCCTATACCTGCATCAGCTCCATAAAAACCATGAGAGCGTATTATTTTATCAGCCTGCTGCTGGGGCTGGCCGCCCTGCTCCAGATCGTGAAGGCAGGGGCAGCGCTCATCATGGGGGGAAAGAAAAAAGATGAAAGATAAAAAACTTTGGATATTTGCGGGAACCGTCCTTGTGATTTTTTGTTTCAATCATATATTTGGCTGGTCTTCCTATATCAGTGACTTAGATAATCTGGCTTTTTTTAAGCAGGGGGTGAGGGAGAATCTCCCTTATGCCATTGCTGTCTATACCCTGCTCACCATAGCAGGCTGTACCTTTCTGGCTCTTCCGGGAATTACATTTGCCGTGTTTGCCGGACTTTTATTCGGTCCGGTGCTGGGTACGGTATGCTGTTCAGCGGCGACTACAGTCGGAGCTGCTCTGGCTTTTGGAGCGGGAAGGTTCTTTTTAAAAGACAGCGTGAAACCAATGGTAAGCAGGAACCGGTATTTAAACAAGTGGCTGTTTGACAGCCCGGAAGAAAACAAGCTGTTCGTTCTCGCCATTACACGGCTTGTTCCGGTATTTCCCTACAATCTTCAAAACTTTGCCTACGGCATTACAGATATTAAATTCAGCACCTATATCATCGGTTCCCTGGTCTTTATGCTGCCGGGAACAGCCATGTATACTGTGGGAGCAGCCGGATTTGCGGATCAGGAAAACCGCGTTTTGTATCTGACAATTGCAGCGGTATTGGCAGTTGGAGTCATGGGAATCGGAGTGTTTTTAAAGAAGAAATATATACAGGAGGGACAGTATGGAAAATAAGCCGGGAATTACGGACCCGTCTGCATGTACCCATTGCCATGTGTGCAGACATAATTGTCTCTTTCTGGAAAAATATAAGATTGATATCGGAGATGTCAAAGAGCTTGAGGAGCTGGCTTACCATTGCTTTTTATGCGGCAGATGCTCCCAGGTCTGTCCTGAGGGCATTGACGGAAGAGAGATCATTTTAAGGATGCGCCAGGAACAGGTGAGGGAGAACCAGGGAAAGCTCCGTGAAAAGGGCTATGGAATGGTGGTGAAGGAAAAGCAGAACTATTTATTCCGCAATTACGGACAGGGGATGAAAAAGACTGTGCTTTTTCCGGGCTGCAGTTTTCCTTCCTATTATCCTGAGACAACGGAGTATTTGGCAAAGCTGTTCCGGGAAGAACTGGATGGGGGAATTGTGTTTGACTGCTGCGGAAAGCCCATTGCAGAACTGGGGCTTAAGAAGCAGGAACAGAAGATTATTGAGCGAATTGAAGAGGGGCTGAGAGAAAAGGGCGTGGAGGAAGTGGTTACCATGTGCCCCAACTGCTATGATTTTTTAAAGCCCCGTCTGAATATAAAGATTGTGAGCATCTATCAGAAGCTGCAGGAACTTGGAATCGGAAAAGTGATTGAAGAAAAGCTTACCGTATTTCCGCCCTGTCCGGACCGGGAAAGCCGGGAACTGCTTGGACATATACGGGCATTTTTAAAGGAGGACCCGGATATCATTTCTGATGTGCAATGCTGCGGATTGGGAGGGTGTGCAGGAAAAAAAGAAAAGGACCTGGCAGATGAGATGGTGCGCGGCATATTCCGGGAGAAAGAGGAAACCGTTTATACCTACTGCGCCTCCTGTTCAGGGAATTTTGTGAGAAATGGATATGACGGTACGAAGCATATCCTTTTGGAAATATTAGAAAGAGAAGAAAGGCCGGATACGGGCCGGTCTGTCGTAAACCGCCTGAAGGCGAAATACCGGAGAGAAGGACAATGACTGAAAAACGTGATATAATGAAAAAAGCAGGAATGATTTTAATAATCGGAGGCGCAGTTGTAAGCTATTATGCGATTCCGTCAGTAAGAGGAACCATGAATCAGGTGTTTAAAATGTTTGCAAGCGGAGATTTTGGGGTGGTGAAGGATTTTATCGCCTCCTGGGGTGTTTATGCGGCTGCAATATCCTTTTTACTCATGATATTTCAGTCCGTGGCTGCGCCCCTTCCGGCCTTTCTCCTCACCTTTGCAAACGCCAATTTATTCGGCTGGTGGCAGGGCGCCATCCTTTCCTGGACAAGCGCCATGGCAGGGGCAGCGGTATGCTTTTACATCGCAAGAATCCTGGGAAGAGACGCCGCAGAAAAGCTGACGAGCAAAACAGGATTAAAGCAGATTGATTCGTTTTTTGAAAAGTATGGAAGAAATACGGTGTTAATCTGCCGCCTTCTGCCTTTTGTGTCCTTTGATCTGGTGAGTTATGGGGCAGGACTCACTTCCATGTCCTTTGGCTCTTTCTTTCTTGCAACCGGAATCGGACAGCTTCCGGCTACCATCGTTTATTCTTATGTGGGAGGCATGCTGTCAGGAGGCACCAGGCTGCTTGTGACAGGGCTTCTCATACTCTTTGCGCTGTCAGCTCTCATTGTTATGGCAAGGAGGATATACGTAGAAAGACAAATGAAAAAAGGAGGCAGATAAAATGGAAGATTTTCAGGGACAGGAAACAGGCCTTGAAGAGATCAGAGAATTATTCCTCCAGGGGATCGACTGTTCCCAGGTGGTGACAGGGGCATTTGCAAAGGAACTGGAAATGGATAAGGAAATGCTTTGGAAGGTTTCCTCCTGCTTTGGAGGGGGAATGCAGTGCGCAGAAACCTGCGGCGCTGTCACAGGCGCCTTGATGGTTCTTGGGATGAAGTACGGGCACTGCAAAGAGGGGGATGTCCTCCAGAAAGAGATGATGAAGCAGAAAACGGCAAAGTTTAAACGGATGTTTGCGGAAAAATACCCCTCCTGTATCTGCCGTGATTTGCTGGGGCATGATATTTCAAAGAAAGAAGAACTGGAAAAGGTCATGGAAAAAGGCCTGTTTCTCCGGTTCTGTCCCCAGGTTGTAGAGGATACGATAGAAATTTTATGGAAGATTGTATAGATGAAACAGGCGATTATTATATTTACAAGAGTGCCGCTGCCGGGAAAGACGAAGACCAGGCTGATGCACACCTTTTCGCCCCGCCAGTGTGCCAGGCTTCATATCTGCTTTTTAAAGGACATTGGCCGGGAATGTGAAAAAACCGGGGCGGATATTTTCGTCTGTCATACCCCGGATGGGGAAAGGGAGCAGAAGTTTCTGGAGGGAATTTTAGGAGAACAGAAAGGGTATTTCGGGCAGCAGGGTGAACATCTGGGAGAACGGATGCACCGGGCTTTTGAAGAAGTGTTTTCCAGGGGATACGACCAATGCCTTCTCATTGGAACGGATATTCCGGAGCTGCGGTCCGGTTATTTAAAACATGCGTTTGCGGTGCTTGAAAACCGGGATGTGGTCTTTGGTAAAACGTATGACGGCGGCTATTATCTCATAGGGCTGAAAAAAGCCTGCCCGGAAGCTTTTGGCCTTGGACGGTATGGCCATGGGACTGTTCTGGAGGATACGGTGAAGACTCTCTCCCAGGCAGGAATGACTGTCGGCTACACAAAAAAGCTGTGGGATATAGACACCCTGTCAGATTTAAGGGAATACCGGAAACGGATGCAGGGAAGGGAAAGCTTAAAGTATAGAAAAACCGGGAAATACGTTGCAAAAACAGCTTCTGTCTCCATCATCATACCGATCTATAATGAAGAAAAAGACATTAAAAAGCTGCAGAAACAACTGAAAGACCTGCGGGGAAAATGTGAAATTCTGTTTGTGGACGGAGGCAGTACAGACCGCACCCTGGAACTCATAGAGCCGGGATACCGGGTGATTCACAGTGAAAAGGGAAGAGGAAAGCAGATGAACACAGGGGCAATGGCCAGCCGCGGGGACATTCTGTTTTTTCTGCACTGTGACAGTGAACTTCCTGAAAAGCCTTTGGAAGAAATCAGAAGAGTGATGAGGGATTACCGGGCCGGATGCTTTGGAATCGCATTTCATTCCCGGAATTTTTTTATGTTTACCTGCCGGGTGATTTCCAACCACAGGATTAAGGACAGGAAAGTCATGTTTGGGGACCAGGGGATTTTTATAGACCGGGAACTGTTCTTTGAAGCCGGTATGTTTCCTGAGATTCCCATTATGGAGGACTACCGGTTTTCCCTGACCTTAAAGGAAATGCACGTGAAGCTTGGAATGGCAAAGAAGCGGATTTATACATCGGACAGGCGTTTTCCCAAAGGCACAATACCGAAATTGAAACTTATGTGGAAGATGAACCGGCTCCGGAGCATGTACCGGAAAGGCGTTCCCATAGAACGGATTTCGGATATGTACCGGGATGTGAGGTAGACGGAGTAGAGTTGAAAGAAAAGCATCTTTCAATTTTGAGTTTGTGAACCAACCGGATATACTTGCATATCCGGTTGGTTCATCAGGAGATAAAATTATGAATCAGGTACAGGGATTGGCGGAATATATCGGGTGGAGCGGATACCGGGAAGGTCTGGGGCTTCCGGAAAAGGTGACAGAGGAGTACCGGATGCTGGCTCAGGGGGAGTATAACAGAAATTATCTGTTCCTTCATCCGGTTACAGGCAAAAAACTGGTTCTGCGGGTGAATTTTGGGAGCCAGATGCATCTGGAGGACCAGATTGGATATGAATATAAGGCTCTGGAGCTGTTAACTGGTTCAGGACGGACTCCAAAGCCGTTTTATGTGGATGGAACAAAAGAACGGATTCCGTATGGAATCATGGTGATGGAATACCTTCCGGGACATGGGCTGGATTATGAAAGGGAACTTCATTATGCGGCGGACTGTCTGGCGGATATACACAGCGTTCCCATTGCAGACGACCATTCTCTCCTCGTTCCGGAGAATCCTTTAAAGGCGATTTTGGAAGAGTGTGAGGCGATGTTTTTAAAGTATGAAAGTTCTGATCTGGGTGACGGGGAAAAGAAGAAAAAGATAAGACGGATGCTGAAAAAGGGCTGGGAGCGGGTGGACAGTTTAGAAAGCCCTGTTTACCGGTGCTGTATTAACACAGAGCTGAATTCTACTAATTTTCTCATCAATGGAGAGCAGGAAGGCAATTATCTGATCGACTGGGAAAAGCCTCTTTACGGCGACCCGGCTCAGGACCTGGGACATTTTCTTGCGCCTACCACAACCTTCTGGAAAACAGACGTGATTCTGGAAAAGGACCGGATGGAGGACTTTCTGGACGTGTATCTGGAAAAGGTGGGGGGAAGGTTTGATACAAAGGGCTTAAAAGAGCGGACAATGACCTATATTCCGGTCACATGCCTAAGGGGGATTACCTGGTGCGCTATGGCCTGGGTGGAATATCAGCAGCCGGGAAAAGAGATATTCAATGAGTCCACGGCCCGGAAGCTGGAAGCGTATTTGAGTCATGAATTTTTGGATAAAATGGCAAAAATTGTGGATTAATAGAAAGTATCTATAGGCATATGGAATAAATGAATAGGTGATTCGGGTATTTTCACTTGAATGAACAGGAAGAAACATTTATAATCATGATCATGCAGTGTCGAAATAAGAGACGAACACTGAGCAAACCCAGGAGGAAAAGATTTATTATGAAGAAAAGATTTTTAGTACTTATGTTAGCATCAGCCATGACAGCATCCATGATCACAGGCTGTGGTTCAGGAAATGCAGGAGCAGCGAAAGAAACAACTGCAGCAGAGAGCACAACAGCGGCAGCAAGCACAGCGGCAGAGAGCACAACAGCAGCGCAGAGTGCGGCAGCAGAAACCGCTTCAAAAGAAGAATACCAGTTCGTATCTGCTCAGGAAGCAGTAAAAGCGGCTACTGACGGAGGCATCCATGTTCTCGATGTAAGAGAGTGGTCAAACTACGGTTCAGGAAGAGTTGTCAATTCAGAGTGGCAGCCTATTTTCCCGCTGGAGGATGAGTCCCTGGCAGATAAAATGAAGGAATATGCAGAAAAGAATTTGAAAGATGGAGAGAAAATCTACATCATCTGCAACAGCGGACAGAGAGGCGCCCAGAAGGCTACAACTGTGCTGCAGGAAGCCGGAATTGATAAAAACTTAATCTATACCGTTGAGGGAGGCGCAAAAGCCCTGAAAGAAGAGGGTGTCCTTACAACAAACCGTGTAGAAGAAGGAATTGAGTGGCAGTATATCAAGGGAGCAGACGTTCTCGTCATAGAGAATGCACAGATCGTGGATGTGCGTGACAAGGGCGCATATGCAGAAGGTCATATCGAAAATTCCCTTCACGTGGACTTAAAAGAGTTTCAGAATGCTGATGCCCAGAAGGCTATGTATGATATGGCAGTAGAGAAGCTCAATAAAGAAGAACCTGTATATTTCTTATGCTACATCGGAGACCCGATTGCCAAAACAGCCGTTTCTATTTTAAAGGATGCTGGATTTGATGAAAAGAACTTATTCATCATTGAAGGCGGCGCAAAGAACAGTGATATTCAGGCGGCATTTGTAAAATAATAAACCGCATAGAAGAATAAGAGACGGAGACATGAGATGAAAAAGAGAATTTCAGCAGCGCTGCTGGCAATGGCTATGGCCCTTTCCATAACAGCCTGCGGAAACGGGGAAAAAACAAAAGACGAGACAACCCAGGCCACGGAAGCGGCGAAAGTTACAGATGCCGCAAAAGCGGAAGAAGTATCCTTTGACAGCCTGAAAGAGGAAGCAAAAGGGACGGTTGTCACATTTTATGGCTGGGGCGGAGATGAAAAGCTGAATCAGTGGCTGGACAATACCTTCGCTTCTGTCATGAAGGAAAAGTACGATATCACCATGGAGCGTGTCCCCATGGACATTGACCAGATATTGAGCCAGTTGTCGGGAGAAATCCAGGCAGGGGAAAAGGACGGAACCATTGACATGATCTGGATCAACGGGGAGAACTTCCGGTCTGCAAAGGAAAATAACATGCTGTACGGCCCATTTGCAGATCAGCTTCCCAACTTCCAGGACTATATTGATCCGCAGTCTGAGGATGTGACTCTTGACTTCGCATATCCCATTGAGGGATTTGAAGCTCCTTACGGAAAGGCCCAGATCGTATTGATCGCTGATACAGCCGTAACACCGGAGCTTCCTGAGAGTGCAGAGGCATTAAAGGAATTTGTCCGCAAGTATCCCCAAAAGGTGACTTACCCGGCTCTGCCTGATTTTACAGGAAGCGCATTTGTGAGAAATATCATTTATGAAATCTGCGGATATGAGCAGTTTTTGGATATGGAAGCGGATAAGGAAACTGTGAGAGCGGCAGTAGAACCTGCTATGGCGTACTTAAGAGAGTTAAACCCTTACTTATGGAATGAAGGGAAGACCTTCCCGGATTCCGCTCCCACTCTGGACAACATGTTTTCAGACGGAGAAGTAGTTTTGAATATGACTTATGATGCTTACGGGACGGCTGTTAAAATAGCAGACGGAGCTTATACGGAAACAACCCAGTCATTTCAGTTTGACAAGGGGACCATTGGAAATACCAATTTCATGGCCATTGCAGCCAATTCCGGCAATAAAGCCGGAGCCATGGTGGCGATCAATGAGATGCTGTCTCCGGAGATTCAGGCAGACCGCTATGAAACCATGAAGGTGATTCCGGTGCTTGATAACTCAAAGCTTTCCAGGGAACAGAAAGAGGCATTTGATCAGGTGGACCTTGGAAAAGGAACCATTCCCCAGGATGAGCTTTTATCAAAACGCCTTCCGGAAATGCCTGCCCAGCTCGTTGTGCTGATTGAGGAAATATGGGCAGAGGAAGTAGCAGGAAAATAATGAAAAAAAAGCTGATGCCATACTTGCTTCTGGCTCCTCAGATCATACTTACCGTTTTATTTATGATAGGACTGATTACTGGAATTACCCAAAGTTTAGGGGTAATTCCAGCTTTTGGGTTAAAGGAGCCAACTCTTTTTTACTATAAAGAGGTTTTATCACGGCCTGATATGATTCACTCCCTGTTGTACAGCCTTAGAATTGCCCTGATCTCGGCAGTTTTGGCAACCGCAGGAGGAGTGTTTTTTTGCTGTGTATGTGTCGCAAGACAAAAAAACAGAGGAATGATGATGCGGATTGTTCAGCTTCCCATTATCATTCCTCACGTTATGGCGGCTCTTTTTATCCTCAATATTTTTTCCAGAAACGGAATTCTTGCAAGAATCGCATACGCCCTGGGCATGATTCAGGAACAGGTCCAGTTTCCCCTGGTAATTTACGATTCTCACGGGATTGGAATTATTCTGGCTTATCTGTGGAAGGAAATTCCATTTATTATTTACTTTGTCATTTCCCTCATGGCAAATATCAACGGGAGCCTGGGAGAAGCGGCTGTGAATTTGGGAGCAGGGCCGTTGGCAGTCTTTTGGAAGGTGACTCTTCCCTTGTGCAGAAATACGATTGTGAGCGGCTTTCTGATCATTTTTGTATTTGCCCTTGGGGCCTATGAACTTCCCCTTCTTTTGGGCGCCACACTTCCTAAAGCCCTGCCGGTTCTGGCCTATCAGCAGTATATTCACCCGGATTTGAGAAACCGCCCTTATGCCATGGCTCTCAATGGAATCATCATTGCGGTTTCTCTTTTGAGCGCCTTGCTTTATTTTTTAATGATGCAGAAAAATATGAAAGATTTGACGGATGAGGCACAGATATGAAGAAAAAAAGAGCGCCATTGTTTTCCAATATGATCCTATGTCTGCTGATTGCCGGAATTCTTCTGCCTGCTGCCACTTTATTAATATGGATATTTACAGAGAGGTGGGCATGGCCAAAGCTGATCCCTCAGGTGTTTTCCATAAGGGCTGTCTTGGAGGTGGCGGGAAGGAAAAGAGAGCTTTTGCAGATATTGGGGTCAAGCATTCTGATCTCCGGAGTTACGGCGGTTTTATCCGGAGTGATCGGCCTTATGACGGCAAGAGCCATGATTTTATACTGCTTTCCCGGAAAAAGGCTGATGTATTTTTTCACCATCCTTCCCTTTATGGTGCCTGCCACTGTATTTGCAATGGGAATACAGATCACATTTATTAAGATGGGGCTGAATAACAGAATTTCAGGGATTATCATCGCCCATCTGATATCATCCCTTCCCTATGCGGTACGCCTCATTATGGAGGGAACCCAGGCAGTGGGAAAACGGCTGGAGGAACAGGCGCGGGTATTGGGGGCCTCTCCGTTCCAGGCTTTTTATAAGGTGTCTCTGCCGGTGCTGATGCCTGTTATTCTGCCGGCCATAAGCATGTCTTATGTGGTTTCCTTCAGCCAGTATTTTCTCACGCTGATGATCGGAGGGGGAAGGGTGAAGACCTTTACCATTGTTATGGTTCCCTATCTCCAAAGCGGAGACAGAAATATTGCCAGCATTTACAGCGGGGTTTTTCTCGGTGTTACATTGGCGGTATTTGCCGTGTTGGAAGGGGCTGCCGGGCGCTATATGAAGCGGGGCGAAGGAGAATTTTATACGTCGGAATAACGTGAATCAGGGACTCCCCGGCGGGTCAGGAAAAGGAAAAAATCATGAGTCTTACCATTGAAAATCTGAAAGTAGTGTTGCAAAAAAAGGAGATTCTTCACGGAATCAGCCTGGATATGAAGGAAGGGGAATTCATTTCCCTTTTAGGGCCATCCGGCTGCGGAAAGACCACGCTTTTAAAAAGCGCAGCAGGACTTCTGGAAATCAGGGAGGGAGATATCCGGGTACGGGATACTTCGGTTGTGGGAATGCCTCCTGAAAAAAGAGGGATGGTCATCGTATTTCAGGATTTGAGGCTGTTTCCCCACATGACCGTGGAACGAAACATCGGATTTCCCATGGAGATTCAGAAGGTGCCGAAAGATGTCAGAAAAGAAAGGGTGAAACGGCTGCTGGAGGAAGTGCAGCTTTCCGGTTTTGAGAACCGGAGAGTGAAGGAAATCTCAGGGGGGCAGAAGCAGAGGGTTGCCCTGGCAAGAGCCCTTGCCGCTGATCCGGGAATCCTGCTTTTAGATGAGCCCTTTTCCGGTCTTGACGAACATTTGAGGCAGGAGATGGGCAGTCTTGTGAAGAAGCTTCATCGGGAGCGGAACATCACCACCATCCTGGTGACCCATGAAAAAAGAGAAGCTCTCCAGATGTCGGACAGGATTGCGCTCATGAGCGGCGGAGGGATTCTGCAGTATGACACGCCAAAGAATATATTCCGCAATCCTGCGTCTAAAGAAGTGGCGGAATACTTTGGAAAGGCAAACTATGTAAAAGGGAAAGTTAAAAATCACAGGTTTTGCAGCAGGCTGTTTGAGGCGGAGGCTGATTTGGAGGATGGGAATTATGAAGCGATGATCAGGCCCCTTTCTGTAAGGCTTGAAAATGGCGGAGCCGATACCGTCTTGAATATTACGTTTATGGGAGAAATGGCGGAAGTGGAGATGGGGACATCGGAGGGAATTATGTTCAGCCATATGCCAAGCCGCACTCTGGAAGAGCTGGAACTGGAGCGGGGAGGACAGGCCCGTATTATAATAGAAGAAAAAGAAGCCGCATGGTTTCGGATAGAAGGGTGAGATCAGATGAAGCATATCGTATTTGACTGTGACAATACCTTTGGGGTAAAGGACTGTGATGTGGATGACGGCCTCGCCCTCATGTACCTCCTTGGCAGCCCGTCGGCAAAGCTGCACGGGATTACAGCCACTTATGGGAATAACCGGCTGGATGTTGTATACACTACGCTTCAAACCATGTTAAAGGAGCTGGGGCGTGAAGACATTCCGGTGAAGATGGGAGGGAAGGCCTGCGGAGTCTATGAAAGTGAGGCTGCGGATTACCTCGCTCATATGGCGGATCAATACGAAGGCGAATTGTCCATTCTGGCGACAGGTTCTCTCACCAACCTTCGGGGAGCCTATGAAAGAGACCGGAATTTCTTTAAAAAGGTGAAGGAAATCGTGGTGATGGGAGGGATCACAAGCCCTCTTGTTTTTGAAAAAAAGGTGATGGATGAGCTTAATTTTTCCTGCGATTCCCTGGCTTCCCGGACAGTTCTCACAAAAGGAAGAAACCTCTCCGTGATCACCGGAAACAACTGTCTGAAAGTATTGTTTACAAAAGCGGAATACAAAGAACGCCTATTTGCCTCAGACAGCAAAGCGGCTTCCTACATCCGCACAAAGACCGATTACTGGTTTGGATATAATGAAGAGGATTATGGCATCAAAGGATTTTATAACTGGGATGTGACGGCAGCGGTATATCTGATGCATCCGGAGCTCTTCATGGATGAGAAGAAGACATTTCTGGTTTCCCAGGAGGATTTAAAGAGGGGATATCTGCGTGAAGCGAAGGAGGGAAACAGCGTGTGCAACCTTCCTGTAATCGGAGAAGAAGAGCCGTATAAAGACCATATCTACCACACATGGTTTCAGGTTCCCATGGCATAAACTGCGGGAATACTGAAAAAATCCAAAAAACCCTTGCAATGCGGAGGGAACAGTGCTATACTAGTTAAGATAACATGAATATTTGGCTGGAAAAGAGTGGGCATATGTCCACTCTTTCAATTTGTGTAAGAGCAGGTCAAAGAGATCAATACCCCGCAGCAAGCTACAGGGTATTTGATCCTCGCAGCATTCGCCAAATGCAGGAATGCTTGCATTTCTGCATTTGGCTCATTGCTTGCGGGAATAAAGGCGGTTTGGAAAGGTGGGAAGAACATGACAAAAAGAGAAGAGTACGAGGTAAAGACGGAACGCTTTCTGCAGCCCCTTGTAGAAGAGAACCATTTCGAACTGGTTGATGTGGAATATGTAAAAGAAGCAGGAAACTGGTATTTAAGAGCTTATATAGATAAAGAAGGCGGAATTACGGTGGATGACTGCGAGGTCATAAGCCGCAGGCTGGGAGAATGGCTGGATGAAAAGGACTTTATTGCAGACAGCTATATTTTAGAAGTCAGTTCTCCAGGCCTTGGAAGGCCTTTAAAAAAGGAGAAGGACTTTGACAGAAGCATCGGAGAAGATGTGGACATCAGGCTTTATAAACCCCTTAACAAGCAAAAAGAATTTACAGGAACACTGAAAGCGTATGACAAGGAAACTGTGACCATTACCTTAGAGGATGGAGCGGAGCTTGAGCTGAACCGGCGTGAGATCGCATTGATCCGTCTGGCATTTGATTTCTAAACAGTAAGTATATTAGGAGGATAAAAAAATGAATAAGGAACTGTTAGAAGCACTGAATATTCTGGAAAAGGAGAATAATATCAGCAAAGACACTCTGCTGGAGGCTATTGAAAATTCTCTCATTACAGCGTGCAAGAACCACTTCGGGAAAGCGGATAATGTAAAGGTCAGCATCAATCGTGAAACCTGCGATTTCAATGTTTATGCGGAAAAAGAAGTGGTTGAAACAGTGGAAGATCCTCTTCTTCAAATCAGCCTGGCAGAGGCTAAGATGACAGATCCCAAATACGATATCGGAGATGTGATCCAGACTCCCATTGATTCCAAGAAGTTTGGCAGAATCGCCACCCAGAATGCCAAGAACGTGATTCTGCAAAAGATCCGTGAGGAGGGAAGAAAATCTCTTTTCAACGACTGGTATTGCCAGGAGAGAGAGGTTGTTCCGGGTATTGTACAGAGATATTTAGGCAGAAACGTGAGCATCAATCTGGGAAAAGTGGATGCCATTCTCAATGAGACTGAGATGGTAAAAGGTGAAGTGTTTAAGCCAACCGAAAGGATCAAGGTTTTTGTCCTGGAGGTAAAGGATACGCCAAAGGGCCCAAGGATTTCTGTTTCCAGAACCCACCCGGACCTTGTCAAGCGCCTCTTTGAATCTGAGGTTGCAGAGGTAAAGGACGGAACCGTTGAAATCAAGGCCATTGCAAGAGAAGCGGGCTCCAGAACCAAGATCGCAGTGAAATCCAACGATTCCAATGTAGATCCGGTAGGAGCATGTGTAGGCTTAAACGGAGCCAGGGTCAACTTCATCGTCAGTGAGTTAAGAGGCGAAAAAATCGATATCATCAACTGGGATGATAACCCTGCGTACTTAATTGAAAATGCATTGAGCCCGGCAAAGGTTATCTGTGTTGTGGCAGATGAGGAATCAAAGGAGGCACAGGTCATTGTGCCGGATTACCAGCTTTCCCTTGCCATCGGTAAGGAAGGACAGAACGCCAGGCTTGCAGCAAGGCTGACCGGTTTTAAGATTGACATCAAGAGTGAGACACAGGCGAGAGAACTGGGACTTTTTGAAGAGCTGGGGCTTGAGTATCAGGAGGAAAATTCCGGATATGAGAGCTACGGAAACGTTCAGGATGAAGTGCACGGCTTTAAGCCGGAGTTTAAAAACGACTACCAGGAAAGCAGCCTGGAGGGAGATGACCAGGAATAAAGAAAACAGGAAGTGATGGAACGTGAGTACAAAAAAGATACCGCTAAGACAGTGTGTTGGCTGTGGTGAGATGAAAAGTAAAAAAGAGATGATTCGTGTACTGAAAACCCCGGAGGAAGAACTGATTCTTGATGCAACCGGACGTAAAAACGGACGGGGAGCTTACCTCTGCCCTTCGATGGAGTGTTTTAAGAAGGCAGTGAAAAGCAAAGGACTGGAACGTTCTTTCAAGATGGCGATTCCCAAGGAAGTATACGAAACCCTGGAAAAGGAGATGGAGCAGTTTGGATAACAGACAGAAAATCCTGGGCATGATCGGCCTGGCCACAAAGGCGGGAAAGATCGCCAGCGGAGAATTCATGACAGAAAATTCCGTTAAGGCGGGTAAGGCAAGTCTGGTGATCATTTCTGAGGAGGCCTCGGATAACACCAGAAAGATGTTTACCAATATGTGTACTCACTATAAGGTTCCAATCTATTTCTTCGCAAGTAAGAATGAACTGGGCCACGCTATGGGCAAGGAGATGCGAACCTCTCTGGCTATCGTGGATAATGGGTTTGCAAAGGCAGTCGTGAAACTAATGAATACAGAGGCAGAACCTGCACAGAATGGAGGAAAGCATGAGAGTATATGATTTGGCAAAGGAACTGGGAAAGGATAGCAGTAAGGAAGTACTGGATATCCTGGAAAAGCATAATATAAATTTAAAAAGTTCTTCCAATGTTACGGATGAACATGTGGCGATTGTGAAGAAGGAGATGGGCGGCAGACCCCAGGGTTCCTCCCCGGCCCGTTCCAGCGAACCGGCAGGAGAGGGCGATGCTCCGAAGAAAAAGATCGCAGCAGTATACAGGCCCCAGAACGCCCAGATGAAGCCCCAGGGACAGGGACAGGGCGGCAGAGAGGTCAGAGGCCAGCAAAGAAATGACAGCAGACCTTCTCAGGCTCCCGGACAGGGCGGAGCTCCCAGAGATTATGCACCGAGAGGACAGCAGACTTCAGAGCAGACCGGAGCTGGAGAGCAGGGAAACCGCGAACCAAGACCCCAGGGTCAGGGCGGCTACCAGGGAAACCGTGAAGGAAGACCCCAGGGCCAGGGCGGTTACCAGGGAAACCGTGAAGGAAGACCCCAGGGTCAGGGCGGTTACCAGGGAAACCGTGAAGGAAGACC